>NZ_BMKE01000016.1 GCF_014643915.1 Oceanisphaera marina
ACAAAATTTGCTCATCAAAACAGGCCGAATATACGTATGCAGTTTTATCCTGATTACCCAAAATAACAGAAACCCCACTTGCAGAAAGCGAGGTGTCCATATATGTGCCTGCAGCGTGTCGGTGGAGGAGGCCCTTGGTCCGACTTTTATAGAGCAAGAAAATAGATCTGCTATTTAATCTGTTTGGTATGACTCCTGCGATCACAATCTTTACGAAGTATCACAGACGCATATTTTTTGTTTACTGCTGTCTGTATCACGACGTTAACGGCACCAAAAAAAGCCCCGGCGGTGAGGCCGGGGCTTTTTGTTCACGGTTTATCTGTATCAGCTGGTCGCGGTGAGCGGCGGTTTGATCCCTTCAGCTGGCTGGCGGCGGCGTTGCAGCCATACCACCAATGCCAGTATCAGGAAGCCGGGGAACCACATCAGCTCTTTAAGCCAGCGTTCGGTGGGGGCTCTGACCAGCACGATTTCCTGGTCAAAGTCGAGTCCCGCATCGGCAGCCAGGCTGTTGAAAGCCACGCTGTCGATCAATACCTTGCCATCTTCTTCATACAGCGTCAGGCCCAGCTTTTGCAGACGTTCGGCACCGCTGTCACCTGCCGGAACCGGCAGTAGCATGCTGAACTCCTGTGTCTCACCTACCGCATCTATTCCCTTGATGCGCAGGCGCAGCTGGCTTTCTGCATCCACATCGCCTATTACCTGCTCCAGCTGGGTCGGTGCGACGTCACGATAAGGGTCGTGCAGCATATCCATCCAGAACCCTGGGCGGAACAAGGTAAAGGCCACCAACAGCAACAAGACTCCTTCATACCAGCGACTGCGTACCAGGAAGAAGCCCTGGGTACCGGCGGCGAAGATCAGCATGGCGGCGGTGGAAATGATAAAGATCACTATGCCATGCCAGAAACCCACATCAATCAGCAGCAAGTCGGTGTTGAAGATGAACAGGAAAGGCAGGGCGGCGGTACGCAGGCTGTAATAAAACGCGGTAAGACCGGTTTTTATCGGATCGCCCTTGGACACGGCCGCGGCGGCAAACGACGCCAGGCCCACCGGCGGCGTGACGTCTGCCATAATGCCAAAGTAGAACACAAACAGGTGTACGGCGATCAGTGGCACTATCAGGCCGTTTTGCTGGCCCAGGGTGACCACCACAGGCGCCAGCAGGCTGGACACCACTATGTAGTTGGCGGTAGTGGGCAAGCCCATGCCCAGAATGAGGCTGAACACGGCAATCAGTACCAGCATCAGCAATAAATTGCCCATCGACAGCAACTCAACCAGATCGGCCAATACCAGACCGACCCCGGTTTGCGAGACCGCACCTACAATCAGGCCGGCGGCGGCGGTGGCAATACCGATACCAATCATGTTGCGGGCACCGGCCAGCAAGCCTTCACGCAAGTCGACCAGACCGTCTATGAAGGTGCCATGATCATGTTGACCGTCGGTACGCATCCAGCTCAGTAGCGGGCGTTGGGTGAGCAGAATAAACACCAGCATCATGCTGCCCCAGAAGGCAGACAAGCCGGGTGATAAACGTTCTACCATCAAGCACCAGACCAGTACCACGACCGGCAGCAGGAAATGCAGGCCAGACAAAAGTACGGCACGGGTTTGGGGCAGTGAGTCGAGCGGCGCATTGGGGTCTTCCGGTGGCAGCGGTGCTACGCTGGCGGCTACTTTCAACAACCCCAGGTAGGCAATCGCCAACAGTACGCCTACGCCTTCCAGCACGTAGTCGCCCAGCACGGGTTTTAGCCAGCCCAGTCCGTAATAAACCGCCAGTGACAAGCCACTGATCAGGGCCGCGCCGAAGGCAAAGCCGGTCAGGCGACGCAGCCACGGCTTGGGCTGATGGCCGCCTATGGGCTGTAAACCCAATTTAAGCGACTCCAGGTGCACAATATAGAGCAAGGCAATGTAAGAAATGGCGGCCGGCAAGAAGGCATGCTTGATGATTTCTACATAGGGCATGCCGATGTACTCAACCATCAAGAAAGCGGCGGCCCCCATCACCGGCGGCATGATCTGGCCGTTAACCGACGAGGCCACTTCAACGGCGCCGGCCTTTTCGGCAGAAAATCCGGTGCGCTTCATCATGGGAATGGTAAAGGTGCCCGTGGTGACTACGTTGGCAATGGATGAACCCGAGATCATGCCGGTCAGACCGGAGGCGACCACGGCGGCCTTGGCCGGGCCACCGCGCAAATGACCCAGCAAGCTGAAGGCCAGCTGAATAAAGTAATGGCCGGCACCGGCGCGTTCCAGCAGGGCGCCAAACAGTACAAACAGGAATACAAAGCTGGTCGATACGCCCAGCGCTATGCCAAACACGCCTTCGGTGGTAATCCACTGGTGATTGGCCAGCGCGCTGAAGGTAACGCCGCGGTGCGCCAACAGGCTCGGCATATAAGGGCCGGCCAGGCTGTAGGCCAGAAAGACCAGGGCAATAATGGCCAGCGGGGGGCCCAGGGCACGACGCGTCGCCTCCAGCAACAGCGTAATACCCACGCAGGCGGTAACAAGATCGGCGGTGGTTAAACTACCAGGACGCTGCGACAGTTCCTGATAAAAAATAAACAGATAGGCCGCACTGGCTGCAGCAATCAAGCCAAGGGCAATATCGATGAAGGGAACGCGATCGCGGGGGGACGATTTAAAGGCCGGAAACACCAAAAAAGCCAGCATCAGGGCAAAGGCTAAATGAATGGAGCGGGTTTCCGTACTGTTGAGCACGCCCACACCCAGCAGGAAGGGGAGGGGCGAAGCAATCCAGAGCTGGAACAGGGACCATAGCAGAGCCAGGCCCGCGCTCACCCTGGCGATAACGCCACTGGGAGTCCGCGCACCCACATCCTGGGCAATCAGCTCTTCTACGGAGAGTTTTTTTTCTGACATAGGGTGTATCCTATCCTGGTGTTGCAATAGAGAAGACCAAACCTCTTCTGATGAAACAGAAGAGGTTTGGTTTATGATAAGAATACATCAGTTAGGCAGAAAGCCTGATAGCGATTATCTCATTGTCTCTACTGAAGGTAGCAGACTGTTATAACCAGCCTTTCTCTTTGTAGTAACGCTTGGCGCCTTCATGCAGTGGTGCGGTAATACCGGCACTGATCATGTCTTCGGCTTTCAGGTCGGCAAACGCCGGGTGCAGGCGCTTGAAGCGATCCAGGTTATCAAATACCGATTTAACCAGCTGATATACCACTTCAGGGTCGGTTTCTTCGGTGGTTGCCAGCACCGCTTTGCCGCCCATGGAAGGAATCGGCTTATCAACACCCGGGTATAAACCGGCAGGAATATCGGCACGAGTAAAGTAGCTGGCTTGTTCCAGCAGTTTGTCGACGCCTGGGCCTGTGACCGGGATCAGCTTGGCATCGGCGGTCGTCAGCGCTTCTTGAATGGCGCCGCTGGGGTGACCGACCACATAGGTGATGGCATCCAGGTTGTTATCGCCCAATGCGGCGGCCATTTCGGCAGGCTTGAGTTCGGCGGCCAGGGAGAAGGTCTCCTTATCCCAGTCGTTGGCTTTCATCAGCTCTTCAAAGGTATCGCGGCTGCCAGAGCCGGGAACGCCAATGTTGACGCGCTTGCCTTTCAGGTCTTCCAGAGTGTCGATATTGCTGTCGTTACGCACCACTACCGTCAGTATTTCGCTTTGCAACGAGAACACGGCACGCAGGTTTTTTACCGGCTTTTCATCGAAAGGTGCCTGACCCTCCAGGGCCTTGAACTGGTGATCCGATTGAATAAAACCAAAGTCATAATCTTTATTTTGCAGGGCAACGATGTTGCCTACGCTACCCGCCGATGAAGGTGCATTACACTTGATGTCATGCTCTTCGGCACCGCGATTAAGGAAACGGCACACGGATTGTCCCGCAGTATAATAAACCCCGGTCTGTCCACCGGTTCCTATGGTCACATAACGGGCTTCTGCACTTACTTGAGTGCTCAGCAACAGGGCGGTCATGGCGCCAGTCATTAGCTTGATCATGTTATGATTCTCCATTCATCTCTTTGGGTTATTTTCCAAATAACATCGACACTGCATCTATGTACCAAACATTGTTTAATGTGTAGTCATATGAGCCGAATACGTTAATGTAATCCTGATCCTTTTGCTAATAAAATGTTGGTAACCGAGACGGCGCGCATAAAAATAATCAGTCGGACAGCTGTAAACCGGTTAATGCAATCTCGGATGGCTCATTATCGATCACATTTGCCAGGCTGGCAGCACTGCCACAGGCCAGGGTGAACCCTAGGCTGCCATGGCCGAGATTGAGCCACAGATTCTTGATGCCGCTTTTGCCCAGTAAAGGAGTGCCCTGTGGAGTGGTGGGTCTTAGTCCCGCCCAGGCTTCAGCCTGTTGATAATCCCCCGCTCTGGGAAAGCTGGCTTGAGCCTGTTGGCGCAGCGAGGCAATTCTACCGGCATCCAGTTCGGTGCTGGCATTGCCAATATCGACCATGGCGGCCACGCGTAACTGCTCACCGAGGCGCGCATAGACAATTTTACGATCGTAATCGGTAACATTGGTCTGCGGCACACTGGCGTTGTCCTGAACCGGTAAGGTCAGGCTATAGCCCTTTAACGGATACAGCGGCACCTTGACTCCCACCGAGTTCAACAGGCCCAGGCTGCCCATGCCGGCAGCCACCACCAGATGATCGACAGCCACTTCGTCATTATTCAGTACCAACCCGCGCACCTGTCCGTTTTCTACCACCAGTTTTTGCACGCTCGTGCTGGTGTGCAACCTGAAATGCGGATGGGCATTCAGCTGCTGCAACAGTTGCCGACAAAACAAATGGCAGTCACCCACTTCATCACCAGCAGAAAAGATGCCGCCCTGTAACTGTGGCGCCAGATCGACCAGGGATGGCTCGGCATTGACACACTGTCGGGCCGTCAGCACTTTCTGGGAAGAGGGCTCGGTTATTTTACTGGCGGCATGGCTGAAATGGCTGCCATCGCGATAAATCACCAGCTTGCCATTGGCGCGCCAGGCAAAGTCTTTTAGCCCAAAGCGCGCCTGCCAGTCATGCAGCACCGCCTGACTGTGCAGTGCCAGACGTAATAAATGGGCGGTATTGGTCTGATTGACGCTGGCACGACAGGCGAGCAAAAAGTCCAGACACCAGTGCCATTGACTTATGCTCATCCGGGGTCGAAAGCGAAGTGGTGAGTCTTTTTTGAACATCCAGCCCAGCGCTTGCCAGGGCACGCCGGCATCGGCCAACGGAGACACATAGCGATAGCTGAGCTGGCCGCCATTGGCAAAACTGGTGGCCATGCCCACGGCGTCATGCTGTTCGAACAAGTCTACTTGATGGCCTTTATTAATCAGTGCAAAGGCGGTGGTCAAGCCAATGACCCCACCGCCAATAATCGCGACGCGCATGCCGGTCTCCTGTAAAACGCAATGGCCTCAGCATAGGTATTGTGGTGTCAAACGAACAATGAAAAGATAAGACACAGGTATAACCACAGGTTATACCTGTGTCAGGAGAGAGTGAATGCGATTACGTCATATCGAGTTGTTTCAAGCCATTTTACAAACCGGCAGTTTAACGGCGGCGGCCGAGCTATTGCATATTTCACAACCGGCCGTCAGCAAGAGTTTGCAGCATGCCGAACAGCAGTTGGGATTTGCCCTGTTTCATCGTGTGCGCGGCAAGTTGCAGCCCACAGCCGAAGCCTTGATGTTGCAAGCCCCCACCGAGCAACTTTCGTCAGACTTGCAAAACCTGCGGCGCCTGGCTGCCAACCTGCGTCGTGCCAACGCCACTCGACTGCGTTTGATATGCACGCCTACGCTGGCACAAAGCGTGTTACCCAAAGCGCTGGGACAATGGCGGTTACAGTATACCGACACCGAGTGCGAGCTGGCCACTCAGCATACCCGCGAAATGATACAGGCCTTGCTGCTGCAGGATGCGGACATCGGCCTGACACTGACACGGGTCGAGCACCCCAGTTTGCAGGTTGAGGCGTTGGCGGAGAGCCGCTTGATGGCGATCGCTCCTGCCGGCTGGTGGCCCGAGACCGACAGCCATCGCCCATTGCGCCTGCAATGTCTGGCCGGTCTCAGCCTGATAGGGCTGGATGGCCGAGATGGCCTGGGCGCCTTGCTGAACAGCCATTTACAGGAACTGAAGCCTGCGGTGAACATGATGACGCGGGTACAAACCTATCAATTGGCGCGCCAGATGGTGGCGGCAGGGCAGGGCCTGGCATTGGTGGACCCTTTTACTGCCTTGATGGGCCCTTCGGGCGATATACAAGTGCGCCCGTTGGAGCCCAGGCTCGGCGTTACGCTCTACGTGTTACGCCGGGCCGGAGAAGCGCCGGTGGCGGCACAGCAAGCGTTGCTGGAACAGATCCAGAATACCGCGATTGAGTTACTGCAAGCTGTAGAGTGTTAGCGTCGGCAATACTCTGAGCGCCAGGGAAGTCAGCCTCCCACCTGCTTTACCTTGAGTCCGGCCTTGACGAGCAGAGCTTGCACCTGTGCCAGGCGATCGCCCTGGATCTCGATCACCCCTTTCTTGATGGCGCCGCCGGTGCCCAGCTGCTTTTTCAGCTGTTTGGCGAGCGCGCCTACGTCCTGGCCGGGCACGCCATAAATACAAATGACTCCGGCACCCTTGCGGCCCTTGGTTTCGCGGCGCAGCCTGACAACGCCGTCGTCGGGAAACAGGCTGTCTTGCCCAGGGGCGGAAGCTTGAGAGTCTTGCCAATCGGGGTCTGTGCTGTATACCAGTTTATTCATAACGCTAACCTGTTCGCATGATTAAGATGAGGGTTTTGCTACTCACTGAATTGACCGTTTACCAAGGTGTTTCTAACGGTTAAATCTTCGTTCAATACCACTAAATTGGCGACTTTGCCCACGGCAATCGAGCCCAGCTCCTGATCTTTACCCATGGCTCGTGCCGGATACAGGCTGGCCATGCGCAGCGCTTCCGATAGCGGCAGGCCGATACGTTCAACCAGATTGCGTACGCCGGCAATCATGGTCAGAGACGAGCCGCCCAGAGTGCCTTGCTCATCTACGCATTGGCCGTTTTGTATCAGCACACGGGTACCGCAAAAGTTGAACTGCGTCAGTTCGGGGCCGGCACCGGCGGCGGCCGTGGCGTCGGTGACCAAGCACAGCCGTGCACCCAGTACCTTGTGCGCCAGACGTATGTTGGCGTCGTGTACATGAACCCCATCGGCAATAATACCGGCATAAATATCTGGGCTGTCGTATATGGCGCCGACCACCCCGGGTTCTCGGCCGTTGCCGGTGGGCGTCATGGCATTGTAAAGATGAGTCGCAAAGCCTATACCGGCGGCAATGCCTTGCATGGCTTCATCATAACTGGCCGCTGTGTGTCCCAGGGCGACCATGATGCCCGCCGCCTTCAAGCGACGAATGTGCTGTAAATGATTACATTCGGGTGCCAGAGTGATTTTGGCAATCACGTTGGCATGCTGGCACAAAAACGCCAGCATGGGCTCGTCCAAGACGCGGATCTGTTGGCCCGGATGAATGCCTTTACGCTTGATATTGGTATAAGGGCCTTCCAGATGCAGCCCCAATACCTGATGGGCATGTTTTGCCATGTAGGCTTGCGTCACGGCCACGGCCCGTTTCATATCTGCGTCGGGCGAGGTGATCAAGGTCGGCAAAAAGCTGGTGGTGCCGGAGGCCAGGTTAGTGCGTTGCATGGTCGCCAGCGTCGCCTCGCTGATGTCGCTGTTGAACATGACGCCACCGCAGCCATTTAATTGCAGGTCAATAAAACCGGCGCTTAGCAGGGCACCATTCAGGGCATGGCAAGGCAGTTCAGGGGCAAGGCTGGCGAGCGGAGTGATGGCACAGACGCGGTCACGGTTGATGATGACCGCATGGTCATGCAGCCATTGTTCACCATTGAAAATCTGACATTCGGTTAATGCAAACACGAGCAGCCTCTCTCGTTCAGATGATTAGACGGCGACCGGGATATCGTGAACATCCGGGATCTGCTTAAGGGCAGTTGTAGCGGCGTGGTCGCACACTATCATGCTGCGTTGATGCAGTCTCAAACAGGAAATGGGCCACAGCGGCGAGATCTCGCCTTCAACGGCTGCCCGCAGCGCCTGAGCCTTGTGCTTACCGGTGACCAACAGCATCACTTCTTTTGCGTCCAGCAAGGTGCCCAGCCCAACGGTAATGGCGTGAGTGGGCACCTCGGACAAGTCATTATCAAAAAAGCGCGAGTTGTCCTGCCGAGTGATGTCGGTGAGGGTAGCAACCTGGGTACGGGAGTCAAACGCCGTCATCGGCTCGTTGAAGGCAATATGCCCATTGCTGCCCACGCCGCCCATAAACAGATGAATGCCGCCGCACTCACGAATCGCGTCTTCATATTGCCGACATTCAACATGGATATCGGCGGCATTGCCGTTGGGGATATGAATGTTGCCCGGCAAAATATCGATATGCTGAAAGAAATGCTCATGCATAAAGTGATGATAGCTGTGCGGGTGAGTGGCAGGCAGGCCTATGTATTCATCCATATTGAAGGTGACCACGTGGCGAAAGCTCAGCGAGCCTGCCTGATGCAAACGGATCAGCTCCTGATAGGTGGCCAGAGGTGTACTGCCGGTAGGCAGGCCAAGTACGAAAGGGCGCTCGGCCGTGGGAGCAAATGCAGTGATCCGCTTGGCAATGTAATGGGCTGCCCAGTGGCAGACTTGGGCGGCATGGGTAAAGGGGACTAAACGCATGGCAACATTCTCGTCATAAAGTGCCGCAAGCCTACCATATTTCGCCGGATCAATAACAAAGTTGCGTAAGAGATGGTTGTAGAAAGCACAGTACCTTTATTTTTTTATTACTTCATAGCATATGGTGGTTCAACTCGATGAAAAGAGCACTAAAGTCAGCTTGATCTGGCTGTAACTCATCAGTTAATTGTAAATTCATCGTAAGTGCAGCTAAACAGCATGTTGTTTTGGCTGATAGTCAAGTCAATTTTTTTACCGGATGAAAAGGCGGAAGGTTATACACAATGCCGCCGAGCCAGCTGGAGTCAGGCTTGGCACGACTTATCCACTATTTCTGTGGATAAGGTTGTGGGTTACCTCTCCACAACCCGTGCAAAGCCAGTAGTGGCAGGCTTCTCAGATAAGTCGGTAATTTTTTGACCAAAAAATAAATGTTTTAAAATCAGAAGCTTAAAAAAGGCACAGCAAATTATCGTTTATTATCTAACCGATAATAACGATACTTAGAGTAAAAGCACAAAATGTGGGTTTTTATGTTAAAGCAAGAGAGAGGGAGTGGATAACTCTGAAGATATAGAACTAAATTGGCTCCCCCTGCTGGACTTGAACCAGCGACATACGGATTAACAGTCCGGCGTTCTACCAACTGAACTAAGGGGGAATCTCGTGAAGAGGCCGCAGATGATACGCAGCTCGACATAAGGGGTCAAGGATAAAATCAAATTTTTAGTCCTTAGGGCGATTGAGGCAGTTTTTGCTTAATTTAACTGCTTCACAGGGGGTAAACTGGCGATAGAGACGAAAGGAGACTGAAAAATGAGCAAAGACTTCCAACTGGTCAGCGGCTATGAGCCCGGTGGCGATCAGCCAACGGCGATTGCCCAGCTGCTGGAGGGGATAGATGCGGGTCTGGCGCATCAAACCTTGCTGGGAGTCACCGGCTCGGGCAAAACCTTTACCATGGCCAATGTGATTAACACCCTGAACCGGCCCACCATGATACTGGCGCCCAATAAAACACTGGCCGCCCAGCTGTATGGCGAGATGAAGGAGTATTTTCCTCATAACTCGGTTGAGTATTTTGTGTCTTATTACGATTACTATCAGCCCGAAGCTTATGTGCCGACCACGGATACCTTTATTGAGAAAGACGCCTCCATCAACGATCATATCGAGCAAATGCGCCTGTCGGCCACCAAGGCGTTGATGGAGCGGCGCGACGTGATCATTGTGGCTTCGGTGTCGGCCATTTACGGTTTGGGCGATCCCCAGTCTTACTTGAGCATGATGCTGCATTTGCGTACCGGCGACGTGCTTAACCAGCGCGATATGCTGCGCCGCCTGGCCGAGCTACAATATACCCGTAACGATGCGGGCTTTCAGCGCGGTACCTTTCGAGTGCGCGGCGAAGTGATCGACATTTTTCCGGCCGAGTCCGACAACCAGGCGCTGCGGGTAGAATTATTCGATGACGAAATAGAACGCCTCAGCCTGTTTGATCCCCTGACCGGTGGGGTATCGCAAACGCTGGCGCGCTTTACCATCTATCCTAAAACCCATTACGTCACCCCGCGTGAAAAGCTGCTGGATGCCGTCGAGCATATCAAGGTCGAGCTGCAGGAGCGCAAGGCGCAGTTGCTGTCGGCCAATAAACTGTTGGAAGAGCAACGCATCAGCCAGCGTACCCAGTTTGATATCGAAATGATCCAGGAGTTGGGCTATTGCTCGGGTATAGAAAACTATTCGCGCTATTTATCCGGGCGTGGCGAAGGCGAGGCACCACCCACGCTGTTCGACTATTTACCGGGCGACGGCCTGCTGATCATCGATGAATCCCATGTGACGGTGCCGCAAATCGGCGGCATGTATAAAGGCGACCGTTCGCGCAAGGAAACCCTGGTGGAATATGGTTTTCGTCTGCCTTCGGCACTGGACAACCGGCCGATGCGCTTTGAGGAATTTGAAGCCTTGATGCCGCAAACCGTGTTTGTGTCGGCCACCCCAGGGCCTTACGAGTTGGATAAGTCCGGTGATGATGTGGCCCAGCAGGTAGTGCGTCCTACAGGCCTGCTTGACCCTGTCATCGAGGTGCGCCCGGTGGCCACCCAGGTTGACGATGTGTTGTCGGAGGCCAGACTGCGGATTGCGGTGAACGAGCGGGTATTGGTGACCACCTTAACCAAGCGCATGGCCGAAGACTTGTCGGAATATTTAACCGATCATGGCCTTAAGGTGCGCTATCTGCACTCGGATATCGACACTGTAGAGCGCATGGAGATCATCCGGGATCTGCGGTTGGGGGTATTCGACGTGCTGGTGGGCATTAACTTGCTGCGCGAAGGGTTGGATATGCCTGAGGTGTCGTTGGTGGCGATTCTGGATGCCGATAAAGAAGGCTTCTTGCGTTCGGAGCGTTCGCTTATTCAGACCATAGGTCGCGCCGCGCGTAACCTCAATGGCAAGGCCATTTTATATGCCGACAAGGTCACCCGCTCCATGGCCGCGGCCATTGGCGAAACCGAGCGTCGACGGGAACTGCAGCAGGAGTTTAACCAGCAGCACGGCATCACGCCCAAAGGGCTGACCAAGGCGGTGACCGATGTACTGGATCTGGACGGCACCAAACGCATTGGCTCCAAGCGTGCCAAAGACAAAACGGCGCTACCCGAGCACCTGCCCACGGCCAAAGAGCTGGATAAACAGATCACCGAGCTGGAAAAACTCATGGTGACGCAGGCCCAGAATCTGGAGTTTGAACTGGCAGCCGCCACCCGCGACCGCATTCATGCGCTGCGCGAACAACTGATCCGCAGTTAAAGCACCGCTGTACGCCGTCAGTAAAAGATAAGCACCGTCTTCTTTACCGATAGCGTGCAGCGTAAGGCGTATACTTTAGTTCAGTCAACCAGCTCTATGTTGAGGCTGTACAGCAGGCTCAAGGCCTCAAGGCGGGAAAATCGGGACCCCTCTTTTGTGTTTTCCAACATATTTATGTTGAAGTCAGAGGCGTCGGTAAAGTCGACGCCTTGCAGCTTGGTACGCATAAACAGGCTGTTGCTGAAAAATCACAGTGCTTAAAGAGGCAATCTTCAAACTTCACGCCTACCCAGTGGGTCTCAGCCAGTGCCAGCGCACAAAGTGCTACTCGACACAGGTTTCATTATTCCGAAGAGACGGCACTGGATTCCCCGGGCTGCCGATATGCCAGGGTTCCCCACAAGGGCACCGTAGACATGGCGTGCTTGTAGCTGCCGCTGGTTTCCTTGGTACTGTAGGCCAGATACAGCAAAGACTGGCTCTGTTCATCATAGATGCGACGTATTTTCAGGCTTTTCAAGAAAATGCTTTTTGATTTCTTGAATACGATATCGCCACTTTTCGAGCGATCGATGCCAGCGATCATGGCCGGTGTGATCTCGCCGGTTTGCCGGCAGCTAATCGACATATCAGACGGATCGGCCAGGTTCAGGTTGGCGACCACGTTCGACATGTGACAGGTGACGCCGGGCACCAGCGGGTCGGTCAGCACTTCTATTTTAATGTCTTTGGTGGTGAACAGGCCCAGAGAAACATCACCCACTTCATTGTTGTCACAACCGCTAAGAACTAATACGGCCATACTGGCCAGTATCCGTTTTTTCCACATAGCACTCTCCTTGAGTTACAACCAGCCTTTGCGTTTAAAGAAATAATAGGTGCCACAGGCCGACATCAGCATCATCACCAGCGACATGGGATAACCATAATCAAAACCGAGTTCGGGCATGATTTCAAAGTTCATTCCATAAATGCTGGCGATCAGGGTAGGAGGAAGAAACACCACGGCGGCGACCGAGAAGATTTTGATCACCTTGCTCTGCTCCAGGCTGGTAAAACCCATGGCCGCTTCCAGCTGAAAGTTTATCTTGTCGAACAAGAACTGGGTATGTGGCAGCAGAGATTCAATGTCGTACAGCATCTCGTCAATCCAGCGGCGTTGCTCGTCGTCCGATACCTGACGTAAAGCACGTTTGATAAAACGCAGTGCCCGTCGCGTATCGTACAGCGCCAGTCGAATGTGACCGTTACCGTCTTCCTGCAGCATCAGCTCCGACATGGTGGTGCGCAAGTCATTAACGTGCAGTACCTGCTTGGCGGTTTCTTCCAGGGTTTTGTAGCCGTCTTCGATGAGGTCGGAAATATATTCGATTTTAAGCTGAAAAATTTCCAGCAGCAGCTCGGTGGCATTGCTAGCCTCGAGGCGGTCGTGGCGCATATAGTGGCGCAGCAGACGCATCAGCCCCAGATCATCTTCCCGAAAACTGATCAGCATGTCTTTGCGCAGGGTAAACAGCACGTTGATGCCGTCTATTTCTTTGCCCATGCGCTGCGGAAACAGAGAATGTATGTGCAGGCCGTCTTTATCACGATAAAAACGGGCCGAGGCTTCAATGTCGTCCAGCTCGTCGAGCTCTGGTAATTCTTCTACAAACAGCTGCTTCATCCACAGCTGTTCTTGCTCGTCTGGTTTGTGAATATCCAGCCACAAGGTATTGGGAGGGACGGCACTCTCCAGGTTGAGTAGCTGAATATGGAGAGATTTACCATCCAGGGTGTAGGCTGTGATCATGCAGCGCTCCAACCAATTAACAATGTGCTGCACTATATAGAGGCCAAAGACGGATGTCAGGCCATCTGTCGCTTTTACTGCATTTTTTGCTGCTTAACCCGAGCAAATAAGTTTAGACTCAAATGACTTGGTGCCACCAGCTACTTATAATGATGCGGTCTGCCGCCTATAATGATGGGATGCTGGCGCAAATATGATTTCGGAGAGCTATTGTGAAACAGCTTGGGTTTGCCTTGATAGTCTTGCTGGCGATGCCTGCCATGGCCAATGAAATGGTGCTTAAAGCGCGCCAAACCGTGGATATTTATGGCTCCAGCGCCCTCGTGCCCAGCCTGGCCGATGTGGATTACCGGTTATCCTGGCAGCTATCGGGTGAGCAAACCGAGGCTGGCTGTCAGCCCTCCCAGGTGCTGGTGTCGCTGACCGCCACCGTGACCGAGCCCCTTGAGTGGCCGCAAACGCCGGCCTGGCAAAACTACCGTCTGGCATTAACCGGTTACGAGCGGTTGGTGCGTGAGCGCGCCTTGTTGTCTGCCGAATGGCTCGAACAGTCGTTATTCAGTATTGCACCACAACCGAGCTGTGAGCATTTGCAGCAGGTGGCGGACAATGTGGGTTATCATCAGCTGGATATTGCCCGCACCCTGTTAAGAGACTTTCAGCAACAAAACGACTACGGACGTCACCTGGGTCTTATTCGCCCCGAATAACGTTTACGGCCAACCGAGCTTATTCTACCGGCTTTCCTTTCAGTAGTTTTCTTACCCAGTGGCGGTTGGGATTCAAGGCGGCCAGCTGCGTCTGCGACAAGGGATAGGGCTCATCCAGCAACTGTGCCGCAATCAACTCTGCCAGCAAGGGGGCTGAGCACAGGCCACGCGACCCCAACCCCGACAGCACATACAAACCCGCATGATCTGCCGGCAACGGCAAGGCTTCACGGTGACGGCGCGGCATTTGATGATATTGCGCCAACTGTTCGGTCTTGTCGGGGGCGCTTCCCACCAGAGGTAAGTGATCACGGCAGGCTGCGCGCACACTGACTCTTCCAGCACCTGCCTGTGGCGTCATATCGTCAAGCGCCGGCAAGGTGCGCAGCAACTTGTTAAGATTTTCCTGTTCGTCTTGCTCTCTGTAATCCAGCGCGGTTTGCCTGCGACCATAACTGGCGCCAATGCAGTGACTGCCTTGCCAGGCGGGTGTTAAATAGCCTTCGTAGCAAATCACGGTTTTCAGTGGGCTGACGGTGGGGCTGGTGGCTTGATAGTTCACCTGGCCGCGAACCGGCGACAATGCCAGAGACTGGGTTTGTGGCCAGGACGTCATTTGATGGCCATTAGCCAACACCACATTGTCGGCCACGATTACCTCGTTCGGGGTTTCAAGGTGCCACTGGTTATCCTGTGGATGCAACGCCATGACGTTTGTTTGATACCGACAATGCAGCAAGCCGGTTTGTTGTGCTTCTTCAAGCAGGGCGGCGGTTAATTCAAACGGACAAATCCAGCCTCCCAACGGATATTCAATGCCGGGCAAATCGACGGTAATACCGGTGCGCGCATTAACCTGTTCTGCGGTTAGCGGCTGCAGCAAACCGGGTGTCAAGGAGCTGGCCAGCAGCTTGTCGATTTTGGCGCTGCTTTTGTCGTTATAGGCCAGCTGGACCACACCACACCAGTCATGATGCACCCGATGGCGATTGGCCAGGGCTGGCAGCATGCGGCGACCGTATAAAAAGGCCTGTAAAAAAAACTGGCTCAGGGTGTCATGGTCGCCATTGAGCAAGGGATATATCGCCGCCTGACGATTACCGGAGGCCCCCTGGGCGGGTGCGTCATTCTGCTCCAGCAGGGTTACACGCTGGCCACGGCGGGTTAGCGCATGGGCCAGGGTGGCTCCGGCAATGCCCGCACCCACTATAACCGTATGGCCAGTACGACCCGGCTGGCGCCAATACCAGGGCGTCGGGTAGGGGGCGCGTTGCTCACAACTGCGCATTCCTGCCAGCATTTCGCGCTTGCGGCCAAAGCCTTTGACTCGTGACACCTTAAAACCAGCTTCATTCAGACCACGACGTACGAAACCGGCCGCCGTAAAGGTCGACAGGGTGGCGCCATTACGCGCCAGGCGCGCCAGTTGTTGAAACAACTCGGGAGTCCACATCTCGGGATTTTTGCTGGGAGCAAAGCCGTCCAGATACCAGGCATCCACCTTGCCTGACAGGCCGGTTTCCATCTGTACCAGCACCTCGGCCACGTCGCCCAGCCAGAGATCCAGGCTCACATTGTCGTCCAGCCACAACCTGTGGCAGCCGGGTACGGCAACAGGATATTCAGCTAACAAACGTTCGCTTAAAGTGCTAAGCTCTGGCCATTGGCTCAGAGCCTGCTTTAGATCGGCGCGGGTGAGTGGAAATTTTTCTACGCTGATCAGGTGCAGGCGCTGGGTGTTACCTTGCGGATGTTGCCGACGATAGTCTATAAAGGCTTGCCAGGTGGCCAGCATGTTCAGGCCGGTGCCAAAGCCGGTTTCGGCCACCACAAACAGCGGGCGATCGTGTTGTGACCAGCGGTCAGGCAGGCCATTTTGGCCGAGAAACACATAGCGGCTTTCGGCCAGACCATCGTCGTTGGAAAAATAGACATCGTCGAACGCAGCGGCGACCGGCGTGCCCTGGTCATTCCAGTCCAGACGCGCGGTTGTAATGAAGTGGGGTGACACTGAACCTCCGGGGCCGTAAAAGCGGCTATTTTATGTGAAAGCAGACCACTTTGACCATTTTTTATGGTTAGAATTGGCGCTAAATCAATACAGTAGGAAGGATAGATGAGAAGAGCAGTCATTACCGGTATCGGTGTGGTGTCCAGCATTGGTAACAATCAGGAAGAGGTTTTGGCCTCACTTAAAGCTGGCCGCTCCGGTATTAGCTTTTCCCAGCAGTTTGCTGATCATAAGTTGCGCAGTAATGTTTGGGGGAACATCAACATGGTTCCGTCCGAACATATTGATCGTAAAGTGATGCGCTTTATGGGTGATGCCGCCGCTTTCGCCTATCTTTCCATGGAGCAGGCGATTGCCGATGCTGGCTTGGATGAGTCTATGGTGTCCAACGAGCGTACTGGCCTGGTTGCCGGCTCGGGCGGTGCGTCATCCAAGAACCAGATTGAAGCGTGCGATATTCTGCGCGAAAAAGGCGTACGCCGCGTGGGTCCTTACATGGTGCCTCGTACCATGTCGTCGACCACCTCTGCGTGTCTGGCTACCCCATTCAAAATCAAGGGTATCAACTACACTATCAGCTCGGCCTGTGCCACTTCTGCGCACTGCATTGGCCATGCCCTTGAGCAAATTCAGCTGGGCAAGCAAGACATCGTTTTCGCCGGTGGCGGCGAAGAAGTGGATTGGACGCTGGCACTGCAGTTTGACGCCATGGGCGCGTTGTCCAGCAAGTACAACGACACACCAGAGCTGGCCTCCCGTACCTATGATGCCGGCCGTGACGGCTTTGTCATCTCTGGCGGTGGCGGCATGGTGGTGGTTGAAGAGCTGGAGCATGCCTTGAAGCGTGGTGCTAAAATCTACGCCGAAATTACCGGCTACGGCGCGACTTCAGACGGCTACGACATGGTGGCTCCGTCTGGCGAAGGCGCAGTACGCTGCATGCAACAGGCCATGGCCACTGCTCCGGCACCTGTGCAATACATCAACACCCACGGTACTTCTACCCCGGTAGGCGATGTAAAAGAGCTGGAAGCCATCAACAACTTGTTTGGTGATAACGCGCCTTTCATCTCCGCCACCAAGGCCATGACCGGTCATGCGCTGGGTGCGGCCGGCGTACACGAAGCCGTGTATTCCCTGCTGATGATGGAGCACGGTTTTATTGCGCCCAGCATCAACATTACCGAGCTGGACGAAAAGGCCAAGAACCTGCCTATCGTGACCGAGTATAAAGAAGCCGAACTGGACACAGTGATGTCCAACAGCTTTGGTTTTGGCGGCACCAACGCCAGCCTGGTGTTCAGCAAGTACAAAGGTTAATCGCCTTAATACTGCTGTCGCCAGCAAGTAAAAAGGACGCCTCGGCGTCCTTTTTTGATTGTGAGGGTGAAGTCGCACCAAGCGATTTAGTGTTATCTCGTCCTCCTTACCCTTTACACTTCACTCTTCACCGGTTTTTTCTAACTGCGCCAACGCCTCTGGCGTATTCAGGTTGGTAAAGGCTTCGGCCTGGTCGCTGAAATCCACGGTAAGCACCTCATGCCGGGCAAACCACAGCTGTAATTTACGATCGCCGCCTTCCAGGTAATCATTGAGTGATGGCAGTAGTGACTGATGCAGCAGGGCAGTGGCGGCATGCAGGCGGCTGCCATCGTCAACCACGGCAATTTGTCCCGGGTGACTAATGGCGGCGCACAGGCGCTCGGCCAAATCCGTGGGCACCAGGGGGCTGTCGCAGGGTACAAACAAGACCCATTCGCTGGGGGCGTGGCTCAAACCGGCTTCAAACCCGGCCAAGGGGCCGGCAAATCCAGCCAGGCTGTCGCTGATCACGGGAGCATATTGCCGATAGTGTTGCTGATTGCGATTGGCGTTGATGATAACGGTGGCAACCTGTGGGGTCAGGCGTTTCAGCACATGTGCTACCAAGGGTTTATCCCATAAACCAAGCAGTCCCTTATCGGCCCCTTGCATGCGGCGGCCTTCGCCACCGGCTAAAATAACAGCAGTGATTTGTTTTGGATCTAACATCACATTCCCCATTGTTAGCGATTACGCCTACCCGCTCCGAATGCCAGCAAAAGGCGGTGTCTATGGCGTCATAGATGACGACTTAACCATTTGCGCTCTGTGCAGACAGATCCTACCATGGACGGCCTTGATTTTGCTGCCAATAACAATGGTTGGCATACTGGACTTTTAGTCTGAGGCGTCATCCTCTCGCCCCTGGCCATTTATTTCATCGCGTACCTAAGGAATGATAATGACGACAAGTTCGCCCTACGGGCCCTTTGCCGGTCGCCCCGTGATTGCCTTGCTGGCCAGTGTGGCTTTGATGCTGGCGGCCGCCAATTTACGCGGTGGCCTGGTGGTGGTCGGGCCCCTGGTCATGGAAATTCGCGCCGCCCTCGATATTAGCGCCAGTGCTTTCAGCATGCTGACCACGCTGCCGTTACTCTGTTTTGGCATCATGTCTATTTGTGTTCCCTGGCTGACTCGGCGCTGGGCACCCCAGTGGCTATCGATTGTCGGGCTCATGGTCATCAGCCTGGGCGTGGGGCTTCGGCTGGTGGATAACTATGCGCTGGTTATCTTGGGCACCTTGTTACTGGGGTCGGCCATTGCGGTGCTGAATGTATTGATCCCGGGGCTGGTAAAGGCTTTTTTTCCACACCGAGTAGGCCTGATGACCGGCTTGTATTCGGTGACCTTGAGCGCAGGTGCCGGCCTTGGGGTCTATCTGGCCATTCCCCTGTTGGAGCAGTTTGATAACTGGCGGGTACCGGTGGCCATGTGGGCTGTATTTCCTCTGTTGTGTATATTGTTCTGGCTACCCATGATCCGGGTAAAAGGCGTGGGGCGGCCCGCCAATCCGATACGAGTCAGTCTGTGGCGAGACAAGCTTGCCTGGTCCATCACCTTTTATATGGGGCTGCAGTCGTTCTATTTTTACTCCATGGCCACCTGGCTGCCAAAGATACTGCTGGAAAGTGGTCTGAATGCCCATGAGGCGGGCACGGCCACGGCGCTCATCAATTTGGTCAGTATTCCCTTTAACCTGCTGGTGCCCATCTTTGCCGCCAAAATGACCAATCAGCGGTTGCTGGTACTGGGAACCTTTGTGGTGTCATTTACGGGGATTGCCGGTGTTTGGTGGCAACCTACCGCAGCCCCCTTGCTGTGGGCATCTTTGATTGGAGTAGGTTGCGGCAGTGCCTTGAGCCTGGCGCTGTCCTTTTTTGTACTGCGTGCCAGCAATACCGCACAAGCGACCGCCTTGTCGGCCATGGCGCAAAGCATTGGTTATCTGCTGGCCGCCTTTGGTCCTGTTTCGCTGGGGCTGATGCGTGATATCAACGGCCACTGGCAGTGGGCGCTGGTATTGCTGCTGGCTTTGCAAGTGGGGCAGTTGATAGCCGGCTGGTATGCGGCTCGCCCCCTTAATGTGACGCCGGACCAAGACCGTAAACACAGCCGTCAGCGATAAGCTGTCAGCGATCAGTTCAAGATACACACCGTCTCTTGTCGATACGGCGACTATCTACGGATTCTGTGTACTAAAAATAGTGCTTTCGCTGTTATCGCTTTTCTTCCGTGGCCAAAAGCGCTTAGGCTTTGCTCTTTCGGTTGCTGATCGCTTACAGCTTAAGGCTTGTTGCTGCCTAAAGAGGCTATGCTTGGTGGTTAACGGTTGATTTTTGTACCGCCTTTTTGTTGCCAGACAGTGAGGGGTGTACATGAGCAGGTTAGCGTTATGGTTGCCGTTGGTATTGTTGTCGAGTGCTGGGCACGCCGAGGGTATAGCTCCGCCACCGGTGCAGTTGGCCGCGGACTACCAGCAACAGGATGCCAGTCTGTATCGGGTCAGCGAAAAGCTGGATGGCGTGCGAGCCTATTGGAACGGGCGCGAGTTACTGTCGCGCAACGGCCATCGCTATTCGGCTCCCGAGTGGTTTGTAGCGAACTTTCCCGACACGCCGCTCGACGGTGAATTGTGGCTGGGCCGCGGCCGCTTTAGTGAACTCTCTGCCGCAGTTCGTCGTTATCAAGCCAACGAGGCCGAGTGGCGACAAATCCGCTTCATGGTGTTCGATCTTCCCGCCAGTGAATTGCCGTTCGAGGCAAGATTAACTCAACTGAAACGCCTGTTTTCCCGTCACGACTCTGCCTATCTTGAGCTTATTGAACAGCGATTGTTGTCCGATAATGCGGCTCTGGCAGCCTACCTGGATGAAGTGGAATCCTTGGGCGGAGAAGGGGTGATGCTGCGCCGCCGCGACAGCCTCTATTCGCCAGCCCGCAATCCGGACCTGCTCAAGCTCAAGCGATTTCAGGATGCCGAAGCCCGCGTGCTGGCGCACCTGCCTGGGCAGGGAAAATACCAGAACATGCTGGGTGCCTTGCTGGTGGAAACAGAAGATGGCCGCCGTTTTCGGCTGGGCACGGGATTCAGCGATCAGCAGCGTCTGCAACCACCGTCGGTAGGAACCACTGTGACCTATCGCTATCGGGGGGAAACCGCGCAGGGGTTGCCGCGTTTTGCCAGCTTTATGCGGGTAAGAAATGACATGCCGCAGCAGCCCTGATACTGGATTGGCGCGATACTCGGGAGTAAAGTATGGCCTTATCTATCTCATGTGAGGAGCCCCGCTTTTGTGTCTTATCGCCTTTTCCTGGGAGCCGGAACAGCGCCGCTTGCACCTGCTTGCCAATCGGGACGAATTTTATGCCCGACCCACGGCAGCGGCCGACTGGTGGTCGGATGCGGCCTATATCTGGGCCGGTCGGGATTTGCAGGCCGGAGGCACCTGGCTGGGACTGAGCCGGGCCGGGCGCTTTGCCGCTCTCACCAATGTGCGCGAAGGTAGTCCTGGAGCGGGCCTGCGCAGCCGAGGCGAGCTGGTGGCCGATTTTCTGGCAGGCGAGCAGGCACCGGCCGCTTATTTGCGGTATGTGCTGGCAAATGGCGACGATTACGCCGGTTTCAATCTGCTGGTGGGGGATCTGGCCCGGGGCGAGCTGCATTACGGCGGCAACCGGCCGGGCGCAGATGCACGCCAGTTGACGGCGGGGCTGTATGGATTATCCAACGCCATGCTCGACACCCCCTGGCCCAAGGTTGAGCGGCTCAAACAGGGGCTGGCCACACTCGGCCCGGTGCACGAAGGCTCGGCGTTTGGCCTGCTGGATGACGACACGCGAGCCGCACTCGAACAGTTGCCCAATACCGGCGTGGGGCCGGAGTGGGAAAGCTTGTTGTCGTCCATTTTCATTCAAAGCCCGGACTACGGCACCCGTGCGCAAACGGTGCTGTGTGTGGAGCAGGGTAGAGTGGCTATTACCGAGCAAGGAAGAGGAGAAAAAGGCATATTGCTGGAGCGTAACAGTGAGTGCTGGCAGTTGTAAGCGAACAAAAAAGGCGAGCCAGAGGCTCGCCTTTTCTATCATCTCAGTTCGCCGTTATACCAGCTCGCTGTTATTCTTTTTCGCGGCACGCATGTCCTTCAATACCGCGCGGCACAGCACTACCAAAATCCACAGGGTGAGGGCGGGCCAGATTAAAATATAGGCACCTAATGTTAATTCGTTCATGAAGACTCCTTGGCCAGACGGGCAGGGTTAGATTTAGCGCGACCCTTGCCCTTTTTAATATCAGAAATTAACTCGTCTCGGTCGTCGTAGTGACCCACTCGCTGAGCAATCAGATCAAAATCGAAGTGCTCTTTGCTAAGCAAGCTGACACCCACACACACCAGGGTGCTCACACCATAGGCCACCAAAGACGACAACAGCACGGTATATTCACGCAAGAAGCCGGTGGCAAAATACATCAAGGCCAGTCCGGCCAGAATACCGGCAAAGAAGCCGATGCGCTTGCCCAAAAAGCCAAACGCCATCAAGCCTATTACCACGCCACCGCCGACACTGGCCAACAGTTCAAACAGCACGGCAATAATGCCTGTCATCGGCAGTACTTCAAATCGAGCGGCACAGAACATGACCAGTCCGGCAATCACGGCACTGGTAAAGGCTTTGTTGGTCACCCGATTCCAGAAGCAGCTGGCAATCACCGGGAACACTATGGCTCCCCATAGTGCGCCCACAAACACCAGCATCACCAGAATATCAAGCGAGAAGCTGGCCAGTACAATGCCGATCATGGTGGCGGCGACCATGGTCAGGCGGCCAATCAACAGCATACGCTTGGGGCACGCCTTGCCCTTGGCAATATTTTTGCCATACACGTCGGCCATGACGATGGCCGAGAGTGCCGACAAGTCAGAGTCGGCAGTCGACGACAAAGAGCCGATCACCAGAATAAAGAACAGGGCAATAAACACCGGCGGCAAATAAGACGACACCATTTGCGGGATCAGGTTGTTCATGTCACCGTTCAGGGGTTCAACACCCAGCGTTAGTGCCATTAACCCAATCATGCCCAAACCGACCACGATGGCCCCGTAGCCCAGGGTGGCGGTAATAAAAGTCGGTTTGATGTGATCTTCGTTAACCGCAAATAATCGCTGCGAAATCGTCTGGTTACCAATGGCATAGGCCAGCACCGCCACAAAGTAGGGTGCCCCTTGATACATGATGGCATCAAAAGAGAAAAAATCGGCCTGTTCCAGTGTCAGCTTGTCGAAGCCGTCAATCATGGTGGCAGGGCCCCCCATGGCAAACAGCACGGCCGGAATAATCACGATGGCAATGGCCATCAAGGCAATCAACTGGGCAAAGTCGGTGAGTACCGAGGCACGAAAGCCAGACCAGAGGGTGTAACTGAGCACGCCGACACCGGCAATCATGACGCCGGCCTGAAAGGACAGGGGCGACAGCACAGACACCAGGGCACCGGCGGCGGTAAAGTTCACCATCAGGCTGATAATACTGCCCAGCAGGTTGGACAATGCCAGGATCAGCTGGCTGGATGAACCGTGGCGGGCGTGGATCACTTCGCCCAGGGTGTGCGCCTTGGGGGCCAATGCCCGAAAGCGGCGGCCAAAAGGATAGATGAACAAAATCATCAAGGCGCCCCACAAGCCGTAATGCAGCGGGCCGGAGATGCCATAGGTATAACCCGACGTCGCCGCAGCATAAAACGAGGCCGCCCAAATCCAGGTGGCGGTCATGCTGGCGGCACCCATGCCAAAGCCGATGCGTTGGTTGGAGACCATGAAGGCGTCGGTGTCTTCCTGGTCTTTTTTGATAAAGGTGGTTAAAAAATAGGTTCCGCCGTAAAAGGCGGCCAGCAGTAGTAATACCGTGGTGGTAGAAAATTGATAGAGTTCCAAGATCATCTCCATTACTCAAGCGAGTAGACAAAACTCAAGCAGGTAAACAGACAAACGCACAACAGGCACCAAAAGTGGCGACTGCAGCGAATGGTTAGACGACCAGGCTGGCGGCAACGGACGCGTAAATAGCGTTAATAAAACGATTTAGCAAAAACGATAACTAGAGACGTTGGCGATAGCCGGGTAATGTGTGGTCGACGACACTGAAGGTCGTGAGTCAGGGTAAAGCTTCGATGGCACCCATCATGGCTGTTGCACCTCCTTTGTATACATGAACTTAACCAGGCGTTGTTGAACTTTCGAGAGAGTATTTGCACTGCTGCGGTTGAGATGAACCGCGTTTATCTTGAACAAACTTTAACCGCGAAAGGTCAACAGACCCTGATGTGAGCGGGTTACTTTAGCGTTACCTTAGGGTTATGTCCAGCTTCTGCCATTTCTGCGCATCCCCGACTAGCCGCCAAACCGCCATTTCGCTATAATTCGCGCTCCCCCGGATCCACCAGAATGCTGAACGTTTTTGCAGCGTTGCAAAAACGTTCAAACCTTGTTGAACAGGAGTAGTCATGCAAGCAAAAGTTGCCGTCATCATGGGCTCGAAGAGCGATTGGCCCACCATGCAGGGTGCCGCCCACATTATGGATACACTGCAGGTTGCCTATGAAGTGGAAGTGGTGTCGGCGCACCGCACGCCAGACCGCCTGATGGAATTTAGTCACGATGCCGTGTCGCGTGGTTTTGAAGTGATTATTGCCGGTGCCGGTGGTGCGGCGCACTTACCCGGCATGGTCGCCTCCAAAACCCGTTTGCCCGTGCTGGGCGTGCCGGTACAAAGCCGTGCTCTGAATGGCATGGACAGCTTGCTTTCTATTGCACAAATGCCCAAAGGCGTGGCGGTAGGTACCCTGGCCATTGGCGAAGCAGGTGCCTTTAACGCCGGCCTGCTGGCGTGCCAGATTTTGGCCAATAACGATCCGGCCCTGGCTGAACGACTGGACGCGTTTCGCCAGCAGCAAACCGAGACCGTACTGGCCAACCCAGATCCTCGGGAGGAAGCATGAGCCGTATTTGGGTACTGGGTGCCGGCCAACTGGGCCAGATGCTCAAGCATGCGGGTATGCCGCTGAATCTGGACGTACAGCCGGTCGATATCGAGTCTGAAGACACCTTTCCTTTGCAGGCGCACGAACAGGTGACCGCCGAGCGGGAACAGTGGCCAGAAACCGCCGCCACGCGTCAGTTGGCCAGCCATCCGGCCTTTGTCAACCTGCAGACCTTTCCGATACTGGCGGATCGCTTTACGCAAAAATCCCTGATTGACGAGCTTGAACTGGCCACGGCTCCCTGGCAGTTAGTGGATAATGACACCGACGCCAACGCCCTGCATGAAAAACTGGGCGAGCGAGTATTGTTAAAGCGCCGCACTGGCGGTTATGACGGTCGCGGTCAGCACTGGCTGCGCGAGCCCGGCCGCGATGCCGTGCCGGCCGACTGGCATGAGCTGGCCATTGCCGAGCAAGCCATCGACTTTGATGAAGAAATGTCGGTGGTGGGTATGCGCGGTGCCGACGGCCAGTGCTTCTTTTACCCACTCACGCTGAATTTGCATGTGAATGGTATTTTGCTGGGCTCGGTTGCCCCTCTGGCGCGACTGGCACACTTGCAAAGCGAAGCCGAGCGTATGCTGGGCAAGTTGATGGATCACCTGGACTATGTGGGTGTGATGGCCATGGAGTGTTTCCGTGTTGGCGATCGGTTATTGATTAACGAGCTGGCGCCCCGGGTACACAACAGCGGTCACTGGACTCAGGCCGGTGCCAATATCAGTCAGTTTGAAGCTCATTTGCGTGCCGTGGCCAAGCTGCCGCTGGTGCAGCCGACCGTTAAAAACACCAGCGTCATGGTGAATCTGGTGGGTACCGAACGCAACGATGCCTGGTTGTCCGTGCCCGGTGCCGAGTTGTACTGGTACGGCAAAGAGGTACGCCCCGGGCGCAAGGTCGGGCACATCAACTTTAGCCTCGACTCCCACGCCGACACCAAGGTCGCGCTTGATCAGCTGCAGTCGCTATTGCCGGTGAACTACGTGGAAGTGCTCAACTGGCTACGCAGCCAGCTGGATTAAACCCTTAATATTCCGCAACACAAAGCCCCGATCAGCATTGCTGATCGGGGCTTTTATGTGGAGCGCGGTACGCCATGTGTTCATCGGATAAGGTATAGTTTACTGCTGATAGCTTATCGCTGTTATGGCTGTTGCCGTTTCGGTGGAATTGCTATGCTGAGTCTCTACTCTATTTGATATGGAAGGTCGGCCATGGCGGTAAACGGGGCAAAAGGGTGGCTTAATCGGCATAAGAAGTGGGGTGGTTTGCTGCTGATATGCCTGGTCTTGCTGTTCTGGCTATGGCGCGGCGAGCTGTATCTGGCTCAAGACGCCGACGCGCCGGCACCCCTTGCCGAGACTGAGACCCCGTCAGCGCCGGCGGATACATTTTATGTGCAGGTACGCCAGTTTCATGCCGAGCCCTATCAAGCCCGGGTGTTGTTGCAGGGGCAGCTGTTGCCAGCTCACAGTTTGAGTGTCCGTGCCCAGGTGAGCGGCACTCTGCTAACGCGTCCGGCCTTGGGCCAGCCAGTGGCCGCCGATCAGCAACTGATCACCCTGAGTAACGATGGCCGCAGCGCCGGTCTTGAGCAAGCCAAGGCCGATTTCGCCCTGCGTAATGCCGAAGTCAATGCCGCGGCGCGGTTGCGTCGTAACCAGCTGGTGTCCGAAACCGATTATCTGTCATTAAAGGCGGCAGCAGCAGCCAGCGAAGCCGCCTTGGCCGCCGCTCGGCTGGCGCTGGCCCATACGCGGATCACCGCGCCATTTGCCGGCAGCGTAGACGCTTTGCCGGTAGAAGAGGGCCGTTTCGTACAAGCCGGTGACGATCTGTTAACCCTGGTCGATGTCTCAGCGCTTAAATTATCGGCCACCGTGCCCCAGCAACAGGTGGCCGACTTGACCCTTGGCTTGCCGGTCACCGCCGTGCTGCTCGACGGGCGAGAGCTATCGGGTGAGCTGACCTTTATTGCCCAGGCCGCCGATGCACAGACCCGCAGCTATGCCCTGGAAGCCCGGCTGAATAATCCTGACGGCTGGCGAGTTGCCGGAGCCAGTGCCGGTTTGCATATTCGTCTGCCAGCGCAATTGGCTTATCGGGTATCGCCTGCCTTGCTGGCGCTGGACGATAACGGTCGGCTGGGTGTGCATCTGGTGGATGAGCAAAACCGGATGAAATGGGTAGCGGTCAAGCTGCTGAGCATTACCCCGGATGAAGCCTGGATCAGTGGGCTACCCGACCCGGCGCGCATTATTACCCGCGGTGCCGGCTTTGTCAGTGAAGGCGAGCCGGTCAATATTCGCCTGCAGGAACCCGGCGCATGAGGGCCCTGATCAATGCGGCCGTGTATCGTAGCCGAGCGACCCTGATGGCGTTTGTATTTTTGCTGCTGGGTGGCTACGGCGCATATCAGGCCATTCCCAAAGAAGCCAATCCGGATGTGACTATCCCCATGATGTATGTGTCCATGGGGCTGGAAGGCATTAGCCCGGAAGATGCCGAGCGGCTGCTGGTGCGCCCCATGGAACAGGAGCTGCGCACTCTTGAGGGGGTAAAAAAAATGACCTCTACTGCCGGCGAGGGGCATGCGTCTGTCATGCTGGAGTTTGACGCCGGCTTCGATCCCAAACAGGCATTGCAGGATGTGCGGGAAAAAGTCGACGCCACCCGCAGCAAGCTCCCTCAAGAAGTGGATGAGCCCCAGGTTCACGAAATTAACGTCTCGCTGTTTCCGGTGCTGTCTGTGGCCTTGTCCGGTCCCTTGTCCGAGGCCGAGCTGGTGATGACAGCGCGACGGCTGAAAGACGAGATTGAAGGCATTGCCGAAGTGCTGGAGGTCGACATTGGCGGCGACCGCGAAGACGTGTTGGAAATCCTGGTTGACCCGCAAGTGCTCGACAGTTACGGCATCGATTACACCCAGCTGTTTAACCTGGTGTCGCGCAATAACCGTCTGGTGGCCGCCGGCAGCCTGGACACGGGCGCGGGTCGACTGGCGATCAAGGTACCGGGCATTATCGAAAATCTGGACGATGTACTGGGCATGCCGATCAAGGTGGATGGCGATAAGGTGGTGACCTTTGGCGACGTGGCCACCTTGCGTCGCACCTTTAAAGATCCCGCCGGTTTTGCCCGACTCAACGGCCAGCCCGGGGTGGTGCTGGAAGTCAGTAAACGCGCCGGTGCCAATATTATCGACACCATAGAGCAGGTGAAACAGTTGCTGGCAGCAGCGGCACCGTTACTGCCCGAGGGCGTGGCCATCGACTACATCATGGATCAATCTACTCAGGTAGAAACCATGTTGTCGGACTTGTTGAATAACGTGCTCACCGCCGTGGTACTGGTGCTGATTTTGATTTTGCTGACCATGGGCATGCGCTCGGCGGTGATGGTGGGCTTGACCATACCCGGTGCCTTTTTGGCGGGCATTCTGATCATCTGGGCCATTGGCTTTACCATGAACATTATCGTGCTGTTCGCGCTGATCCTGGTGGCGGGCATGCTGGTGGATGGTGCGATAGTGGTATCTGAGTTGGCCGATCGACATCTGCACGAGGGCCAGGCTCCCAAGCAGGCGTGGATTAACGCCGCCCACCGTATGAGCTGGCCGGTGATTGCCTCCACCATTACTACGCTGGCGGTATTTGCGCCGTTATTATTCTGGCCCGGCGTGGTGGGGGAGTTTATGAAATACCTGCCCGCCACCGTGATCATCTGCCTGCTGGCGTCTCTCGCCATGGCACTGATATTTTTACCCACCATGGGCGGGCTAACGCGCCAGCAACACAACAAGACGCCGGTGACCGTGGTGGGCTTGGCCCAATATCGCGCCCTGCTCAGCCGCTTGCTGCAACGTCCGGGCCTGACGCTGGTGGGCACCCTGGTGATTATTGCGCTGGTGTACGCCGGTTATGCCCGCTTCAACCATGGGGTGGAGTTCTTCCCCGCCATCGAGCCCGACAGTGCCCAGTTGCAGGTGCGTGCGCGCGGCGATTTATCTGTGTATGAAAAAGACGCCATCTTGCAAGAAGTCGAGCAGCGGCTGCAGGGCATGAGTGAAGTTAAGGCCCTGTATGCGCGCAGCTTTGCCATGGCCGATAATCAAATGGGCAGCGACGTGATAGGCGTGTTGCAGTTTCAGTTTGTGGACTGGTTTGCGCGCCGTCCGGCGAGTGCCATTAAAGACACCATGCTGGCGCTTACTGCCGATATTCCCGGCATCATTCTCGACTTTAGACAGCAACAAATGGGGCCGGGCGGTGGCAAGCCGGTCGAACTCAGGCTCAATGGCCAGAGTGAGGCGAGCGTGGCACAGGCCACCGAGCGGTTGCGCGCCGCCATGTTGGAGCTGGGTGGCTTTATCGACATTGAAGACGATCGCAGCCTGCCGGGCATAGAGTGGCGGCTCAAGGTGGACAGAGAAGCTGCGGCGCGCCTGGGCGCCGATGTGTTGAGCGTGGGCAATGCGGTACAGTTGGTCACCAATGGCCTGAAGCTGGCCACTTATCGACCGGAAGATGCGACGGATGAAGTCGATATTCGGGTGCGGGTGCCGGTGAATTTTCGCTCCCTCGATCAGCTTGCTCGATTAACCCTCAACACCCAGCGCGGTCAGGTACCGCTCAGTCACTTTGTAACCTTCAGCTCGGCGCCCAAAGTGGGTACTCTGCACAGAGTCGACGGCAAGCGCACCATTACCATCAAGGCCGATATTGATGAAGGTTATCGACTGGACGAACGGTTAAACGCCCTGCGCGAGCAGGTAACCCGCCTGCCCGATGGCGTCAATCTGGTGGTGGCCGGCGAGGATGCCGATCAGCGGGAAGCGGGGCAGTTTTTGGTGAGTGCTTTTGCCGTGGCCATTTTTATGATGACGCTGATCTTGGTGACCCAGTTCAACAGCCTGTATCAAACCGCGCTGGTCCTGTCGGCCATCGTATTCTCGACCGCCGGCGTCTTGATTGGTCTGCTGTTGAACGGTCAGTCGTTTGGCATTGTCATGGTAGGCATGGGCATCATTGCCCTGGCGGGCATAGTGGTGAACAACAATATTGTATTGATCGATACCTTTAACCAGCTGCGCATCGAGGGCATGAGCCCGACAGAAGCGGCACTGGAAACCGGCTGCCTGCGCCTACGGCCGGTGTTGCTGACCGCCATTACTACTGTGCTGGGCCTGATGCCCATGGTACTGGGCGTTAACGTCGACTTGCTCGGGCCAAGCCTTGGCATAGGTGCGCCTTCCACCCAGTGGTGGACTCAGCTCTCCAGTGCCATCGCCGGCGGCCTCACCTTCGCCACCTTGCTCACCCTGCTACTCACCCCCTGCATGCTGGTGCTGCGCCCGGGGGAAATCGCAAAGAGTGAAGAGTGAAGGGAAAACACCACATCCACAGACGCGGTGTTTTTTCTTACGGCTTACGGCTGTGTGTTATCCAAACACCGCCAATTCTTCGCGATAGGGTGTTAAATCGCCAATATTCTCGGCGACCCATTGCGGGTTGTAGTAGGTATCCAGGTAGCGTTCGCCACCGTCGCACATCAGGGTCACCAGGGAGCCGCGCTCGCCGTTTTGCTGCATGCGCTTGGCCAGCTGCAGCACACCCCACAGGTTGGTGCCGGTCGAGCCGCCGGCCTTGCGGCCCAGGATATGCTCCAGCCAGTGAATGGTGGCAATGCTGGCGGCGTCCGGCACCTTGATCATCTCGTCGATCACCTCGGGCAGAAATGACGCTTCTACCCGGGGCCGGCCTATCCCTTCAATACGGCCGCCAGCCTGGCTGATCAGGCTGGCATCGCCACTTTGATAGCTGTCGTAAAATACCGAATGTTCCGGATCGACCACCACCAGTTTGGTATCCAGCCCTAAATAGCGGGTGTACCGCCCCAGGGTAGCCGAGGTGCCGCCGGTGCCGGCGCTCATCACGATGGCGTGGGGAATCGGATGCGGTTCCTGGGCCAGTTGATGAAAGATACTCTCGGCAATATTGTTGTTGCCTCGCCAGTCGGTGGCCCGTTCGGCAAAGGTGAACTGATCCATGTAATGGCCACGATATTCCCGCGCCAGTCGCTCGGCTTCGGCGTACACCTGCGCGCCGTGATCGACAAAATGACAATGGCCGCCCAGGCGCTTCACCTGTTCTACCTTTTTGCAGGTGGTGTGGCGCGGCATCACGGCGGTGAAGGGTAAGCCCAGCAGCTTGGCAAAATAGGCTTCGGATACGGCCGTGCTGCCCGACGAGGCTTCCACGACATGGGTGCCTTCGTTGATCTTGCCACTGCAAATGGCGTGCAAGAACAAGGAGCGTGCCAGTCGGTGCTTAAGGCTACCGGTCGGGTGGGTGCTTTCGTCTTTCAGATAAATGTCGATACCGCTTAGGCCAGGCACATCCAGCAAATACAGGTGAGTATCCGAGGTGCGCAGCTGATCGCTCGACAAGGTTTTAAGGGCGGTGCGGGTCCAGTTATTCATGATCTTGGCATCCAATGCTTGAAAGAGTCGGGAGAACCAAGCGGTTCTATTATGTAAGAATTATATCCCTCTATTCAGGTAAAAGTTTTTCCATCTTTACCTCAGTGGTGTTATTTTTTGGAAAATTATTCTTCATTCAAGGGTTTAAAGAGTGGATGTTTTCGATCGCCATATACTGGCGCTACTGCAGCAGGACGCCTCTTTGGCACTGAAAGATCTGGCCGAGGCGGTGAACCTGTCTACTACCCCCTGCTGGAAGCGGGTAAAAAAGCTGGAACAGGGCGGATATATTCGCGGCCGGGTGGCCTTGCTGGATGCAGACAAACTGGGGCTGGGACTGTCGGTATTCGTGCAGCTGAAAACCCAGCATCACGACAGCCGTTGGCTGGCGCAGTTTGCCGAGACCGTGACCGCCTTCGACGAGGTGGTGGAGTTTTATCGAATGTCGGGCGAGTGGGACTATATGCTGCGGGTAGTAGTGGCAGACATTGCGGCGTTCGACTGTTTTTACAAAAAGCTGATTACCAACACGGAAGGCTTGTCGGATATTACCTCCAGCTTCGCCATGGAACAGATCAAATACACCACGGCACTGCCACTCGGCTAACCAGCAGATAGCAGATGGGCAGGCTGAAAAAGTCTAAAGACACTAACTGCGCCAGCGTTCCGGCGAGTAAGAAAACACCGGCAGCGACCAGTGCCAGCGAATCGCGGCCAGTCGAATGCTCAGGCCCACCACAAACGAGGCCAGCATGTTGATATTTTCGCTTATTCCCAGATCGCGCAGCAACAGGTAGAGCAGCGCCACCAGCAGCGATACGCTGGCATAGAGTTCGTGGCGCAATACCTGAGGTGTGCGGTTACACAATACATCGCGCAATATACCGCCGAAAATACCGGTAGTAATGCCGGACATCACCACAATAGGCAATGAATAGTCGAGCCCCTGGGCCACATTGCAGCCGATGATAGTAAAGGCAATCAGGCCCATGGCATCCAACAGTAAAAAAAAACGATGCAGGTGGTGCATGATCCTGGCCAGCAAGATGGTGGTAAGCCCTGCGCTTATGGTGAGATAGATATAGGGCGGATGCTGGGTCCAGCCAATGGGAAAGTTACCCAACATGACATCGCGTACCGTGCCGCCGCCAAGAGCGGTCAGAAAGGCTATCAGACTGACGCCGAACAGGTCCATATTTCGGCGCCCGGCAGCCAGTGCTCCGGACATGGCTTCGGCGGTAATGGCGATCAGATAGATATAGAGAAGCATCAGGAAACCCTGCGTGGTAAGTGCCCCTCCCGCTGTTCTTGGTACCTGAGGGTTTCACGGCGAGCCGTTTGCCCCTTCGGTGGGTGCTGTTGTCACCGCTCTCCAGTTGGCGTAATAGAATTGTCGCAGTACATGAGCCTGAGCGTTTATGGGAGTTTGCGCCTTCGGCGGAAGTTAAGAATCTTCTCTCTTCTGCGAGGCGCGGATTATACCCATAATATGGTCGTTGTTAACTGAAATATGCTGATATGCCTACTTTCAAGGCCGTTGTTGAAGATAATCGCCTGGGGTGCGGCCGATAAACTCACGAAAAGCGGCAATGAAGGCCGATAGGCTGTCGTAACCACAGGCCAGAGCCACGTCGGTGACACGATCTCCCGCCTCCAGTTGCGGCAGAGCAGCCAGTAATCGACTCCGCTGACGCCATTGGCGAAAGCTCATACCCGTTTCACGTTGAAAGGCGCGGCTCAGGGTTTTATCGCTAATACCCAGTTCATGGCTGAAATATCTCAGGGGATGGCGACAATCAGGATGGCTGGCGAGATAACGACACAGAGCCGTCAATCGGTGGTCTTGTGGCCAGGGTAATACCAAATTACCGGGCTTGGCTTCGGCTAGCCGGTCGAGTAATACCATCACCAGCCGCCCGTCGGCACCTTGCTCGTCGTACTCCTCCGGCAGCAGGCTAAAAGCCACAATCAGCTCTCTTAACAGCGTATCAATGTGCAGCACCTTGCATTCCTGCCAGGGCAATCGGTCGGCGGCGATATACAGGCTGCGGATCACCGTATGGGGTGGGCACTGTACGCCGTGCTCCACACCGGGTGGAATCAGCACCGCACGGGTGGGCGGTGCCACAAAGTGTCCCGTCGTCGTCTCCACCGTGATCACGCCTTGCTTGGCATAAGACAGTTGTGCCCAAGGATGGTGATGGGGAGTGGCAATGGCGTGATTAGGTAAAGACACCACCTGACCCAGCACCGGTCGGGGCAGGGTACTCAGGGCGTCTAGCTGGCTGAGCAGCTGCTGTTGCTGAAGTGATGGCGTTCTGTTCATGGCGGGATGATGCAGAACAAGTAGTCGATTAACAAGCTGTAAAACCCTCTATTGCAGGGCGGCAATCATGCAGTGAGCGATGTTAGTCTTTAACTGACAGCTGCGCAAACGTGATGTCCTTTCAGCGATACTGGCAGTCCAAATACCGACAAACTGCAGCTGGACTCTGGGGTAGAGTAAGGTTTTTATCTGACCGGAGAAATCGGATGTTTGGCTATGTGCGGCTGCTGTTTGATAATTTTACCTTGATTTTGTTGGCGGTGATTGCCACCGCCACCTTGTTGCCAGCCCAGGGGCAGGGGGCCGAATTTTTTAATGGGCTAACCGTGGCGGCCATTGCCTTGCTGTTTTTTATGCATGGCGCCAAGTTGTCGCGCCAGGCCATTATAGCCGGGGCCACTCACTGGCGGCTGCACCTGCTGGTATTCGGCTGTACCTTTGTCATGTTTCCCTTGTTGGGGCTGGCGGCCAAGCCGCTGCTGTTGCCCTTGCTGGGAGAAAAGCTCTACATGGGGGTGCTGTTTTTGTGTGTGCTGCCGGGCACGGTGCAGTCTGCTATTGCCTTTACTGCCCTGGCCGGAGGTAATGTACCCGCCGCAGTCTGCAGCGCCTCGGCCTCCAGTATCCTGGGTATTATATTAACGCCCTTGTTGGTGGCTTTGCTGATGCAAGTGGATGCCAGTGAAGGCTCATCACCATTGAGTTCCATTGGTGCCATCAGCATGCAGTTACTGCTGCCGTTTGTGTTGGGCCATAGCCTGCGGCCGTTGATCGGCCGCTGGGTAGACAAGCATAAAAAGCAGCTGAGCCGACTGGATCAAACCTCTATTCTGCTGGTGGTGTATACGGCGTTGAGTGCCTCGGTTGTCGAAGGCCTGTGGCATACGGTCTCGCCCATGGCACTGACTCTGTTAACCGGGGTGTGTTGTCTACTGCTGGCCGTGGTGCTGTTGTTAACTGCCTGGCTGGGGCGCAGCTTTGGCTTTAGTCGTGAAGATCAGATCACCATTGTCTTCGGGGGCTCAAAGAAGAGCATGGCCACCGGTGTTCCCATGGCGCAGGTACTGTTTGCCGGACCGCTGCTGGGCCCGGCCTTGCTGCCGCTGATGATATTTCATCAGATCCAGTTAATGGTGTGTGCGGTGATGGCGCAGCACTATGCTCGCCAGGGAGCCGGGCTCACAGCCACTGACTGATGCCGACCACCATCAACGGCAGGGCAAAGAATACCCCCCCTATATAGACGGCCACATAAGTCTTGTTGCGCATGGCCTGGGTGGCCAGGGTCTCGGCCATCGCCACCGGAACCTGACGCAGGAAGGGCAGCACATAGATAACGGCAATCGCCAGCAGATTGAACAGCAAATGCACCAGGGCAATTTGCAGCGCCACCGTGGCGGCGGCGCCGCTGATGGCGGTGGCCGCCAGTAAAGCGGTAATGGTGGTGCCGATGTTACTGCCCAGTATAAAGGGATAGACCTGCTTAAGGGTGAACACGCCGGTGCCGGCCAAGGGTACGATTAATGAGGTGGTGGTGGAAGACGACTGCACCAGCACGGTGATCAGGGTGCCCGATGCCATGCCCGAGGCGGGGCCACGACCCACGGCGGTATGCAGTATGTCCATGGCACGGCCGACCATCAGGGTGCGTAGTACCTTGCCAATCTGGGTCACTACCATCAGGATCAGGCCGATGCCGATCAGAATCAAGGCCACGCCAGACCAGATGCCGGGCAGCCAGGCCACGCTGGCCTTCAGTATGTCGGAGGCAGGAGCAAGCAGCACCTTCATGAAGTTCATGCCGCTCATGCTGACGCTGGCGTCGCTGACCAGCAGGCCGGCAAGATACTCGGAAGCCGTGGCGAGCGGACGAAACAGCAACTCAAGCGGCAGCAATATGGCTACGGCCAGAATGTTGAAGCTGTCATGCACGGTGGCGGCTGAAAAGGCCCGTTTGAACTCCTCGCCATTGCGAATATGGCCCAGGCTGACCAGGGTGCTGGTCAGCGAGGTGCCAATATTGGCGCCCATGATCATGGGAATGGCGATGGAAATGGGCAGGCCACCGGCGACCATGCCGACAATAATGGAGGTGACGGTGCTGGAACTCTGGATAAGGGCGGTGGCCACTACCCCGACGATCAGCGCGATACCCGGGTTGGAAGCAAAGGCAAACAGCGATTTGGCATCGCTACCGGCGGCGGCCTTGAAGCCGGAACCGATGGCGCCCACGGCGGCCAGCAGCACATAAATCAGCAAGGAGACCAGCAGCCAGGACAGCCAACTGGACTGGACGTTACTTTCGTTAGCGGAGCCGGGCAGGGCGGTGGTTTGAAGGCTCATCATGCATCCTCATCTCAAAGTTGGCGCCACTATGCCGAGCCTTTATGACGGTTTCATTACAATGCGACAGTTTTATGACAGATATGGTTTGTTTGAATCTTACGTAGTTGCATAAGAGATACACTTGAGTCACAAATCCTGGCTGGAGCTGCTGTAACAGTGTCACGCGCTTATCCTGTAATCCAAACATAGCGCTTTGGCCGCCTGGTGCTGGTCGTTCACTCGATGTTATATGACATCGTAATAGATAAAACCTGTCTTCTGATAGCTGTTAGAGTCTGCTGACCTTTCGCGGTTAAATTTCGTTCGAGTTAAACGCGTTTTATCGCGGCGAGTGGGATGCAGCCTAGACATTCAAAGACACCACAAACTGCTGCAAAAATCATATCGAAAGGTCGACAGACCCTAATGTATTCCGCAATAAATAAAGGGTTATTTATGCTGGCTGGCGACAGGCAATATTTTATACCCGCTGACTCTGCTGTGATATAACATCACTGTCAGAAAAATAGGTGTACTATTTTTAAGGTTATAGGGGTAATAAGTGTTAATACCTGACAAAAACTGACGCCAAACATTGCTTAAAAAATAAAAAATGCATTGGTTATCTTATGGTGATGCCGTTATTTGTAATTCCGCAAATATCCATCATTTAATTTAGGTTGTTGATTTTTATTGTATTTTTAATTTCTGTTGGCTGTTTTGTGTGCGCATGTCTTCTTGAGGGTGATGTTATTATTTAAAGGGGGAAGAGTTTTTGTGCATTTTACTACTTGATGTGATTATCAAGCTGGTCTAAAAGTGAAAGGGCAGAACGCGAGAGGTTGTTAATATTCTTTTTAAATGCAAGGTTGTTAACCCAATGTTCAAATCGCAACATGAGGAAAGAAAAATGAAAAAGACTCAATTTTCATATTCGATGATGGCCGTTGTGTTGAGCTCTGCTTTGGCCAGTGGCGCTGCGCTCGCAGAGGATACCCTGTCTGACAAAGCCAGCATGATGTCGACCAAAGCCGAGAATGCGGCCGAACGTACGGGTGATAAACTGGATCATGCTGCCGACAAGGCGGGTAATGCCGTTGAAAATACGGCTAACAAGGCGGGTAGCGCCGTTGAGAGCACAGTCGACAAGGCTGATAATCTGGCCGAACGCACTGCCGATAAAACCGGCGACTTTATGGGCGACAGTATTATTACCACTAAAGTCAAGGCACAATTGCTGGATAACGAGGCCATAGAAAGCGGAGATATCTCGGTTGAAACCAAAAGCGGCGTGGTGACCTTGTCCGGCTTTGTTGCCAGCCAGGAGCAAATTAAAGGTGCCATTGAGCTGGCAGGCAAAGTGGAAGGCGTTACCTCGGTTAGCGATAAACTCATCGTAAAAGGTGAAGAAGAGCAGTCGCTGCCAGAATATGCCGATGACGCCATCACCACCAGTGCGGTAAAAGCCAAGTTGCTGACCGATGGGGTTGTGCCTTCACTCGGTGTGTCGGTGGAAACACACAACGGTGTGGTACAGCTGACCGGTGAAGTGGAAACCCGGGAACAGGCCAGCCAGGCCGAGCAAATTGCCAAAAGCGTTGATGGCGTGCAAAGCGTGAAAAACGACCTTAAAATTAAACAGTCGTAATAAGAGATCATGTTCTAACATTGGATCGCTGAGCATTATTTTACTGAACACTTGCTCCCGGAATCTCGGGAGCAACATCCAACAAAGTAGGACAGGTTTCGTCTGCTAAGATAATGAATGATGCAATTTTCCATCAGGATAAGGAGCAGTATATGTTTCGTTGGGGCATTATATTTTTAGTCATCGCACTCATTGCCGGGGCCTTGGGCTTTGGGGGAATGGCAGGAACGGCTGCATGGGCGGCAAAACTGGTCTTTGTTGTGGGGATTATTTTGTTCATTATCAGTTTGATTACCGGGCGTCGAGCTCCTTGACCCTGAATGTCGCTTTCACTTAAGGCCACCATTGTCTAACCAGTTTGCCATCTGGCTGTTAAGCTGGGTGCGTAACCTATTAGACAAGTGGTGACAGCTGAAGTGGCAATAATATCGACCAACAAACAATCCAATAGCGAGACTCGGTCTCGCTATTATCGTAATGGCCCCGACCATGGGGCAGGCGAGCACATTGACTTTGTCCATGTCAGACGTCGCTTCGACTTTTGCAGTATCGAAATAGGCCGCTGGGTCACCCGGGCTGAACGTGAACACGCGGCCGGGCTTTTTTATGATGCCCTGTGCGATTTAATGTTGATCCTGCAAGGTCCCGAACCGCTTATCTCGTTACGTGGGAGTTTGTCACTGCAATATGGCATTGGCGGTCGACCCGGGGTATCAGCGCATTATAATCCTGCCAGTCGCAGTTTTTCGCTGGCCAAAAACGCCGGGCCTGGCAGTATTGCCCATGAGTGGTTTCATGCCTTTGATCACTACATAGCCAGCAAAGCGATAATGGGTGCCAGCACGCGCACCTTTGCCTCGCGCGCCTGGCTCGATAATGCGCCACCGGTTGCCCACCCGATGAATACTCTGTTGTTCGACTGTTTCAGCACCATATTGCTGGATGCCAGTGGCCAACAGCCCAGCACGCTGTTCACCGCTTCAGCGGCGGCCGATCGACAACTCAATACCCTCTATTACAGCCAGCCCGAAGAGATGTGTGCCCGCGCCTTTGAAGCGTTTGTGCAAGATGCCACCATCAAGAACGGCTTTCTGGTCAAGGGCACCAAGGCCACCAAAGAGGCGGAGCTGGGGTTGTACCCCCAGGGCGAACAACGACTGCAGATAAATGCCGCCTTTGATCGCTACTTTCGTACCCTGGGCGCCGCACTGCAGCGCCAGGGCTAACCGCTTTCATTTTGTTGCGGCTGTGCTAGGGTGCTGCACCAGACTCCCTATTGCCCTGTGCAGTGCAAGGATATCTTCATGAGCTCCTCATTTTTGCCACCATTGGCTGGCCAGGCCCGCACCTTGATGGTGCAGGGCACCGCATCCGATGCCGGCAAAACCACTCTGGTGGCCGGGCTATGCCGCCTGTTCGCCCGGCGTGGCGTCAAGGTGGCGCCATTCAAACCGCAAAACATGGCGCTGAACAGCGCCGTGACCATAGACGGCGGCGAGATCGGCCGTGCCCAGGCGTTGCAGGCGGCGGCGTGCTTTTTACCGGCCAGAATCGATTTTAATCCCATACTGCTCAAGCCCCAAAGCAACACCCAGGCGCAAGTCGTGGTGCAAGGGCGGGCCTTGTCGGTGATGGAGGCAAAAGACTTTTTTGGCCCCGAAGCCAAACAGTACAAGCAGCGGATGCTGACGGCGGTGCTGGACTCTTTTACGCGACTGCGCAGCCAGCATCAGCTGATATTGATTGAAGGGGCGGGCAGCCCGGCGGAAATCAACCTGCGTGATAACGACATCGCCAACATGGGCTTTGCCGAAGCCGCCGACTGCCCGGTGATTCTGGTGGCCGACATCGACAAGGGCGGCGTGTTTGCCCAGTTGGTAGGCACTCTGATGCTGCTGAGCGAGTCTGAGCAGGCGCGCATCAAGGGCTTTGTCATCAACCGTTTTCGCGGCGACATCAGTTTGCTGAACAATGGCCTGAGCATGCTGGAAGAGATGACCGGCAAGCCGGTGCTGGGAGTGGTGCCCTACCTTGATAATCTGCAACTGGATGCCGAAGACGGTATCAGCGCGACCGCGACAATCAGTACAGAGCCACAGCCGCTCAAGGTATTGGTGCTGGTCACGCCGCGCATCAGCAACCATACCGATCTGGATCCGCTGCGCCTGCATCCACGGGTGGAATTGACCTGGGTTCACAGCAGTAGCGATGCCACAGCCTGCCCGGCGGCCGATCTGATTATCTTGCCCGGCAGCAAGGCGGTGCGTGACGATTTGGCCCATTTGCGCCAACAGGGGTGGCATCACGCGCTGGATAAACATCTGCGTTATGGCGGCAAGCTGCTCGGCATTTGTGGTGGTTATCAAATGTTGGGGCAATGTATTAGCGATCCCACCGGCATAGAGGGCACAGCCGGTAACAGTCAGGGGTTAGGCTATCTGCCGATGATCACCGAGTTGCAAGGCGAAAAGCAACTGCGTAATGTGAGCGGCACCTTGGTGCTTAACGGCAGCCAGTGCGACATTAATGGCTACGAAATTCACTGCGGTCAGAGCAGAATGTTAGACGGGAGCGAACCGCCGTTACGGCTGTTTCCCCTTGATGCTCATCACGAGCCAGGCGACATGGGCAGGGCCGACGGAATGCTGTCGGACGACGGGCAGATATTAGGTACCTATCTGCATGGACTGTTTGATGGTGTGGATGCCTGTAACCAGTTACTGGCCTGGGCGGGTTTACCCCATAGCCAGCAGGCGCAAGATTTACATGCCATTCGCGAAGCCAACCTTGACCGACTGGCCGACACCTTAGAGCAACATCTCGACTTAGCATTACTTCAACACTGCATTCAATAAGGAACCCCATGAGCGAAGCCAATGACAATAACCGCGATCAGGTAAAAGCCGAGCGCCATCAGCAACGCCAGCAAAAAGTAAAAGAAGCCGTGGATGCCAAGGTAGCCAGCGCTCAGGATGAGCGAGGCGTACTCATGGTGATCACCGGCAACGGCAAGGGCAAAAGCACCGCCGGTTTTGGCACCCTTACCCGCGCCGTTGGGCACGGCAAGAGTGCGGCAGCAGTGCAGTTTATCAAGGGCGGTTGGGAATGCGGTGAGCGCAATCTGTTGCAAAAAGTGGGTGTGCCCTTTGTGGTAATGAACACAGGGTTTACCTGGGAAACCCAAAACCGCGAGCAAGACATCATCGCCTGCGAGAAGACCTGGCTACCGGCCGAAAAAATGCTGGCCGACCCCAGCATCGACATCGTATTGCTGGATGAGCTGACCTACATGGTGGCCTATCATTATCTGGATCTGGATCGGGTACTGACGGCGCTAAAAAATCGCCCGCCACATCAGCATGTCATTATTACCGGCCGCGGCTGTCATCGCAGCATTATCGAACTGGCCGACACCGTCAGTGAAATTCAATCGGTAAAACACGCCTTTGAAGCCGGCGTAAAAGCCCAGCCAGGATTTGATTATTAAGTCGGGTTTTGATGATTGAGGCAAGTTCAGCGTTCAGGCAATACCGGCTCCGGTTTTAGGAAGGGGGCCGGATCAACCGGGCCGCCCGCGTAAATGCCAAAGTGAAGATGGGGTGGGGTGGTTTTGGCATTACCTGTGTTACCGACGTATCCAATAATATCTCCTGCGTTCACCCTACTGCCGGATTCAATTGCGAATGAATCCAGGTGAGCGTAGTAATAGCGGGCTTCGCCAATGCCCAGTATACTGCCCGATAGCCACACATGATTGCCGCCAATGCCTCCGGTACCGGTTTTGGCATGGCCATTAATGACGGCTCTCACCGGTGTACCTTTTTTAGCAAATATATCCACGCCGTGATGCTCTCGGGCACCCCCATCTCGAGGCGCGCCAAAGCGGCCGCCTATATCGTGCTGCGATGCACCTGCTACCGGAAACGGCAATGAGCCGCCTTTGGCAATGGCCAGAGAATACGCTGCGCTGGCAAACAGCTCCGGTTGCAGCACCATACGATAATCGCCCGTTTGCGATATTGTTCTGTGGCTGATTGCGCCACCTGCGTCCAGCTCGGTCAAGGTTGTCCAACCTGGATCACCAGTTATGCGCTGCTCCAGGCTTGCGTAAAAGCGACTGTCTGCGGCATCCAGACGAGATAGCTGCCATTTCAGCTTTTCTCCCCGTTCAAGCGTGACTTGGTATACATGTGCTTCAACCTGATTATCTGCAAAAACCTCATCGGTGCGATATTGAGCATCTATGCGTACAGGCTGCTTGCCCGCCCGCTTAACGGCGCCAATCCATTTTTTCCCCAGCGGGCTGTCTGCCAGCCCCGCCAGACGCAAACGCCAGATAAACACCTCTCTTGGTGACCAGCCCAGCAAATCAAAGGCAAGATAACGAACGGCATGCTTACTGCTCTGGGCGGCGTTTTGTCGCAGATCATCACGAACAGCAAGCACAACCATCAGCGCAATCAACAGGCCAAATAGTAGCCAGGGACGCAGAGTACGCTTGCTTGGTGTCCCTGCAGATTGATCTGCGCTGACCGTATCAAGATCAGATATGGGGGGGTGTTGGTTATTGGGTTGTTTGAATGAATCGCTCATATCAACATTCACCCTCTTGCCGTTATCGGCCGTTGGTTATTACGAAGTTTACAATGAAACCGGTTTACCGGAGCAGTATTTACAATGGGTGACTGTGGGGCGGGCTGATGGGCATGGCGTTCAACACGGCGGCGTTCGGCTTTAGTGAGTTGCTGGACACCCTGGCATCCTACTTTGAGGTTCATATCTTTGAACATGACTACAAGAAAATCTTCCTCTGGGACAAAGCCCCAGGTAATGCCATCTTCACCTGCGTGAAGGTATAATATTATGCCCGTAAGAATATGATTGATTTTAAAATTGTGTAATAAAGACAACAGATTCAGTTAATACGATGCGGCACTGGCCACCTTTGCCGAGTAATGGTTGGCTGCAATGCGCTAGGCACGGCTGCAGCCAAATTTTAATTTTTAAAGTGATACTCTATAAGTTAGAACCAAGGCTTGCTACCTACAATATAAGTTTGTTCAAATTCTTCATCTGATTTAACTAGATAAAGAATAAACTCTACGAATGCGATTATACCAATCACTATTGATGGAAGCCCAAGCAATATAAACCCAAGTAAAAATACCAGCAGCATAATTACACCTTGTTTGGTGTAGCCCAAGTAAAATTTATGAGCGCCGAAAGCACCAAGGAAGAAAGCAAACAACGCAGCGGCTATCTTTTTTGAAGCTCCGTTTGAAGCTGATTACTCTACATAAATAGCTTCTGCATTGCCGCCGTTAGCAGAGAAATCAATCTTATTGCCTGCTTTAGGTAATGCAGCTCCCTTCCATTCATTTATTGCAAAAGCATATCTATTGCCGTCATCTCCTGAAATAACACCAGCACGACTTTCTTCATTAAAATCAAGAACTTTACCTTTCATTTTACTGCTCCATTGTTGATTGATTGTCTAACATTTTAATACTGCGTATGTGCGTTTTTACTCATCATGTCAGTGGCTTATCTGTTCATTTTTGCAGCCTGCAGCTGCACTTAAAATTGAATTCAAATGAATCTTTTGCATTATAAGCAATGTGGGTTGCAAAATGGAAGGTGATTAACGGTATCCACAGCGATGTTTACAGGCGACTCGATCTTAGGGGAAGGCAGCGCAGATGACCCACCATGAAATGACAAGGATGTCATTTCTGAGCCCTCAGGGATGAGTTTATGGCGTGTCGTGGGCGGCGGCTGTGCTGCCTAGGATGTATACAACCGCACTGCGGCTTCTTTATGCCTTTAGAAAGCACAGCAAGCCCACATTACAAAACCGTAATCCGTCGGCAATGAGTTTGACGGGGTAGGGCTGGCATCATGACTCCACTTGGCACTTAGCCGAACTGCTTATAACCATTGGAGAATTTTATGATCACTACCGCTCGCCGTTCACTGCTTGCCCTGGCCCTGTGTGTCGCACCGGCCTTTGCTGCCCCTGCGTTAACTACCGACAGTGGTGTTGCCCAACGCGCCGATGTGTCGCTAGCGCTGGCCAATCAACTGCTGGATGCCACCCTGGCGGCTTGCCATGCCGACGGGCGAACTGCTGTAGCGGCCGTGGTAGACAGAGGCGGTAACCTGGTGGCCCTGCAGCGTGATGACAATATCGGACCGCACAATACGGTTGCCGCCCAGCGCAAGGCCTTTACCTCGCTGTCGACCAAAACCACCTCGCGGGAACTGTCCAACATCGCGCGTAATAACCCGGAGTCAGAAAACCTCAATACCCTGGATGAGCTGTTGCTGCTGGGCGGCGGTGTGCCGTTAAAAGTGGGTGATCAGGTGATTGGTGCCATCGGCGTGGCCGGTGCCGGTGGTGCGGCCATCGACGAAGGCTGTGCCCTGCAGGCCATCGACAGCGTGCTGCCGAAAGCCCTGTAAGTTCGCACTAACATCCAGATAACCAACCGGCGTTGTTTTGAGCGACAACTATAATTCCAGTCGCGACGGGCGCAGCGTGAGCACAGCCCACTCGCTCTGATCATGACCGGCAGTGATTTCTTCAAGAGATTCAATGATGAATATGGCCATCAGGCTGCCGATGAATGCCTGCATCGGGTGGTGCAGGCCCAACGATTGTTTCAGGCGGTAAGGACTCTGCAGATCCTAATGTACAGGCCGATTACGGTATGGTAACCATCAGCCTTGGGGTGGCTTCGAGAATCCCTTTCCACCAAAATTGTATCGAATCATTGGTAAGCAGTGCCGAGCAGGTCCTGTATGCAGCCAAGAACCGTGGCCGGGATCAGTTTTGCTCGGCCGCGGATGATGTCAATGTCATGGCCGACGGCACCGTCTGATCTTTCCGGCTTGGCAAATCCCGCCCGAGAGGGCGGGATTTTTCTTTATGCGGTTTTGGCCAGCAGGCGAGTGCTCTGTAGCCGGGACAGCAATATCACCAGCACCAGCTGGGTGGCAATGGCGGCCAGCAGAATTAGCGGGCTTTCTACCCAACCGGCCACCACAAAGCCGCCCAGGGCGATACCGCCGTTGAGCAGGGCGTAGGGCAGCTGGGTGCGGAAGTGCTCAAACTGATCGCAGCCGGAGCCGGTAGACGACAGTATGGTGGTTTCCGATATCGGCGAGCAGTGATCACCAAACAGGCCGCCCGAGAGCACGGCTCCGATGCAGGCATACAGAGGAGCATCTATGGCAATGGCGGTCGGGATCACCAAAGGCAGCATAATGGCAAAGGTCCCCCAGGAAGAGCCAGTGGCAAACGAGATCACCGCCGACAACAGAAAGGCTACTGCCGGTACCAGCCAGGCAGGGAAACCGGCCTGAGCCTGTTCGGCAATGTAGGCGGCGGCTCCCAGATCTTTACCGACGCTGCTCAAGGTCCATGCCAGTATCAGCACTATCGCCACCTGCATCATGTTGCTCATGCCTTTAAGGTAGACGGCAATGCCGTCGGCCACTCGGCGCACGCCGTAATAAGCCATTAAGGCAATCAGCGTCATGGCGGCCATAAAATAGGCGGTGGACAAGGCGGCCCGAAACACCGAGCCCGATACCTTTTCAAACGGAAAGCCCATGGGCCCCAGCATGGCCGCCAATACGCCAGCCATTACTAACAAGGGGGCCCACACAAAAGAAGCCTGGGCATTGTTGTGGCTGAACAGGGTCTGTTGTTCAATCGGGCCATTTACTCGCTCGCCGCGTTCGGCGGCGCGTTCGGCTTCGGCCATGGGGCCAAAGTCCAGCTTTTTGTACGCAATCAACGGCACTATGGCCACTGCCAGTACGGCGTAAAACTGGAAGGGAATAGCCGAAATAAAGGCTTCCCAGTCGGTAAGAGGTAGATCAAGGGCATTAAATTCCTTTTGCAACAGGCCCATGATGTAGACGCCCCAGCCGATAAAGGGCACTAAAATGGCCACAGGCGAAGCCGTTGAATCAATAATAAAAGCCAGTTTTTGGCGCGATAATTTGAGTTTGTCGAATAGCGGGCGAAACACCGGTCCCACGATCAGTGGCGTACCCAGATCGGAAAAGAAAATGACAATACCGCCCAGCCAGGCCGCAACCTGGGCACGGCATTTGGTGCTCACCCAGTGGGTGACCTTGCGGGCAAAGGCCTGGCCGCCGCCAGACTGCTCCATCAATGCCACAAAGCCACCGATAAAGACCAGCAACACCAATACGCCGGCGTTATAGCTGTCGGTCAGTTGCCCGACTAAGTGGTCTTTGACCAGGATGCCAAAATTATCCAGTGGATGACGCCAGTCGTTGAGCATGACTACGCCACTGGCCACACCGGCAAAAAGACCAATCACTACATTGCGTGTGCCAAGGGCGAGTACAAGGGTGATCACGATGGGGATCAGTGAGCTGATATGGGTTTGTTCCATTTGAGTTTGCTTCCCGAACAAAGAGGCACTCACAGACGAAGGTCTGGCAGTGGATATAAAAAGTAAAATAAGGGGCTGAACTTTAAAGAAGCGGCGAGTCACTCGCAAGCCAGATACAGGATTTTATGGTGAAATATGCAAGTTTGATGATTATTTAATCCGTAATCATTCCAAAGGCTACAACTTATAGTTGTTGTCATCTTTCAGACATGGTTATGCGTTTGGGACGTCTACCCAAGAAAAACTGGCATACCTCAGGAAAATATTCAGTTTAATTATCGACCAACTTAATTCAGGGAACTAACACGGATTATGTAACTTTATGCATAGTTAGCTTTTTAAATTAACTAAAAATTCACTTTCACTAAAGTAGCCTAGCTGTGATATAACTATTGCATCTAAAACCCTGTCGGAATCTCTCCATTGAATAATATAGAACACCTTTTCCTGCTGACCGGGGTCTTGCTGTGTTTGAGCGTATTGGCCACCTTGTTATCGGCACGTTCCGGCATCCCGATTCTGCTTATCTTTCTGGTCATCGGCATGCTGGCTGGCGAAAGTGGGCCGGGCGGCATCGAATTTGAAAGTTATTCCCTGGCCTACGGTATTGGCAATCTGGCGTTGGCCATTATTCTGCTGGACGGCGGCATGCGCACCCGCATGGAAACCTTCCGCGTCGGGCTGCGGCCAGCGCTGAGCATGGCCACCCTGGGCGTGGTGGTGACCAGTGGCGTAACCGGGCTGATTGCCGTTTATATTCTGGATTTAAGCTGGCTGCACGGCTTGCTGCTGGGAGCCATTGTCGGCTCAACCGATGCGGCGGCGGTGTTTTCGTTACTCAGTGGCAAGGGCATGCACCTTAACCAGCGGGTAGGGGCGTCTCTGGAAATAGAATCGGGCACCAATGACCCGATGGCGATATTTTTGACACTGACCGTGATAGGCCTGATCACCGGCGAGATGGATGGCGCAGGAGATGCGTTGCTGTTTTTGCTGACGCAATTCGGCATCGGTGCCGTGGCCGGTGTGCTGGGCGGCCTGTTGCTGGTGCAGATGATCAAGCGCGTCGAGCTGGCCGCAGGGTTATACCCTATTCTGGTGACCGGTTTTGGTTTAACGCTGTTTGCCTGCACCGCGCTGTTGCAAGGCAGTGGCTTTTTGGCCGTATATCTGGGTGGCCTGGTGTTGGGTAACTCTCGCCTGCGAGACATGGAGTCGATTTTACCGGTACTGGATGGTTTGGCCTGGCTGAGTCAGATTGGCCTGTTTCTGGTGTTGGGTCTGCTGATTTCACCCGCCGAGATGTGGGCCATGGCGTTGCCTGCCAGCCTGATTGCCTTATCGCTTATTTTTATTGCCCGTCCGTTGGCGGTGCTGGTGTCTTTGGTGCCTTTCTTTCGTTTTAACAGACGAGAACTCGGTTTTATTTCCTGGGTCGGGCTGCGGGGCGCCGTGCCCATTGTACTGGCGATATTTCCATTAATGGCCGGCATACCCGAGGGGATGTTGCTGTTCAATGTTGCCTTTTTTGTGGTACTTATTTCGTTGCTGGTACAGGGCTCCAGCTTGCCGCAAATGGCGCGGTTGCTGAAAGTGGAAATGCCGCCCGAGCTGGCGCCACGTCGACGTTCCATGCTGGGTATTTTTCAGGAAGACGACTTTGAAATGTTTCTTTATACCGTAAGCAGCGAATCAATAGACGGCGTTGTGGTACGCAGCCTGACGTTTCCTCCTCATTGCCGGGTGGCCGCGGTCTTTAGAGGCGAAAACCTGTTGCCAGCCTCAGGCAGCACCCGGCTGGCGATGGGGGATACGTTATGTGTTATTGGCCGCAGCAATCATCTGAAAACTCTGAACAACATGTTTGGCGGCGATCTGGATGCGGCACGAAGCAAGGCACGCGCCTTTTTTGGTGACTTTATTCTGGATGCCGATGCCCGCATGGGGGATGTGGCCTTGATGTATGGCGTGGATGTCGATGAAAGCGAAGCCGACCTTGATTTAGGCAGCTTCATGCTGGCGCACAGTAACGGGCATCCGGTAGTGGGAGATAACTTTGTTCGCTACGACATGATCTGGACGGTCGCCGATGTGGATGGCGATCAGGTACTAAAGGTGGGTCTGCGTGAAGATGAAACAGAAAAACCCTGAATCCGCTTTAATACGAAATCCGGCTTAATAAGAGGGGGCGACTGGCTGCTCCGAAGATAAGTCAGCCTCATCATTGAGGTAATCAAAGGTTGCAGTGGGCATCAGGTCTGCCTGCAAGTTGGCTCGTTGAGTTTCATGACCACCGGCTTTCAGCTGCTCAAGCCCGCCTTCAGCTGTTACCTTGTGATAACCCAGTGTGTTCAGCGCCTCATAGGCCTGTTGAGCACGAATGCCGTCTCTGTCGTATAACCTGATCGGCGTTTCTTTATCGGGATAGTGCGTACTTACGCCGCGGGCAATATAGGTATAAGGAATATGAATTGCGTCCTGCAGGTGTTCGGCGGCATATTCTTCCTGGCTGCCTACATCTATCCAGACCTCGTTATTGGCAACCGCCAATAACGGCCAGCCGAATAATAACGCAACAGTCCAAGACTTCATGGGAAACAACCTTCTACACAAGTGAACCCAGAGTGTAAAACAGAAGGAGGGCGGCATCTTCGCCAAAAGGCGCGCAACCGTCAGAAGTCGGCACAGCAAACATCCCCTGCAGGGCAGGGGATTGTTTTATATCGTTAAATGTTTCGGCTTACGACAGCAGGTAAGACAAAATTTCCACAACTTGTTCTGGATGACGACAGGTCGCCTTGGCGGCTTCATCCACTTCTTTCAGCGGGTGATCCAGCTCGGCGTCGTGCAGGGTAACAATGGGCTTGCCAGAAGCAACGGCAAAGCCGGCATCAAAGGCGGCATTCCACTGCTTGTACTTGGGTCCAAAGCGAACCACAACCAAATCGGCGGCCTTGATTTGGGTCGAGGTACGAATGCTGTTGATGCCGGACGCTTTGCGGTCACGCCAGAAGTTGTTTTCTTCGCTACCTAAAATGTTAACGCCAACCATGTCGCTGGCATCGTGATCGGTCACGGCAGAGGTGAACTCAACAGCCAGACCTGCGGCTTTGCTGCCCTCGATAATACGCTCACGCCAGTCACTGTGAATTTCACCAGACAGATACACGTTCCAGATTTTCTGAGTCATTATGTTTTCCTTATTGCTCACAAAAGTAATTGAAATAAAATACAGTTGTTAAATGTTACCGTATTTCAACGGCAAAATCAGCCCCGGAGTCATGGCATTCACATGATCATGTTAAAGCGGGCTGCCAACGGGCCAGGCCTATTCTTGGCCCACAGGGAGCAGCTTCAGTAATTGACCATTTGCCTGGTCGGTAAGCAGGTAAATACCGCCATCGTGCGCTTCTGCCAGGGTCCTGAACCGCAGCCCCAGTTTGTCCAGTAGCGGGTGTTCGCCCGTGATTTGTTGTCCATCCAGTGTCAGTCGCACCAGTTTTCGCCCGGCCAGTGCCCCCACCAGCAATGAATTCTGCCACTGGGGAAATAACTGACCCTGATAAAACAACATGCCGGAAGGCGCAATGGAGGGTACCCATACCCAAAGCGGATCTTCCATGCCCTCTCTATGCGTATGTTGGCTGATAATGCCGCCGCTGTATTCTCGGCCGTGGGTGACCTGCGGCCAACCATAATTGGCGCCGGCCTTGATGATATTGACTTCGTCTCCGCCACGCGGCCCATGCTCGTGAATCCAGAGCACGCCGCTGGGCGGATGAATGGCAGCCCCTTGAATATTACGGTGGCCGTAACTCCAGATTTCGGGCTTGGCGTTGGGAGTTTGTATAAAGGGATTATCGGCGGGCACGCGGCCATCGTCATGCACCCGCAGAATTTTGCCCAGGTGATTATCGAGCCGTTGTGCCAGCTCTCGGGAGTGGTAGCGTTCGCCGGTGGTAATAAACAGATAACCCTGTTTATCGAACACCAAACGAGAGCCAAAGTGGGCGCTGCCCGAGGTTTTGGGCTGCTGCACAAAGATGACTTCCAGGTCGCTAAGGGTACTGTCCTGCAGTTTTGCCCGTGCCACCGCGGTACCGGCGCCGCCTTTGCCGGGCTGACTGTAACTGAAATATAACCAGTTATTGCTGGTAAAGTCGGGGTGCAATGCCAAGTCAAGCAAGCCCCCCTGACCGGCGCTGACCAGGCTGGGCAGACCGGTAATGACACGACGGCTGCCGTCTGCGCTCAGGCGCAGTAAACGGCCCCGACGCTCGCCCACCAATAACTCGCCACTGGGCAGTTCAACCAGCCCCCAGGGATGGTCGAGACCGTCGGCCAGAGTAACAATACGGTATTCTTCAGCGGCCAGTGGCGGGACCAGCAGGCCTAATAACAGCAATAACATCGGCATCACACACTCTCTTGTCATTAAGTGGGCTTTTGCTAACTATATGCCAAGCTGGCCGCATCATGCTCTAGTCGAAGTAAGAACAGCAATAGTCTACCAGGGTGTGGATTTTCAGCTTGAATATGGCATTGGCCGGCACATTGAACGACTCGCCGCCTTTGATGGTTTGCCATTGTTCAGAGCCTGGCAGTTGCACTTCCAGCTCGCCGGCAAGAATTTCCATCAGCTCGGCGGCGGCGGTATCAAAGGTGTATTCCCCCGGCAGCATGATGCCCAGGGTTTTGCGGCTGCCATCGGCAAACTGGATGACCCGGCTGGTTACCTTGCCACCGTCGTATACATTGGCCTGCTTGATCACGGTCACGTTGTTGAATTGTGTCATGTTACTTCCTGTAATAATAAAAAAGGGTCATGGTTATAGCACATGGTCAAAGGCTTGAAACCGGTTTTTTTTGCGAATCCGTTTCTTTGGGTATATGCCGAAAGAGTACACGCACTTGTCGGGTCTGGTGTCAGACGATAATCTGAGTTGAGCAGGGTTACGATAACAATAAAACACAATCAATCAGGGAAGAATATGGAAACACGAGCAAAAACGGTGAGCAAAACACCCTTGTTAACCGGCCATTCGGTCGAGCACAAACGAGCAGAAATCCGAGCGTATTTTCACCAAACTTTCAGCCTGTACGAGAGCCTGTTCGATTGCATTAACAGCGATCAGGCATATTACCTGCGCGCCGAACCGCTGCGTCACCCGTTGATCTTCTATTTTGGTCATACGGCGGTGTTCTTCATCAACAAGCTGCTGCTGGGCAAGTACCAGACGCAACGACTCAACCAACGCCTGGAGTCGATGTTTGCCATCGGCGTGGACGAAATGTCGTGGGACGATCTCAACAGCGGCCATTACGACTGGCCAAGCGTGGCTGACACCCGCGCCTATCGAGATCAGGTACGCCAGGTGGTAGACACCTTGATCAGCGAGATGCCACTGACCTTGCCCATTACCCAGGATTCACCGGCCTGGATTATTTTAATGGGCATTGAACACGAACGTATTCACCTGGAAACGTCTTCGGTGATTATGCGCATGCTGCCGCTCGAGTATCTGGATGCCCATCCGTTGTGGTCTGCTTGCCAAGACAGCGGCCCCGCACCCGAGAATAGCTTATTATCGATACCCGCCGGCACGGTCACCCTGGGCAAGCCTGCCACGGCACACACCTATGGCTGGGATAACGAATACGGCCAGAAAACAGTCACGGTCGGGCCCTTCAAGGTGGCGAAATATCTGGTCTGCAACGGCGAGTTTCTGAGTTTTGTGCAGGCCGGTGGCTATCAAGAGCCCGAGTGGTGGAGTCAGGAAGGGCAGCAATGGCTTGCGTATACCGGCGCCACCATGCCGCGTTTTTGGCAGTACCGTTACGGCGAATACCTGCAGCGCAACCTGTTGCAAGAAATGCCCCTGCCGCTGGACTGGCCAGTAGAGGTGAATTATCTGGAGGCCAAAGCCTTTTGTAACTGGAAAGCTCGGCAAACCGGCACCCATGTGCGTTTGCCCACCGAAGCCGAGTGGACGGTACTGCGTAATCAGCTCGATACCGATCAGCCGCACTGGCAAACGGCTCCTGGCAACATCAACCTCGAACATTATGCTTCCTCCTGCCCGGTCAATCGTTTTGAGCATAACGGCATCAGTGATGTGGTGGGTAACGTGTGGCAGTGGACCGAGTCGCCCATTGATGGCTTTCCCGGCTTTGAAGTGCATCCCCTATACGATGACTTTTCGACCCCGACTTTTGATGGCCGCCACAATCTGTTTAAAGGCGGCTCCTGGATTTCGACCGGCAACGAAGCGACCCGCTACGCGCGTTATGCTTTTCGTCGTCATTTTTTTCAACATGCGGGCTTTAGATACCTAGAGTCCAACAGTGCAGAGGTGCCAGTGGAACCGGTTAATACTTACGAAACAGACGAGCTTGTGGCTCAATATCTGGAATTTCATTACGGCGACAACTACTTTGATGCGCCCAATTACCCCAAGGCCTGTGTGCAGACACTGCTCAGCCATACGTCCGGGTTAAAACGGGGCAGGGCGCTGGATTTAGGTTGCTCTGTGGGGCGCGCCAGTTTTGAGTTGGCAATCCATTTTGATCATGTGGATGGCATCGATTTTTCGGCGCGCTTTATTCAGCACGGCTTTCAGTTAAAAGAAACCGGCCATACCCGTTTTGCCATCCCCACCGAAGGCGAGCTGGTGGAGTTTAAAGAAGTAAGCCTGCATCAGCTGGGTTATGGCGAATTGGCTGACAAAATTGATTTTGTGCAGGGTGATGCCTGTAATCTCAAGGCGCGCTTTAGCGGTTACGATCTCGTTTTTTGTGGCAATCTGATCGACCGTTTATATGACCCAACCTTGTTCTTGCAGCAGATCCATGAGCGCTTGAACGCCGGCGGTTATCTGGTGCTCACCTCACCTTACACCTGGCTTGAGCAGTATACCCCCAAAGAAAAATGGCTGGGCGGCATCAAGGTCAATGGCGAAAACGTCACCACCTTCGACGGCCTGAGTGCCGTACTCAGCCAGCATTTTACTCTGGTTGCCCAGCAAGACGTGCCGTTCGTGATCCGTGAAACCCGCCGCAAGTTTCAGCACACCCTGGCCGAGATGACGGTGTGGCAGTTGAAATAATCGTCAACAGCAAGCCGTAAGCGATACGCTTTCAGACCCCAGACAAATCAAAGCCAAAGGGCCGACAAGATTCGGCCCTTTTTTGATCATCACGACGCAGCCACTTTGCAACTGTTGGCGTGCCCTGCGTAGTAGGGCTGTGTTGTAACAGCCCTTAAAGTACAGCTGACGGCTTATGGATTCCGAAAGGCTGTTCAAACACCAAAAAGCCGGTCTTTCGACCGGCTTTAACCGTATTACAAGCACTGTGGAATCGCCTCAAGGCTTACCCTTTCAGTTAGTTGCCTGCGTTGTCATCTCTTTTTTTTGGGCAGTATCGGCCACTGGCGTGTCTTCACCGTTCATGTCACGCTCGATTTGCTCACGCTCGCGGGCTTCATCCTGCAGAGACTTCTTGGGCAACAGCATGTTCATGGTGAAGGCCATGGTGGCCGCAACAATCACGGGGGAGCCAATCAGCATACGTGCGGTATCTGGCAGCAGAGCGATGGCTTCAGGTACAGCGTTAATCCCCATGGCCATGGCCACGGACAGGGCGGCGATGGTGATGTTGCGTGAAGACAGCTCGTCTTTAACCAGCAACTGAATACCGGTCATGGTGATCATACCGAATACGATAATGGTGGCACCGCCCAGCACAGGGTAGGGGATGGTGGTCATGGCGGCACCAAACTTGGGCAGCAGACCGGCCAGTACCATGAAGATACCTGCAATACCCAGTATATAACGGCTAATGACCTTGGTCATGGCCACGATACCCACGTTCTGGCTGAACGAGGCCGTTGGCAGACCACCAAAGATAGAGCCAATCAAGGTGCAGGCACCGTTACCAATCAGGCCACCAGACAGTTCATTGTCTTTCATTTCGCGGCCCATACCGCCTACGGCAGTTGCAGACAAATCGCCAATGGTTTGTACCGAGTTAACCACACAGATAACCACCATGGAGATAACCGCAGACATATGGAATTCGATGCCAAGGGCAAACGGTGCAGGCAGGGTTACCCAAGGGGCATCAGCAATCTTGTCGAAGCTAACCATGCCAAACGAGAACGCCATGATATAGCCCACCAGAATACCCACGATAATGGCGGCCAGACGCAAGTAACCTTTGGCAAACTGTGAACAGCACAGTACAACGGCAAGGGTCGTTAACCCGACCAGCCAGTTTTGACCACTACCAAAACCTTCGGCCGCCATGTTGCCGCTGCCGGCCATGTACTTGATGGCAATGTCATACAAAGACAAGCCGATCACCAATACCACGGTACCGGCAACAACCGGCGGAAACAGGTGGCGGATCTTCTTGATGAAGATACCGACGATGATCATGGCAATACCACCGGCTACCTGTGCACCCAGAATACCGGGAATACCATAGGCTCCACCAATGGCAATCAGCGAAGGCACATAAGCAAAGCCCACACCGAAAATGGTGGGCATGCCGGAACCAAAGCGACCTACAGGGTAAAGTTGCAACATGGTAGACAAACCAGAAAACAGCAAAGCAACCTGCACCAACATCATGGTTTCTTGTGCATTAGCGCCTGCAACGCCGGCAACAATAAGTGGCGGCGTAACGGCGCCCATTATCATGGCAAGAATATGCTGTAACGAAAGCGGCAGTGCCTTGCCGAACGACGGCTTGCCATAAAAATCGAATATTGACTTGCTTTGACTGTGTTTCATTGCAATAAGTCCCTGAGTTTTGCTCAAGTGGGGTTTAATCTGTGGCCTACGCTGTGGTGCATGATGGCGTAAACCAGAGACTACCACCGATAATGACGTATGTTGCCGGAGCTCTGGTGAAGGAGCTTTCTGTGCACTTTTCAGGGGGATTATCCCAAACGGCACGCCGACATCCGGCTAAATCAGACGCACAACTTATGATGCGACTTGCGTTGTGTTCGACTGCTTGGTTAAACACTGGGTGCAATGTATACATTTTTGTAAACATGAAATCAACATTTTGTTTGTTTTTGTGTGCGATCTCACGGTTAAGATCTCATATCCTAAACAATCCGCTTGTGTACAATAATGAAGTGATCATGGGGCATCAATAGATGCGCCGACGGATGCCGGTGCGCTCCAGTATTCTGACCGAAATTTCCTCTACCGAATGGAAAGTGGTGTCGATAAAAGGAATGGCTTCCATGCGGAACAAACGCTCTACCTGCTGTAGCTCGTAGCGGCACTGTTCTGCGGAAGAATACTGGCTACCCGCCATACGGCGCTGGCGTATTTCCTGCAATCGAGTGCCATCAATGGTCAGGCCAAACAGCTTGTGCCGGTTGGCTTTCAGTGCCTTGGGCAGTTCCATCTGCTGCATGTCCTGATCAATAAATGGATAGTTGGCGACTCGAATACCAAACTGTAATGCCAAATACAGACTGGTGGGGGTTTTGCCGCAACGAGACACGCCCACCAGTATGATATCGGCTTCATCATAGGCTTTGGTGGTCACGCCATCGTCATTTTCCAGTGCATAGTTCACCGCATCAATACGAGTATCGTAGTGCTTTTTGTTTTCCATGCCGTGAGTGCGATTAATGCGTGGATCGGCTTTTACGCCGAGTTGTTCTTCTATGGGCGCAACGAAGGTGTTAAGGAAGTCGTAACATTTAGCGTCACAGGACGTGATAATGTTACGCAAGCTGGTATCAACTATGGTGTGGAATACCAGTGGCAGCTTACCGCTTTGATGATAACAGTCGTTAATTTTGGCTTTCACGTCTTCTGCCTTGCCAGTATCGCCCACAAAAGGGATGGTGACCTGCTCAAAAGGCAAAGGAAACTGGCTTAGCACGGCATGGCCGAACACTTCGGCTGTGATCGCCGTCCCATCAGAAACATAAAAAACCGTGTGCATCAGGCCTCCAGATCTCACTTTTGTGTATTGGTACAGGTTAAACGTTTACCTGAATTTTAAGGCCATTGTAGAATCATTCTGTGCCGAGTCATATAAAGGTATTCAATAATAACAAGCTCGCACGCACACTTATAAAAAATGACGCAACCCAAGAACATCTTTGTTGGAGACGTGGCCGTGAAGGAATATGTAATTTGGTACGAACAGCTCGGAATGCATGATGTAGACCGAGTGGGTGGCAAAAATGCCTCATTAGGCGAGATGATTAGCCAATTGGCCGGTGCTGGAGTATCGGTACCTGGCGGGTTCGCGACCACCGCCTACGCCTTTAACGAATTTCTGGAGCAAAGTGGCTTAAACGCCAAGATTCACGACTTGCTCGATACTCTGGACGTCGACAATATCGCCGCCTTGGGGCAAGCCGGGCAAGATATTCGTCAGTGGGTCATCGATACGCCGTTTCAACCCGAGCTGGAAAGTGCCATTGCTCAAGCGTATGGCGAACTGACTGGCAAGGCCGGCGACCAAGCCTCATTTGCGGTGCGCTCTTCTGCTACCGCAGAAGACATGCCGGATGCCTCCTTTGCCGGGCAGCAAGAAACCTTTTTGAACGTACGCGGCCTGGATGCCGTCATGATCGCCATCAAGCATGTATTTGCTTCGCTGTTTAACGACCGGGCTATTTCTTATCGGGTACATCAGGGCTACGACCACAGAGGCGTGGCTTTGTCTGCGGGCATTCAGCGCATGGTGCGCTCGGATATTGCCGCCTCTGGCGTGATGTTTACCCTGGATACCGAATCGGGTTTTGACCAGGTGGTGTTTATTACCTCTTCTACCGGTTTGGGCGAAATGGTAGTGCAGGGCGCGGTAAACCCCGACGAGTTTTATGTGCACAAGCCGACGCTCAAGGCGGGCCGCCCGGCGGTGGTGCGCAAGACGCTGGGCTCCAAGTTGCAAAAAATGATTTACGCCGAAGGGGTGGATCTGGGCCAGCAGGTGGACATTAAAGAAACCAGCAAAGCCGAGCGCAGCCAGTTCTCGTTAACCAACGACGAAGTGATGGAGCTGGCCAGGCAGGCGGTGACTATCGAGCAGCATTACGGCCGCCCCATGGACATTGAATGGGCAAAAGACGGGGTAGATGGTCAGCTTTATATTGTGCAGGCGCGTCCCGAAACCGTACGCAGCCGTCAAGACACGAATGTGCTGGAGCGTTTTGCGCTGGCAGAGCAAGGTGAAGTGATCATCGAAGGCCGCGCCATCGGTCACAAGATAGGTGCGGGTCCGGCCAAGGTGATTGCTTCTCTGGAGCAGATGGACGACATCAAGCCAGGGGACGTGCTGGTGACCGACATGACGGATCCGGACTGGGAGCCGATCATGAAACGGGCGGCAGCCATTGTGACCAATCGTGGTGGGCGCACCTGCCATGCGGCCATTATTGCCCGCGAGCTGGGCATTCCTGCCGTGGTGGGGTGTGGTGACGCCACCAGCCGCATTAAAGAAGGCCAGGAAGTGACCGTTTCTTGTGCCGAAGGGGATACCGGTTTTATTTATCAGGGCATACTCGATTTCAATATCAATACCTCGGAAGTGGGCTCCATGCCTGCCTCGCCGGTTAAAGTGATGATGAACGTGGGTAACCCCGACCGTGCCTTCGACTTTACCCAATTGCCCAATGCAGGTGTAGGCCTGGCGCGACTGGAATTTATCATCAACCGCATGATAGGCGTGCATCCCAAGGCGCTGCTGAATTACCAGCAGGAAAGCCCCAAGCTGCAGCAGCAGATTGACGACATTATTGCCGGTTACGACAGCCCGCGAGAATTTTTTGTCGCCAAGCTGACCGAAGGCATTGCCACGCTGGCCTCGGCCTTCTGGCCCGAGCGAGTGATCGTTCGCCTGTCCGACTTCAAGTCAAACGAGTACGCCAACCTGCTGGGCGGCGAAGCTTACGAGCCCGATGAAGAAAACCCCATGCTGGGCTTTCGCGGTGCCTCCCGTTACATCTCCGAAGATTTCCGTGACTGCTTTGCCATGGAATGCGAGGCGATGAAGCGGGTACGCAACGACATGGGACTGACCAACGTCGAAATCATGATCCCCTTTGTGCGCACGGTGAATGAAGCAGCGTCCGTGATTGATTTGCTGGCGGAAAACGGCCTCAAGCGTGGCGAAGCCGGTCTTAAAGTCATCATGATGTGCGAGCTACCGTCCAACGCCTTATTGGCGGACAAGTTTCTGGCGTACTTTGATGGCTTTTCCATTGGCTCCAACGACATGACCCAGCTGACACTGGGGCTGGATAGAGACTCGGGGCTGGTAGCGGGATCCTTTGATGAGCGCGACGAGGCGGTGAAGGCGCTGTTGTCGATGGCGATTCAGGCGGCCCGCAAGGCTGGCAAATACGTGGGGATCTGTGGCCAGGGGCCGTCGGATCACGCAGACTTTGCCCAGTGGCTGGTCGAGCAGGGCATAGATTCGGTATCACTCAACCCCGATACGGTGATCGATACCTGGTTGTATCTGGCCGAACACGCGGGTAAATAAACCGGGTACTACCTCTGTTATGTGCAAAGGGCGCTTCGGCGCCCTTTTTTATTTGCGCTGGCGCCGATGGGCGTTAAAATGGCCCCGATTTTTTATTGCCGGTCGCAGCCTACCCGGAAAAAACAAGGACACAATGTGATGAATGCATTATTAATCTGCTCTGGCGGATTTGACTCCGTGACCCTGGCGTATCGTCTGGCTTCAGAAAACGCCCTTGGCGGCTTGCTGAGCTTTGACTATGGTCAGCGCCACAAAAAAGAAATTGACGCCGCTCGCCTGTGTGCCGAACGGCTTCAGGTTCCCCACCTGGTAATGGACATCAGTCACATAGGGGCGCAGCTCTCGGGTTCGGCACTCACCGACGATATAGATGTGCCTCATGGTCACTATAGCGAAGACAACATGAAGCTGACCGTGGTGCCCAACCGCAATGCCATTATGTTGACCATTGCCTTTGGCGTGGCTGCCAGCCGTGGTTTTAATGCGGTGGCACTGGCAGTGCACGGTGGTGATCACTTTATCTACCCCGACTGTCGGCCCGACTTTATTCGCCTGTTTGCCGAGATGCAGCAGCAGGCGCTGGACGGTGTGGCCAATGTGGGCCTGTTTGCCCCTTATGTGAATACCGATAAAACCGAGATCGCTCGCGATGCCGCCCGCTTCAAGGTGCCGGTCGCCGAGACCTGGTCCTGTTATGAAGGGGGCGAGCAGCATTGTGGCCGTTGTGGCACTTGTGTCGAGCGCATCGAGGCCATGGCTCTGGCCGGTGTTGACGATCCCACCTCATATCAAGACACCGAATTCTGGCAGGCGGCCGTGGCCAAGGTGCGCTCTTAATGTATCGTATTAAAAAAGAATTCCACTTTTCAGCCTCCCATCAGCTGGTGCAGATGCCGGACTGGCACCCGTGTGCCCGCTTGCATGGCCATAACTACATAGTGGTGATTGAGCTTGCCAGCGAGACGCTGAACGAGTTTGGCTTTGTGCGCGATTATCTGGAGCTGAAGGCCTTTAAAGACTATCTGGACGACACCCTGGATCACCGCCATCTGAACGAGGTATTGGGCGATGAATGCACCACGGCCGAGCGTTTGGCCAGGCATTTGTTTGATTGGGCCGCCGAGCGCTGGCCGGAGGTGAGCGCGGTATTGGTGTCGGAAACACCGAAAACCTGGGCGGAATATCGCCCATGAGCCAGATCATCATCAGTGACCAATCGATTGCCATCAGTGAAATATTCGGCCCCACCATTCAAGGGGAAGGGGCCTTGGTGGGCGTGCCCACTGTGTTTGTGCGTACCGGTGGTTGTGATTTTCGCTGCAGCTGGTGCGATACCCTGTATGCGGTAGAACCTCGCTTCAAGGCCGACTGGGCACCCATGAGTGCTGCGGCCGTGATGGCCGAGGTGCAGCGCTTGAGTGGCGGGCAGCCCTTGTTGGTGACCTTGTCTGGGGGCAATCCGGCGCTGCAACCACTGAGCGAGCTTATTACCCGGGGACAAGACCAAGGTTACACCTTTGCCATTGAAACCCAGGGCAGCAAGGCACAACCCTGGTTTGCGCTGCTTGATCATCTCACCCTCAGCCCCAAGCCGCCTTCGGCCAAGATGTCTTTTAATGCCGCACGCTTTGCCGACTGTCTGGAGGCCGCAGGGCCACACACCCAGGTAAGCCTGAAGCTGGTGATTGCCGATGAAGCGGATTATCAGTGGGCGCGCGAGTTTGCAGCTGATTATCCTGGGTTGCCGCTGACCTTGCAGCCCTGTAACCCGGCTCCGGCCATGCCGGAACAGCCTGAACTTGAAACCGACCTTGCAGATCTTAATGCACGGTTGCGCTGGCTGGTGGACAAGGTCACTGCAGATCGCTGGTTCAATGCTCGCGTGTTGCCTCAGCTGCATGTCTTGATCTGGAATAACGAGCGAGGGGTTTAAATAAAGCAGGAAGCCATCAGCGGTAAGCTAAAGACAAGGCTAAAACCAAGTTTCTGACGTTCGTCAAGATGACGGAAAAACACCGAACCTGCAGGTTCGGTGTTTTGTATCACTGACCGCTGAAAGCTTACCGCTGACGGCTGTGAGTTATCACCAATACAAGCCGTCAATCAGCTCCAGCGTCACCTGTTCACCCTGGGCGACATTGCCGCGGTCTTGTTCCAGATGCAGCAGGCAGTTGGCGGTCGCCATGGCGCTGAAGACGCCGGAGCTTTGTGCGCCGGCAGCCACCACGCCCAGGCTGCCATCGGGTTGGGTGCTGACGATGCCGCGCTGAAAGTCCATTCGGCCAGGACTTTTCTTGAACGCCATCATGGCGGTTGCCTGCAGGGTCACCGGAGCCGGCAGGGTTTCCCCCGTCAGCCTGGCCAGCGCGGGGCGGACCAACAAATGAAAGGTGACGGCGGCGGAGACCGGATTACCCGGTAAACCAAAGAAAGGGCTGTCATTGATATGGCCAAAGGCAAAGGGTTTGCCCGGTTTCACTGCCAGCTTCCAAAAGCCGATACGGCCGACGTCTTCCAATACTTGCTTGGTATAGTCAGCATCGCCCACGGATACGCCGCCCGAGGTAATAATGGCGTCGGCTTCGTTGGCGGCCTTGAGAAAGGCGCTGCGGATCTGCTCGGGATCGTCTTTGATGATGCCATAATCGATCACGGTCACGCCCAGGCGTTGCAACATGGCGTGAATACCAATGCGATTGGAGTCGTAAATCTCGCCCGGCCCCAGCAGTTCACCCGGGCTTTTCAGCTCGTCACCGGTAGACAGCAAGGCCACGGTAAGCGGGCGGCGCACATAAAGTTGCTCCAGCCCCAGAGAAGATAATACCGCCAGTACCCGTGCGTTGATGCGTGTGCCGGCGGCGAATACCCGCTCACCCTGGGCCAAGTCTTCGGCGGGCAGGCGCACATTTTGCCCTTCGCTAATGGTGCCTTGAGGGTAAATAAGGTTGTGTTCGGAGCGACAATGCTCTTGCATGACCACGGTGTCGGCACCCAGTGGCAGGGCGGCACCGGTCATGATACGTACGCATTCGCCGGCGGCAACACGACTGTTGAAGGGCTGGCCGGCCAGGCTGGTGCCGACTAACGTTAATGCCACGCCCTCCTGCAGATCTGCTGCGCGCAGGGCATAACCATCCATGGCGGAATTGGCGAAAGAAGGCACATCGATAGGGGAGCGAATATCATCTGCCAGAATGCGATTGGACAGCTGTTCAAGCCCGACCAGCTCGCTATCGACAATAAGATCAAGCTGGGCAAGCATATCCTGCCTGGCATCAAGATAAGGACGCAAACCTGGCTGATTACAGTGATCGACGGTCGTCATATGCAGCTTCCTGTTATAAAAACGAGTAGGTTATTGTTTCAGTTTAAAATATTTTGTCACTGTTAACAGCGTTTAACCGAAAATGTGCGGGGTAAAGCGCCTCGAAAAGCGAACAGCCCTGGTGCTGTAAACAGCAGACGAATCTTGCATTCACACCGGGCGGCAAATGCACTACCATTCTTGCAGCCTGTTTTACTGTATTTTATTTCTCCAACGGGGACCATCATGACTGCTTTGAGCGATGCCGCTATTCGGGTCCGTTCTGCCCTTGAAAGCCGAGGGCTGGAAACGCCAATGAAAGGCAACAACCTGACTCTAGATGATAAGCAAGCACGCATCACCGGACTAATGACCGAGATGATGGACGTGCTGGGCCTGGACCTGGAAGACGACAGCCTAGCGGAAACACCACAACGTATTGCCAAAATGTATGTGCGCGAAATTTTTTCCGGCCTGGATTACAGTTATTTTCCAAAAATCACCATGATCGACAACAAGATGAAAGTCGATGAAATGGTTCAGGTACGTGACATCAGCCTGACCAGTACCTGCGAACATCACTTTGTGACCATAGACGGCTCGGCAACGGTGGCCTATATACCGCGCTCCAAGGTGATTGGCTTGTCCAAAATCAACCGCATAGTGCAGTTTTTTGCCCGTCGTCCCCAGGTGCAAGAACGGCTGACCCAACAGGTTTTGGTGGCATTACAAACCTTGCTGGAGTCCGATGATGTGGCGGTCAGTATCAGTGCCACCCATTATTGCGTCAAGGCGCGGGGCGTCATGGATGCCACCAGTAGCACGACCACCACTTCCCTTGGCGGTATTTTCAAGAGCCGGGCCGAAACGCGACATGAATTTTTAAGTGGCGTGGTACGCTAGCCTTAGGGGAGCTGTCAGTTAAAGAGCAATGTGTGCCTTAAGCTTGCGGCGGGCAGCGTAAGGCGTACAAGGGGGTTTCAAGTTTTAGCTGCGGGTCCTGCAAAGCAGAAGGTGCTGTTCGTGATAAGGAATACGTCGATGAAACCCAGAGTAGAAATTCGCTACTGCTCTTTATGCCGCTGGTTGCTGCGCTCGGCGTGGCTGGCGCAAGAAATACTGTCGACCTTTAACGACGATGTCGGTGAGGTGGCCTTGATCCCGGGTGAAAAGGGGCAGTTTCAGATTTTGGTGGATGAGCGGCTTATCTGGTGCCGTCTGGCCGATGACGGCTTTCCCGAAGCCAAAGTCATCAAGCAACGGCTGCGGGATCATATTGCCCCTGATCGTGACCTGGGCCATAACGACCGTTAATGGCGTTATCGTGCAAGAAAACAGTCACCATGCTGGTCAGCAGTAATGGCGGTGTGTAGACTCTGCCCCCTCTTTTTCAGTAACCAGACTGAAGGGGCCTCTAACGGTTAATGCGAGGGCTTTTTTAGTCGGATTTTCTGGAATATTGAATGCTTACGCTCTTGAAGCGTTATCAATTTATCGTACCGAACCTGTGCCAGGCTCGGATCTTCTATGACCCTGACACGCAAAGGGGACAAAGAACATGGCTGAATGGTCCGCAAGTGACGCCCTCAAAGTATATAACCTGCCTTATTGGGGCGCCGGTTTTTTTCATCTCGATGAGCAAGGGCAAGTCATTGTCACGCCCGATAAATCTCGCCCCGATGCCAAAGTGGTGCTGTCCGATGTGGTTGAGCAGCTAAAGGCCGAAGGTTATGCCACTCCGGTATTGCTGCGTTTTCCCGATATCATCAAAAGTCGTATCGATGCTCTGTTTAATGCCTTTAACGGTGCCATTGAAGAATATGGCTACGAAGGCGACTACCTGACGGTGTATCCCATCAAGGTAAACCAGCAGCGAGGCGTGCTGGATGCGGTCACCAAGGCCTATAAAGACAAGCCACGACTGGGGCTGGAAGCCGGCTCCAAACCGGAGTTGCTGGCCGTGTTGGCCCACAGCCACGAAACCGAATCGGTGATCGTGTGCAACGGCTATAAAGATAAAGAGTATATCCGCCTGGCGCTGTTGGGCACCAAGATGGGACACCAGGTTTACATCGTCATCGAAAAGCTGTCTGAGCTGGCCATGGTGATGGAAGAGGCCAAGTGCATTGACGTAGAGCCAAGACTGGGCATGCGCGCTCGTCTCGCTTCTCAGGGAGCCGGCAAGTGGCAATCCAGCGGTGGCGAAAAGTCCAAGTTTGGTCTGAGTGCCGCCCATGTGCTGAACCTGGTGCAACAGCTGCGTGATGCAGATTGTCTGCACTGGTTGCAACTGCTGCATTTTCACCTGGGCTCGCAAATTGCCAATATTCGTGACATTCAAAAAGGCGTACGCGAATGCGGCCGCTTTTATGGCGAATTACGCCGTATCGGCGTGCCGGTGAATATTGTCGATGTAGGCGGTGGCCTGGGCGTGGACTACGAAGGTACTCGTTCGCAAAGCTATTGCTCGGCCAACTACAACCTGCGTGAATACGCCAACAACGTGGTGTGGGGCATCGGCAACGTCTGCCGCGAATTCGATTTGCCTTACCCGCTGATCATCAGCGAGTCGGGCCGCGCCATTACCGCACACCATGCAGTATTGATTTCGGATGTGATCAGCATAGAGTCTGCCAAACCGCAAACGGCCAAGGCGCCTGCCGAAGATGCAGCCATGTTGCTGCACGATATCTGGGATACCTGGGAAGATCTGTGCCGTGAAGATCCGCCGTTGCTCGAAATTTATCACGACACGGTCGCCGAGCTTGGTGATGTGCATCAGCAATACAACATGGGGCTGATGACGCTGGAAGAGCGAGCCTGGGCAGAAGAAATGCACCTTAATATCTGTCTGAGTATCAAGGCGCAACTCAGCACGGCCAATCGTTCGCATCGCCCTATTATGGACGAGCTGAACGAGAAGCTGGCCGACAAGTGCTTTGTAAACTTTTCGCTGTTTCAATCGTTGCCGGATGCCTGGGGGATTGACCAGATCTTTCCGGTGTTGCCCTTGGACGGTCTGGACAGAGAACCGACTCGTCGCGCGGTGATCCTGGATATTACCTGTGACTCGGACGGTGCCATCGATCAGTATGTAGACGGCCAGGGCGTAGAAACCACCTTGCCGATGCCGGAGTTTGTACCTGGCCAGCCCCAGTATCTGGGCTTTTTCCTGGTGGGCGCCTATCAGGAAATTCTGGGCGACATGCACAATCTGTTTGGCGACACCCATAGCGCGGAAGTGTCGGTCGACAGCGAGGGCAAGACGGTGATCAGTGATGTGAAGGCCGGCAGTACGGTTGCCGATATGCTGCGTTACGTAGACATAGACCCTTCCGCCATTATTGCCCGTTACGAAACCATACTGAGTCAGCCGCATCTGGACGATGAATATCGTGCCATTATGCGCCAAGAGCTGACCGCCGGTCTGGAAGGCTATACCTATCTGGAAGAAGAGCGCTAAGCCCTGCAGGAGCTGTAAGCCATAAGCTGTCAGTTAAAGATAAAACACCGCTCCCATAAAGAGCGGTGTTTTTTTATTGATTCGCGATCCTACTCTTCATCCTTGCTGGCATCCAGCTTGCGCTTATAGTCTGCGGTGACCATGGCCAGGGCTTTTAGTGCCAGCTCGGGTGCTACCTGATTCAACTCCAGTAATTCAATCAAGTCTACGGCCAGTTGTACCTCTGCTGGTGCCTCATGCAAACTCATCACAGTCCCTCATTTCAAATAGCGTGAAGTGTAAAGAGTAAAGTGTAAAGAGTGAAGTGGACGACCTGATACAGGCCAAGCTGGTTGCCTTCGGGCCGGCTATTGGCTTGTTCACGTTACACTTTGCCGTTCACTCTTTGCTGTCTCTTGAATCCAGGCAAAAAAATGCCCAGCAGGGCTGGGCGAACTTAGTGCTTAATTGCAGTGGCATTACATTGGAGCAGGGTAAGTATAAAAGGTTCCAAAAAATTATTATTTAATAGCAACACAGCGAGTGACCGCTTTTAGCCTGACCATTTAGCTTGACAATAATGGCTGATGAAACGTAAATTTTAAACAGTTGTTTTATTTGAGGTGGCCCGTGGCTAAAAAAGAAACCAAGCAGAAAATACTCAATGCCGCCGAATTGCTGTTTTCCGAGCAGGGCTTCAGTGATACCTCGCTGCGACAAATTACCGGCGATGCCGAGGTTAACCTGGCCTCGGTCAACTATCATTTTGGATCGAAAAAAGACCTGATCAAAGCGGTGATGGATCGTTATCTTGCCATTTTCATGCCCAACTCGAATACAGCCTTGTTGCAGCTACTGGACGAACCGACCATTACCTTGCATCAGGTGTTTGATTGTTTTGTGGCCCCCTTGATGCAGCTTGTTGCCGTGCAGCGCCGCGGCCCGGAGATCTTTCTGCAGTTGCTGGGGCGGGGTTATATCGATAATCAGGGCTTTTTGCGCTGGTTTATCGTTAATCATTATGGCGAGGTATTAGATAACTTTACCCAGGCCATTCAAAAAGCGGCACCGGGATTGTCATCGGCAGACTTGTTCTGGCGATTGCATTTTACCCTGGGCACTGTGGTGTTCACCATGGCCTCAAGTGAGGCACTACGTGATATTGCCAAGGCCGACTTTAATGAAGACATAGATGTAGAAGGGCTGGTGCGCAAGGTCATTCCTTATCTTGCCAGCGGAGTAGGCGCCAAACCTGTATAAAAACTGTGTGGTTTACGAGGAGTGGGAACATGAGTTTACGCAAGAAGTGGATCAGCAAACCGGCCTTTGCCACCTTTAAAAAGATTCTGCCGCCGTTGTCGGTAACCGAACGTGAAGCAATGGAAGCCGGCACGGTATGGTGGGACGGTGACTTGTTTGGCGGCAAGCCAGACTGGTCTAAACTGCTGGCTTATGGACCTTCTCGCCTCAGCGAAGACGAGCAATACTTTCTCGATAATCAGGTAGAAACGCTGCTGGCCATGCTGGATGACCATCAGATTGTCAACGACGAGCGTGAGCTGCCCGAGCCGGTATGGGACTACATCAAGCAGGAAGGCTTTTTCTCGCTGATTATTCCCAAGGCATACGGCGGCCGCGATTTTTCTGCCTACGCCAACTCCACCATAGTGGCCCGCATTGCCTCGCGCAGTGTGAGTGCCGCAGTGACTGTCATGGTGCCCAACTCATTGGGCCCCGGCGAATTGTTGATGCATTATGGTACCCAGCAGCAAAAAGATCGCTGGTTGCCCGGTCTGGCCAAAGGCACGGAAGTGCCGTGCTTTGCGCTTACGGGGCCGGAGGCGGGGTCGGATGCGGGAGCGATTCCCGATTCGGGCGTGGTATGCAAGGAAGAGTTTGACGGTCAGGAGATAGTAGGTGTTCGTCTGAATTGGGATAAACGCTATATTACGCTGGCGCCAAGAGCGACCGTACTGGGGCTGGCATTCAAGCTGTTTGATCCCGAAGGCTTGCTGGGTGACAACAAGGCGCCGGGTATTACCTGTGCCTTGATCCCCACCAGCCACCCGGGCGTTGAGCTGGGCGACCGACACTTTCCGATGGGGCTGGCCTTTTTGAATGGCACCACCCACGGCAAAGACGTCTTTATTCCACTGGACTGGATTATTGGCGGGCCTGAGTATGCCGGCCGAGGCTGGCGCATGCTGGTGGAGTGCCTGTCGGCTGGACGAGGCATTTCGTTGCCCGCACTGGGCACCGCCAGTGGGCATTTGTCGGTGCGCAGCACCAGTGCCTATGCCTATGTGCGTAAGCAATTCGGTTTGTCGATCGGCAAATTTGAAGGGGTGCAAGAAGCGCTGGCCAGCATCGGGGGGCTGACTTACCAGCTGGAAGCCACGCGTCGACTTACCGCCAGGGCGCTGGACTTGAAAGAGAGCCCGGCCATAGTGACCGCCATTTCAAAATACCACATGACGGAAATGGCGCGTACCGTGCTGGATCACGCCATGGATGTGCACGCGGGTAAGGCCATTCAAATGGGCCCTAAAAATTATCTGGCCCATAACTACATGGGCATTCCGGTCGCCATTACGGTGGAAGGGGCCAATATTCTAACCCGTAATCTGATGATTTTTGGCCAGGGTGCCACTCGTTGTCACCCTTACGTGCTTCATGAGCTGGAAGCGGCGGCCAACCCGGATGAACAGGCCGGGCTGGATGAATTTGACCGTCTGTTGTTCAAGCACATCGGATTTGCTACCGGCAACGTGTTTGGTGCACTTTGGCAAGGCTTGACCGGTGCACGCTTTAACCGGGCCCCGGTGTCGGGTGAAACGGCCGTGTACTACCGTCAGCTGGCGCGCATGAGTAAAGCGCTGGCCCTGTGTGCTGACATGTCGATGCTGATGCTGGGCGGCGATCTCAAGCGTAAAGAGATGATTTCGGCCCGCCTGGGCGATGTATTGAGTCATCTCTATTTAGGCAGTGCTACCCTCAAGTTCTTTGAAGACAACGGCCGACCCAGTGACGAATTACCCTTCGTGCATTATGCGCTGACCCGTAATCTGCATTTGATTGGCGATGCGCTGGATGGTTTTTTTCAGAACTTTCCCAATCGGGCGGTGGCGTTTACCTTGAAGGCGCTGATCTTCCCGCTGGGTAACCATTATAAAAAACCGCTGGATAAACATGCTCAGGCCATTGGCACGCTGTTGATGACACCGTCGGGCATTCGTGACCGGTTAACCTCCCTGTGCTATGTGCCCGAGGCCGGCAAACCGGGACTGGGTGAGGTGGAAGCGGCTTTTCTGGCCATGATGGGGGTGCAGCATATCGAGAAAAAACTGCATCAGGCACAAAAAGCCGGCACCTTGCCACGCAAGCTGGCGTTTAACGAATTGCTTGTTCAGGGCAGGGCACACAACATCATCAGCGATGATGATATCAAGCAGCTGGAGCATGCAGACGTACTGCGCTGGCAAGCCATAGCGGTAGACAGCTTCAAGCCCGGAGTCCTTTAAAAGCAGCTATCAGCGGTAAGCTAGAAGCTGGAAGCAGACACTGAGCCGGTTATTTCGGTGTCTTTCATTCAAGCTTCTAGCGCTATGTTTTCTTGCTGTGAGGTTTTATTTGATCCGTAGCTGATCGCTTATAGCTGACGGCTTCCAGCTTTTCTTCAGGATCAAAAAAGCCGCCTAGGGGCGGCTTTTTTATTACTGCTGTTAAGCCTGATTCACCAGGCTAAGCACATTCAGCGAATGGGCTTATTCAACGGTCAGTATCTTGCAGGTGTTGGTGCTGCCTACCACTTCCATGGTGTCGCCGTGGGTCAGCAATACCAGGTCGCCGCTGTTCACGTAACCGGCTTTCTTCAAGGTGGCCAGCGCCTCACGGCTGACTTCGACGTTGTTCAGCTTCTCGTCATGCTTGAAGTAAACAGGCGTCACACCGCGGTACATGTTGCTCCAGGCCAGGGTCTTTTCTTCGCCAGACAGCGAAAAAATAGGCAGGCCAGAGCTGATGCGAGACAGCAGCAGCGGAGTAGTGCCGGAGTGAGTCAGCGCCACTATGGCTTTAACACCTTGCAGGTGGTTGGCCGCATACATGGTCGACATGGCGACGGTTTCTTCTACCGAGGTGAAGGTAAAGTTCATGCGGTGATTGGATACGTTGATGCTTGGGTGCTTTTCGGCGCCCAGACACACTTCAGCCATGGCTTTAACGGTTTCAATCGGGAAGTCACCAGCGGCGGTTTCGGCAGACAGCATGACCGCATCGGTACCATCCAGCACGGCGTTGGCCACGTCCATGACTTCGGCACGGGTCGGCAGCGGAGCGGAAATCATGGACTCCATCATTTGCGTGGCGGTAATAACAACGCGGTTCAGGCGACGAGAGGCACGGATCAGCTTTTTCTGTACGCCAACCAGCTCGGAGTCACCAATTTCAACACCCAAGTCACCACGGGCAACCATGACTACGTCGGACGCCAGAATCACGTCTTCCATGGCGGCATCGGTAGCCACGGCTTCGGCACGTTCTACCTTGGCCACCATTTTGGCGTTGCTGCCAGCGGCACGAGCCAGCTCACGAGCAATTTTCATGTCTTCGCCGGTACGAGGGAAAGACACAGCCAGGTAATCTACGCCGATTTTGGCAGCAGTAATAATGTCTTCTTTGTCTTTTTCGGTCAGGGCCGGAGCAGACAGACCGCCGCCTTTTTTGTTGATGCCCTTGTTGTTGGACAGGGGGCCGGCCACGGTCACTTCGGTCAGTACCTTGTTGCCATCTACGCCTTCAACGCGCAACTGTACACGACCATCGTCGAGCAGCAGAATATCGTCGACCTTAACGTCTCTTGGCAGATCCTTATAATCGATACCTACCTGCTGCTGGTCGCCTTCGCCTTTTGCCAGGTCGGCATCCAGTACAAACTTGTCACCAATGTTCAGGTGAATTTTGCCGTCTTTAAAGGTAGAAACACGAATTTTAGGGCCCTGCAAATCACCCAGAATAGCCACGTGCTTGCCCAGTTTTTTGGCAATCTCACGTACTTGATTAGCCCGGTTCATATGATCTTCGGCAGTGCCGTGAGAGAAGTTCATGCGCACCACGTTGGCGCCGGCTTTGATAATGCCTTCGAGATTATTGTCGCGATCAGTGGCCGGACCCAGGGTAGTAACTATCTTGGTACGTCTTAACATAAGAGACTCCAGTGTAGAGGTAGATCACATAAAGATGAAAAATGCGTGTGGTGTTTCAGCCTGACATGGCCTGAAACGTTAATAGAATAAGGAGCGTCAGCAGGTAAGCACTTCGATTTCGAGAAAGTCGTTGTCGTATCCTTCGACATTCGGGAGATGTTGATTGGCTTGCTCACGGTTGATTGCTGCACCCTTGGTTTATAAATTGTTATCGATAATAACTGAAGGAAATGAAAAAGTGTAGACTGCGTCACAAAAATGACTGTTGTTTGCCATCCAATTGATCAAAATCAAAGATAAGGGTTATCAAATTGCGAATTTTTTATCCCTTCTTTAACTTTTCTCAGATTCTCTCTGAATTTACTGCCTCGGCGCAAGATAAACCCAGTAGCCAGTACATCAATAAGTACCATTTGAGTCAACCTTGAAGCCATTGGAAGATATAAATCCGCATCATTTGGCACATCCATTGATAGCACCATTGTACACACTCTGGCCAGCGGAGAATCTTTGGCGGTTAATCCCAGCACAATGGCGTCGTTTTGCCGAGCCAGCTGGGCGATTTCTACCAAGGCTTTGGTGCGGCCGGTATAAGAGATTAATACCAATACATCGTCTGCCGAGCAGTTGGCAGCACTCATGCGCATCATGACCACATCGTCAAAACATTGTACGGGAACGTTAAAGCGAAAAAACTTATTCATGGCATCATGTGCCACGGCCGAGGAGGCTCCCAGACCAAAAAAAGACAACCGTTTTGCCTGGGTCAGCACGTCTACCGTGCGATTCACCGCTTGTGGATCCAGGCTGCTTTGGGCGGCATTCAAACAGGCCATGCTCGACTCGAACACCTTGGCGGTATAGGACTCGGGACTGTCGTTATCATCAAGCTGGCGGTGTACATAAGGCGCACCATTGGCCAGGCTCTGTGCCAGATGCAACTTGAAATCAGGAAAGCCCTTGGTATCCAGTCGGCGGCAAAAACGATTAACCGTAGGCTCGCTCACATCGGCCAGTTTGGCCAGTGTGGCAATGCTGGAATGAATCGCGGTTTGCGGAGAAGCCAGGATCACATCTGCGACCTTGCGTTCCGACTTACTAAAACTTTCAAGATGTTGTGTAATTCTTTCTAATGTATTCATCTGTATTACCGGGTTTTGTAAGCAGGTCAACAGACCCCAAGGCTGCAAAAACAAGAATCACTATACAGGACAAATGATTAACTGATGAGTCTGAGGTTAACAAAAAATAGTGTCGAAAAAAAAGTGAATGAAAAGCACCCAAAAAAGTAGCCGGGTAACATCAGTTGTTGCTGGGTGACGGAAGCAGGGCACAAAAAAGCCCCGCAGTGCGGGGCTATATGATACCAACTTGTCTGATCAGGCGAGCTCGGCCCACAAGTCGTATTCATCGGAGTGAGTAATGGTGACGTCAACCATCTGCCCTGGGGTGAGGCTGGTTTCGCCGTTCAGATACACAACACCGTCTATTTCCGGTGCATCGGCGCTGGAGCGGCCAATGGCGCCTTCTTCGTCCACTTCGTCGATCAACACCTGCATGACCTTGCCCACTTTTTGGGCCAACTTGCGGGTAGAAATAGCTTGCTGCAACGACATAAAGCGCTCGAATCGTTGCTGCTTGATCTCTTCCGGTACCGGATCGGCCAGTTCATTGGCGCGAGCCCCGTCAACCGGGCTGTAGGTAAAGCAGCCAACCCGATCCAGTTCGGCCTGCTCGATAAAGTCGAGTAGCAGCTGAAAATCTTCTTCGGTTTCACCGGGAAAGCCGACAATAAAGGTCGAGCGAATGGTGATCTCGGGGCAGATCTCGCGCCAGCTGCGAATACGCTCCAGGGTGCGGTCGATGGAGCCGGGGCGCTTCATCAATTTGAGAATGCGCGGGCTGGCGTGCTGCAGCGGAATATCCAGATAGGGCAGTATGAGGCCATCCCGCATCAGAGGGATCAGGTTATCCACGCTCGGGTAGGGGTAAACATAGTGCAAGCGCACCCACACGCCCATTTTACCCAGTTCTTCGCACAGTGCCTGAATATGGGTCTTGACCGGCATGCCGTCGGCGAAGCCGGTTTTATGTTTCACATCTACGCCGTAGGCAGAAGTGTCCTGAGAAATCACCAGCAGCTCTTTTACCCCGGCATTCACCAGGCGGCGCGCTTCACTGATCACATCTCCTACCGGGCGGCTGTCCAGATCACCCCGCATAGACGGAATAATGCAGAAGGTACACTTGTGGTTGCAGCCTTCGGAAATTTTCAGGTAGGCAAAATGCTTGGGCGTCAGCTTGACGCCTTGCTCGGGTACCAGGTTGATAAAGGGATTGTACTCGGGGCGCGGTACGTAACGGTGCACATGCTCCAGCACCTGCTCGTAGGAATGCGGGCCGGTAATTTCCAGTACCTTGGGGTGAACTTCGCGAATTTGGTCTTCTTTGGCACCCAAACAACCGGTGACAATCACCTTGCCGTTTTCGCTCAGGGCTTCGCCGACCGCTTCCAGAGATTCCTGCACGGCGCTGTCGATAAAGCCACAGGTGTTGACGATCACCATATCGGCATCATCGTAAGAAGGCACGACTTCGTAACCTTCAATACGCAGTTGGGTCAGAATTCGCTCCGAGTCGACCAGATTTTTAGGGCAACCGAGAGACACAAAGCCGATACGGGGAACAGTCATACTCACAAGGCGTCACTCACTTTATAGGGATTCAATAAAAAAGAGCGCGTATTTTACACTGAAACCACGGCGATGACACAGATTTGACCATAAAAAAACCCCGGCAAGCCGGGGTTTTTATCACATTCAGCCAGTATTACTTGGCGAAGTTTTCTGCTGCGAATTCCCAGTTAACCAGGTCCCAGAAGGCTTTAACATAGTCTGGGCGCACGTTGCGATAGTCGATGTAGTAGGCGTGTTCCCATACATCACAGGTCAGCAGCGGCGTCACGTTGTCGGTTAATGGGCAACCGGCGTTAGAGGTGTTGGCGATGGCAACGGTGCCGTCGGCTTTTTTCACCAGCCAGGTCCAGCCTGAGCCAAAGTTGGTCACACAGGATTTGGTGAACTCTTCCTTGAATGCGTCGAAAGAACCAAAGGCTGCGTTAATGGCATCGGCCAGAGCGCCGGTAGGCTCGCCGCCACCGTTTGGAGCCAGGCAGTGCCAGTAGAAGGTGTGGTTCCAGATTTGTGCAGAGTTGTTGAAGATGCCACCAGAAGAGGTCTTGATGATGTCTTCCAGAGATTTACCTTCAAACTCGGTACCAGGAACCAGATTGTTCAGGTTAACCACATAAGAGTTGTGGTGCTTACCATAGTGATATTCCAGAGTTTCCTGAGAAATATGCGGTTCCAGGGCGTTTTTGGCGTAAGGCAGAGCGGGAAGTTCAAATGCCATTCTTATAATCTCCATTTTGATGGTGCCAGCCTGAGGCTGGTCTCGACATTGCGACTTGCTTTCCTGAGCAGGCTCGACTAGCAACTATATAGTCGTAAGCCGCTAAATTACTGAATCCATTGTAGCAGTTAGCCAGATGGCTAAACAACAACACCTTTAGTAGGGTTATCACAACCGGTGCAAATGTGCAAAAAACATCGCACTAAACTGAGCGGGTACGATTGTTTTGCGACCCATTACAAGGGCTAACGGTTTCCTCTGTGTCAATTTATTAAGTCTCGGTCTTGTGACATCAGAGGGATAAAGTAGAATGGGTTTTTTAATAAATCCTGTTTTTACAAACAGCCGTCTGCCGAGGTGCCCCATGGACACAATTGAAAAGATCAAAACCCAAATCAGTGAAAACCCGATACTCTTGTACATGAAGGGTTCCCCCAAGTTCCCAAGCTGCGGTTTTTCTGCCCAGGCTTCTCAGGCGCTGATGAACTGCGGTGAACCCTTTGCCTTTGTTGATATTCTGCAGAATCCGGAAATTCGTGCCGAGCTGCCCAAGTACGCCGATTGGCCAACTTTCCCGCAGTTGTGGGTAGATGGTGAGCTGATAGGCGGCTGCGACATCATCATGGAAATGTTCCAGCAGGGTGAATTGCAGCCATTGGTTAAAGAAACCGCAGCCAAATATCCCAAGCCAGAGCAGGAATAAGCCGAAGGGCAGCTGTAAGCCATAAGCAGTCAGCTATAAGTAAAAGACAACCGCTGTCTGTTGTAGCCGTTTATGTGTTCGGCAAGCAAAGGTATCTGGAAAGCGGCTGTGAGCATAATGCTGACAGCCGCTTTTTATTTGTAATTCATTAATTTTATCAGCAGCTTACAGCTTTCAGCGTTGTTAGATGCACTTTACCGGCTTGGGCAAGCCGGCCAGTTTGGTGGCTTGCTTGGCGGGACCCTTGGGGAAGAGCCGGTATAAATAACGACTGTTGCCTTTTTCTTCGCCCAGCTCTTTGGCCATGGCTTTCACCAGGGCGCGCATGGCCGGCGAGGTGTTGTACTTAAGGTAAAAGTCGCGCACAAACTGAATGACTTCCCAATGTTCCGGGCTTAGCGTAATGCCTTCCTGCTCGGCCAATACAAGCACCATCTCCGGGTGCCAATCCTGGTGCTGCTTAAGATACCCCTGAGCATCGGTCTCGATAGTGCGGCCTTCAAACTCGAACATAATGCTTCCTTTAATCTGGTGTCATTGAATGAGCTGCGGCGATATTACCCAAGTTGAGACGCTGCTGCATCTGTTGTGGCGTCTTGCTGCTGAAAGCCTTCTGCCAGCTGATACAAATCATTTACCAACAAGGTCACATGGCTCAGTAACTGCTGATTAAGAATCAACCATTCATCGTCTCCATAAGCAGAAGCAGTCTGGTTGGCAGGCAAGGGGTCGGAGGCGGGCAGGGCATGTTTGCTGCGTAACGCCTGGGCCGATGCCTGCAGTCGGATCACCAGTTGCTGAATTTGCTCATTGTGTTCGGCGTGCAGCAAGTCACTCTGGGCGCGATGTGCCCCCAAGGTTGAGAGATAAGACAAAAGAGCGTGATTGCGATAGGCAATATCGAAACACAGGTTGAGCCAATACTTGGGAACCGGCTCTACCCGAATATTTTGCCAGGCCAGCGCCAATTGATTATCGGCCAGGTGAGCCTGCTTGCGGGCCAGCCTGTAATCGAGATCTTCATGTCTGCCACTTGAAAACTGCTTGGCAATCGCGGCCAGATAATGGGCGTTGGCCTCCATGGCATCGGCCATTAGTCGAGGCAGATGACGCCGTTGCCAGTCGGGCCAAATAAACCATACCGCCACAAACGACAGCAGGCAGCCCACCAGGGTATCAAACAGTCTGGGTAGCCAGATAAGCTCGCTTGCCCCGCCTTGCAGGTTAAAGGCCAGCAGCACAAACAGGGTAACAAAGCCCACGGCCCAGCTGTAATACACCTTGACCAGAGTAAAAAAGATAAAGGCGCCCAGCAGCAGTATCAGTAACTGGGCGCCAATAGACGGAAAAAGATACAGCAAAGGCACGGCCACCAGAATACCGCCCAGGGTACCCAAAATCCGCTGTACCAGCCGCTTGCGGGTGGCGCTGAAGCTGGGCTGACAGACAAAGAGAATGGTCAGTAATATCCAGTAGCCACGTTCCAGCTCAAAATAGGCAATCAGGCTGTAGGCCAGTGCAAAACCCAGGCTCAGGCGCACTCCGTGGCGAAACAGCAAAGAGTCGGGGTGCAGCAACGCGTGCAGTTTTGGCCAGAATGGCTGGCGCCGGGGGCGAGCCAGTTCAACAGACATTGCCTCGGGCAACGTCTGGCGCTGGGTGAGGGCCTCGGCACGCAGTAATGCCTGATGCAGGTGCTCCATATTACGGCCCAGATACTTCATCGGGCTGAGTAAAGACGGCGGGTAGTCCTGCTTCAGATGGCTGTAATCCAGCTGATCTTGCAGGGCGCTCAGCTCCCAGGCGATACGCTTTCGATGTCGATAGGCATTGTGGGTTAAAATGGCGTAGCCCAATCGATAGCAAGACTCGCCTATTTCTACCAGCAGGGTCTGATAGCCTGCCAGTACGTCTTCCTGTTTTAAGTCCTGATTCAGCTGCTGATAAGAATAATGGCTGGAGGTGGCACGCTCATGCATGTCTTGTACCAGCAGATAAAGCGCCAATAGCCGTCCCAGTTCTTCTTGTTGCGGGTGTCGCCCCTGAATACGGCGATTGAGCATCTGTTTGGTGTTTTCCAGCGCGCTGACCAGCTGAATATTCAGCTGGGCCAGTTGATGGCGCAAATGCTGATGTTGTTGCTCCGGGCTGTCGAAGAATCGGGATTTCTCCAACAGGTATCGGGACAGCGCAAAATAGCATTGTGCCAATTGTTCGTGCACTTGTTTATAAGGCCAGATCAATAATACCAGCCAGGACAACAAGCCGTACCAGGCGGCACCCAGGGTAAGCAGCAGGGGCTGATACCAAAACGAGGGGCTGTCGGCGTGTCCTTGCATGGCATAAAGGGAAACCAGCAAAATACCGAAGCCCAGCGTGCCGGCGGTGGAGCCCCAGGCGCCCATCAAGATCAGTCCTGCGGTACTCAGTACTAAAAAGGGGCCAAACAGCAAGGGGGCATCAATCAGCAGGGTAACCAGACTGATGGCGATAAAGAAGCACAACAGGCTTAGCAGCAAATGCCGCAGCCGCCCTTTGGGATCTTGGTCTACCTCGCTGAGCGCACCGGCCATCACTCCCAGAGTCAGGGTGACGGCTGCGGGTGTCTGCTCCAGCCACCAGCCGGGCAGCAAGAGACTGGTCATGGCCAACAGCACCTTGAGCGCGAAAAAGAAATGGCTGTTGGTAAACACCCCTCTAAACCAGGCAACAACGGGGGAAGATGCGTTTGATGACATTGAGTGGTTCACAATAGGCGATGCTTCGAAAGAGAGAATGCAGAATTCATTGCTTGATAATACGTAACTTGCGGCCAATAAACAGGTCAGCGCCCATAAAAAAGCCCCTCACGGGGCTTTTTTGCATTACCGTGAGCTTAGTCGCGGCTGAAGCCCAGTAGCTGTAACAGGCTTAAAAAGATATTGAAGATGGACACATACAGGGTAACGGTGGCCGAAATATAGTTGCGCTCTCCACCATGAATAATGGCACTGGTCTGCATTAAAATGGCGCCAGAAGAAAACAGAATAAACAGCGCGCTTAATGCCAGGCTCAAGGCGGGCAGATTGAAGAACAGGTTGGCCACAAAGCCTATCAGAATCACCACAAAGCCGGCCATCATCATGCCGCCCAAAAAGGACATGTCTTTTTTGGTAGTCAGTACATAGGCGGACAGGGATAAAAAGGTCAGCGCCGTGCCGGCCAGCGCCAGCATAACGGTTTCGGTACCGCTGGCGGTACTGAGGTAGTAATTGATGATGGGCCCTATGGTATAACCGGTAAAGGCAGTAAAGGCGAAAATGAACAACAAGCCCAGGCTGCTGTCCCGATTTCTTTCGGTCAGGTACATCAAGCCGTAAAAGCCAACCAGGGTAATGATAAGCCCGGGGCGAGGCAGATTCAGCATGGCACTGATACCGGCGGAGATAGAAGCCACCACCAGCGTCAAACCCAGCAGCATATAGGTATTGCGCAGCACCTTGTTGGTAGCCAGCGCACTAGACTGAGTATGGGGGATCGAATTTTGGTATCGCATGATACAAGCTCCTTAATCTGTCTCTGACACCTGGGGGTAGAAACGATGAGGGTGATATAAAGTAATATTGCCATTTGGACATATCATGACCGGATTGTCGAGCTTTGTATTACGTTAACAAGAGCTGTATTGCTGGTTGGCCTGCTTGAGTTATCGGCAATGTGAACATAAAGTGCGCATTCAGGTTGATATTGTTATTTATGGGTTTACAGCAACGGGCTGCCTTGGGTATTATGCACCGCGTCGGAGGGGTGGCAGAGTGGTTGAATGCACCGGTCTTGAAAACCGGCATGGGTTTATAGCCCATCCAGGGTTCAAATCCCTGCTCCTCCGCCAGACCATAAAAAGCCCGCTGTGTTAATTCACAGCGGGCTTTTTGCATTCTCGAACCGTAAACCTGTCTTGAGAGACTCCAGCCATGGATATACTGCGCAGCGACCCCGACTATCTGGTGATCAATAAACCGGCTGGCATAGGCATGCATCAAGAAGGCGAGGAGCCAGGGCTGGTGCGTGTATTGAGTGAACGCCTGGGCGAGTCGTTATATCCGGTACACCGGCTCGATAAAATGACCACCGGGGTGTTACTGCTGGCCCGAAATAGTGCGGCGAATCGTGAACTCAGTCGGCAATTTGCCGAGCGCAGCACCCGCAAGTGGTATCTGGCGCTGTCGGATAGCAAGCCCACTAAAAAGCAGGGACTGATCAAGGGCGATATGGAGAAAGCCCGCGGCGGCAGCTGGAAGCTGTCTCGCAACCTGGTGAATCCGGCCATTACCCGTTTTTACAGTTGCTTGCTGGCCGATGGTACTGCAACCGGCGCGCTGCGCGGTTTTTTGTTGCAGCCCGAAACCGGCAAAACCCATCAACTGCGCGTGGCACTAAAAAGCCAGGGCAGCCCAATCTTGGGGGATGACCGCTACGGCGGAACGCCGGCAGATCGCGGCTACCTGCACGCCTGGCAACTACAGTTTGAATATGGTGGTGAACCGGTATGCGTTCGCGCGCCCTTAATTTCTGGTCAGCATTTTTTAACCCATGGTGAGCAGTTAACGGCCTGGGCGGATGAAGTGATGGCAGCAAAAAGCGAGCGGTAATAAAAGGCGGCTACACTCGGTCAATGTTCATCATGGTGGTGACATTAAGGAGTAAGCGCATGCAATACTGGATTATGGGGGCGGGCGGCATAGGCCGTGCACTTGCCGAGGCGTGCACGGCCCAGGGCGACAAGGTGTTGATATTCAGCCGCATCGACCCCGCCATTAGCGGTGTTGAGTGGCTGGCGGTGGACAATACCGACCAGGCGGCATTGGCTGAGGCCACCGCGGAGCATGTCCTTCCCGATAGGGTGATCAATACCCTGGGCATGCTGCATCAGGGCGAACAGCAGCCCGAAAAACGCATCGAACAGCTTGACCTGGCGGCATTCAATAACAGCATGCGCATTAATACCTGGCCCACGCTGGCCATGGCCCAGCTGTTGTCGGCTCGACTTACCCGTTCCCATACACTGCAGTTCGCCGCCTTGTCGGCACGAGTAGGCAGCATCAGTGACAACAGAGCCGGAGGCTGGTATAGCTATCGTATCAGCAAGGCGGCGCTGAATATGGCCATTAAAACCACCGGCATAGAATGGCAGCGGCGGTTTCCCGGCGCCATGATTGTCGGTTTGCACCCAGGCACAGTGGCGACCCATTTATCATCCCCTTTTAGAGCGGGGTTGGCCGAAGGGCAGTTACAGACACCGGCACAGGCGGCCCGACATTTATTGCAGGTGCTGGATGGTTTGCGCCCCGAGGATTCGGGACGACTGTTTGCCTGGGATGGCCAGGAAATACAACCCTAGCCCTGTCAATATGCAGTGACCAGCCATGTCTGCAACGGCAGAAGAAGGAATGAGTGTCATTGTGAGGCCAACGGAGAAAGGCATGTTTACCCTGTCGCTATCAGACATAAAAACCGGCGTGACCTATAGTGACAAAACGTCGGTTATTCAAGCGTTGGCGACCTGGCTGCAGCAAGACGGCCATGTGGCCCCCGGCTACGGCGACTGCCTGCTGGCGCGCGAGGCGCAGGCAAGCACCTATCTGGGCCAGGGGGTGGCCATACCGCACGGCATTCGAGATGGTCGCAAACTGATTAAACACACCGGCATCAAGGTGATGCACATTCCGGCCGGTGTTGCTTGGGGTAATGGCCACATTGTATATCTGGCATTGGGGATTGCCGCCGATAGCGATACCCATCTCGGCTTGTTGCAACAGCTGGCGCGGCGCTTGCAAAAGGGCGGTCTGCTGGAGCAGATAATGGCATGCGACAACCCCGCCGCCGTGCTGGCCCTGCTGCAAGCTCCGCCTGAGCCGACCGTGGTGCCTCAACACCTGCCCATCCCGATACCGCTCACCAGGGCACATCTGGCTCTGCAAATCACAAGCAGTTCGCTGGCTCAGCTGGTGACGCAAGCTGCCGATCTATTAGGGCTGGAAGGCCGGGAAAAAGCGGCGTTTCAGCAGTCAAGCCCCTTGCACATAGGTCAGGGATGGTGGTTGTGCCAAGCCGAGGCGAGTTATCCCGATGCGGCCATGCTCACACTGAAGACAGCGCCTGATACCAGTCAGGCATCGTCGGTCGTGGGCTTGCTGGCGTTACAAGTAAACGGTCAAGAACATAAAGCACTGTTGGACCGGCTCGGTCACTGGCTGGCGGCGGGTAAAGGGGCTGAGCTTGCGGGTAAGGCGAGCCCCGAGGAGTTTTGGGCGGCCCTGGCGCAAGGTCCCGAGTCCAGGCGTACTTATAGTGAGAAAACGCTGCAGGTATACAACGAACACGGTCTGCATGCCCGGCCCAGCGCCATGCTGGTGCATACCGCCAAGTCTTTTATCGCCGACATTGAAGTACGCAACCTCACCTTGGATGGACCCTGGGTGTCGGCGAAAAACCTGATGCAGATCATTACTCTGGGAGCCAGTGCCGGACATGAATTGGTGTTTCGGGCAAACGGCCCGGATGCCGAGCAAGCGTTGGCTGCGCTGGCACACAGCATGAACGAAAACCTGGGCGAAAGTTCGCTCGCCATAAGTAGCGAGTCGGAGCCAACCGCCCTGGCGGCAAGTCCTGTGCTGGCTGCCAATATCAGCGCCAACACCCGTTTTACCGGCGTGACAGCCTCGCCCGGGTTGGCGGTTGGGCCGATATTTGTCGACTTGCCGTTGGAATTTGATTATCCCAAGCAGGCCTGTGATGCCGAGGCCGAACTGCAGGCGCTAAGTCATGCGCTGACCCGGTCGCGAGCCGATCTGGCAGTCACCGAAACGCGGGTGACGGACCCTTACGCCAAAGAACTGATGGCCATGCACCGGGAGTTATTGGCAGATACGTCTTTGACCCTGGGGGTGCAGTGTCGTATTCAGCGAGGTCAGTCGGCCGCCGCCGCCTGGTGGAGCGAAATCGATACCCTTACCCGACAGCAGGCGGCGAATAAGGATGCCTTGCTGGCGGACCGCGCCATGGATATTCGTGATGTCGGGCACAGGGTCATGGCGCTGTTATGCCATCGACAACAGCCTCAACCGCCGTCACACCCCTATATCTGGGTAGCTGAGGAAATCAGTCCGTCGCAACTGGTTAATCTGGACACGCGTCAGCTGCTCGGTTGGGTAAGTGTCGGGGGAGGGGCTTCTTCTCACAGCGCGATTTTGGCTGCCGCTTTGGGCATCCCCGCGTTGGTCGCGGTCGACGAAAGTGTACTGACTGTGCCCTCGGGCACCACCGCCATTCTTGATGGCGCCACTGCGACTTTATGCCTGGCGCCTGAAGCTAGCTTGCTGGATCAGGCTCGTGGCTGGCAGCAGCAAGATCAGCAAGCAAGAGACAAGGCTTGGGAGCAGCGACATCAGGCGGCCACCACCCGTGACGGACATCTTGTTGAGGTGGGCGCCAATGTGGCCGACACCCGGGAAGCCGCCGACGTCGTGGCGGTGGGAGCGGATGGCATAGGATTACTGCGCACCGAATTTGCCTTTATGGCGCGCCGCCAGTTACCCGATGTGGCCGAGCAGCAAGCCATGTATCAAACGGCGCTGGATGCCCTGGTGGGTCGCCCTTTGGTCGCGCGCACTCTGGATATTGGCGGTGACAAGCCTCTGCTGTATTACCCCAGGGCAGATGAAGACAACCCCGCTTTGGGGGTGAGGGGGATAAGGCTGTGTCGTCAGCAGCCCCAATGGCTGGAAAATCAGTTGCGGGCCTTGTTGCTGGCGGCCGGCAAGCGGCCGTTGCGCATTCTGTTGCCGATGGTCACGGATATCGCGGAATGGCGATGGGCCAAGGCGTTATTCGATTCCATACAGGACGAAATTCAGGCCCCGGATGTTCAGCTGGGGATGATGGTGGAAGTGCCGGCGGTGGCCTTGAATGCCGAGGTGTTTGCCGCCGAGGTGGACTTTTTCAGCATAGGCACCAATGATCTTGCTCAATACACGCTGGCGATAGACAGAGGTAATGGCGCCCTGGCTGCCCTTGCCGACGGACTCAACCCCGCCATATTGAAACTGATCAAAATGACCGTAACGGCGGCCCACCAGCAAGGAAAATGGGTCGGACTGTGTGGTGAGCTGGGTGCCGACCCGGTTGCCGTGCCGCTGTTGCTGGGCCTGGGGCTGGATGAGCTGTCGGTGAGCCTGAAGCAGGTGGCATTAGTGAAGTCTCATGTACGCCAGTGGCGGTTAAGTGATTGTCGCGCATTAGCCGAGCAGGCGCTAATGGCAACCGATGCCGCCGCCGTGCGAGCCCTGGTCATGCAGGCAAAAAACGGCGTTGCGATCGCTCAGGGGGAGCAGGCAGGTAGTCATTAATCGATTGCCGCCGTTTACCAGGTAGAACAACAACGCCACGCAAGGAGGCAATATGAAGGCTCTTATCATTAGCGCCTGCCCCGGTGGCATGGCGGCCAGTTATTTGGCCGCCAACTTACTGGAGCAGGCGGCACAAGATCTGGGATGGCAGGTGAGGGTGGAATGTCATAGTCGGTTCGCTCCCGCCACTCCCTTTACCGACGACGAGATTGACAGTGCCGAGCTGGTGTTGGTGGCGGCAGATGTGGAGCTGGACTTGTCCCGTTTTCTGGGCAAATCAGTCTATCGCAGCTCGCTGCAAGCGGCGTTGAATGCGCCAGGCCAGTGGTTGCAACAGGGCAGGGAGCAGGCAGCATTACTGACCCCGGGTGTCATCGCGTCCGGCGTGACACTGGTGGCGGTTACCGCCTGCCCCACAGGGGTCGCCCATACCTTTATGGCGGCCGAGGCACTGACTGCCGCTGCCACTGACATGGGCATCAAGATCAAAGTGGAAACCCAGGGCGCAGTAGGTAGTCAGTGCCTGCTCAGTGCAGCCGATATTAATGGCGCCGAACGGGTGATAGTGGCCGCAGACATTGACGTTGATTTAAGTCGTTTTCAGGGAAAACGCCTGTACCAAACGTCTACCCGGGCCACGCTGAAATCTCCCCAAAACGTGATTAATCGTGCCTTGCTGGATGCCAAACTGTATCAGCCCTCGGCAGTAAATGAAGATACACCGGATAACAAGCAGCAAGGGGGCTTGTACCAGCATTTGATGACCGGAGTGTCGTTCATGCTGCCCATGGTGGTGGCCGGCGGGCTGTTGGTTGCGTTGTCGTTTGTGTTTGGTATTAATGCGTTCAAGCAGCAAGACTCCTTCGCCGCGGCCCTGATGCAGATTGGCGGGGAGGCGGCATTCGCCTTGATGATCCCGGTGTTATCCGGTTACATCGCCTTGTCGATTGCCGGGCGCGTCGGGCTGGCGCCGGGCATGATAGGCGGCCTGTTGGCGAGTAGTCTAGGAACCGGCTTTCTGGGAGGAATAATAGCGGGGCTGTTGGCCGGTTACTGTAGTGGCTATATTGCCCGGCAGCTGTGGTTGCCTGAGCGGCTGCAGGCCCTGAAACCTATCTTGATTATTCCACTGTTTGCCAGCCTGGTGACCGGTTTGGTGATGATTTATGTGGTGGGCGAGCCATTAGCCTGGTTGATGAGCCATCTTACCCATATTCTCAATAACATGGGATCGGTCAATGCGGTGTTACTGGGGCTGCTGATCGGTGCCATGATGTGTTTTGATTTGGGGGGGCCGGTCAACAAGGTAGCTTATACGTTTGCCGTTGGGCTGCTGGCGTCGCAAACCTATGGCCCTATGGCCGCAGCCATGGCGGCAGGCATGGTACCGGCGCTGGGCATGGGCATGGCTACCTTGCTGGGAAGGCGTAAATTCAGCGTCAGCGAGCGAGAAGCCGGCAAGGCATCTCTGGTGCTGGGGCTGTGTTTTATCTCCGAGGGGGCGATACCGTTTGCCGCGCGGGATCCGTTACGAGTGATCCCCTGTTGCATGTTGGGGGGAGCCATTGCCGGAGCCCTGGCGATGTGGTTCGACGCTGCGCTGCTGGCGCCTCATGGCGGAATTTTTGTATTTTTTATTCCCAACGCCATTCAACCCATAACGGAATATGCGCTGGCCATTGTCATCGGTACCCTGGTCACGGCGGTGTGCTACGCCACCATCAAGCGTAATGAGGGGTAAAGATAGCTGGACGTCGTAAACGATCAGCTTGAAGAAAATACCGACAACGCATCGTCATCAAGGTTATTCGAACCATATAATAAAGGCACCAGACCCAGCGGGTTTGGTGCCTTTATTCTTTGCAACCGGAACTCATTTATTAGACGGACAAGCCGGACTGGCTGTGTTTGTCATTGGTCTTAAACTGACAGCTTACAGCTTTGTCTTATGGTCTTTAAACATATGACCGAGCTTGCCGGCCTTGGTGTCTAAATAGTGTTCGTTAAACGGATTGCGGCCTTCTTGCAGTGGAATGCGCTCGACCACTTCAATGCCAAAGTTTTCCAGCGCTTTGACCTTGCGTGGATTATTGGTCATTAACTGCATCTGCTTGACACCCAGTTCATGCAGCATGTCGGCACAAATAGTGTAATCGCGCATGTCGGCGGCAAACCCAAGCTCAACATTGGCTTCTACGGTATCCTTGCCCTGATCTTGCAGATGGTAGGCATGAATCTTGTTCAACAGACCAATGCCTCTGCCTTCCTGGCGCACATAGAGCAGTATGCCACGGCCTTCTTTGGCTATTTTTTCCATTGCGGCCTGCAACTGAAAACCACAGTCGCAACGCAGGCTGAACAAGGCATCGCCGGTCAGACATTCAGAATGAATTCGACCCAACACCGGCTGATCATCATCTATGGTGCCCATCACAAGGGCGGCGTGATCCTTGCCCGTACCTTTTTCTTCAAATCCGATCAGGGTAAAGGTGCCCCAGGGTGTTGGCAGTTTTGAGTTTGCCATCCGGGTAACACTGCTCATGGCGTTCCTCTTCAGTTTTCAAATAACAAAAAAATGGCGGTCATTGTAAAGCGGATGACCCCGCAGGTATAGGCGCAATGCATACAAGTTTGTTTAAAGGGTATTTTTAACCTGTTAATAAATTGTATGTACTACATTTACCAGCCAACTTGGGTATAATGCGCGCCGTGCAGTCGTGTATTAAAAATATGCTCAACTCAACGATTTACTGGAGAAAGCCATGACCGAAAAAGCTCCCGTCATCACAATAGATGGCCCCGGTGGCGCCGGCAAAGGAACACTTTGCCAGTTGCTGGCCGAAAAGCTGGAGTGGCACTTGCTGGATTCCGGTGCCATCTACCGCGTGTTGGCGCTGGCGGCCTTGCATCATAATGTGGCGCTTGACGATGAAGCCGGTCTGGTGCCGTTAGCCGCGCATCTGGATGTGCAATTTCCGGTACAGGATGATCAGGTTAAAACGATTCTTGAAGGCGAAGATGTTTCTCGTGCCATTCGTAGTGAAAAAATGGGCGATACCGCCAGTAAAATAGCGGCATTTCCACGGGTGCGTGAAGCCTTGCTACGCCGCCAGCGGGCCTTTCGAACGGCTCCTGGTCTGATTGCCGATGGACGCGATATGGGCACAGTGGTGTTTCCTGACGCTCAAGTGAAAATATTCCTGGATGCCAGCGCCGAAGAAAGGGCGAATCGTCGACTTCTTCAGTTGCAAGAGAAAGGCTTTGATGTTAGTTTTGACCGTCTTTTAAGCGAAATTCAGGCGCGTGACGACAGAGATCGTAATAGAGCCGTCGCACCCTTGAAAGCGGCAGATGATGCCCTGATCATTGATTCAACGCATTTATCCATTGCAGAAGTATTGGACAAAGTGTTGAGTCATACTAAGGTTAAAGTCACCGGTTAAGCCGTAAGGCTGTTTCGGTTAAATGTTCAGAAGTTAAGTCAGACGCCGTCTGACCCTGCCCGCCTCAAGGATGAAACGGGTCTATGCTAATCACCCCGTAGGTGCCGGATTGCCCTGTGGATGTTCAACTTAAAAAGTGTATTCATTAAACATGATTGAATCTTTTGCCCAACTCTTTGAAGAGTCTCTAACAGAACTTGAAACCCGTCCGGGTTCCATTGTTAAAGGTACTGTCGTCGCCATCCAGAACGGTATCGTTTTGGTAGACGCAGGCCTGAAGTCTGAATCCGCTATCCCTGCCGAGCAGTTCAAAAATGCCCAGGGCGAAATGGAAGTCAGCGTTGGCGACGTTGTAGACGTAGCGCTGGACGCGGTAGAAGACGGTTTCGGTGAGACTCTGCTTTCCCGTGAAAAAGCGAAGCGCCACGAATCTTGGCTGCAACTGGAAAAAGCCTACGAAGATCAGGAAACCGTTATCGGTGTGATCAACGGCAAGGTCAAGGGTGGCTTCACTGTAGAAGTGAACACTATCCGTGCATTCCTGCCAGGTTCGCTGGTTGACGTACGTCCAGTACGCGACACGCTGCACCTGGAAGGTAAAGAGCTTGAGTTCAAAGTAATCAAGCTGGACCAGAAGCGCAACAACGTGGTTGTTTCTCGTCGTGCCGTTATCGAAACTGAAAACAGTGCCGAGCGCGAGCAGCTGCTTGAGAACCTGCAAGAAGGTCAAGAAGTTAAGGGTATCGTTAAGAACCTGACCGACTACGGTGCTTTCGTAGACCTGGGCGGCGTAGATGGCCTGCTGCACATCACCGATATGGCTTGGAAGCGCGTTAAGCACCCAAGCGAGATCGTGAACGTAGGTGACGAAATCAACGTTAAAGTGCTGAAGTTCGACCGTGAGCGCACTCGTGTGTCTCTGGGTCTGAAGCAGCTGGGTGAAGATCCATGGGTTGATATCGCTAACCGTTACCCAGAAGGCACTCGTCTGTCTGGCCGCGTGACCAACCTGACCGACTACGGCTGCTTCGTGGAAATCGAAGAAGGCGTTGAAGGCCTGGTACACGTGTCTGAAATGGACTGGACCAACAAGAACATCCACCCATCTAAAGTGGTTTCTGTTGGCGACAGCGTAGACGTAATGGTGCTGGATATCGACGAAGAACGTCGTCGTATCTCTCTGGGTCTGAAGCAGTGCAAATCTAACCCATGGCAGCTGTTTGCGGAAACCCACAACAAGGGCGACCGTGTTTCCGGTAAGATCAAGTCTATCACTGACTTCGGTATCTTCATCGGTCTGGACGGCGGCATCGACGGTCTGGTTCACCTGTCCGACATTTCCTGGAACGCCAACGGTGATGAAGCCGTTCGTGAATTCAAGAAAGGCGACGAGATTGACGCAGTAGTGCTTCAGGTTGATCCTGAGCGTGAGCGCATCAGCCTGGGCGTGAAGCAAATCGACGAAGACCCGTTCAACAAGTACCTGGCTGACGTTAAGAAAGGTGCTATCGTTAAGGGTACTATCACTGCCGTTGACGCCAAAGGCGCAGTAGTAGAGATGGAAGAAGGCGTGGAAGGTTATGTCCGCGTTGCCGATATCTCTCGCGACCGTATCGAAGACGCATCTACTGTATTGACCGTAGGTGAAGAAATCGAAGCACGCTTCATGGGCGTTGATCGCAAGAACCGTACTCTGAGCTTGTCTATCCGTGCGAAAGACGAAGCAGAAGATAAAGTAGTTCTGGATAACCTGAACCAGCAGCAACCTGAAGATGTTGGTTTAAGTGCAATGGCAGAAGCCTTCAAGGCTGCCAAAGGCGAATAAGCCTTTCCGAATGTAAAAGGGGGCCTTCGTGCCCCCTTTTTGTTGTTTGGCGATCAGGAGAAACCATCATGACCAAATCCGATCTCATTGAAAGACTGTCAGAACAATACAGCCATCTTTCTGCCAAAGAAGTAGAAGGCGCAATTAAAGAAATTCTTGAACAAATGTCGGCGACCCTACAAGGTGGTGACCGTATCGAAATCAGAGGGTTTGGTAGTTTTTCATTACACTACCGAGCTCCTCGCCAAGGGCGTAACCCCAAAACCGGTGAAAAAGTGGCATTAACAGGGAAATATGTCCCTCACTTTAAACCAGGTAAAGAATTACGTGAGCGAGTTAATCCGGCCTGATATTATCAGTGGCGCTATATCACTTTTTACGTTAACTCGACTGGCAGGCACTGGGCTTTTCCGAGATAATGCCAAGACTCTAAATCAGGAAGTTGAGAGGGTAAGGTGAAGATTATTATTGGCCTGATAATCCTGGCAATTTTGTTTGCCATTGGTTTAACACTGGGCACGCAAAATGATCAGCTGGTACATGTAAATTATCTGTTGGCTCAGGGTGACTATCGTCTTTCTTCATTGCTGGCGATTATTTTTGTGTCCGGTTTCATTATTGGCTGGTTGGTGTTTGGTTTGGTATTACTACGCCTGAGAATGAACAACAGCGGCCTGCGCAAAAAAGTTGAGCGTCAGCAAAGAGAGTTGGAAGAGCTAAGGGCATTGCCCATTAAGGATTAACGAGTCCTATGCTGGAATTGTTGTTTCTGCTGCTCCCGGTCGCGGCGGCTTATGGCTGGTATATGGGGCGCAGAGGAGTCCGGCAGGATGCTCAAAAAAAATCCAATCATTTCTCCCGGCAATATGTTGCCGGGCTGAATTTTCTGCTGTCTGACGAACCCGACAAAGCCGTTGATCTGTTTATTCAGTTATTGCAGGTTGATAGCGAAACCATTGAAACCCATCTTGCCCTCGGGAACCTGTTTCGGTCCCGAGGCGAAGTCGATCGCGCCATTCGCATTCATCAAAACCTGGTCGCGCGTCCTAATCTGTTATTGGAGCAGCGGCATTTAGCCATGCTGGAGCTGGCTCGGGATTTTCTTGCCGCCGGTTTGCTGGACAGAGCCGAACATATTCTGGTCGAGCTGAAAAGCGATCCGGATTACGAAGAAGAAGCACTGGGTCAATTACTGCTTATTTATCAGCAACTGAAAGACTGGGATCAGGCGATTGCCACGGCAGAGCGATTGAAAAAGCGTCAAGGAATGAAAGCGCTGATCCCCATGGGGCATTTTTACTGTGAGTTGGCCGAACAGCATTGGCGACAGCAAGATATCAAAAGCGCCATGGCGCAGCTGAAAAAGGCATTAAAAGCCGACGCCGGCTGTGTGAGGGCCAACATTCGCATGGGGGCGCTGTATATGGCCCAGCAACAGTGGTCGCAAGCCTTGGCGTGTTTGCTTGCCGTCACCCGGCAAGATGCCGATTTTATTTGTGAAGTGCTGGGTGATATTCAATATTGCTATCGACAGTTAAATGATGAAGCCGAGTTGATACGTCAGCTGCATTTATGGGTGGCAGAAGACAGTGGCGCCAGTGTGGTATTAATGCTGGCTGATTATGTGGCCCAGAGTCAGAGCACTATGGCGGCTGAACAGTTGGTGTTGTCGCAGTTGCAGCGTCATCCCACCATGAAAGGCTTTCATCGGCTAATGGCTTATCATGCGGCAAATGCGGAGCAAGGTCGTGCCCGAGAAAGTCTGGATATGCTGAGCTCTCTGGTCTCGGAGCAATTACGATTGAAGCCTAGCCATAAGTGTACACAGTGTGGATTTTCTGCCCAAACCCTGTTTTGGCAATGCCCCTCCTGCAAACAGTGGGGCAGCATTCGGCCACTGCGTGGCCTGGATGGGGAATAAGAATTTTAAAAGCTAAAGATTTTCTCGCCACGGAATCCACTGAACCCACGAAAAAACATTAAGAAAAACTATGTATTGGTAAGTGACCTCACAAGGATATGCATTGTCGCTTTTTTTGTCGCTCTTCGTCTGTGTGTTCCGTGGCAAAATATGTTTAAAAATTGAAGGTAATCTTGTATGCAAGACTCAACAAAACTCGACCCTAAAATCCTGATTGCGCTTGATTTTGCCGATCAGCAGCAAGCGTTGGCGCTTATTGCGCAATTGGATCCTGCCAGCTGCCGGCTAAAGGTGGGCAAGGAAATGTTTACCTTATTCGGCCCCGAGTTTGTGCGTACTCTGGTTGAAGCCGGGTTTGATGTGTTTCTTGATCTGAAGTTTCACGATATTCCCAATACGGTTGCCAAGGCCGTGGCGGCCGCTGCCGAGCTGGGCGTGTGGATGGTAAACGTGCATGCCAGCGGTGGCCTGCGCATGATGCAGGCAGCCCGGGAGGCATTGTTGCCTTACGGTGATAGAGCCCCCTTGCTGATTGCGGTTACCGTACTCACTAGCATGACGGCAGAAGAGCTGGAGCAAGTGGGTGTGTTACGCTCCCCTGCAGAGCAGGTGCTGGCATTGGCACGTTTGACTCGCGATGCAGGATTGGATGGTGTGGTGTGTTCGGCACAAGAAGCCAGCCTGTTAAAGGCCGAGTTGGGCCATGACTTTAAACTGGTGACTCCGGGGATTCGGCCTGCTGGTTCAGACGCGGGTGACCAACGTCGGATCATGACTCCGGAGCAGGCATTGGCTGCTGGCAGTGATTATCTGGTTATTGGTCGGCCCATTACTCAGGCGGCCAATCCTGCCGACGCGCTGGCTACCATTAATCAAAGCCTGTAAGTTACAGTATGCTGGCCTGGAGGCCCCCCTCTGTCAGCCTAGTTGTCCAGTTGGCGATTTCGCCTGAATTTAACCAATCAGGGGCGGCATAGGAGCATTCATGCCACGTTATTCTGAAGAACGTAAAGC
>NZ_BMKE01000017.1 GCF_014643915.1 Oceanisphaera marina
GAACCAGGTATGGACCTGGGACATTAGTTATTGTCCCTCAGCTGTGCGTGGTCAGCACTGGTACCTGTACCTGATCATGGACATCTACAGTCGCAAGATCATCGCTTGGGAAGTCCATGAGACTGAATCCGGTGAGCTGGCTAAACAGTTAGTCGAGCGCGCCCTGTTGCGGGAAGGCTGCTGGCATCATCCACCGGTGTTGCACTCCGATAATGGCGCGCCGATGACGTCTTACACACTCAAGGCGCGGTTGGCTGAACTTGGCATGCTGATGTCTCACAGTCGACCGAGAGTCAGCAATGATAATCCCTACTCGGAGTCGCTGTTCCGGACCGTCAAATATTGCCCGGAGTGGCCTTCAAAGGGCTTTGCCTCACNGAACCCTGGAAAATTGCAGGAAGTTGAGAGAAATAAACTGGCTGTTTAAAAGCAGTTAGTTGGACAACTGGGTTGAAAAATGCCGTTCTGATGCACTTGGTGCTTAAGTTAACCATAAAAAAGCCCACCCCAACGGTGTTGGGGTGGGCTTTTTGCTTGAGCTACGAGGAACTTAATCGTCCCAGTCGTGCTTGCGCCAGTGTTTGTGCTTATGTTTGTGTTTTTTGCCGTGGTGATAATGATGCACTTCTTGTGGCTTGCGATGACCGCCACCGGATCTGGCACCCAGGGCTGAGCCTGCTCCGCCGCCAATGCCGGCACCGATCAGCCGGCCCGTATTGCCGGCCACTTCATTACCTAAAGCGGCACCCCCCAAGGCACCAACGGCTCCGCCCAAGGCAGCTTCGTTCTTGTTGCCTCTGTTGGCGGTGGCGGCACCACCGGCGGCTCCGCCCAACGCGGCTCCTACCAGAGCACCGGTATCACCGCCCATTTGATTGCCCAGCAGAGCACCGGCCACACCACCGGCACCGCCGCCTAACAGGGTGTTTAAATCTTCACCGGCAAATACCGGCGTGGTGGCCAGTACCAATGGCAGTAAGCCAAAGCTGATCATTTTTTTCTTCAACATAATACAGTCTCTCTTAGGCTGTTTAACTTCTGCTGACTATACAAAGGTTCTGCAGCAAAGGAAGTAGTATAGGTTGTAATAACCAAGGCAGGTTTCAGGTGGTTTTTATGTAAAGCTATGATTTTAAAGTTATTTATTATTTTTTATCTGGTTTGACCACTATTTACAGCCGACAGAAGCTGACCGCAGCAGAGCCAAGTGATCCTTTTGCGAGTGGCAATAAAGCCGTAAGCCTTACGCAAAGTACAAAGTTCGGTATTTATCTTTAGGTCGGCGGGGGCATCAAGAGTCATCCATGACTCAAGAGGATCAAAAATAAGGACGAGGACTTAATCGTCCCAGCGATCTTCATAGCGCTTTTCCCAGTGTTTACGGGCATCTTTGCGACGTTTGTATTCGTATTTACGCATTTTTTCGTGATGCTTGATTTCTTGTTTACGCATCTTCTGATAGTACTTGCGTTGTTCTTTTCGGCGTTTTCTGTCGTATTTATCGTCGTAGTAACCATCATAATCACGATGATAGCCACCGCCATAGCGATCGTCATATCCGTTATGATAGTGAGTGTTATCGCCGCGGTAATGGGTATCGCCGGTTCTGGCACCCAGGGCTGAACCGGCTCCACCCCCCACACCGGCACCAATCAACTGGCCGGTATGGCCGCCCACTTCTTTACCCAGGGCGGCACCGCCCACGGCACCCACGGCACCACCTAATGCGGCTTCGTTTTTGTTGCCTCTGTTGGCTGTTGCGGCGCCACCGGCGGCACCGCCAAGCGCTGCGCCTACCAGGGCGCCGGTTTCGCCGCCCATTTGGCGGCCAATCAGGGCGCCGGCCGCACCGCCGGCTCCGCCGCCTAAAATGGTGTTGATATCTTCACCGGCAAACACCGGCGTCGTGGCCAGCATCAGTGGCAACAGGGCAAAGCTGATCATTCGTTTTTTCAACATAATACAGTCTCTCTCAGGCTGCTTGACTCGAGATCACTATACAAAGTCTGAGGCGCAAATATAGCCACGCCAGGCTGAATGACTGAGCCGGTTGTTAATGTGTGATTGCTAAACGGTTGATATATATGAAGTAATAACTCTAATGTGGCGGTTTTTTATGCGACCAGACATGACCGATACTGGCCATCGCACCCTGTTTGGCGTTTAAGTTGCTATTAGTCTAGTCGGCGTTAAACAGCCAGACCAGAGTGCGCAGCCCTTGCTGCCCATAGCGGGCCAGACGATCAAAACGACGACGCTCCAGCGGTAAATACTGCTTGTCTACCGCACTTTCGCCGGCGGCCTCATCAATGTCCGGATCGTGAATATAGACGAATTCTTTATCGATGGCGCATACCAGCACCCAGTGCGGCGCCTTGCGGCCATCCAGATGATAGGTGCTGATCAGCACCAGGGGCAGGCCGCCTTTATTCAGGCCCTGCTCCAGTTGCTCCAGGGTAAAGTGGCCATATTCGGCTGCTATTCCTGCGTCGGCCATTTGTGCCAAAAACTGCTGGTGTACCCGCTCCAGAATCTGTTTTTTATCGGCGGTACGGACACCCCCTACAAACAAGGGCCCGGTCTGGTTAAGGGTAAGTGCTACCTTGAAACCGCGTCTGTGGGCGGCCAGCGCCAGGCCATGAGGGCCACAGCCACCGTGGCCGCTGGTCATGAATATGGTGGTGGCTTCCCGCCATAGCTGCAGCTCTTCGTCTATTTCAGGCTGGTAATGAGGAGACAAGGCACTGATGGCCATCATCATGGAGGCGGGGCCACAGGTAAAGTCGGTAGTTTGGCGATAATAGGGGACCGCCTTGCTGCCGCTATGGGGATGATAGTGATGTATTCGCTTTTGGTAGCGCAGTGCGAGTTGCTGGTCTTCATAATAGTTGTGGTATACCCCAAACTGGCGATATTCCAGCCGCTGATAGAGGTTTTGCGCCCAGATGTTATCGGCACGCACTTCCAGGCGCATAAACACGGCACCTTGCTCTTGCGCCGCCTGTTCGGCTGCCGTGATCAACACAGCGCCAAGCCCCAGCCCACGCGCTTCTGGTGAGACGGCAATCGAATAAATACGGGCCAGACGGGTATTACGACGAAACAGTACCAAAATATAGCCGAGCAATTGTTGATCCTGCATGGCCAGCAACAGCTTGTCTTGAGGATGTTCAATAAAGCGCTGAAAGCTGCGCCGACTGATCCTGTCGCCCGCAAAGCAGTGCTCTTCAAGGGCCACCAAGGGATTGAGATCGGACTTTTCGGCGGCGCGAACAAAAGGGGCAGGCATAGGGCACCAAGGGCGTGTGGCAAGTGATTCAAGATACGATAATTTACTATTGGCCGCGAGAAAATTTCACTATGCAGGCGCAGATTTATGTATAGAGTAAACGCATCTCATGGTGGCAATGTGAATGGATGATTGTGATGGCTCAACTGGTGTTAGTGGTCGATGAACTGAGTGCCTGGGCGCCGTATTTCCCCAGTGAAAACCTGGTCGATTTTCAAACCTATCTCAAGCAGGCTCCAGCCAAAAATGCGTCCCGTACCCGGGTGATTAACTTGTGTAAAAACAACAAGTATCTGTCAAACGGCTATTATTGTTCGTTATTGGCCGAGGCACGCGGCCAGCACGTGCTCCCTTCGGTGGCGACCCTGAACAACCTGCGCAATAAAGGGCTGTTCGCCTTTGGTTTTAACGGGGTAAGCGAGGCGGTGGCCGCGCTGGCAACCGATGACGACAGCAAACAAATCAAACTGAAAAGTTACTTTGGTCGCAGCCCGGTGCCCGAGCTGGAAACCCTGTGCCGAGAGCTGTTTGAACGGCTGCCGTGCCCGGTGCTGGAAATGACCTTTAAAAAGCGCACGCGCTGGGAGCTGACCGGGTTGGCGACCTTGTCGCCGCGTGAGCTGGCAGGGGAAGAAGAAGACCGTTTTGCCGAGGCGCTGGAAGCCTATTCACGGATCATCTGGCGCAAACCCAAGTCGGTAAAACGCTACCGTTACGACTTGGCCATGCTGGTCAACCCAGAAGAAGAGCTGCCGCCGTCGGATGCCAAGGCCTTGACCCGTTTTGTTAAGGCAGGGGATCGTGCCGGCGTTAATGTAGAGATGATCACCCGTAAAGATTATCAACGGCTGGCGGAATATGACGGCCTGTTCATTCGGGAAACCACCGCCATCGATCACCATACGTTTCGCTTTGCGCAAAAGGCCGAGCACGAAGGCCTGGTGGTCATGGACTCGCCGACCTCCATTCTGCGCTGTGCCAACAAGGTGTTTTTGGCCGAAAGCTTTACCAAACACGGTGTGCCCACCCCCAAAACCCTGATGGTGAACCCCAAAGGAAAAGAAACGGTGGCAAGGCTGGAGCAAGAGCTGGGATATCCATTGGTGCTGAAGATTCCCGACGGTGCTTTTTCGCGGGGTATATACAAGGTGGCCGATCGCGACGCCTTAATCGAGACCCTGGCGATCCTGCGTAATGCCTCGGCGCTGGTGCTGGCTCAGGAGTACTTTTTTACCGAGTTTGACTGGCGCATCGGGGTGTTGAATCACGAGCCTATTTTTGCCTGCAAATACTTTATGGTGAAAGGCCATTGGCAGATTTATCGCCATAACGACGGCGGTAAAGAGGCGGATTCCGGCAGTTTTGTCACCTTGCCGACCTATGAAGCCCCCAAGGCGGTGATCAGCGCCGCCCTTAAGGCGGTAAAACCCATTGGTGATGGCTTGTACGGGGTCGACATAAAAGAAGGCAAGGGGCGGGTGGCGGTGATTGAAGTCAATGACAATCCCAATATCGATCACGGCGTAGAAGACGTGTTTCTTAAAGACAAGCTCTACGACATGGTGATTGCCGACTTCGTACGCCGCTTCGAGGCGAGTTAAGCTGGCTATTCGTGAGGCGTGAGAGCGTTAACACCTCACACCTCACGATGTATTCTTTACGGTATTCTGCTGCGCAGAATATCGCAGCTGAAGCAGCGGCGACAAAAGACGGTGTTCGTCTTTAACATACGGCTTACGGCTTACGGCTTACGGCTTAACACTTACCGCTGCCCGAAGGGCTCGGATTACAGGCATTCACGCTCACCGCGACGCAAGGGGTCGGGTTTGGTGTCGTCATTGGCGCAAAACTCCAGCGAAGCAGAATTCAGGCAATAACGCAGGCCGGTAGGGGCGGGGCCATCAGGAAACACATGGCCCATGTGGCTGTCGCAGCGCTTGCAGCGAATTTCTACACGGCGCATCCCATGGCTGACATCCGACAGCTCGGTAATGTGGTCCGGATGATAGGGGGCATAGAAGCTGGGCCAACCGGTACCAGACTCAAACTTGCAGGCAGACGAAAACAGCGGCAGGGCGCAGAGTTTACACACATAGCTGCCGTCTTGTTTGTTGTCGAGCAGACCACCACAAAACGGCGCTTCGGTGCCGTGGTGCAGCAAAATACGCCGCTCGTCTTCGCTCAGTTGAGCGGCCAATTGCTCTCGCTGCTCTTCACTGGGCGGGCTTAAATCGTAAGGGCTGGGGGTGTATGCCATAAGATTACAGATCCTTTTTCAACCTATGTTTAAAAAAATGCTGCACCTTGGCCACCTTGGGTTGGGCAACGGCGGCAATATAAGGCTGGTTGGGATTGGTGGCTGCATAATTCTGATGATAATTTTCTGCCGGATAAAACTCGGTCAGTGGCTCCATACTGGTCACAATGGGTGCCCTGAACACACTGTTTTGTTCCAACAGAGCAATATAGTCGGCTACCAGCTGCTGCTCGGCCTCGTCTTGATAAAACACCGCTGAACGATATTGGCGCCCCAGGTCGTTACCCTGGCGATTAAGCTGGGTGGGGTCGTGGGCAATACCGAAAAAGACTTTCAGCAAGGTGCCGGGGCCAATTTGATGACTGTCGTATTCAATGCAAATGGCTTCTGCGTGGTTGGTTGAACCACTGCACACCGCATCGTAATTGGCGGTATCTGCACTGCCGCCGGCATAACCGGATACCACATTAAGCACGCCCTTCAGCTGGCGGTAAACGGCTTCTGTACACCAGAAACATCCGCCTGCCAATATCAGGTGGCGTACCCCCTGATCCAGAAAGTGGCCATCGTTGGCATCGGGGAAATCGTTGGGTAACAGGCTCAGCACTGAATCTGGCATCACATTTCTCCTTGGTCATGAAATGCTACGTTAACATAGCTCACTGCCAGGCAAAACGGCCTTGGGCTAAATACAGCGTTAAGCCGTCATTTCAAGCGGTTGATAATACAAAAAATCGCCCGCTCGTGCTCATCTTACGACTTTGGTTCATGGCACCTGTATTGGTCGAGTGTATGCATGTCTGCCAGGCATATCCCCTTAAGTATAAGGCGGAATTCAGGAATCTATCTCTTTTTCGAGCGCTTATGCGCTCGTAACATACTGTGAATGTTGAGTTTTGCTGTTGCTGATCCTGCCATCCTGCTAGGCTATGCGCTTTTATGCTGATGTGGAACTTTTATGGAACTGGAACTGCTTACTCTGGGGCTGTTGGCGTTAGCGGCACTGTTGGCCGGTTTTATCGATGCCATTGCTGGCGGCGGCGGACTGATTACGGTGCCGGCGCTGTTGGCCACGGGCATGTCACCCACCATGGCGCTGGCGACCAACAAGCTGCAAAGCTGCTTCGGTTCATTTTCGGCCACTTTTTATTATTTGCGCCGCGGCATGATCGACTGGCGAACCATGAAATGGGCCGTAGTGTGTACCTTTATCGGCAGCATGCTGGGGACCATTCTGGTGCAGCGTATTGACGCCTCCATCTTGCAAAAAATACTGCCTTTTCTGCTGGCGGCCTTTGCCTTGTACTTTCTGTTTTCACCTCGTGTAGGTGATGAAGACCGTCAACGCCGGTTGGGCATTATTCCTTTCGCCTTGCTGATCGGGACCGGTGTCGGGTTTTATGACGGCTTTTTTGGTCCGGGTACAGGGTCGTTCTTTGCTTTGGGCTTTATTGCGCTGGCCGGCTTTAGTATGGCCAAGGCCACGGCGCATACCAAGTTGCTGAACTTTACCTCCAATATTGCCTCGCTGTTGTTTTTTATTCTGGGCGGCCAGGTGGTGTGGGTGGTTGGATTGTCGATGGCGTTGGGGCAATTTGTGGGCGCGCGTCTGGGCTCCAAGATGGTGGTCAGCAAGGGGTCGCGCATTATCAAACCCATGCTGGTTACGGTTTCCATGGTGATGTCGGGCCATTTATTGTATCAGCAGTATCCGGCCTGGTTCAGCTGGCTGAGTCTGGCCAATTAAGAATAATGAGAAGAGAGCATGCTGGAAGCACTAATCCAACAACAGCAACGTAAATATCAATACTGGCTATGGGGGCTGGGCCTGGCGCTGCTGGCCAGTATGTTACTGAGTCTGCAACTGGGTGCGGTGGGTGTGGGCATAGAGGCACTGTGGCGGCCGGTGTCGGCGCTGGAGCAACAGGTATTTTGGCAGCTGCGGCTGCCGCGTACCTTGCTGGCGGTATTGGTGGGCGCCAGTCTGGCCTTGTGTGGCGCCGTGTTGCAGGTATTGCTGCATAACCCCCTGGCCGAGCCGGGTTTGATTGGCATTTCGAGCGGTGCCAGCCTGGCGGCGGTGCTGACCTTGTCGTTGTCGGTGTCGTTGGGTATAACGCTGCCCTATTGGAGTCTGTCGCTGGCTGCCTTCGTCGGTGCCTTGCTGGTCACGCTGTTACTGCTGGCGCTGGCGCGGCGGCGATTGGGGCCCGGGGCCTTGCTGTTGTTTGGTGTGGCTATCGGTATTCTGGCCAATGCGGTGCTGACCTGGTTGTTGTATCTGGCCGATGACGCCTCATTGCGCAGCTTCTTGTTCTGGATGATGGGCAGCCTGGGCCATGGCCAGCCGTTGTCGTTTCTCTGGTGGTTGCCGGCAGTGGCGACACTGGTGTGGCTGGTGCGTCAGGGCCGGCAGCTGGATATATTGGCACTGGGTGAAAGCCAGGCCCGATTATTGGGGCTGAATGTGCGAAAACTGCAGCCGCGATTGGTGCTGGCGGTGTGTTTGCTGACTGCTTTTAGTGTTGCCATGGCCGGGCCTATTGGCTTTGTGGGGCTGGTGGTGCCGCACTTGCTACGATTGCTGGTGGGCGGCAAACAGCGTTTTTTATTACCGGCTTCGGTGCTGGCCGGCGGTGTGGTGCTGACCCTGGCCGATGTGGCGGCGCGTACTTTGCTCGCCGTGGGTGAAATGCCCATTGGGGCCGTCACGGCGACCCTGGGGGCGCCGGTGTTTATCTGGTTATTGGTGCGTCGTTATGCTGGCGCTTAACGGTTTTGTGCAGGCCGAGCGAGTCGGGCCCGTTAGCGGCGAGTTTGCCGCAGGCAGTTTGACTCTGCTCATTGGCCCCAACGGCAGTGGCAAGTCGAGTCTGTTAACCGGTGCCGCCGGCTTGAGCCGCAGCGAAGGCAAGGGCGAAGTGCGGTTGGCAGGCAAGGCACTGTCTGGTTTCAGCCTGCACGAGCTGGCGCGGCACAGGGCCATGTTGGCGCAACAGGCGGTGTTGCCCCACGGGCTGCGTGGTTACGAGTTGCTGGCCTTGGGGGCCGAGCCGTTGGGTGGTGTCAGTGAGGCGGTATGTGAGTCCATTGCCCGACTGGCCGGCCCTCTGGGATTGGAAAAACTGTATCAACGCCAGTTAAACACGCTGTCTGGCGGCGAGCAGCAGCGATTGCTGATTGCCAGTACCCTGTTGCAGGTTGATCCGGCCATTAACTCCGATGCCCAGTTATTGTTGCTGGATGAACCCCTGGCGGGCCTGGATTGGCAGCATCAGCTCGCCTGCTTGCGCTTGCTGCGCGGCTATGCCGAGCAGGGCCTGGCAGTAGTGGCGTCCATTCACGATATTAATATGGCCTGCCAATATGCCGACAGCATCTGGTGTTTGCATCGCGGGCAATTGGCCGCGTGCGGTGGCCCAGAGGTGATCAGCCCGGAGTTGATTGCCGAGGTCTTCGAGGTCAGGGTCAAGGTCATGGAGCAAGACGGGCAACGCATTATGCTGCCGCAGGAGTAGTCCCTTGGAAACCGCGCTGAGGCGATGCCTGGCGCATGGTTTTGCCGTCATTCTGGCGATCCTCAGGATGACGGCCAAAAGAACACACCGAACATCCAAATTCGGTGTTTTCCTCTTCACTCTTCACTCTTCACAGCCCGTAACCGTGTCATACAGCGTTTTCAGCAACTGTTCGGTATCACTCCAGCCCAGGCAGCCATCGGTAATGCTTTGGCCAAACACCGGGGCCTTGTCGTCGATGACGTCCTGGCGGCCGGCTTCAATAAAGCTTTCCACCATAATGCCGGCAATATAACGGCTGCCTGCGGTCAATTGTTTACAAATATCGTCGGCCACCAGCAGCTGGCGCTGAGGTTGCTTCAGGCTGTTGCCGTGACTGAGATCCACCACCAGCCGCGTTGGCTTGCCCACATGTTTAAGCTCATCGACGGCCAGCGCTATGCTGTCGGCATCGTAATTCGGCGTTTTGCCGCCGCGCAAAATCACATGGCCAAAGGGGTTGCCATCGGTTTTATAGATGGTCATGCGGCCATGTTTGTCGGGTGAGCAAAAAATATGGGAATGGCTGGCGGCGCGCACCGCGTCCAGGGCAATCTGAATATTGCCATCGGTGCCGTTTTTAAAGCCGACCGGACACGACAGGGCCGAGGCCATTTCACGGTGCACCTGAGACTCGGTGGTGCGGGCGCCTATGGCGCCCCAGCTGATCAAGTCCGCAATATACTGGCCGGTCACCATATCCAGAAACTCGGTGGCGGTGGGCAGCCCCAGGGCATTGATGTCGCATAACAGTTTGCGCGCCAGTTGCAGGCCGGTATTCACATCAAAACTGCCATTAAGATGGGGGTCATTAATCAGCCCTTTCCAGCCCACTATGGTGCGTGGTTTTTCGAAATAGGTGCGCATCACAATACACAGTTTGTCGGCATAGCGTTCGCGCAGGGGGGCAAGGCGTTTGGCGTAGGCGAGGGCGGCAACGGGGTCGTGTATCGAGCAGGGGCCAATCACTACCAGCAGCTTGTTGCTGCGGCCGGTTAAAATGGCTTCTATGTCGGCGCGTGCACTTAGTACCGTGCTGGCCATGGTGTCGGTGACGGGGAATTGTTCGTTAAGTTGCTGGGGCGTAATCAGCTGCGCCAAGTGGCGACTTCTTAATTCATCTGTGTGTAAGGACATAGTTTCTCTACTGCAAAATGGGGTGATAGGGGCGCATGATCAAGGATACATGAGCCTCTAGAGCACTATGTTCTTACCATAACGGAAAGCCGTGGCAGGGAAAACCACGGCGAAGGGTTAATTAGGGGTTGGTAAAGCGCTGGCCGGAAATTTCTGGGTGATATATCGGCTGGATCACGTTGCCGGCAGGATCGGTCACATGAAAGCTGCGCGCACCATCACCATGATCGTGCGGTTTGTCCAGCATGGTGACGCCCTTGCTCTGCAGATATAAAAACCACTGATCCAGCTCTTCTTTGCTATCCACAATAAAGCCGAAGTGGTCCATGCTTTGCACGCCGCTGGCGGGTAAGTCGGAGCGGCCCAAAGACAGGTTGTCGTTGCCACAGGTGAGGTATACCAGGTCCTTGTGGGCGCGGCGCAGCAGCTGCATGCCCATAATTTCGGTATAAAACTGCTCACATTCTTCCAGATTGGGCATGGTGAAGGCGATATGGCGCATGCCGTTTAAACGACTGGGTCTTTCCATGGCGGAGCTCCTTGTCTATTGCTTGAAGAGTTGTGTACTATTTGTTGAATTTAAATAAACAGACGGAGTTTACAATGTATTCGATTATTGTCAAAACCAAGCTCAAGCCAGGCAAAACCGATGAATTTCTGGCGGCCATGCTGCCCAACGCCGAAGCTTCGGTGCGTGACGAATCCGGTTGCCATACCTTTGATGTATTGCAAGACAAGGCCGATCCCGAGCTGTTCTGGCTGTATGAAATCTATCAGGATGAAGCCGCGCTGGCCGACCATAAACTCACCCCTCATTATAAAGCCAGCCGCGCCGTGGTGACCGATTTGATTGCCGAGCAGTCGGTGATCCGTGCCGACGTACTGGCGGTTAACCCCAAGCGATAGCGATAAGCCAAGCCCACCGGGCAGCCATAAGCCGTACGCTGTAAGTTCAACTAAAGATTAAAAGGCGGTGTTTATCTTTAACGTAAGGCGCACAGCGTATAGTTTTCAGCTATCTTTTAACCCATTCGGCCAGCAGACTCAGGCTGTGGTGGCGGGCGCCGAGCTTGTTCATATCGTTGTTCAGTATGGTTTTGTTGATTTTATAGAGATGAATTAATGGATATCATGACGCAATTAGCGAGTTGGCAGATCAGGCCACCGCTCATTGAACACCCGCCATTATTTACCTGCGATGAGGCAGACCGGTTATTATTGGATCGACCCGGCACCCGCTTGAAAAACCTGTTTTTGCGCGATAATTACGGTCGTCGCCATGCACTGCTGTTAACGCCGCCCAGCAAGCAGGTCGACTTGAAGGCGCTATCTATTCAGTTGGGCTGGTCGCGGTTAGGCTTTGCCTCAACCGACCGATTGCAGCGCTATTTAGGCGTAGCGCCGGGGCATGTGTCTGTGCTGGCGCTGGTTAACGACACCGAGCAGGCCGTGGAGCTGTGGCTTGATAACGACTTGCGTGAGGCTGATGATTTTCACTGTCATCCGTTGCGCAATACCGCCACCGTGTTGTTAAGCAAAATCGACTTGCTGCACTTTACCGAACACACTGGCCATCCCCCGCAATGGATTGATGTACCGCAGCGTTAATCGCCAGGTAGGCAAATAAAAACACCGAGCTAATTGCCCGGTGTTTTTATTTTCTGACAGCTTAAAGCTGACGACTTACCGTTAGGGTTACATCGCTTCTATCCGTGCCGGAAGACCCTGGCGCACGGCGGCACCGCTGGTCCAGTCCAGCCAGACATTGGCCACATCTTTGCGGGTCGGATCCATCAGGCCCAGCAGGTTCTGGTTTACCCCAGCACCCAGGCGGGGGTTGGCTGCCATGGGCTCGCCGTCCACCATGTGAGTGCGAGCTCCCAACTCGGTGTGACCATAGCCGTGCTCGATGGCGACTGCACCTTCTACTATGCCGTCTCGCACCAGGGCGATGCCTTCTACCTGGCCGCCCGGGGTGATGAGTCGCACCCCCTGACCGTGCACTATGCCCGCGCGCTCGGCATCGTTACGATTGATGCTGATCGGGTTCTCCGGATGGATCATGCGCAGCCGTTCGGCGCCAATACTGGACGAACTCATCAAATGTGACTTGTAAGAGGTCACCAGTAGTGGCCAGTCCTGCGCCGGATAATGGTCTCGCATCGGACTGCCATCGGCAAAGCGCGGACCACATTCGGTGGCACAGCCGGGCAGTTTTTCACCTGTCATCGAATGAATGGTGCTGCCGATGGTCGGGTTCCAGATACACAGGGTATTTTGGGTGCGGTGTTTCATCTGCTCGCCTTCCCAGCCACTTTCAAAGGGGGCAAAACGGCCGCCTCGGCTCAATATAAAGCCCACCTTGCGTTGCTCATCGGGTGTCAGGGTATTGGCAATCAGCGGCATCATGCGCGCCGCATTGGTCAGCATCAAGTCGTCGGCACTGGCATCGGGTACCGGCTGACCATTGGCAAACGCCAGATTGGCGGCGGCGCGCAGATAAAAGTCTGACGCGGTGTGCAGGGCGTGTTGCTGGCCGTTATTATCGGTAATGGCGTTATCGCCGTAGCCGGGCAAGTCCATTTTTTTGGCCACCGCAATAATAAACGACTCCAGACCTACATGATCGCCATTCGGCAACCTGGGTGTGGCCGGTGTCACCACAGGCCAGCGGGCTGTGGTGGTTTTTTGCGGTACGCCGCTCCAGGGTTTGGTAAAACCCCAGCTCTCGTAGGTGAGGGTATCGGGCACAATATAATCCGCCAGCGCCGTGGTTTCGTTGATAAAGCCGTCGATGGCAATAAACAGCGGCAGTTGATCCGGATCTTTCAATTGTTCGCCCAAAAATGCCTGGGCGCCACCAATACCGTACAGCGGATTGGTCATGTGACTGATCCAGGCTTTCAGGCGATAGGGATAACCGGCAAACGCCGCCGCCAAGTGCTCGGTCAGCAAGGGGGACGAAAACGAGAACCAGGGCGCACGAGACGGATAGGGCGGCTCACCCGCCGCCACCTTGCGCTTGTATTCGCTGCTGTCTTCATAAGCAAAACGATTACGTGATAAAAACAGCCCTTTGGGCGCCACTTTACCTGCAAAATTCATCAAGTCGTAACGCGGACCTTCTTCGACGCCGGCGATACCCCCGGCACCGGCGGCATACCCGCCCCTGGCATTGATGTTGCCCAGCAGCGTATTCAGGGTGATCACGGCAAATGAGGTATAAAAAGCATTGCCGCTCATCATGCCGCCGTGGGCATCCACCGAGGCTTTAGTGCCGTGACGTTTCAGCGTTTGGCCCAGGCCGGCAATAATCTGTTCGGGCACGCCACAGTGGGTGCTGTACTGGGCGATGGTCTGGCGCTCGGCCGACTCTTTCAAGCACTGTAGTGATGATTTTACCTGCACCGGTACCCCGTTAATGGTCACGGTGCGAGTCACCCATATTTCGGCAGGGCTAGCCTGGGTATGGGCCATCCACTCCCCGTTGGCGGCATTCACGACCAGGTGGGTGTCGGCATCGCCGAGCCCTATATCGGCGGCGGTTAAAAAGCGGCCAGCTTCGGGGTGAGGGGCCTGCAATACCAGGTGGCTGGCATTGGAGTGGCTGGGCTGGCCGGCGGCGGCCTGAGCGGCCGGGCCGGGCTGAGCCAGATAGGCGGTATTAATGCCGTCGTTTTCCATTAACCAGCGGATCAGTGCCATGGCCAGCGCATCGTCGGTGGCCGGTTTAATGGGTACCCAGCGGCCGCGTTGTTCGTTGAGCCGACTTATGCTGTTGGGCAGCGTCGGGGCAACCACCACATAGTCCAGCTTGCCTTCGCTGCGCGCCTCGGCCAGCTGCCGACCCTGGCGCTTGAAGGGGTTACCGGCCTGTGCCGGCGAGGTGCCGATGCACAGTACAAATTCGGCGTTGTCCCAGTCGGGTTTGCCGTGGCTGAATTTTTGCAGGTCGTTGAATACCGCACCGGAGCCGGCGCGAAACCCAAAACCGCAATAGCCGCCGTGGTGGCCAAAGTTACGGGTGCCAAAGCTGTTGAAAATAAAACGTTTCAAAAAGCTGTCGCGCCCCTCGTCACCGGCGTTGGTCACCAGTAGTTGGTTGGCCCTGGGCCCAAATTCGGGGTTGTGGGCATCCACGGGAGTGGTGAGATCTCGAATGGCACGCAGCCCCTCCACATGGCCTTCGCCAAACAAATCGCCGCCTTCTACTACCTCGCTAATCAGTTGTTCAAAGCTGATGCGCTGCCATTTGGCCTCGCCGCGTTTGCCTGCGCGTTTTAGAATATGCGTCAGTCGATAAGGGCTTTGCAGCTGTTCGGCCAGTGCCGCACCACGGGCACAGGCAGTGGAGCGGTTGTCCAGCCCTGCTTCACCGGCCAGCAGCTTGAAGACTTCCCGCACCGGCGTTTCTTGCGCCGGGGCATGGGTGTTTGACAAGGGGTGATAGGGGTTACCGGCAATACGCAGTATTTTATTGGCCTGGGTGTCTACCCGAGCGCGCAGACCACACTGGGTCCAGCAGCCGAAACACTGCACCGGGCTGACAACCTGGTGTTCGCCCATCACCAGCTCATTATTTTGCGTGATCATAAATTCGGGCTGCAGGGCATTACCGGCAATAGGATCGTTGGTAGGTACGCCACTGGTGCCGTTCAGCAGGCCTTTCACCGCCTTGTTTACCGGCTCGGCATATCCCAGGGCAAAGGCTCCTGTGCCGCCGGCTATCATGCCGGCCTGTAGCAAGGTACGACGTTTCTTATCCATGACGTACTCCCATATTATCCAATAACGCCCACACGGCGCCGGCCAGGGCCAGCCACAAACCCAGGGTGCCAGCCACTATGATGCCGGCCGACGCCACTAGATCGGCGCTTAAATGATAAAGACCGGCACCATATTTAGGCACCGTTTGTACGTTCATTAACACCACCCATCTAAATCCCCAGGGGCAGAGCAGCGCGAGCAGAGCAGGGAACAGATCAACGATAGCGAGAGGTTGGTTGGCGCGAGCCAGGCACAGTATCCACAGCACAAGCCCACCGGCCAGTGACAGCAATATCAGGTCTCGCCAGAACGTGAACTGGTTAAAAATACGGTAAGCCTCCAGCCAGGAAGGTGTGCGCAACATCATGCCTGATAATGCCCACAGCACCATGGCAACGGTGAGAGCACCCAGGGTGGCGAGCAGGGCGCGGCGCAGCACCCACACCCGTTGAGCGCCGGCGTCGGGCATGAGTACCTCCAGCAACAGCAGCAAACCAAACAGTGATAGCAAGGCGGTTAGCAACAGGTTCACCGGTAACCAGGCGGTATCCCACAGGGCGCGTGAGCGCACGACCCTGATCTCCATGCCGGTATATAGCAAGATGCCCACCGCCGATAAGGCGCACAGCCAGGCCAGCAGCTGTAAACTCCGGCCTTTAGGCCACACCGGCAGTGCAAACCACCATCTTAGCCAGGGGTGCTTGGGAGTGAGCAGGTTGACCAGCATGCTGAGTGATACTACTAGCGACAAGGTGACAAACACCGGCAAGATAAGGGCGCCAATCCACATCCAGGAACTGGGAGTCAGTTGCGTATAAAAATGCCAGAATCGAAATGGTTGATGCAGGTCGGCCAGCAGGGCAATCGGGCCGGTAATGGCACTAATGCCCATAATAAAGGCCAGTCGCCAGCGCCACGGTGCCAGTGTAGAGCCTTCTCTGAGGGCCAGAGGCAGCAGCAGCGCAGAGGTCGTCGCCAGGCCGATTAAAAAGAAATATTGCACCGCCCAGGGTAGCCAGGGGGCATCTACATGAGTGGTAAGCAGTTCAATCACAGGCATAACGCCTCCTAGCTGTGTTCGGGAAACCAGAGTCCGGGCTGGCCGTCTATGCGGTCAACAAACTCGTCACCCAGACCGATGTAGTACACTTGTGGCGCGGTGCCCTGCTCGGGCTTGAGCACCTTGATGTCCTGACTGTGCTCATGCAAAAGCCGGCTGATTTTGCTGTCCGGATCTTTCATGTCACCAATAACGCGAGCGCCTCCTACACAAGACTCCACGCAGGCGGGCAGCAGGCCCACTTCCAGCCGGTGCACGCAAAAGGTGCATTTGTCGGCGGTTTGAGTGTCGTGGTTGATAAAGCGCGCGTCATAGGGACAAGCCTGCACACAATAGGCACAGCCCACGCACTGTTTGTTATCGACCACTACTATGCCGTCGGCTCTTTGGTACGTTGCCTGAGTGGGGCACACCGGCACACAGGGCGGATTGGCGCAGTGGTTGCACAGTCGTGGCAGCATCACCTGAGAGATCTGCTCGTTGCCGGCCACGGCGACTTCATATTGCTGCACCGTGGTTCGAAACTGGCCGATGGGGGGGAGGTTTTCCATGCTGCAACTCACGGTACAGGCCTGGCAGCCAATGCATTTACGCAGATCGATAACCATGCCATAACGCTTGTCGGCCAAGGCGGTTGCCGGTGCCGCTTGCAGTTCGGTAACGGGGATCAGGCTGGCGCCAGCGGTGAGCCCGGTCAAATTTCTAAGAAATTGTCGTTTACTGACGTCCATAAATAGCTCCTCGGGAGGGATGAATGCTATTGTCCCGAACCTGTGCTAACGACCTCTACTGTGGTTTACCACATAAGGGACTTTGACTTGATCTGGAACAGGTTTTTATCCGCCATTGTGCTGCTTTTGCTCAGTGCGCCGGTGGCTGCCGAGCAATATACGGTGGGTTTTTTAGCCTTCAGGGGGGAAGCCCAGGCGCGGGAACAATGGTCGGCGACGCTCAATGGGCTGAATAGCGCCACGCCAGGTCATCAATTTGCAGGGCGCTACCTTACCCAGCAGCAACTCGATGAGGCGTTGAGCGCCGGGCAGCTGGATTTTGTAGTGACCCATCCGGCGCATTTCATGTTGAGTCAAAGTCAGAAACTGAACTGGCTGGCATCCTATATTGACCCTTATTATGGCCAGGCGCGCGCCAGCGTGGCGGGCACCCTGTGGGTGCGTGCCAGCAGCCCCATTGTCGAGCCCGGGCAGTTACGCGGTCAGCGGGTAGGGGCGGTGCACGAGCAAGCTTTTGGTGGCTACTTGCTGGTGGCCGAGCAACTGCGTCGTCAGGGGATTTTGCCCACGGATCTCGACTTGCGCTTTAGTGGTTATCCGGTAGATGCCCTAGCGTATTTACTGCGCGACGGTGCCTTGAGTGCGGCCATGTTGCCAACCTGTCTGTTGGAAGACATGCAGCAAGAAGGGCTGATCGAGTTATCGAACTTTCGCGCCCTGATGATGCAAGAAGACGCGCATTGTGTACGTTCTACGCCCTTGTATCCGGGGTGGAGTTTTGCTGCCGTGGGCGTCACCGACGAACAGCTGCTTCGTGCGACCAGTCGCGCTCTTTTGAGTCTGGAGTACCAGCAGCGACCACTGTGGGGAGCGCCCATCAGGCTGGATGAGGTTGAACAGTTATTGAAAGACTGGCAACTGGGGCCGGCGGCCCCAGTGTTGCCATTGCAGTTGCTGCACCAGCTCGTTCTTCGCTACTGGCCTTTTCTGGTGACCCTGGTGATTATTGCACTGGCACTGCTGCTGCATCATTATCGGGTCACGCTGTTATTGCTCAGGCGCACTCAGGAGCGGGACAAGCTGCATACTCTGATACAGGATAAAGAGCAGGAGCTGGCACAGGCACGGCTGCGGATCTTGATGGGCGAAATGGCCACCGGCCTGGCCCATGAACTCAATCAGCCGTTGTCGGCTATTCAAGCGTATGCCCAGGCAGGAGAGTTGGTCAGTCACACCGCGCAACAGCAAGAGGCGTTTGGCCACATAGTGGCTGAAACCGAACGCGGAGCGGCGATTATTCGCCGGTTTCGTCAGTGGGCCACCCAGCCTTTACCCAGCGCCGAGCCGATGGACCTGGCCAAGGTATGTCGGGAGCTGGTGACGCGCATGCAGCCCCGGGCCGATGCGCTTTCGGTGATCTTGTCTGGCCGGTTTAGTGAAGGTTCGCTGTTGAGCGTGCGCCCGGCAATAGAGCAGATTTTGAATAACCTGTTGGGCAATGCCCTGAATGCCCACGGACGGCGGGTTGCCACCTCGGGCCGACAGGGGGGATATATCAAGATCCAGGCTCATCCCGAGCCCGGTGGCTGGCAGCTTACCATCGAAGATGATGCGGGCGGGGTCGACCCCGGTATTATTGCTGCTTTACAGCACAATCTGCCCGCTGCACATTATCACGGCATGGGTATAGGACTGCTGGTCAGCCACCGTTTGGCGCTGCGGCTGAATGGGCGGCTAACATTGGAAAATACCGACAAGGGTACCCGTGCCAGCTTGTTTATACCTGAGGAAAGTTAATGCAGATTTATATTTTAGATGACGATCAGCAGGTAGTGGCCGCCAATCGTTTCTTGTTGAATGCCATGGGCTATGCCAGCCGGGGCTGGTCGGATCCCGAGCAGTTTCTGGCTGAGCTGGATGAGCGAACTCCCGCTATTTTGTTGCTCGATCTGGCCATGCCCACACTCGATGGTCTGGCGGTACAGCAAGCCTTGTTAAAACGCCACTGTGCCATCGCCGTGATCTTGCTCACCGGCCACGGCGATGTCCCGCAGGCGGTAGTGGCCATGAAGCAGGGAGCGGTAGACTTTCTGGAAAAACCCGTCGATGCCCGACGGTTGGCTTGTGCCCTGAAACAGGCCCAAGAGCGGGTAACCTTGCTGACCGAGCAGGCAAGAGTGCGCCAACTTTTTTCTCAGTTGTCGAACCGCGAGCGAGAAGTGGTGAATCTGGTGGCCGAGGGGCTCACCAACAAGGCGATCGCCGAGCAACTGTGTGTGGCGGTGCGCACGGTGGAAGTGCACAGGGCCTCGGCCATGAATAAACTCGATGTTGGCAATATGGCCGAATTGCTCAACCACTGGCGGTTATCTCAAGGCTAAGCCCATCGGTCTTTACCCTGGCCCTTGGCTGCTACTTCATTATCTGCAGATGACGACGGGATCAGTATTCTAGGTAACATCAAGGTAAATCGGGTCCCTTTACCGGGCTCTGAATGCACCTCGATTTTGCCGTCGAGTACGCCGTATACCCACTGACGGACTAAATTGAGACCCAAGCCGGAATGACCAAACTGACGACCGCTGGTCACGAAGGGCTCAAACAGCGTCTCGATCAGCTCAGGTACTATGCCGTGGCCGTTATCCGTCACACTTAAAGAGCACCATTTCTCATCATGAAGCTGGGCATCAATCTGGACTTGACCGCGTGGCAGATCACGAAAGGCGTGCGCCAGGGCATTTTCCATCAGGCTTTGTAACACTTGTGAAATCACCCCGGGCAGACTAAACAGCGTCATCGGCTGGTCGAGCGCGCTGTGAACCGTGACCCTGGCCTGCTTGAGATTGCTGTGCATCACGTTGAGCAAATCGGTGACCACGTCTGTTAATTCGAATAACACAGGCTCTTCACTGTGCCGATCGACGGCCAGACGCTTGAAGCTGCGGACTTGCTGGCGAATTCGGCTCAGGTTATGTTCCGCCAGATCCAGCCCTTCTTGTGACTGTGTGAGAAAGCCTTGCAGTTCGGAACGGGTCATTTGAGTGTCAAAGGCCTGCTGTAGTTGTTGCCGTTGCTGTTGCAGATGGCTGATTGCCATTAACGCACCCCCGGCAGGGGTATTTATCTCGTGAGCGACGCCGGCCACCATCATACCGAGTGACGATAATTTCTGTTTTTCGACCAGCTCATCTCGCAGTTGTTGTTGCTGCTGCAGTACGGCTGAAAGTCGTTGGTTACTGTTGGCGAGCTGTTGTCGTTCCTGATCGATCAGGGAGCTTAAATGGCGTTCTTGTTGCAGTGAATGCCATTCACGACGGATCAGCCATACGCCTGTGCCGAGCAGCAGCAATGAAACCCCCACCGCGCGTAACAGCAATTCATTGTGTATTTTCTGCTGGTAAGCAGGGGTGAGCGAAGCGGCAACATACAGGCGGTTTGCTGCCACGTTGTGGGTTGTCGAGGTGGCAGACGACAAGGTGACCGGCATCACAACCTGCCCAAAGCTGCTGAACAGTTGTTTTATATTTTGCTCACTCACAATGTGCTGCCATAGTTCGGGCGATTGCTTGGCCAGAGTGAGTGATGGTTGGTCGCGCATAAAGCCCCACTCCTTATCGGGATCCGTATTGACCAACCAGTAGCCTTGTTGATCCATCACCGACAGGTTGATCTGTTGGCCCGTCATGGCGCGGACACGATCCAGAATATCGTTGAGATTGACATTGAGTAACAGCATGCCCGGCAGTAAGCCTTCCTGCTCACAGGTTCTGATACTGGCGCGAAGCGTGGCCTGAAAGGGACGAACTATGGTGTTGTTTTCCACATTCAGATCGACCGGCGACAGATAAACTTCGCCACAGGGATACTGCATGGTATGGGTAAAATAGTAGCGTTGGCGCTTTAATTGAAGGTGCTCTTTAGGGACCACCTGCGACTGACCCTCGCTGATATTGACCCTGACGCGTTCATAACCGTCGGCATCGAGCCAGCGAATTTGGGAAATGTTGCTATCAACGCGGCCCATACTGGCCAGAGTCTCGGTTAAGGCCGCCGGATCTGCCTGCTCATTTATACCCAGCCAGTGGCGTACATCCGGTACCGCATAAAGCAACCGCAAGCTGTTGCGAACATGACCCAACCCCAGATTCAGCGTTGAGGTTGCCGACGCGGCCAGATCAGAAAGGTGGATTAGATTACGCACCCGGGCCGCGCTGTATCCCTGCCAGTAAACAAGCAGGCCTATAATGAGCGCAACCAGGATCAGGCTGACTAGCCTGGGGCGAACAAACCGGAGCATCTCGTCTTTCCGAGTGCCCGGGCTATGGTCTGACATTGACAATAGCCCGTCCGCAAAGCCATTCCAGCAGGTGATCGAGTGGCATAGGCTGGGAGAACAGGTAGCCTTGTCCCATTTCGCAACCTTGATGCAACAGGTAGGCTTTTTGTTCCGGATTCTCTATCCCTTCGGCGATAATCGAGAAGCCGAACCGCTGGCCCAGTCGCAGTATCATCTCGGCAATGTGGCGCGCATTGATGTCGGTGGTAACGTCGTCGATGAAGCTTTTATCAATTTTGAGGCTGTGGGCCTGAAGATGGGTTATTTTGGACAGCGAAGAATAACCAATGCCAAAGTCGTCGATGCTGATCTGGATGCCGGCGTCGATCAGCTTGTCCAGTGCCTGGCGAAATTGAGCATAGTCTCCCATGATCTGTGTTTCGGTGATTTCGACTTCCAGCAACCGTGAGCCGGGCTGGTTCGAACGGGCAAAATCAATCAGCTCTGTCATCAGAGCACCGTCGAGCAGATCGCTGCTGGAGAGGTTAAATGCGATGGGCAGTGCGTAGCCTGCGCTGTGCAGAGTCTGTAGTGTCGAAACTACCTGTTTGAATACCAGTCGGTCGAGTAAACCGACTACGCCCGAGGCCTCTGCGATAGGAATGAATTCGCAGGGCGGCACAAAGTGACCATGGGGATGCTGCCAACGTACCAGCGCCTCCAGGCCCACCACGGCTTCATCAGCCAGGCGCACCTTGGGTTGCAGCACTATGCTGAGCTGTTGATGATTGATGGCCAGGCGCAGATCCTGCAGCAGATTGTAACCCGCAGTGGTCTTGTCGCTAAACTGCCTGTCCACATGAATGAACTGCTTGCCTGCCCTGCGTGCTGTAGTGCAGGCAGCACGAGCCAGTACCAGAATGGTTTCGGGCTGGCGGTGGATAAAATGGCGCAGCTCCAGTAGCGAGGCGGTCAGAAACAGCTGCTGGGTCACCTCATCATTCATAATAAGCCGCGGTTTGAAAGTATCGTGAGACAACTCGATTTGCCGAGGCAGCAGTAATGCAAAGGCATTGTCGCCGGTTTTGGCGATGGCGATGGCTTCCGGCAGCTGGCCAGACAGCGTTTGATAAACCTGTTCCAGCAGGCGGTTGCAGAATTGGTCGCCAAAGGCCAGCATGCTTTCATCGAAATGTTCGATTTCAACCATCAGCATCATGGTCTGTTCAATGTCTTGTGCGGCCATCAATTCCAGTTCACGTACCAGCCAGTTACGGTTGTGTATGCCCAGTATCGGATCCTTGTAGGCCAGGTCAGACAGGCGATTAAGCAGGGCTATGTTCTTGAATCCACTGTTTATGTTCTCGCAAAATACCTGCAGCATCGAATGGGAACCATCCGGCAGGGCGGTATTATGTTTGATCACCATCAGATAGGTTTCAGTTGCCTGGGTATTGAAATATAAGACACTGTACTGATCTTGCCATTGATGTTCACGACGAAGAATGGCTTGCTCTATGGCCGCTGCCGGGACATCCAGATGTTCGACAGCAAGCGGGACATTATCGGGCAGATGTTCGAACACACCGCTGCTGGCGATGACCTGCAAGGGGTGTTTGGATTGCGGATTAAGAGCGCAAATAATGCCGCCGTTGCGAAGTCCAATAAATTTGTCAACTTCGCTCAGTACGGAACGGGTAAAACAAGACAGACTTTGCTTGCTGTTGATTAAACGGGAAGCGGCGACAATCATCTGCAGGTTTTGCCGTGCGGTGTTGATTTGACTGATGTAGACCCAGGTGCGGATCTGACTGGTCAGTACACTCGATAAGCGAGAACTGGTCAGTTCGGCCTTGTCCCAGTATTCGTCAATATCGAGTTTATCCATGACCTTGCTGCGCGGCGCCCGGCTGACCGGTCAGCAGTACGATGCGGATGGCCATATTGCCGAGCGTTTCACGAATAGTGCCAACCAAACGCAGTCCGGCGGTATCGTCTTCCATCACCACGTCGAGCAATACCACGGCAATATCCGGAGTCTGGGTCAACACTGTGGCTGCTTCGGCGGCCGAAGCGGCGGTCAGCAACGAGATGGGGCGACCGTGTAAATTCAACCCTTTCAGGGAGTAGGTGAGCGAAGCCTGATAAGCGGGGTCGTCGTCCACGCTCAGCACTGTCCAGCAGGCGTCTGTTTTTTGCTCTAAGGTTTCATCCTTGTGGTCGGCAAATTCAAAAACATCACGTTTTTCCATGTATATCTGGCCTTGTTAGCAGGCGCATGGCTGGCTGCGCACTGTATTCATCCCTGACATATAAAATATTGTCGCAAATTTTCATTATAAGATTAAGCGTGTTGATAAAACGGGTGTTATAGCGTCAGATATATTTGAGACCTGCTTTTGCGTAATGGGCGGAGCATCAAAATGTTTACTGTTGACGACATCCGCAGAAGTATAGCAGGTCAACAGACCCTAAAATACGCCAAACTATACCTTCATGGTGAAGATGTTAAGAAGATAAAAAATGGCAGAGCCGCCCTATGCCGGGCGGCTTAATTCACCCCGCAGGTTTTGGCCCATCATTTTACGGACTTTTTCTGCAGAGAGGTTTTTGCTGAGCAAATAATGCAGTTTTGTCAGGGCGGCTTCGGTGGTCATGTCGTAGCCGGAAATGACGCCGGCGGCGGCCAGCGCCTTGCCCGGTGCGTAGCCGTCCATATTGACGCTGCCACGCTGGCATTGCGTCAGGTTAATGATGATCACTCCACGTGCCGTGGCGTCGGCCAGCAGGGTTAGCATGGCGGGATTTTGCGGAGCATTGCCCACCCCATAAGACAGCAGGATCAGCGCCTTTACCGGTTGCTGCAAGATATTGGCAATCACCTCGGCGCTAATGCCCGGGTACAGGGTGACCACACCGATGGGCTGGGGGGTAATGGGGCTGACCGTCAGCGGTTGGCTACTGGGTTTGCCCAGTGTGCCTGCTTCCAGACTGATATTAATACCTGCATTCAGCAGCGGCGGAAAATTCGGGGAATCGAACGCCTCGAATCCGTCGGCGTGTTCTTTGCTGGCGCGATTGCCTCGATACAGCCGATTATTAAAAAACAGGCCCACTTCATTAATGGGATAATGGGCGGCCACGTACAGGGCATTCAGCAAATTGGGGCGGCCGTCGGATCTGAGCTCGGCCAGTGGAATTTGTGAGCCGGTAACGATAACCGGCTTGTCCAGGTCTTCGAGCATGAACGACAGGGCAGCGGCGGTAAATGCCATGGTGTCGGTACCGTGCAATACCACAAAGCCGTCATAATGTTCGTAGTTGGCCTGAATATCGTCGGCAATACGCTGCCAGTCGGCGGGTGTCATGTCTGCCGAGTCAATCAGCGGATCATATTCATGAATATGATAGTTGGGCATCTCGGCACAGTGAAACTCCGGGGTATTGGCCAGGCGTTCGGTCATAAAGCCCGCCAGAGGCACATAGCCTCTGGCGGATTTTTGCATGCCGATGGTGCCGCCTGTGTAGGCGATATAGATATTTTTAGGCTGCATTAAAACTCCTGACACGCCACACACAGCACATACTGGCCACGAATATCGTCAAACCGACCCAGGGTGTTCAGCTCCTGCTGCAGTTGCTTGCCCGCGGGGCGCAGTGCCGCAGGCAGGGCGGCGTTGGCCAAATCGGCCAGCACATTGGAATCGCTCATAAACTGGGCCAGCAACCTCTCTTTGGCGGTCATTGGCATGGTTACCCGCTTGATGCTGAATTCGCCCAGATTGGCCAGTTCGGCCGCACCGGCCAGCGCATCGTCCAGATAGCCCAGTTCATCCACCAGCCCCAGCTCTTTGGCGTCTTGTCCGGTCCATACATGGCCCTGGGCTGCGCGCTCGACCTGTGCCGGCTTCATGTTGCGGCCCTTGGCGACCAGCTCGACGAACTGACCATAGGTATGTTCAACCCCCATCTGGATCAGCTGTTTGGTGTGCTCGGGCAAGCCCGTGGTCAGGCCGGCGCCCACAAAATCGGTGGTGCCCACGCCATCGGTATTCAGCCCCAGTTTTTCGAAGGCTTCTTCAAAGGTTAAAAACAGGCCGAATACGCCAATAGAGCCGGTGAGGGTGGTGGGCGCGGCATAAATCTTGTCGGCGTCGGCGGCAATCCAGTAACCGCCAGAAGCCGCTGTGCTGCCCATGGAGATCACCAGGGGTTTGCCACTTTCTTTGAAAGTGAGCAGGGCACTGCGAATTTGCTCGGCGGCAAAAGCGCTGCCGCCGGGGCTGTCGATGCGCAGCACCAGAGCACGAATGTCTGCATCCAGACGGGCTTCATTGATCAGCTGGCTTATATGCTCGTCGTTGATGCTGTTGGGGGTGGCGGTGGCACCACTCATGATGGCGCCGCTGGCGGTAATCAACCCCACGGCTGGTGCCGATTTGGGTTTAGGGCTGGCGTGGTTGAGATACGTGGTGATTTCCAGGCTCATATACTGGTTGGTCTGGCTATTCCAACCCACCTGTTCGGCGACGGTCTGCAGCATTTCTGTACGGCTGGCCAGGCGATCCACCAGACCCTGTTCCAGGGCATACCGCGCCGGGTCGCCATTCACGGCGGCAAAGCGGCTAAGCAGTTGCTCTTTGCTTGGGCTGATGTGATCGGTCGGAATGCCTCTTAATGTGGCGACCTTGTCCTGATAATGCTGCCATAGTTGACCCAGCCAGCGCAGAGTATCTTCGCGGCTTTCTGCCGACATGTCGTCGCGAATATAGGGTTCGACAAAGGATTTGTACGTGCCTACCCGAAACACATGAGGCGTGATATCAAAGCGCTCGAACGCCGACTTGTAATGCAGCCGGTACACTCCCAGCCCCTGAATGGTGACGCCACCGGCGGGGTTGAGCAAGATCTCATCGGCGTGGGCGGCCAGGTAATACTGGCCCTGGGTGTAGTAATCGCCAATGGCATAAACGGGTTTGCCCGAGGTTTTGAAGCCTTCGATGGCCTGACCCACTTCATCAAGCTTGGTAATGCTCGATTCGGTCATGTTTTGCAGCTGCAGCACCAGGGCGCCAATACGATCGTCGTTGCGAGCCTGATCGAGCGCGTCCTTGATCTGGTTCAAGGTCATGGCGGGCGGTGTGGTGTCACCGGCAAACCATTTTTCTGCCAGTCGTCTTGGGTTGGCAGTGGTTTCCTGCTCCAGCACCGGGCCTGCCAGCGCCAGAGTCAGCGCCGCTTTTGCCGGCAGTACTGTGGTGTCATCTTTACCACCAAAAATCAGTACCGCAAACACGATAATGGCTAAAAAAAACAACCCCGACACCAAAAGACGAATGGCATTCAGTACCCGGCCCAGAGTACGAAAAAACCACTTGATCGCAGACCACATAGTATTGCCTTAAACGAAATGAGTATTGAATCAAACCATTATGACGGCTGAGAGGGCACAATACCACGCAGAAAACCGGAGCCTGGGGGGTTAATTAACCGAAGTTGGGCGCGAGGTCTTGTTTTTTATTGTACTTAAAACAAACGTTTGAAAGAGCGGAACTGATGCACTAGCCTCAAGTGGTCAAACCTGTAGCGATAGGTGAAAGTATAATGAGCCATTACCCCCATTTATTGGCCCCTCTGGATTTGGGCTTTACCACGCTGAAAAACCGGGTGCTGATGGGATCCATGCACACCGGGCTGGAAGAAGAAAAAGACGGCTTCGAGAAGCTGGCCGCTTTTTACAAGGAACGGGCCCGCGGTGGCGTGGGCCTGATTATTACTGGCGGCATTGCCCCCAACTTTCGTGGCCGCTTGCTGCCCAACGCCGCTCAACTCAGTTTTTGCTGGCAGGTGGCGCGTCACCGGTTGTTAACCGAAGCGGTGCATCAGGAGGGCGGTAAGATTGCGCTGCAAATACTGCATGCCGGCCGTTATGCCTACCACCCATTTGCTCAGGCACCGTCCGCCAAAGCGGCCCCCATTTCGCCGTTTAAACCCAGCGCCATGAGCGCGCGCCAGATCCGAAATTGCATCAAGGACTTTGCCCATACCGCCAGGCTGGCCCGGGAGGCAGGGTACGACGGCGTTGAAATCATGGGCTCCGAAGGCTATCTCATCAATCAGTTTATATGTGCGAGAACCAACCTCAGAACAGATGAGTGGGGAGGAAGCCGTGCCCGGCGCCATCGCTTTGCGGTGGAGATAGTGCAAGCGGTGCGCGCCGCCGTGGGCGAGCAGTTCATTCTGATATTTCGATTATCCATGCTGGATCTGGTGGAACAAGGTTCGACGCTGGAAGAAGTGATTGCGCTGGGCCAGGCGTTGGAAGAAGCCGGCGTTAATATTATCAATACCGGTATTGGCTGGCATGAGGCGCGCATACCTACCATTGCCACCAGTGTGCCCAGAGCCGCCTTTAGCTGGGTGACGGAACAAGTTCGCCGAGCGTTATCGGTGCCGGTGGTGGCCACCAACCGCATTAATACCCCGGAGGTGGCCGAGCATATACTGGCCTCGGACCAGGCGGATTTGGTGTGTATGGCGCGGCCATTTTTGGCCGATGCCGACTTTGTCAATAAAGCGGCGGCGGGCCAGGCCAAGCTGATTAACACCTGCATTGCCTGTAATCAGGCCTGCCTGGATCATGTGTTCAAGCGCCAGCGCGCGACCTGTCTGGTTAACCCCAGAGCCTGTTATGAAACCGAATTGATAGCCACGGCCACCATCAGTCCCAAGCGTTTGGCCGTGGTGGGCTCGGGCCCCGCAGGCTTGAGCTTTGCCTGTCAGGCGGCCGAACGAGGCCACCAAGTGGTGCTGTTCGATAAAGCCGAGGAGATTGGCGGCCAGTTCAATTACGCCAAGCAAATACCGGGCAAGGAGGAGTTTTACGAAACCTTGCGTTATTTTCGCCACCGCCTGTTGCAAACCGGCGTGGAAGTGCGGCTGGGCACAGTGGCCGATGCACAACAGCTGCAGGCATTTGACGAAGTTATCCTGGCCAGCGGTATTTTACCGCGCACCCCCGGTATAGAAGGCATTCACCACCCCAAGGTGTTGAGCTATCTCGATGTGTTGGCGCACCATACCCCAGTGGGTGGCAAGGTGGCGATTATCGGCGCTGGCGGTATTGGTTTTGATGTGGCCGAATTTTTGGTGGCCCATGGTCATCAGAATACCGAGCAATGGCTGGCCGAGTGGGGCATTGATAAAAGCTATGATTCTCCCGGTGCGCTGATGCCGCCCGAATCCATAGTACCGGCTCGTCAGCTGTGGTTGCTGCAGCGCAAGGCGGATAAACCCGGTAAGGGATTGGGTAAAACCACCGGCTGGATCCACAGGGCCAGTCTGCGACACCACGGGGTGCACATGTGGGGGGGCGTGAGTTATCAGCGCATTGATGACCAGGGGTTGCACATAGAGCGGGAGGGTAAAGCCCTGTGTCTGCCGGTCGACAACGTGATTATCTGTGCCGGCCAGCAGCCCAACCGAGAGCTGCACGCCGCACTGATCGGGCTGGGCTGCAAGGTGCACCTTATTGGTGGGGCCGATGTGGCAGCCGAACTGGATGCCAAGCGGGCGATTCGCCAGGGCATGGAGCTGGCGCTTAAAATATAGGGTGAAGAGTGAAGGGTGAAGGGTGAAGAGGACGATATTGACACTAAATCTATTTTTGCCACGGAATACACGGAAGTAGAGCGACGAAGCAAAGTCTAAAAGCTGAAAGAAAGCTTTATTATAAGGCCTTACTTACGATAAGTGATTTTCTTGGCCCTTTTCCGTGGGTTCCGTGGCAAAGAAGTTGTTACTCTCGGTCTTGAGTCCGTCCTCTTCACCCGTCACGTTTTTTGGCGCTCGGCGCCGGGTGCTGCTAAGGTATCGCACCTAATTGATTTTGCTTGTTTATAAAGGTGTTATAGATGGATGCACTGGAACTGTTATTAAACCGCCACTCCAATCCGCGTTTGGTCGAGCCAGCCCCTGCGGGTGAGCAGCTGGACACCATTTTCAAGGCCGGACTGCGCGCCCCTGATCATGCGGCGTTAACACCGTGGGAATTCATCGTGTTTGAAGGTGAGCAGCGCCATGCCCTGGGCAATATTCTAGCCGAGGCGGCACTGGCCAAAGGCGAAGCGCCAGACAGCATCGAAAAAGCCCGTAATGCGCCCTTGCGAGCGCCGATGATCATTACCGTGGTAGCCAAGGTTAAACCCCACGACAAGGTGCCACGGCTGGAGCAGGAAATTTCTGCCGGCTGTGCGCTGATGGCCATGCAGATGGCGGCATTGGCACTGGGCTTTAACGGCATCTGGCGCACCGGCTGGTTTGCCTTTGACCGCAGCGTGCATCAGGCGATGGATCTGACTGATGAAGATCAAATCGTCGGCTTTTTGTATCTGGGTACGCCTCAGGTAGAAGTGCGTAAGCTCCCCGAGCGCGATACAGCCCCCTTTGTGCGCTATTTCGGTCAGTAAACGAAAGTAAGGGTGAAGAGTAAAGGGTGAAGGGATAAACATAACCACACCTGATACAAGACGTTAAAGACTAGAGATTTCTTTACCACGGAATCCACTGAACACACGGAAAAATCAAGACCAAGAAAATAGGATAAAGAGTGAAGGGTAAGGGTTAATTTCTTCACTCTTCACTCTTCACTCTTCACTCTTCACTCTTCACTCTTCACTCTTCACTGTAGCCCTAATCCCTAATCCCTAATCCCTAATCCCTAATCCCTAATCCCTAATCCGTCAGCTCACGCTGATCCCACCAGATAAACGCCCAGGCGCCCAGTACACCGAACATGACTCCCAGTACACTGCTGGCCAGAATATCTACAGGCCAGTGCAGCCCCAGCAACAGTCGTGAATAACACACAGCTACCGCCCACACGGCCAGTGTACCTGTCAGCCAGGGTGAACGACGCCGGTACAGCAATAGCAGACAATAAAAACCGGCAATGGTCATGGCGGCAATGGAATGGCCGGACGGAAAGGAATAGCTGACCTCGTCTTGCCAATGCAGTTTCAGCCACCCGGGCACCTGCTGTTCAGACATATCGCTTAAGCCGTCTGCCAACCAGCGTTCGCGTATGACGGGGATTTGCGCATAAAAACGCTCGCTTTCGGCCAGTCGCCCCTTGTCTGCCAGCCAGAGCACATAAGGTCTGGGCTCTTTGAAATATTGCTTGGCCACGGTTTTGGTAACAAAGGCACTGCCCAGGGCGGCCATCAGGCACAGGAAAAACACCGCAAGCTGGCCGGGACGACGGCGCCAGCGAAACAATGCCAGCGCACTTAACGCACACAAGGTGAAGGCAATGCCGAATTTGCCGACGGTTAGTGTCATGCTGTAGGCAAACAGGGCGGGGGCTTCATCGAGCTCCAGCAAGGGAAACCAGTGCCACTGCGATTGGTAGCCCAGGCTGGCAATCGCCACGGGCAGTACCAGTAACGCCAGCACCGTAAAGAATAATCGAGATGTCATAATATGGGCGCCAAAAAACAGATTGAACAAGAGGCGGCGATTCTAGCAAAACAAGGGACGAATGAAAGCTGAAGCTTGTGCCAACAAAGAGTACAATGACGCGTTATTTCAGGAGGTTGTCGATGAAATTGCTGGCTGACGAAAATATGCCTTATGTACAGGAACTGTTTGGCGACTGGGCAGAAATAGTGACCTGTGCGGGCAGAGATATGACACCGGATCAGCTTGCTGATGTGGATGTATTGCTGGTGCGCTCCATTACTCAGGTTAACGAAGCCCTGTTGGCTCAAGCGCAGCGCCTGAGCTTTGTGGGAACGGCCACCATAGGGTGTGACCACATCGACACCGCCTTGCTGGCCCGTCGTGGCATTGCCTTTGCCAGTGCGCCCGGGTGCAACAAGGTGGCGGTAGGCGACTACGTGCTGGCCGCCTTGCTGAAGGTAGCCGAGCACAAAAGCTGGCAGCTTGCAGACAAAACCCTGGCCGTGGTGGGGGTCGGCAATACCGGTTCTCAGGTGGCGGCACGCGCCCGGGCGCTGGGCATGAAAGTGCTGTTATGCGACCCATTTAAGGCACAGGGTGATCCGACAGCTTTTGTCGAACTGGCTCACGCCTTGACCGCAGACATCGTCAGCTTTCACGTGCCGCTTACCCGAGAAGGACAGCACGCCACCTGGCACTTGTTGAATGAGTCGGCCATTGACGGGCTCAGCAGCGAACAGGTGCTGATTAACGCCTGCCGCGGTGATGTATGGGATAATGCCGCATTGTTGGCTCGCCAGCTGGGTTCTACGCCGTTGACCCTGGTGATGGATGTCTGGGAACATGAGCCCGAGGTGCTGGCGCCTTTGGTGCCTCATGTGCTGTTGGCCAGCCCGCACATCGCCGGTTATAGCCTGGAAGGCAAGGCCAGAGGCACTTTTGCCTTGTATCGCGCGCTGTGTGAACTCAAGCAAGTCGAGATGGTATTGAGCCCAGAGCAGCTGTTGCCAGCACCGCCCATTGGCGCAGTACATCTTGAGAGCCCTCTGGATCAGGGGCTGATCGCGCGACTGGTCAAACTGGTGTACGACATTGAACGCGATGATCGCGCCTTTCGTCTGGCGCTGGGTCAGCCGGGATTTTTTGATCGCCTGCGCAAGCATTATCCGCAGCGCAGAGAGCTGGGATCGCTGCAGTTGATTAACGCAGGCCAGACGGCCTCAGAGCTGGGTTTTAAAGTCTAAGCGAATATGGTCGATATGAGAGTATTGAAATCATTCGCGTTGATGAACAATAGATAAGTTCCTATCGGCACTGTTTTTTTCTACACTGTTTTCTATATACATGGGTCATGGCAAGCCCTGGCCGTTGAACGCTCCGCTACAGCGTCAGGAAAAGGATACAAGAAACTTGATGAAACAACGCAGACCCTATCTTGGTGTGGGCCTGGCTATGTGGCTCGGCTACTCGGCTGCTGCTATAGCGCAGGGCGAATTTTATATTGAGCTCAGAGGGCCCGAATCTGCGGAGCCGGCACGGGCCAATGCACCTGCTGCCGGGCAGCAGAGTGCCAACCCCGCACCTGCATCGGTGCAGCCTGCAGCCAGTCCGGGTCGTTATGGTCCGATACGCAGCACAGATACCCTGTGGGCGATAGCGGCGCGCTACACCCGGGCTCCCACCACGGTGCAACAGACCATGGTGGCCATGTATCACCTCAACCCTCAGGCATTTGTACGGGGTAACATCAACTACCTGCAACGCGGTGCCCAATTGCGCCTGCCGACCGTCACCCAGGCCAGGCAACGTTCGGCACAAGAGGCTGAAGCGGAATTTCGTCGTCTGAGTCGCCAGGGCAGTCGCAGCAGAACCCGGGTTGCAGCGCCACCTGCACCGGCCACGCCGACTCCCATGGTTGCGGCCAGGCCGGTTGCCCAGCCAGAGGCTAAACCAGAAACCAAGCCAGAGGCCAAGCCGGCCGCCAGTCCTGTTGCGCCCGTCGAGCAAAGTGCGCCCGTTGCCGCAACGCCGCCAGTGCCGGTTAGCCAGTCAAGCGAGACTCAAACCGCCGCCCCTGCCAATGGTTTGAGCGAACCCAAGGCCGCGCCGGTACCGGTTGCTGCCCCCAGCCCTGAACAGGCTGAAGACGCGGCGATGAATCGTCTGCAACTGCAACTGATGGACGAGCTGCGTGAACAGGTCGCCATGTCCAATGAACAACTGGCGTCGCTGGCCGATAATAATCAGGCATTGCGCCAACGTTTGACGCAGTTGACGGCAGAGGTAGAGGATCTAAAGGTGTCCCGTCAAGCGGAGCCTCTCAACGCGCAAGATAACAAGCCGGATGAGATTAAGTCTGAAAAAGGTTGGTTGAGCGAGCTGCTCAACAGCCCCTTGAATCTGGCGCTTATTCTGATATTACCGGCCTTGCTGTTGCTGGCGCTGTTTACCTTGTGGTGGCGTAACCGGGAACGACGCAACCTGGCCGAGCAAGAGCAGGAGTTATCGGAAACCAGCGCCATGCTGGACGATGAGCGCGACGAGTTTGAAGATCTGTTTGCCACCGAAAGTGACAATACTCCTCTAACCGAAGAGTCAGAGAACAACATACCTGAGCAGGATGTGGACGAAGATGCGTTCGCCCGCTTCCTGGAAGAACAACAGCTGCTGGAAGAGCAAGAAGCCCAGCGCCTGCAACCGACGCCGGAAGAGAACGAGGAGCCGGATCTGTCCGACGCCTTGTTTAATGATGAAGCTCAGTTTGATGATGAAGCCCAGTTTGATGATGAAGCCCAGATGAAGGGCGAAGGGCTGGCTGACGATGATCAGCCGGTATCTAATGATGATATCGACGACTTGTTCGGTGAGTCGTCCGTGACTGCCGAGCCTGAGGTAGTTGCACTGGACGAAGATGCGTTATTTGATGATGAAGCTCTTCTGGCGGCAGGAGATGATGCTGTATCCAATGACGATATTGATGATCTGTTCAGCGATACGGCGGTTACCGCCAGTGACGCAGACGTGCCTGACAACCTCAGCCAGATGGATGATGCTGAACAGGCCACAACGACTGCCGCGATGGGTACGGCGGAAGACGCCTATGTCTCGGTGGACAAGTTGATGGCCGATGCCGAGCTGGGTGATGGCCCGGATCCGGAACTGGAGCGCAAGCTGGACCTGGAACTTGATAACTATGCCAATGTGATAGGTCAGGGTGACGGTGTGGACATAGATGCCGATGAAGGTGGAATTGGTGCCCAGCTGGACCTGGCCCGCGCCTACATTGAAATTGATGACATCGACAGCGCGCGAGAGTTGCTGAACGAGGCCATAGAACGCGGCAATGAAGCCCAACAGCGTGATGCACAAAAGCTGCTGCAGCGACTCGCCAAGCTCGGTTAAGCCTTTACCGGCCTCAACACGAGGCCGGTTCTTCAATTTATCTCGCTAACGAGTATAATTGCCGTCCTTTTTATCCCGTGGAATTAATTTTTATGCGCATTGCTCTTGGCATCGAGTATGACGGCAGCCGTTATTACGGCTGGCAACGACAACGAGAAGTCCCCAGTGTGCAAGCTGAGATAGAAAAAGCCTTGTCGAAAATTGCCGATCATCCCGTCACGGTGCAATGTGCAGGCCGCACCGACGCTGGCGTGCATGGCACCGGCCAGGTGGTGCATTTTGATACTCTGGCCGATCGTCAGCCCGGCGCCTGGACACTGGGCATGAATGCGAACCTGCCCATGGACATTGCCGTGCGTTGGGTAAAGAACACCAGCGACGACTTTCATGCCCGCTTCAGTGCCACGGCGCGTCGTTATCGCTACATTATTTTTAACCACAATATGCGCCCGGCTATTCATGGTAGCGGTGTGAGTCATTATGTGGGCGATATTGATGCACAAAAAATGCATGAGGCTGGGCAGTGTTTGCTGGGCGAGCATGACTTTACCTCTTTTCGGGCCGTGCAGTGTCAGTCTAAAAGCCCGTTTCGCAATATTTTACATTTGAAAGTTCAGCGCTACGGGCATTACGTCGTATTGGACATTAAAGCCAATGCCTTTGTGCACCACATGGTACGCAATATCGCCGGTACCCTGATCAAGGTGGGGCTGGGCGAAATGGAGGTTAGCTGGGTGAAAGAGGTACTGGCGGCACGGGACCGTAACGTAGCGGGCCCGACCGCCAAGGCCGGTGGTCTGTATTTGGTGACGGTGGATTATCCCGAGTCATTTGGCCTGCCAGCGACCATACCCGGCCCCTTGTGGCTGCCCGATACATTGGGCGCCTAGTACAGAGCCACAAACCGATAATTTTTTATCAACGAGCAGGCTGATATATGGTTTAATGCACGCCATAACAACGGGGTCTCCCAAGAAAGCACACCCGGCAGCCTGTCTGCTTTTGTTGCAATAATTTTGCAAAACCCGCAGCTTGCAAGCTGCAATAACGATGCAATCACGCTAAGGATTTCCATGAGTTGGCTAGAGAAAATTCTTCCCAAGAATAAGAACATCGGTGTTCGTCGTCACAATATTCCAGAAGGTGTCTGGAGCAAATGCACCAGTTGCGAGCAGGTATTATACCGCGCCGAGCTGGATCGCAATTTGGAAGTGTGCCCCAAGTGTGATCACCATATGCGCATTGGTGCACGCCTGCGTCTGGACAAATTTCTGGATCAGGACGGCCGCGTAGAGCTGGGTACCGAGTTTGAGCCACAAGATGTGCTTAAATTCAAAGATTCCAAGAAATATAAAGACCGCATCAGCGCGGCACAAAAAGCCAGCAACGAAAAAGACGCCATCGTCTCCATGACCGGCACCCTGAAAGGCATTCCGGTGGCGGTGTGCGCCTTTGAGTTCTCCTTTATGGGCGGCTCCATGGCGTCTGTGGTCGGTGCACGCTTTATCGCCGCCGTTAACGCCTGTATAGAAGAAAACCGTGCCTTGGTGTGTTTTTCTGCCTCTGGTGGTGCACGTATGCAAGAAGCCCTGTTCTCGCTGATGCAGATGGCCAAAACCAGCGCGGCCCTTAATCGTTTGTCACAAGCCGGTCTGCCTTATATTTCGGTATTAACCGACCCCACCATGGGTGGCGTATCTGCCAGTCTGGCGATGCTGGGTGACATTAACGTGGGCGAACCCAAGGCCCTGATCGGCTTTGCCGGCCCACGCGTTATCGAGCAAACGGTACGCGAAAAGCTGCCCGAAGGCTTTCAGCGCAGTGAATTCCTGCTGGAACATGGCGCCATCGACCTGATCATCGATCGCCGCGAAATGCGCGACAAGGTAGCAGGGCTTATCGGCAAGCTGATGAACCAGGAGCCTGCCGAAGCATAATGAGCCGCACAAGCACAGTGCCGCAGCGTTCGCTGGCCGACTGGCTGGCGGTGCTGGAAGGCCTTAACATGGCGCACATCGAGCTTGGGCTGTCCCGCATGAGCCTGGTCGCAGAGCGATTGGGTTTATTGAGCCTGCCCAGCTATGTGATTACCGTGGGCGGCACCAATGGCAAGGGCACAACCTGTGCCTTGCTTGAGTCCATGTTGCGCGCGGCGGGCCGCAGTGTGGGGGTGTATTCATCCCCTCATCTGGTGGACTATCGCGAACGGGTACGCATTAATGGCGACAGCCCGGCCGCGACCGATTTTTGTGCCGCCTTTGCGGCGGTCGAAACGGCCAGGGCCGAGGTGGCGCTCACCTACTTCGAGTTTACGACGTTGGCGGCGCTGTGGTTGTTTCGTGCAGCCAGCCCCGAGGTGGTGTTGCTCGAAGTCGGGCTGGGCGGACGGCTGGATGCCACCAATGTGGTGGCCTCGGATCAAACCGTGGTCACCACCATTGCCCTGGATCATACCGACTGGCTGGGCTCGGATCGGGAAAGTGTCGGCTTTGAAAAAGCCGGTATTTTTCGCCAGCACAAGCCTGCGGTATGTGGTGATGCGGATCCTCCTTCCAGTTTGCTGGCCCATGCCGAGCAAGTGGGTACCCCCTTGTATTGCACCGGACGGGAATACGCCTGGCAGCTGCAAGATAGCCAGGTACCCGCACAGGCGCAGCAGTGGTCCTTTACCGGCTTTGGCCTGGCGTTAACCGGTTTGCCGTTACCTTCTTTACCCGTCATGAATGCGGCCACGGCGCTGGCTACATTGGCGTTGTCGCCATTTATGCCGGATATTGAGGCCATCAAGGTCGGGTTGGTGCAGGCGCAGCTGACCGGCCGCTTGCAACAGCTGGGCCCAAGCTTGTGGGTGGACGTTGCCCATAATCCGGAGTCGGCGGCTTATCTGGCCAGCCGCTTGCCGTCGATCAAAGGCAAGGGGCGCTGTGTGGCGGTGGTGGGGATGTTGAAAGACAAAGACATCGCCGCCAGTCTGGCACCCTTGCACGACCTGGTTGACGACTGGTATCTGGCGAGCCTGGGTGGGCCAAGAGGCGCCAGTGCGACCGAGTTGTCTCGGTGCCAGCCCGGGCACTGTTTTGATTCGGTGGCCGATGCCTTGGCGGCGGCGCAAGCCAACGCCGGCGAGCAGGATGTGATCATTGCGTTCGGCTCTTTTTTCACCGTTGCCGACGTACTGGCAAGTAAATCGTTGGCAAGCAGAAGATAATCAGCGCCGTTACCGGCAGCATAACCGGCAATAAGTAGGGAGGGGCTTTGGCAACACAGTTTCAGCAACGATTGGTAGGCACCGTTATTCTGGTGGCATTGGGCGTGATCTTTTTGCCCGATCTGCTGGACGGTAAGCAACAGCTGGCCCCCGATGAGGCGGTCACCATACCGTTGCGCCCCGAGCTTGAGCCTGTTCGCCCTCTGGTAGTGGCCCCCGAGCCGGCTCAGGCGGCTCAGCGTGACGCCGAACCCGAGGTGTGGACCATAGAAGAAGCCAGGGAAGCGCCGCCTGTGGCGCCCAAACCGGCGGCACCTGCACCACAGCCACAACCTGAACCGCAGTCGAAGCCGGCACCTGTCGTTAAACCTGCGCCTATAGTCAAGGCCGCCCCTGTGGTACAGCCGGCGCCGACGATCAAGCAGGTGGCCCCGCAGCATGGTGAGCACGTGGTGCAGCTGGGTGCGTTTCGTAATGCAGACAACGTGAATGCGCTGGTGAAAAAGCTGCAGGCAGCGGGATACCGTGCTCAAACCACACCCTCGGTTCCGCGTCATGGCGAGCTGAACAGAGTCTGGGTTGGCCCCGACGACAAGGCCCGGCTGGAGCAGCAGTTAGCGGCTCTGGAACGGTTGACCGGTCTCAAGGGCAGAATCAGGGCCAAGTAATTTATTCTACTAGCTCCACATAAAAAAAGCCGAGTCATCAGACTCGGCTTTTTGTTGTTACTGACCGCTTTACAGCTTGATGCTTACGACGTTTTTGCCGCGGGAATTTGCTGGGTAATGCAGTGAATGTTGCCGCCGCCGAGCAGAATTTCCCGGGTGGGCACACCCACCACGTCCAGCTCGGGAAAGATGGTTTGCAGCATCTCTTGAGCTTGTTGATCAGTACGTTCGTCGAGCAGCGGAAAGACCAGCCGGTTGTTGGTGATCAGGAAGTTGATGTAAGAGGCGGCCATGCGATCCCCCGCACGCCGAGGCACGCCGGCGCCTTCTACCACACCCGCCGCTTCCTGTTTGGTGATATGCAGGGGGCCGGGTTGCGGCAGCTTCCATATTTTCAACTGGCGGCCCTTGGCATCCCGCGTCTGGTTCAACACCTTGAAGGCGGCTTGAGAGCGGGCATATTGTGGATCGTTTTTATCGTCGGTCCAGTGCAATATCACTTCACCTGGGCGGGCGAAACAGGCCATGTTATCGATATGGCCGTCTGTTTCATCCAGGTACACACCCTGCGGCAGCCAGATAAAATGCGTGACGCCCAGATATTCAGACAGCTGCTGCTCAATATCCTGCTGGGTGTAGTCCGGGTTGCGATTGGGGTTAAGCAGGCATTCGGCCGTGGTAAGCAGGGTGCCTTCGCCGTCCACATGAATCGAGCCGCCTTCCAGCACCAGTGGCGACGGGTGCATGGGCAGCCCCTGGCGCGCCAGCATGGCGCCCGCCATGGCCTGATCTTTTTCCCACGGAAAATACAGGCCCTCTTCGTGGCCGCCCCAGGCGTTGAATATCCAGCTGATGCCGGCGCGATCCCCGTTATGGTTGATGACCATGGTAGGCCCGGTATCGCGTGCCCAGGCATCGTCACTGTCTATGGCTACCAGCTTGACTTGTGGCGGCATCACTTGTTGGGCGTGAACCATTTCTTCTTCTGGCACCGCCATGTATACAGGCGTGGCCACGGCAATGGCCTCGGCCAGGGCCGCAAAGGTAGCTTGCGCCGGTTTGCCGTTATCGCGCCAGTTATCGGGGCGGTGAGGCCAGATCATCCATACCGCTTCTTGCCGAGCCCACTCCGCGGGCATATAAAAGCCCTTTAGTGCGTCCATTAACGGCCTCCCGGCTGTTTGCCGTCCGAGGTTTGCAGTGTGTCATACATGCCAGGGCGACGATCGCGAAACAAGCCCCAGCTGGCACGGTGTTTGGCTACCTGCTCCAAATCGAAGCTGTGCACCAGTACCCCTTCGCTGGTTTTATCGGCCTGCTGTACCAGGGCACCAAACTCGTCGGTGATAAAAGAAGAGCCGTAAAAGGTGATTTCCACGCCGTCCAGGAATTTGCTCTGCTCGGTACCAATGCGGTTGGAGGCAATCACCGGCACCAGGTTGGCTGCCGCGTGGCCTTGCTGGGTGCGAGTCCAATGCGGTTGACTGTCTATGGTCGCATCCTGGGGCTCGGAGCCGATGGCGGTCGGGAAGAAAATCAGCTCGGCACCCATTAATGCCAGGCTGCGCGCGGTTTCGGGGAACCATTGATCCCAGCAAATGGCCACGCCAATCTTGGCGTAACGAGTTTGCCAGACCTTGAATCCGGTGTCGCCAGGAGTAAAAAACTGCTTTTCCTGATAGCCGGGGCCATTGGGAATATGGGTTTTGCGATACAAGTCGAGCACGCTGCCATCGGCATCAATTACTACCAGTGAATTGTAAAAAGCGGTGCCGGCACGCTCGAAAAAGCTCAGCGGTAATACCACTTCCAGCTCCTTGGCCAGCGCCTGAAAATGCTGGATAAGCGGGCTGTTATCCACTTCCTGAGCCAGGGCAAAATGCTCGGGGCTTTGGTCGATACAGAAGTAGGGTGCTTCAAACAGCTCTTGAATCAGGATGATTTGTGCGCCTTTGGCGGCGGCGTCGCGTACCAGTTTTTCGGCACGGGCAATATTTTCGTCTCTGTTCCAGCTGCAGGCCATCTGGGTGGCGGCGACAGTAACCATGGTCATATTCAGTTCCTCAACGTGATAAAGGGGGGCGAGTCGTCAAGGCACCTGAAGGCTATCATCAAGTGAGTCTTCAGCGCAGAAGCATTGCTTCCACCAAGGGGCCAAACCATCCATATTTTAACAACTCTTATTCAAGGCCGCAGTGTGCCTTTAAGGTACAAAACTCGCAATTAGAACTTATGATTTTTTGATAAAAAAGCCGCACGCTCAAAATGAGTGTGCGGCTTTTTTTATGCTTGGTGTTTTTTGTGGCTGACAGCTTACGGCTTAATGCTGACTGCCTTTTTGTCTCACAATATCATGGCTGCCAGCCAGCCAAAGCCGATCAACGGCAGGTTGTAGTGAATAAAGGTCGGTACCACCGAGTCCCAAATATGGTCATGCTGGCCATCGGCATTCAAGCCCGAGGTGGGGCCCAGGGTGGAGTCGGAAGCCGGAGAACCCGCATCCCCCAGGGCGCCGGCGGTACCAATAATGGCCAGCGTTGCCAGCGGCGAAAAGCCCAGGGCGATACACATGGGCGCATAAATAGGCGCAATAATGGGAATGGTCGAAAACGACGAGCCTATGCCCATGGTGATCAGCAAACCCACAATCAGCATCATCAGGGCCGCCAGAGGCTTATTGTCACCCATGGTGCTTTCCACGGCCATGACCAGGCTGCCAATACCATCCGTGGCCTTGATGACGGCAGCAAAGCCGGCGGCGGCAATCATGATAAAGCCAATCAGCGACATCATCTTTACCCCCTGGGTGAAGGCGTCCTGACTTTCTTTAAACTTGATCACGCCACCAAAGGTAAAGATGATAAAGCCGACCATGGCCCCCAGAATAATAGAGTCACTATATAGTTGCAGAGTCAGGGCGGCGCCAATGGCCACCACGGCAATCAGCAGGTGCGGCACATTGATTTGAATGTGCTCGGGCTCTACCGCTACAATTTTGCTTTCATCATATTCACGGGGTTTGCGGTAACTGAAAAACAGCGCCACCAACAAGCCTAAAAACATGCCGCCCACCGGGATGCCCATGGCAATTGGCAGCATGGATTTAGTCACTGCAACGCCGTTTTCCAGCAGATTGGCCAGCAAGACGGTATTCAGAAAAATACCGCCAAAGCCAATGGGCAGCATCATGTAGGTGGCGGTCAGACCAAAGGTCAGCACACAGGCCACGGCGCGACGGTCCAGTTTAAGTTTGGCTATTACATGCAGCAGCGGCGGGATCAGAATCGGAATAAAGGCAATGTGGATGGGGATCAGATTTTGCGATGAAACCGCCACCAGCAGCAAGGTACCCAGCAGCACACTTTTGATCCATAACATGCGCCCGGCACTGGCATCTTTACCCAGCGCCTTGATGACCTTGAACGCCAGCAAATCGGTGATGCCCGAACGAGCAATGGCAATGGCAAAGGCGCCCAGCATGGCATAGCTCAGCGCTATGGTCGCGCCGCCGCCCAGACCACCGGCAAAAATATTGGCGGTATCGGTGAGCGACAAGCCCCCGACAATACCGCCGACAAGGGCGCTGAGGGTGAGAGAGATCACCACGTTGATGCGCAGCAGGCTGAGTACCAGCATCAGACAGACTGCGATAACAACAGGATTCATTGATTATCCTTATGAGTTTATAAGACGAGGGGGGCTAGTTTGCGAATTCAGCCCTGAATGTCGAGCTTTTTTGATCATTAATATCCTGGCCCTGGTGTCATTTTGTGCAAACGAGTAGATATAGCCGACGGTCCCCCTTGGGTTTGAAGGAGGGCGCCCATATACTAACAAGTCGAACGACGTGGTTTGTTGCAAACCCATTAGTGTAATTACCAAGGAGATAGACATGAGCGTATTGGTAGGCCGTCAGGCCCCAGACTTCACTGCTGCAGCTGTACTGGGCAATGGCGAAATCGTTGAAAACTTCAACCTGAAAGAGTTCACCAAAGGTAAAGCAGCCGTGCTGTTCTTCTACCCGCTGGACTTCACCTTCGTATGTCCTTCCGAGCTGATCGCCTTTGATGATCGCTTTGAAGAGTTTCAAAAGCGCGGCGTAGAAGTGATCGGCGTGTCCATCGACTCTCAGTTCAGCCACAACGCATGGCGTAACACCAGTGTTGAAAACGGCGGTATTGGCCAGGTGAAATACCCGCTGGTTGCCGACGTTAAGCACGATATCTGTAAAGCATACGACGTTGAGCATCCAGAAGCCGGTGTGGCTTTCCGTGGCTCTTTCCTGATCGACAACAACGGCCAGGTTCGTCACCAGGTAGTAAATGATCTGCCTCTGGGTCGTAACATCGACGAAATGCTGCGCATGGTTGACGCGCTGCAGTTCCACGAAGAGCACGGCGAAGTATGTCCTGCACAGTGGGAAAAAGGCAAAAAAGGCATGCAGGCTTCTACCGAAGGTGTGGCCAAGTACCTGACTGAAAACGCAGGTGACCTGAAGCGTTAATACGTTTCAGATTAACTGAGTAATATAAAAATGCCGGCTTATGCCGGCATTTTTGATTCTGGTTATCGGTGATTTTCTAACTGCCCCTTGATAGCCTAAGGCTGACGCACCCCGCAGGGTTATGCCGTTTGCGGTTCACGCAGCAGGGTAAGCAGTGCCTGGGCATGCTCACTGGCTTCCCGGCCCAGATCGGTCAGGTAACCGCCATCGTTCATGGTGATCAAGCCTTTTTCATGCAGGGATTTCGCCGCCGCTATGACTTCGGGATCGGCATTTTTGTGTACCTTGAGCCCTTGCTGAGTAGTGTCCAGATTGAAATTGAGCAGAAAATTCAGTTCGTTGAGCAGGTCCGGATGATAGCGCATAGTCAACTCCTCGATTAAAGACAACACCTAAACGTTAGCCTGTTTCTGCCCCTTTAGTTGCGCGCTGGCTCACATTTAAGACGCGCATTTTTATCGGACGTCCTCTTGCATCGCAGCGCTGGGTTGTTAATGATGTCGGCTTTGTCTCATTATGGAAAAGGAATTCAGCTCCCATGACTGCTATTTGTATCAGTAACGCCCATTTTGCCATTAGCGAACAGCACAGTTTGCGTATCAAGCAACTCGAGCTGCACGCCGGGCAGTGCTGGAGCTTTGTGGGTGCCAATGGCAGTGGCAAAACCGCACTGGCTCGCGCCCTGGCCGGTGAGCTCAAGTTGCTGCAGGGGGCGTCGGAAAACGGTTTCACGCGCACCGAGTGGGTGTCGTTTGAACAACTGCAACAGTTGGCCGACCGCGAGCGGGAAGAAGACGAAAGTGACTTGCTCGATTATGAAGATCAGGGCCACACCGCACGGCAAATCATGCTGGAACAGGGCGGTGATCCTGCCGAGCTGGCGGCACTGGCCGAGCGTTTTGGCATTACCACGCTGCTGGATCGTGGCTTTCGTTATCTGTCTACCGGCGAAACGCGCAAAGTTCTGTTGTGCCGCGCCTTGCTGCAACACCCCGAGTTGCTGATCCTGGATGAACCCTTCGACGGACTGGATGTGGGCGCCCATGCGGGGCTCATGAGCCTGTTGCAGGAACTGGTCACGGCCGGGCAAACCCTGGTGTTGATTGTAAACCGATTGGAAGAGCTGCCCGAGTTCAGTGATCGGCTGGGCCTGTTAGCCGAATGTGAGCTTAGCCTTGCCGGGCCGCGTGCCGAGATTGCCGCCTCGGCCGAGCTGCTGCAATTAAGCCATCTGGCGGCCATGGAAGCCGCGACCCAGGCCTTGCCACCCGCCGACCCGGATGCCGAGCGCCGCGCCCTGGATGTCGACACGCCTCGTATTGTGATGCGTGACATACAGGTCAGCTATGGCGACAAGCGTATTTTAACCGGTTTGAACTGGCAGGTGGATCCCGGGCAGCACTGGCAGATCATCGGCCCCAATGGTGCCGGCAAGTCGACGCTGTTAAGCCTGGTCACCGGCGACCATCCTCAGGGGTACAGCAACGATCTGACCTTGTTCGGGCACAAGAGAGGCAGCGGCGAAAGCATCTGGGATATCAAGCAGCACATTGGTTATGTGAGCACCAGTATGCAGCAGGACTATCGCGTTACGGCGACTCCCAAGGCAGTGATTCTGTCGGGATTTTTCGACTCTATCGGCGTGTATCAGCAGCCGGGCAGCACCCAGCTGGCACTGGTCGAGCAGTGGCTGACGCTGTTGGGCATGGCGCACCTGGCCAACGAGCCGTTTCGTCATTTATCTTATGGCCAGCAGCGGCTGTTGCTGATTGCCCGCGCCATGGTCAAGCATCCGCCTATCCTGATCCTCGACGAGCCGCTGCAAGGCCTGGACAGCTTCAACCGCCACTGGGTAAAACGCTGGATCGACTTGCTGGTCGCCGAGGGCAGCACCCAGTTGCTGTTTGTCTCGCATCACGAGCAAGACGCCCCCGGCTGCATCAGCCACCGCCTCACTTTCGTGCCCGACGGCGACCAGTATCGCTATGACTGCACAGCGGTCAGCCATCAGCTGTCAGTAAAAGATAAAAACAGCTTTCAGCACCAAGCGCTTGGCTAAAAATACACGCTGTCTTTTGTAGCCCTGCGCTTTAGCTGCAGGTTCTGCGGAGCAGAATGGTTTCCAAGGTTTTAGCCACGCAATACACAAAAGCACTCGGGGAAAGTTAATCATCAGCACCGAGTCGGCAGGTTCGGTGTTTTTCTGCCGGCTTATCGCTGAAAGCTTCCAGCTGCTTTTCAGGCTTGACCCGCAGGCGAGGGCGGGGGAATATGGTGTCCCCCTCGTCTGTCGGGACACGAACCGATGCTGAATATGAATTTCTCCCAATCCCTTTCCCTTCGCTACGATGCCGACCGCTGGCAATCTTCACCAGCGTCGGGTGTATGGCGCTATCCTATTGAACGCGAGCAGGCAGAAAGTGGTCATGTCACCAGCCTGGTACGTTTTGAGCCCGACTCGTATTTTCCCGAGCATCTTCATCCTCTGGGTGAAGAATTCTGGGTGCTGGAAGGGACCTTTTCGGATGAAAGTGGTGATTACCCTGCCGGCTCTTATGTTCGTAATCCTCCGGGCAGCCGTCATCGTTCTTTTACCCGGGATGGCTGCACGATTTTTGTGAAATTGAACCAGTTCTCGCCAGACGATGACAAGTGGATCAAGGTGCTGCCAGAGCAGGGATTATGGATAACCGGCCATAAAGGATATCGCCGTTTGCCGTTGCATCAGCATAAGGGGGTGCATACCAGTGTGCTGCATTTTCCCGAGGGTGGCGTATTTCCGGCCTGTTGTTATAAAGGCGGATTAGAGCTGTTGGTGTTGGAAGGCGATGTGCAGCAAGGTGACGCCAGTTATGCGGCGTTAAGCTGGTTTAGGTTTGCCCCGGGCAGTGAGCCAGACTTGCAGCTGGCACCCCAAACCCGACTCTGGGTGAGAACCGGGCACCTCTCCGAGGAGGTAACGAACCAGAAACGGGCTCAGGCGTGATAGGGCACCATCAATACCAACGGCAGCGTCAGACGCTGCCGTTAATAGATTATCCCGGTAAAGATTAAAGGGCGCGACTGGCCGAGTTATCAACAGGCTGATCTTGTTGAGGCGCCTGATCGTTTTCAACCGGCGCCAGTGGCCAGCCACCCAGCGCCTTCCAACGATTGACGATCCGGCAGAATAACTCGGTGGTTTTTTGCGTGTCGTACAGGGCGCTGTGCGCTTCTTTATTGTCAAACTCCATGCCGGCGGCTTTGCAGGCCTTGGCCAGTACGGTTTGCCCCAGAGCCAGGCCCGCCAGACTGGCGGTGTCAAAGGTGGCAAAAGGGTGAAACGGATTGCGCTTGATATCGGCACGTTCGGCGGCCGCCATCACAAAGCCATGATCAAAAGAGGCGTTGTGGGCCACAATAATGGCGCGCTGGCACTTGTTGGCCTTGAGCCCTTTGCGTATGCCCTTGAAGATCTGCTCCAGGGCTTCGCGTTCGGTTACCGCGCCGCGCAGGGCACTATGAGGATCGATACCGGTAAACGCCAGGGCGGCGGGCTCCAGATTGGCGCCCTCGAAAGGGGATACATTAAAATGGAACGTCTGATCGGGTATCAGCCAACCGTCTTTATCCATTTTCAGGGTAATAGCGGCAATTTCGAGCAACGCATCTGTTTTGGCATTAAAACCGCCGGTTTCCACGTCGATTACCACAGGGTAATAGCCCCGAAAGCGCTCGTTAAGCTGAGTTAAAGCTGCTGTTGCCGTCATTATCGTCCTATAGTGCCTGAAAAACTGGGCGGCCATTATGCCAGAACCGCCGCCAGTCGTCGCCTGTCTCTACGGTAAGGGCCGAGAACAGCACCATAATGGCGTAATATTGCGCAACCAGTTATGTGATGGCAAAAAAAGATTGCACCCGCGCCGTCGCTTGCCTACTATACGCCCCGCTGAACAAGCCAATAGCCTGTTATTGCAACAAAAAATCTGGTGAGGTGTCCGAGTGGCTTAAGGAGCACGCCTGGAAAGCGTGTATACGGCAACGTATCGAGAGTTCGAATCTCTCCCTCACCGCCATATTCAAGAAAAACCCGCTGAGCAATCAGCGGGTTTTTTGTGTTTCAGCACCGTCATTTTATCTCATTATCTCATCTCAGGCAGTTCATGCCGGCATGCTGCATTTTTTAGAGGTTTTCATGCGGCAGCGATTCATCTACATTAGAGACATCCAAACGAGGCTCCGCATGTATCTGCCGGGCTAAGCCCCGCTCGATACAGCACGTCTGACGCGAAAGGAATCAATACGTTGACGCTACATCCTGGTTTTATCAAAAATCCTTGGTCATTGCTTACCCTGATTGTCGGACTGGTAGTGAGTATATTATTGGCCTGGCAACTACATCAGAGTAACGAGCAGCGAGTCGAGAAGGCGGTAGCCGACGCCGCGGCGCGAGCCAACACCGCGGTACTCCAGCGGCTTGAACTCTACCAGTATGGATTGCGCGGCGCTCGTGGCGCCGTGCTGAGCGCTGGAGATAATGAATTCAATCGGGAGCTTTTTCATCGGTACAGCCTGGCGCGAGACATAGATCAAGAGTTTCCCGGTGCCCGGGGGTTTGGTTTTATTCGCCGGGTGTCGCAAGCCGGCACCGACGCGTTTGTCGAACAGGCCCGCGCCAATGGCTGGCCGGATTTTCGCGTCAGAGAGCTGAATGCTCATAACAGTGAACGTTATGTTATCCAGTATATTGAACCCGTGGAGCGCAATATCGAGGCGGTCGGCCTGGATATCGGCTCGGAGAAAACCCGCCGCGCCGCGGCAGAGGCGGCGATGCGTAGCGGGAAAGTTCGGCTAAGCGGGCCCATCACCCTGGTACAGGCCAGCGGCAAGCCACTGCAATCCTTTTTGATCCTGATGCCCGTTTATCGTAATGGCATAACGCCGGCCACCGAGGCCGAGCGTGAGCAGCAGACGATTGGCTGGAGCTATGCTCCCCTGCTGATGGAGGAGGTGTTGTCTAGCCTGAATCTGGATGTTGATGCTGCACAACTCGAATTGTTTGATGTGACCTCGAAGGATGAAAGCACACGCTTCTACAGCAGTAACTCCAAGGCCATCGCGTCTCCGTCTGCCTATACCCAGACTATTCAGTTAGAGGTGTACGGTCGCCGCTGGGAGTCGCGATTCAGCGTGACTCCTGCCTTTATTGCCGCCCTGAATCCAAGCTCGCCGCTGCAATTTTTCCTGCTGGGAGCGCTGATCAGCCTATTGGCGGCCTTGCTTATCGGCACCACTCATCTCAGTCGACAACGCCGCCATCAGGTATTGGACGAGCAGGCCAGACTGGCGGCCATCGTCGAGAGCTCGATCGATGGCATCATCGGCAAGACACTCGATGGGGTCATCACCAGCTGGAACCGGGGCGCAGAACAGCTATTCGGTTATCCCGCGTCGGTGGCAATCGGTCAGCCGTTGACTCGCCTGGTGGTGCCGCAAGACCGGCAACAGGAAGAGGCCAGCATTCTTGCCCGGGTTCGCAATGGCGACCATATTCCCCATTTTGAAACTCTTCGCCAGCGGCAAGACGGCAGTCGATTCCCTGTGTCTGTTACCGTCTCGCCCATTCTTAACAGCGCGGGCCAGGTGATCGGGGCCTCGAAGACGGTACGGGATATCACCAGTCAGAAAGAGGCCGAGGCACGGGTACTTGAACTCAACAGCAGCCTGGAAGCCGAGATCGCCCTGCGGACCGCCGAACTGACGGCGGCCCGGGATCAGTTGTTGATGGCGGCAGATATTGCCCGGCTGGGTATCTGGACCTGGACGCTGGCGGACAATAGGCTGGACTGGAACGACAAGATGTTCGAGCTTTACGGTTATCCGGTGAGCCTGCGCAAACAGGGGCTTGGCTACGAGCACTGGCATGCCCGACTGCATCCAGACGATGCAGATCACGCCGTTGCTGCCATGGAAGCAGCAATGAAGGGCACTGCCTCTTACGATCCGGTGTTTCGGCTGCGGTTACCCAATGGCGATATCCGCTATATACAGGCGGGTGCCCAGGTCGAACACGATGCCGAAGGGCAGGTCATTCGGATCACGGGCATTAATCTCGATATCACCCCCCAGCGTGAACTCGAAACCGGCTTGCGCCAGGCCAAGGCCCGGGCCGACGAAGCCAGTGCCGCCAAGTCGACCTTTCTCTCCAACATGAGTCATGAAATTCGCACCCCCCTGAATGCGGTGCTGGGCATGTTGCAGCTGGTGCAGCAGACGGCGCTGGATCAGCGGCAAAGTGATTACATCGCCAAGACCTACAAGGCCGCCCGTTCCTTGCTGGGGCTGCTTAACGACATTCTCGACTACTCCAAAATCGAGGCTGGCAAACTGCAGCTGGAGCCTCACCCGTTTGAGCTGGAAGATCTGATGCAGGAGCTGGCGGTGGTATTGTCCGGTAACCTGGGCATCAAACCGGTCGAGCTGATGTTCGACTTTGCGCCCTCGCTGCCCGGCAGCCTGATTGGCGATCGCTTGCGACTGCAGCAGGTTCTGATCAACCTGGCGGGTAACGCCATCAAGTTCACCGAGCAGGGAGAAGTGGTCATTCGTCTCAGTGAGCTGAGTCGATGCCCGGAATGGGTGCGACTGCGGGTAGAGGTCATCGATACCGGTATCGGCATTGCCGAGGACAAGCTCGACTATATTCTCGAGGGGTTCAATCAGGCGGAAGCTTCCACTGCACGTCGTTTTGGCGGTACCGGCCTTGGGCTGGTGATCAGCAAACGGCTGCTGGCGCTTATGGGGACCGAGCTGCATGTGAGCAGCACCCTGGGCGAGGGAAGCTGCTTCTGGTTTGAGGTGATGCTGGGTCTTGAACAGGAAGTGCAGCCGCTGGTGACGGCGGAGATATCCGAGCAGCCGCTGCGAGTACTGGTGGTGGACGATCATCACATATCGGCCGACATTCTGGCCCGGGTGGCCCGCCAGCAGGGCTGGCAAGTGAGTACAGCCAACAGCGGACAGCAAGCCTTGCTGGAAGTACAACAAAACAATGACTATGACCTGGTGCTGATGGACTGGGCCATGCCGGACATGAACGGCCTGGAGGCGGCGACGAAGATCCGGACTCTGGTTCAGGAGCACCTGCCTACCGTTATCATGATCACGGCCTATGGTCGCGAACAACTGGCTCAAGCTCAGCAGACGGCGAATCCGCCCTTTACCGACTTCCTTACCAAACCCGTGACGCCGCAACAGCTGATCAGCACAGTGCAGCGAGCTTTGGCAGGAGAGACGATGGCGTCGGAGCATAAGGCCATTCCTGCTCCCTCACGGCAACGACTCATAGGGTTGCGCCTGTTGGTGGTGGAAGATAATGCCCTCAACCGCCAGGTTGCCGCCGAATTACTGCGCGGCGAAGGCGCCGTTGTCGAGCTGGCCGAAGGCGGGCTGGAAGGGGTCAGCAAGGTGGTTGGGGCGCCGACGGCGTTCGACATGGTATTGATGGACATGCAAATGCCCGATATCGATGGTCTGGAAGCCACCCGGCGTATCAGGGCCCATGGTGCCTGCCTGGAATTACCGATACTGGCGATGACGGCCAATGTGAGCATGGAAGATCAGCGAGCCTGTCTGGCGGCGGGCATGAATGCGCACATCGGCAAGCCGGTGGATATAGAGCAACTGGTGGCCGTGTTACTGTCGTTTTGCTCTAACTCCGGCGGTCTGGTCGTCGAGCGGGCGGTAGAGAGCCACGTCGAGGCAGGCGACAACATCGCGGCTATTATCCGTCGTTTCGGTGGCGATGCCGGTTTGTACCAACGACTGCTGATCGGATTCGAGAAAGAAGCAGGCGCCTTGTTTGATGAGCTGGAGCGCCATGTTGGAGCGCGAGATCCGGTGGCAGCAGCGGCGACACTGCATACCTTCAGAGGGGCGGCGGGCACCATGGGGGCGGCAAGCTTTGCTGCTCGCCTGTCCGCGCTCGAGCAACAGCTTCGCGACCAGAACACGGAGCAGGCCTTTTCCTCGTTGAACGCCGCCGCTCTGTCTGCCTTGAAAGCACAGCTGGCGCAGGAGCGGGCGGCTTTGCTTGAAGCCGTCAGCATGCAGGTGACGGCCGCCAAGCCAGTGGCGAGTGTGGAGGCGATACCTGACACCCAGGAAGCGACGGGGGGCTGCCCCAAAGAACAACTCGAGCAGCTACTGGCGCTGCTGGAGGCGGGGAATATGGACGCCATTGACTGCTTTGAGCGGCTGCCGGTTTCGGTACTCGAGTCATTGAATGACCAGCGGCCATCACTGACTGCCGCCGTCCAGAATCTTGATTTCGCCGCTGCGAGCAGGATAGTAAGTGAACGATTGGAGGCGTTATGAATCTGACACAATTACTGGATGCCTTTCCCCATCCTGTAGGCCCGCTACGGATCCTGATTGTGGACGATCAGCCGGTCAACATACGGGTGCTGCATCAGGTGTTTCGGGGTGAATTCGAGGTGCTGATGGCCACCGATGGCGAACAGGCGATGACCGTTTGCCGGGAGCAACGCCCGGACATCATATTACTGGACGTGGTCATGCCGGGGATCAGCGGCCATGAGGTGTGTCGCCGGTTGAAGGCCGATCCGGGGACTCGGGATATTCCGGTTATTTTCGTGACCTCGCAAAATCAGGATGGCGACGAAGCCTTGGGCTTTGAAATTGGTGCGGTGGATTTTATCACCAAGCCGGTCAATCCAGTGATCGTCTCGGCCCGGGTACGCACCCATCTGGCGTTGAAGCTGCAAAGTGATCTGCTGCGCTCTTTTGCCATGATCGACGGTCTGACCAAGGTCGCCAATCGACGAAAATTCGATGAAGAGTTGGCTATCAGCTGGCGCGCCTGTCAGCGCGAGGGGCATCCCTTGTCGTTGGTGTTGCTGGATTTGGACTCGTTCAAGCAATACAACGACACCTACGGACACCAGCAGGGAGATGCCTGCCTGGTGGCGGTGGCTGGCGTATTGACTCAGACGGTGAGAAGGCCTCATGACTTGGTGGCGCGCTACGGTGGCGAAGAGTTTGTGTGTATTCTTCCCGAAACCGATAGCCTGGGTGCTATTCAGCGGGCGGAGGCGATGCGGGCGGCAGTCAAGGCGCTGGAGATAAAGCACCAGGACTCGGCTGCCGGCCCCCTGGTGTCGATCAGTCTTGGTGTTGCCACTCAAATACCCGGCGCGGATTCCAGCCCCGAGGCCTTGCTGGCGGCGGCCGATGCGCAGTTATATCAGGCCAAAGCAGCCGGTCGGGATAGGGTAAGTGCGATTGAGCTGAGCTGACCTGACAGTCATGGTGATTATTTGTGAAATACATCAATCACCTGGGCGTATCTCGGTGAACAGTTTCGGCTATGCTATTGAATATGAAACTTCTTAGCTGCCAAGGATGCCCATGACTGACACCGCCGATAAGCTGCCGCTGGCCATGCTCTACGAACGAGCCGAGCGTCAGCCCGAAGATGTTTACTTACGCCAGCCAAAAGACGGGCATTGGCATTCCTTTTCCTGGTCTCAGGTGCTGGATCAGGCTGCGCGCCTGGTGGCTGGCTTGTATGCCCTGGGGCTGGAGCCTGAAGACAAAGTGGCGTTGCTGTCCAAAAACTGCGCCGAATGGTTTATTTGTGATTTTGCGCTGCAAATGGGCGGTTTTATCAGCGTGCCCATTTATCCTACCGCGGGAGCAGACACGGTGCGTTATGTGCTGGAGCACAGCGAAAGTCGGGCCATTATTACCGGCAAGCTGGACGATCCCGGCATTCAGGAAGCAGGTATTCCCGAGGGCATCATCCGCATTGCCATGCCGTATCCGTCGAGCCTCGACTGCCAGCATGATTGGAAAACACTGCTGGCGCACGAACCCATCACTCTACCGCCAGTGCCCAGCCCCAAGCAGTTGATGACCATTGTGTATACCTCGGGCAGTACGGGCGCACCCAAAGGCGTGATGATCGACTTTGGTGCTTTTGCCGCCGCCGCGCAAGGGGTGGTGACCACCACGGCGCTGGATAAGCATGATCGTGTGGTGTCTTATCTGCCGCTGTCACACATAACCGAACGGGTTTACGTGCTGGGCTCCAGCTTGTACAGCGGTATGCAGGTGGGGTTTGTGCAAAGCCTGGACACCTTTATTTCGGATGTCAGTCACACCTCGCCGACGGTGTTCATTTCTGTGCCCCGCTTATGGACCAACTTTCGCAGCGGAATTCTGAACAAACTCTCCCAGCCCAAGTTGGATATATTGCTGAAAATTCCGTTTGTTTCCGGGCTTGTCAAAAAGAAGATCCGTGCGGGTTTGGGGCTGAAAGACGCCCGCATTCTGGGGTGTGGCTCGGCACCTGTGTCCCCCTCGTTACTGCGCTGGTACGAACGGCTCGACATGCCGATCACCGAAGCCTGGGGCATGACCGAAAATCTGGCTTACTCTACTCTTAACTATCCCTATCGCTCCGACAAGGTGGGCACGGTGGGCAGGCGGGGAGTACATGTGGATATTCGCATCAGTGAGCAGGGTGAAATTCTCTGTCGTTGCCCGGGCATGATGCGGGGTTATTACAAGCAGGAAGACGCCACGCAGCAGGTACTGCAAGATGGCTGGTTACACACCGGCGATCAGGGAAAACTGGACGGTGAAGGCTTTCTCAGTATTACCGGGCGCCTTAAAGATGCGTTTAAAACCGCCAAAGGCAAATATGTGCTGCCCGTGCCCATTGAAACCCGCCTGGCCGAAAATGCCCTCATAGAGCAAAGCTGTGTAATAGGTAGTGGCCTGGCACAGCCGCTGGCGCTGGTACAGCTGGCAGACGGCGTTGATCTGCACCACAAAGGAAAAATAGTCGAGCAGCTGGCTGCCACGTTCGAGCAGATTAACCAGCAGCTGGAGTCTCATCAGCGCCTGGCGGGTATGTTGGTGATGCAGGCCCCCTGGACCATTGAAAACGATTTGATGACGCCGACCCTGAAAATAAAGCGCCATCTGCTGGAAAAAAAATACGCAGAGCTTGATCAAGTCTGGCCAGAAGGTCGGGTGATTCTGTGGGAGGAAGAGCTGGACAAGGCACAGTGAAACACACTTTACGCCTTACGCTGTAAGACAAACAGGTGTTGGTCTTGAACGTATGGCGTACGGCGCTGAACGTACCGCGATGTCTTAATATCTTCAAGGATTCAAATAACTACGCAGCAGCGTTACAAACTCGGGGGCGTCACGGTCGAGTGACGACTCGTGAATAAGCAAGTCGTAACCATACAGATCCCGTAAATGGGTCATGCGGTGGCCCAGCATGGCAGCCAACCCCTGATAGTCTTGCCCTTTGGACGAGCGATAATGGCTGTCTTCCACCAACCACTCTTGCAGCTCGTAGCGGCTGATGGCGCCGTGGCGCAACGCCATGGCCAACAGCGGCCGTTGCTCGGTGAGCAGATGAACCACCATCCGCGGCGTCATAAGGGGCAACAATTCATCGTAGTCGCGGATTTTAATACCGATATAGGGCAGCTCCTCCAAATTAAGCCCACTGTGCAAGCGCGCCTGATCAATACGAATAATGTTGCTCCAGTGCAGACTCCAGCCGCCTATTTTGTGATGAAAATGCAGGTGCTCGGCACTCAGCGAAAAACTGTAACGAGGCTCACGCAGTTTGAGGGCGCCCAATATCGACATGATCATGCAGGCTAAAAACAAAAACACCAACACCAACCGAGCTTGGCCGTCCAGCCAGTAGCCCACGGCCAGCACCACAGGCATCAGTATCAAACCTGCCACTGTCAGCGCTAAGCCGTTGTGACGCGACATGGGCTTTATGTGTTGAGTTTCTCGCACTGCGTCTCCCATTTGGCACTTAATTCCATTAAGGTAATAATACACATAGAGTGACAGCAAGAGGTAATCATGTCCGCCGCTACATCCAGCACCATCACCGTAATGCGCCAGCACAGATCCATTCGCCAGTTTACCGAGCAAACCGTGAGTGACGAGCAGCGCAACGCCATTATGGCGTCTGCCCAGGCGGCCTCCAGTTCGAGTTTTCTGCAGGCGTCTGCCGTTATTCGCATCAGTGACCCCAACCTCAGAGAGCGGGTGATGGCCCTGTGCGGCAACCAGGCGTATGTGGGCAGCGCCGCCGAATTCTGGGTATTTTGCGCCGACTTTCATCGCCATCTGCAGTGGGTGCCAGAGGCCAAAACCGGCTTTGCCGAGCAGTTGCTGATTGGTGCCATCGACACCGCGCTAATGGGACAGAATGCGTTAACCGCCGCCGAGTCGTTGGGACTGGGAGGGGTGTTTATTGGTGCGGTGCGTAACCAGCCTCATGAATTATGTGACCTGTTGCGGCTGCCGAAGGGCGTGATTCCCCTGTTTGGGCTGTGTCTGGGGTATCCGGCACAAGACCCTGAACCCAAGCCACGGTTACCGTCGAGCCTGATGTTTTGTGAAAATCACTATCCGAGCGAGTTTGATGCCCGGCAGATGCAAGACTATGACCAACAGGTGCAGCACTATTACCGCACTCGCACCGGTGGCAACAAGGAAATGAGCTGGACGGGGCAAATAGGCGATACCCTGGCCAAAGAAGCACGACCCTTTATGCTGGATTTTTTACGCCAGCAAGGTTTTTGCGTTCGTTAATACTGGGCTTATATCGTCATAAGGCGATGTACTTCAAACTTCTGGTTTTTTTGCGTCGTGATGTTCGGAGAGTTTGATCACCAGCAAATCGCAGCCATTAATATCGAGAAAGCCGGTAGAGTTGGAAAAAAAGTGCCCAAGGAAAGGGCGCTCAAGCTGACGACCACAAATCAGCAAATCGGCCTGATGCTCTTTTACCGCCTGTTGCACCGCCTGATGAATATCGCCATTGGGGAGCGAAATCGTATTGGCATTGTGCTGTTCGCACTTTAGCATTTGCACGATTTCGTGGCCGTTTTCCAGCCGCAGTTTATTTTTCAGCTGGCGCAAGTCCATATTAAGGCTGCCGGTGTACACCCCTCCCAGCTCAGGTGATACATGAATGATATGCAGCCGGGCCTGATGGCATTCCGCCAATTCTACTGCTCGTTTCAATAATGGCTTTTCGCGGTGATTCAGCTCCAGAGCCACCAGAATATTTCGATAAGGCATTCTGACCTCCTTGGCATCGGTGATTATCATGCCACCAGTACAACCAGGTTGTTGCTGTCTGAGCCACTATTAGCCCTGTGTCTTTTAAAAGCAAGCGCAGGGGAGCGCTCAAACTCAAGCATAGCGATATTGTTGTTAACGAGACGGAACCTGTATATGCCGGAATCTGACGGATACAGGCGAATACTCTGACCTTATTCGTCCATTCCTTTGCCGGGCATATCCTGCGTTCGACGCTGCCAAGCCGATAAAAGTTGTGTTAATCTTGCGCAATCAGGAGGGTTTTATATGTTCCTTATCTTAACTTTAGCGGCTCCGGTGTTTGGCAGCATGTTTTATATTGGTGCGTTGCACAGTGCCTTGCCACCACGGCGTTGGGCCTTGCTGGGCTGTCTGTTTGGGCCGGCGGTATTGCCACTGTTCATGGCCAAACGACGCTGGTCATTGTTGCGTGCCCGAGGGCTTGATTATAGCTTGCTGCGCGCCTGAACTGTGCTTTTCGTCACCGTAATTCTACAAGGCATTCATGAGTATATTAGAAACGTTACTGCAACAGGTGTGGGACTATTCCGCCATGCCGCTGTTGTTTTTGCTGGGTTTTATTGGCCTGTCGGCCGGAGCCTGTCTGTTCTTGATATGGCTTGATAAACGCCGGCGCTGAACCGGTTTTTATTGATCCAGGTCATCTTTTTACATGGCAGCAAGCGTATGCTGATGCAGTGTTAGGGGCAGTCACCACTAACGTTTACGTCATCCATCACCTGTCTTGTTTCATGCAGCTAATGTGAGTTTTACTGGCCAATGGCCAGTTTTTTTTGTCTTTATTCCGGTTCTGCCTTGTCGTTGTCATCTGGCTGTCATTCGCCGTCTATAGGCTTTTACGCGATCTTCTTCCCCTGATATGGTTAAACCGGACTAAGATCTATAAGTGAGCATGAGACTCACTTTTGTTACCTGATTTATGTTATAGGTAAGTTAATGGAGAGAAAGCAGGTCTTGATAGTAGAGGCCGGTGGCCGGCATAAAATGAATAAAGAACGATGGCTAAAGAGTGAGCTAGATCCTTGAGCACAACCAGATGCAGGGGTATGATGCCCGCCGATGAAAAAGGCGGGTTCGCCTGACAGTGAGGTGGAGATGAATATCTTTATCATGCGCCATGGGCAAGCAGCCGCACAGGCATCTACCGATGCATTGCGGCCGCTCACCGAGCAGGGAAGGGATGAAGTCTGCTTGATGGCGCAATGGTTAGCACCGCAGGTGCCAAAGTTCGATCGTGTGCTAGTGAGTCCTTATCTGCGTACCAGCCAGACCTGGCAGCAGTTATCAAAATATGTTTCTGCCAGCCAGGTAGAAACCTGCGACGAGCTGACTCCCGATGCCGATGCCGATATAGCGGCCAGTTTGTTGCTGGCGTACGGCGACTTGCATCCCGAGGGCAACCTGTTGGTGGTCAGTCATATGCCGATAGTGGGCTTTTTGGTAGAAAGCCTGTGCCCGGCAACCATGGCACCCATTTTTGTTACGTCCGGCATTGCCAAAGTGTCTTTCGGCACCGGACAGGGTGCGGTATTCGACTGGCTGGAGGGGCCGCATAATATTCAGCCCCATTACCAGCACCGTTTTCAGGCCCTGAGATCCCTGGGTTAGTTTTCATTTTAAAGACAACATTACAAGCAGAGGTGCGAGATGCGTATATTCCACAAATATCAGCCTTTGTTGATCGCCAAGCATGTAAAGGGATTTTTCAGCGGTCGCCTTTATATTCATGGCCGGGGTGCGTTCAGCTATACCATGGGCTTGCTGGTCATGCCCGAAAATGCCAAGGCACGGCACAAAGAAACCGTGCTGGAAATCAACCGCTTGATTGCACAGATGCAAATACCGAGCGCAACGGCTTAAACAGAGCCATAAGCCTTAAGCCGGAAGTAAAAAATTCAGCGTCGTTTTTCTGCTGTCATACCGGGCTTGCCCCGGTATCTTGCTGACTGCTACACCAGACTGGATCTCGAAATATATCGGTATAACGACAGACATACACCAAGCTCGGTATTTCGTTATATCTCTAATCTCAGTAACACCAGCAGTGCAGCGTCGCCGCCCCATGAGCGGGTAGCCTGATGAAAGGCCAGTACCTGAGGGTGTTGCACCAGCCACATTGGTAGCTTCTTCTTTAACACATGTTTGCCATGCCCATGCATGATGGACACGCATTGCACGTTTTGGCGTTTGGCTGCCAGTAATAACGCCGATAACTCGTCTTTGGCCTGCTCTTGAGTCAGGCCGTGCAAGTCCAGAAAAAACTCCGGCACATAATCGCCACGACGCAGTTTCTTCAATTCATAGGCCGAGGTGTCGGGGTCGCGATAGCGCGTGGGCCCTTCCTGATCCAGATAAGGCTCATAAACATCAGAAAAAGGGTGCGCTTCGGCCCTGTCTTTGCGTACCATTTGCCGCTGGGCTTTCACCTTGACCGGCGCCCGATGCGGACTTATGGTATCCTGCTTTATTTTGCGGACACCCTGCACCGCTGCTTTAAAGAGCGCATTATCATCATCTTCTGAGAAAGAGGTGGGGGTCATGAGTGTATTTCCGTAATATCCGATTATTAAAAAATAGCCATCTTAACGAGGCGGAGGGGTTTTGGACACGCTTTTTAATGAAGAAGCACTCATAGAGCTGCATACAATAGGCGATTGGTTACGGTTTTCCGTTAGCCACTTTCAACAGGCCGGCTTGTTTTACGGCCACGGTACCGACAACGCCTGGGACGAAGCAGTGCAGCTGATACTGCCCTTGCTGCACCTGCCCCAAGGCTGTCCGCCACAAATACAAAATGCCCGATTACTCACCAGCGAGCGTCAATTGCTGCTGGATGCGTTAAAAATGCGGGTAGAGCAGCGCATCCCCACGCCTTATATCACCCATACCGCCTGGTTTGCCGGTTACGAGTTTTATGTGGACGAACGGGTATTGATCCCGCGTTCGCCCATTGCCGAGCTGATTGACGGCCGCTTTGCCCCCTGGCTGGCGCTCGAGCCCAGGCGCATCATGGACATGTGTACCGGCTCTGCCTGTATTGCCATTGCCCTGGCACACAGTTTTCCCGAGGCGGAAGTGGACGCGCTGGATATTTCGCGCGAAGCGCTGGATGTTGCCGAAATCAATATCCAGAATCACGGTCTTGAGCAACAGGTTACGCCCATTGAGTCTGACTTGTTCTCGGCGCTGCCGGTAGGTGATAAATACGATCTCATCGTGGTCAATCCACCCTATGTGGACGCCGAAGACATGAGCGACCTGCCGGAAGAGTTTCAGCACGAGCCCGAGCTGGCGCTGGCATCCGGTGACGATGGCCTCGACTTTACCCGCCGTTTGCTGGCTCAGGCCTGCGACTTTTTGTCTGAAGACGGCATTCTGGTCGTTGAAGTCGGCAATAGCCAGGTGCACATGGAAGAAGCCTATCCCGAGCTGCCGCTGATCTGGGTTGAGTTTGAGCATGGCGGCCATGGCGTGTTTGTGATCAGCCAGCGCGATCTTGCTCCGTTTCGGGACCAGTTTTAATCTTTAATAAAGGAAATCAGTCATGGCAGGGAACAGTATTGGCACCCTTTTTCGTGTTTCAACCTTTGGTGAAAGCCACGGCATCGCCTTGGGCGCCGTGGTGGACGGTGTACCGCCGGGCATCGAGCTGTGTGAGGCCGACTTGCAGCAAGATCTTGACCGCCGCAAGCCAGGTACCTCGCGTTTTACCACCCAAAGACGCGAAGCAGATCAGGTTAAAATCTTAAGTGGCGTATTTGAAGGCAAAACCACGGGCACCTCTATTGGCTTGTTGATTGAAAACACCGATCAGCGTTCCAAGGATTATTCCGATATCAAAGACTTGTTTCGCCCGGGCCATGCGGATTACACCTACCACCAAAAATACGGCATTCGCGATTATCGTGGCGGCGGCCGTTCGTCGGCGCGCGAAACCGCAATGCGGGTGGCGGCCGGGGCCATCGCCAAAAAGGTACTGGCCAAATACGGGGTCTCTATTTTTGCCCATTTAACCCAGCTGGGCCCCATCAAGGCCGAGGTATTCGATAAAAGCGTGATTGAAACCAATCCGTTCTTTTTTGCCGATGCCAACAAGCTGGAAGCGCTCGATCAATATATGCGCGACCTGAAAAAAGAAGGCAACTCCATTGGTGCCAAAATCCAGGTGGTGGCGCAGGGCGTACCGGTAGGATTGGGTGAGCCGGTATTCGACCGTCTGGATGCCGACATTGCCCATGCACTGATGAGCATCAATGCGGTAAAAGGCGTGGAAATTGGCGACGGTTTTGCCGTGGTCGAGCAAAAAGGCTCCGAGCACCGTGACGAGCTCAAGCCCGACGGCTTTGCCAGCAATCATGCCGGTGGTATTTTAGGCGGTATTTCCAGCGGCCAGGACATAGTGGCCAGCATAGCGCTGAAACCCACCTCCAGCATCATGGTGCCGGGCAATACCATAGACACCACAGGCGATGCCGCCGAACTGGTGACGCGTGGTCGCCACGATCCTTGCGTGGGTATTCGTGCGGTGCCCATTGCCGAGGCCATGTTGGCGATTGTGCTGCTGGATCACTTGCTGCTTAACCGTGGCCAGAATGCCGAAGTGCATACCGGGACACCCAAATTGGTGTAACAGTTGCAGGTATGACCTTTGCTTGCTTCTGGTAGCAAGGTAGAATGACGGCCCTATATTGAGGGCCGTTTTTTTATGTCGTTTTGCTACTCCGATCTCATTTCCCTGTTTAACCAATGCTTTGCTGCCAGCTACAATACGCGCCTTGAGCGGGGCGATGACGAGCCGATTTATTATCCGGCAGACGGCCATATCGATCATCACCGTATTGTGTTTGCCCACGGCTTTTTTGCCAGCGCCCTGCACGAAGTGGCACACTGGCTGTTGGCCGGCGACGCGCGGCGGCTGCAAGTGGATTATGGTTACTGGTATTGCCCGGATGGCCGCGATGGTGAACAACAGCGCCAGTTTGAAGCGGTAGAAATCAAGCCGCAAGCCATAGAATGGGCGCTGTCGTTATGTTGCGGTTTTCACTTCAACGTGAGCTGCGACAATTTAAACGGCAGTGTCGAGCCAGATCGTCACGCCTTTAAAGCGCAAGTGCGCGAACAGGCGCTGCGCTACCTTGAACAGGGCTTTCCACCCCGTGCACAGACGCTTATGCAAGCGCTGCAACGTCACTACGGCCAGCCAGATCTTACGGCAGAACATTTTATTCTGTAGCCTATAAAGCTTACCGCTGCCCGGAGGGCTTATATGTTCAAGATTGGTTTGATTGTTAATCCGCTGGCAGGGCTGGGCGGCAGCGTTGCCCTTAAGGGCAGCGATGGCATGGCCGAACAGGCGCGCGCCCTGGGTGCCGAACCCCGCGCGCTGCAGCGCACTCAATTGGCCCTGGCAGAATTATTGGAACTTAACGACCGCTTCAGCCTCTACACCGTGGCCGGCGAAATGGGTGAAACCGTGTGCCAGGCGCTTAATCTGCCGGTCACCGTCTGTTATCAGCCTCAAAGCCGGGTAACGACCACGGCAGACGACACCAGACTGGCCGTGACCGCCCTGGTAGAGCAGGGTATAGACTTGTTGCTGTTTGCCGGTGGCGATGGCACGGCGCGCGATGTGTGTGCCGCTGCTCCACCAGGGCTGTGTGTACTGGGCATTCCGGCCGGAGTAAAAATCCACTCCGGCGTGTATGGGGTGACGCCGGCCGGCACCGGGCGTTTATTGGCTCGCTTGGTGCGCGGCGAGCCGGTTAGCCTGATGGCCGCCGATGTCATGGACATTGATGAAGCCGCATTTCGCCAAGGGCGGGTGCATGCCAAACGCTACGGCGAAATGCTGATCCCGGGTGATTTAAGCTATGTGCAGGCGGTCAAGGTGTCGGGCGTCGAGTCTGACGAGCTGGTGCTGACCGATATTGCCGACGAGATTATCGAACGCATGCAAGCCGAGCCCGAGGCTTATTACATTATGGGCTCGGGCAGCACGGTAGCGGCGGTGATGGAGCGACTGGGGCTGGAAAATACCCTGCTGGGGGTGGATCTGGTACACCGGCAACGGCTGGTGGCCTCGGATCTGGATGCCACGCGCTTGCATCAGCAGATTGCAGGCAAACCCGGCAAGCTGGTGATTACCCTGATTGGCGGCCAGGGCCATATTTTTGGTCGTGGCAATCAACAACTCAGCCCCGCGGTGATCAAGGCGGTGGGGCAACACAATATCTGGTTACTGGCGACCAAGACCAAGCTGAATTCGCTGCAAGGTCGTCCGTTACGAGTAGACACCAATGATCCCGAACTCGACCGCCAGTTAAGCGGCTTGATGCGGGTGATCACTGGCTATCAAGATGAAGTTCTGGTGCGGGTGGCAAACCCGGAAAATGAGGCGTATTAATGAATATTTTTGAATTTGAACAGCTGCTGTTAACCGACATCGATAGCAACATCGCCACCGCAACCGACGATCAGCTGTTTGCCGGTGGTTATCTGCGCGGACACATAACGTTATCGGTAGCGCAATGCGAAATTGACGGCCGTAACCATGTGCGCGACGTTAAATCCCGGGTAAATAACAGCCTTAATCAGGCCATTTTAAGCGGTGAACTGAACGAGCAGGATCAAAAGCTGGTGCTGTCGTTTTGGGCCGACTTGATCACCAAAGCAGAGCAGGCCAGCACCGTTCAATAAGCCATGTCTTGCAGGGTCCAATTCACTGGACCAAGCGGATGGTACCCTGGGGTACAGGGTGTCGAGCCATAAAAAAGGAGCCTTGCGGCTCCTTTTTTGTTGGGTCACTAAAGAGTGTTAGCCCTTGATTACGCCACGCTTGCGCAGTTCGGCAATCACCAGATCGGCGGCTTCATCGGCACTAAGGCGTGCTGCGTCCAGATGAATTTCCGGCGCTTCAGGACGCTCGTAGGCAGAGTCGATACCGGTAAAGTTCTTCAGCTCACCGCGGCGGGCCTTCTTGTACAGCCCCTTCACATCACGCTCTTCGGCCACGGACAGCGGCGTATCGACAAACACCTCGATAAACTCGCCCTCGGCCAGTTGTTCGCGCGCCATGCGACGCTCGGCTTTAAAGGGTGAGATAAAGGCGGTCAGTACAATCAGACCCGCATCTACCATCAGTTTGGACACTTCGCCAATGCGGCGGATGTTTTCTACCCGGTCGGCATCGGTAAAGCCCAGATCCTTGTTCAGGCCGTGGCGTACGTTGTCGCCGTCCAGCAGGTAGGTGTGGCCGCCCAGGGCGTGCAGCTTCTTCTCGACCAGGTTGGCGATGGTCGACTTGCCGGCACCGGACAAACCGGTAAACCACAACACGGCAGGCGTTTGGCCTTTGGCGGTTGCGCGCGCGTCTTTATTCACATCCACATGCTGATAATGAATGTTCTGGCTGCGGCGCAGCGCAAAGTGCAGCATGCCGGCCGCCACCGTGGTGTTGTTGAGGCGGTCGATCAGGATAAAGCCGCCGGTGTCTTTGTTGGTCTGGTAATCATCAAAGGCAATGGCGCGGTCCAGGCTCAGGTTACACACCCCTATGCTGTTCAGCTCCAGCTGTTTGGCGGCGGTGTGCTCCAGGGTGTTGACGTTGACCTGATACTTGATGTCGGTAATGCTGGCAGTGACGGTTTTTGTACCGATTTTCAACAGATAAGGGCGACCGGGCAGCAGGGCGTCTTCGCTCATCCACACCAGGGTGCTTTCAAACTGATCGGCGGTTTCTGCCGGGGCATCGGCAAGGGAGATCACGTCGCCACGGGAAATATCAATTTCGTCTTTCAGGGTCAGGGTGACTGACTGGCCAGCTACCGCCTGGTCCAGGTCGCCGTTGTAGGTGACGATGCGCGCCACTTCGCTCTCTTTACCCGACGGTTGCACCCGAATGCGGGTACCGGGCGTGACCACACCGCTGGTAATGGTACCCGAGAAGCCACGAAAATCCAGGTTGGGACGGTTAACCCACTGCACCGGCAAGCGAAACGGTGCCTGCTGCATGCGGGTGTCGTCCACTTCCACGGTTTCCAGAAAATTCATCAGGGTAGTGGCCTGATACCCAGGTGCCGCGTACCAGGGCATCTTGTTGCTCAGGTCTACTATGTTGTCGCCCTTGAAGGCCGACAGCGGAATATAGGTGACGTTAGTCAGCCCTAGTTGCTTGGCGAACTGGCCGTATTCTTCGACAATTTCATCAAAACGCGCCTGTGAATATTCCACCAGATCCATTTTGTTGATGGCCACCACAATGTGGCGAATACCCAGCAGCGACATCAAATAGCTGTGGCGGCGGGTTTGGGTGAGAATACCTTTGCGGGCATCGACCATGAGAATCGCGGCGTCGGCGGTAGAGGCACCGGTGACCATGTTACGGGTGTACTGCTCGTGCCCGGGGGTATCGGCGACGATAAACTTGCGTTTCTCGGTCGAAAAGAAGCGATAGGCCACGTCTATGGTAATGCCTTGCTCACGCTCGGCGGCCAGGCCATCGACCAGCAAGGCAAAGTCGATGTCTTCGCCCTGGGTACCCCATTTTTTGGAGTCCGCTTCCATGGCGGCCAGCTGGTCTTCAAACAGCATTTTCGATTCAAACAGCAAGCGGCCAATCAGGGTGCTTTTGCCGTCATCCACGCTGCCACAGGTAATAAACCGCAGCAGACTTTTGTGTTCGTGAACCTTCAAATACTCGTCGATATTCGTTTCAATCAGAGATGATAAATTCATGTTTTGTCCTTCGGAGCTGTACGCCTTCCGTTTCTTGCTGACGCCTGTGTATAGCGCGCAGTATTATTTGTTCTTTCAGCCAAACACCAAGTGATGTGCTTTGTAGGGTCGAATTTATTCGACCAACACACTTTGAGCTCAGCGTTTTCTAACCTGTCTCAGCAGGTTAGAAATAACCTTCCTGTTTTTTCTTTTCCATCGAGGCGGCGGAGTCATGATCGATCATGCGGCCCTGGCGCTCGGAGGTTTTGGTGAGCAGCATTTCTTGAATAATTTCCGGCAGGGTGGTGGCGTTTGACTCCACGGCGCCGGTTAACGGATAACAGCCCAGGGTTCTGAAGCGCACGTTTTTCATCATAGGCACTTCGCCTTCTTTCAGCGGCATGCGCTCGTCATCGACCATGATCAAGGTGCCGTCACGCTCAACCACCGGGCGTGGTGCGGCGAGATACAAAGGCACGATGGGAATATTCTCTAAGTGGATGTACTGCCAGATATCCAGCTCGGTCCAGTTGGACAGCGGAAATACCCGAATGGACTCGCCTTTGTGTTTGCGGGCGTTGTACAGTTTCCACAATTCCGGGCGCTGGTTCTTGGGATCCCAGCGATGCTGCTCGGTACGAAACGAGAAAATACGTTCCTTGGCACGGGATTTTTCTTCATCACGGCGGGCACCACCAAAGGCGGCGTCAAAACCGTATTGATCCAGCGCCTGCTTCAGACCTTCGGTTTTAGTAATATCTGTATGAATCGCCGAGCCATGGGTGAAGGGATTGATGTTTTTGGCAATGGCTTCCGGGTTGGTATGGGTAATCAGCTCCAGGCCAAGTTTTTCCACCATCTGGTCACGAAAGGTGTACATCTCGCGAAACTTCCAGCGGGTATCCACATGCAGCAGCGGAAACGGCGGCAGGGAAGGATAAAAGGCTTTCATGGCCAAGTGCAGCATCACGGCGCTGTCTTTGCCAATGGAATAAAGCATGACGGGGTTGTCGGCCTCTGCCACCACTTCCCGCATAATGTGAATACTTTCGGCTTCTAGCCGTTGTAGGTGCGTCAAGTTCATTAGTGATACCGCTCTCAATTATGGATTATGCTAATAACCAAATGTTATAGATGATCTATGTATTCAGTTTATTTGATATATGGGTACAATGATAGTCCTGCTAAAGAGCGAGTGGTTATATATGACAGCATATTGGGTATTAGCATCAATTGGCGTTTTGTTAGCGTTGCTGATCCAGGGACGAGTGTCGCCGGCGGTCTTGTTTACCTGTTGGGCCGTGGGCTTTGTCTTGCTCGGGGTAACCGAACAGCAGGCGTTGCTGGCCAGTTTTTCCAATTCGGCCCTCATCACCCTGGTGGTATTGATGCTGGTGTCGCTGGCGCTGGAACGATCGCCGTTGCTCGACCGACTTTCGGACGCCCTGCTAAAAGGCCGAGAGTCGATGGCCAGCCTGCGTCTGATGGGCGTGACGGCTTTTTTATCTGCCTTTTTAAACAACACCGCCGTGGTGGGCTCCTTGCTCGGCGTGATCTCTCGCCAGCGTTATATTCCGGCCTCGCGCCTGTTGATCCCCTTGTCCTATGCCTCCATTTTGGGCGGTATCACTACCCTGGTCGGTACCTCCACCAACCTGGTGGTGAACTCCTTTGTGATCAACGCGGGCTTGCCGCCGCTGGGCATGTTCCAGTTTACCCTGGTAGGCTTGCCGGTGGCGCTGATTTGTATTATCGGTTTGATGTTCAGTGCACGACTGCTGCCGCAAAACCGCGTTATCGAGCAGGAAATCCCCCAGTCATATTTCCTGGAAGCTCAGGTAATGGCCGACTCGCCGCTGATTGGCAACAGCATAGAAGACAACCAGTTGCGTAACCTTAATGGCTTGTTTTTGCTGGAAATTGTGCGCCATGATCGTCTGCTGAGCCCGGTTAATCCCGACGAGGTGATAGAGCAGGGCGATGTGCTGGTATTTACTGGCGAAGTGGAAAAGGTGCAAACACTGCAACGTTTTCCGGGCTTGCAGCTGTTTGGTACCCAGGCCGACCGTCTGCTGGCTTCCAACCTGGTGGAAGTGGTGATTGCCAACGAGTCGGAGCTGGCCAAGCGCACCCTGCGCGAAGTCGACTTTAGAACGCTGTTCAACGCCGGTGTGGTGGGGATCCGCCGCGGTCAACGTCGTCTTACCGGCCAGCTGGGTCAAATCCCACTGCGGGTAGGTGACAGCCTGTTGTTAGCCGTGGGACCAGACTTTAAAGAGCAGCGCAACATAGACCGTAACTTTCATCTGTTAAGTGGCAGCCTGCAAAGACCCAAGTTGCGCACCGAGCAAAGTCTGTTGGCTTTTATCGGCTTTGGCGCGGTTATCGCATTGGCTGCAGCCAATCTGGTGCCGTTGCTGAATGGCTTATTGATTTTGTTGGCGTTGTTACTGGTCACCCGGGTGCTTACGGTCAGCGAGTTGCGCCGGCGTTTTCCGTTTGAACTCTGGTTGATTATTGGCTCGGCCCTTACCGTGGCCAAGGCGCTGGAAAGCTCGGGCGGGGCACAGCTGGTAGCCGATGCGGTGCGCAGTCTGTGTAATGGCTATGGTGTATACGGCGCCTTTATCGGGGTGTTTGTGATTACCTTGATCTTGACCGAAGTGGTGACCAATAATGCGGCCGCGGCCTTGGTGTTCCCCATCGGCTTGTCGACGGCCAGTGCCTTTGGCGCCGACCCCATGCCCTTTATCATGGCGGTAGCCTTTGGTGCCAGTGCCTGCTTTATTATCCCCTTTGGCTACCAAACTCACCTGATGGTGTATTCGCCGGGGCGCTATCGAATGGTCGATTATCTAAAAGCCGGACTGCCGGTCAGCCTGCTGTATTCTGCAGGTGTTATCACTCTGGTGCCCATCATGTTTCCGTTTTAGCAAACCGGTAAGCAAGGAGGGCCAGGAAGTGAAAATGTGTGATTTGGGTTGTTCGTTGTTTAATAAACCCGCAAACAGTCAATGGCTTATTGCATTCACTTTCATCTTTGCTAAAATGGCCTTTCTTCGATGGTGACCCCGTTGGTCCTCTCGCATCGGAATCTTGTTTACCAGGTCAGGCCCGGAAGGGAGCAGCCCAAGCAGGAATCTTCGAGTGCCGGGATGTGGCTGGCGGCGGTCACCTCCAAATTACTTTTTGTCGCTTTTACCATAATTTGACATATCTTCAGTAATAGCTGACATAAATTGCATCATAAGCTGACATAGCCTACCTTTGTAGTAACAAAACTACATTCAGGTGGTTTTTATGTATCGGCGCCGATTGAAGCATTCCCCAGTAAAAAACCTCTTTCGTTTCGCAAGTAGCAAGACCAAATCTGTTCTTACGGTTGAATCAGCTCTTGAGTTTGATACCTGCTTTCATCTTGAATACTCCCCCGAAATAACCACTTTTGAAGCGCAGCCAGAAGGCCTTTATTACAGCTTTGAAGGAAAGTGCTGGCCCTATACGCCAGATTTCAAAGTGCACCACCTACTTCACCGTGGTAAAAGCCGTGCTTTCGCTCATCACCATCGGTATTCTCTGGGGATGTGTAATTAAGAGCAGCGGGATGAAGGAACAGACACCTGTGGAACCTGCTCGTTATTCGATCACTGTTTAATTCGGGTAATCTTGGTTCCTTCCAGACTGATTCCCGCCATCAGCCCTTGTTGGCTAAAGATAAAGGCTTCATGTTGTAGTGACGAGATTGACAGGTTTCTGGCCATCTCTTCGTCTACCAGAACGACGGTAGGGCCAGCTGGGAATGGCGCCGATCAGTAGCAAAATAAGCAGGATTAACAGAATAGTTCCCAATGTCATCTCTCCCGGCAGGTCACTCATCCAGGTGCTGATGAGCATACCCATCGGCACCATTCCCGAACCCTACGGCCATAGCCGACTGCGTCCGAAAGGAGTCAGTAATCACAGGACGGCCTGCGTGGCTCATGACTGTATCGCCATCTCCTCATCGTTAATCTAGTACCGAATTCAGAGGGGGTCTGTACGCCATCATACATACCCGGTCTACACACTGAGCTAGACTTCATGTTCAGCTCACTCAGTCCGAAGATTCGGGCTAAGGGATGCTGCCTGCATGAGTTCTGCTGTAGATTCTTTCGACCGGGGAGGTTGAGATGAAACAAGAAAAAGATAACAAGTTGACATATTGGAACCACGCGCCGCAGTCTCTTTCCCGAAGGACAGTGTTGCGTAGAGCGTTGGCAATAGGATGCGGTGCGCTGATCCCCTTTACCCTGATCGGCTGTGACAAGAAGGAAGAATCAGCAACCGGGGAGTTGCCGAGTGGCGCCTACCCTGAGGCGTCTGAGTCGACCAAGACGCCGCAGGCCAGCGTTCATTATCAAAACCAGCCGAGTGAGAACGGGCAGAAATGCAGTCAATGCCAGAACTTTATCTCCGAGTCGAACAGCTGTCAGGTCGTTGCAGGGACCATTAGCCCTGAGGGATGGTGCGATCTGTGGACAAAGAAAGTGTAATGTTATCAAGGTTGTAATTTGATGGCTTGCCGAGTTGGGTGAAAGCCGAGAATACAAAGGATTTATAACTATCAAATAAAATCTTTAACAGCGGTGAAAGGATGAAAGCAGCTGCAAGCCATAAGAGCACCCCTGCCGTAAACGTCGGGGGTGTTTTTGCAAATATCACAAACAAAGCTGTTAGTGATTCAGCTACAAAGTAGGTCTGAGATGTAAAATAACAAAAATAAGGGGCACACTAAGCGTGTAGCCCCGTAGAGTTGTGCTTGCATTAGCAGTACTAGCAGTTTTTTAGTTGGTAGTCGTTGTCTGCCAGCATTAAAGCAAGCTGTCCTCAAATTAAATAGAGGTGGCTTTTAGCTTTTGTTACTCTTGACCCAATGCTTTTTCGGTTTCTTCCGATTGCCATATGTTGGTGCTTACATCGATTTCGTTAACCACTTTGGTTGAGGCGTCACGATCAAGCTGAACCTCAAAGCTGTGATCACCTTTCACTATTTCAAACTCGACGTTATCATCGTCAACATCATTGATGGACGTAATTTGATAGCCTTTATCCTGCAGCATTTTTTGATAGTCGCTCACCGTTTTACCCACGGGTAGAGCGGCTTCAAGGGCTTCTTTTTCTTCGCCCCAAGAATCCAAGTATTTGGAATCACTATATTTACCGGCCTGCTTCTCGTCGTACATCAGATCACCGCCTTTATAGTCGGCTTCTCGCATGGCGCGCTTGGTTTCGTCGGCGCGCCAGACATTATTGGCTACTTCAATGTCTTCGAGTTTGGCGTTATCTATATCGGCACTTACTTCAAAGCTGTGATCTCCTTTAACCACTTCATACTCGATATCATCGTTCGACTGTTCATTGATAGAAGTGATCATGTACCCTTCTTTCTGCAGGAGACCTCGTAATTGCTCAACACTGGTAGCCCCCGCCAGTGCTTGCTCCAACATATTTTTGGCGTCGCCATAATCTTGCATGCGTCTGCTGTCTAGCCAGGCTTTTTTGTCAGCCGTGGTTGATGCGTCAGCTGCGCGCATGTCCGTTTTATCTTCGGCAAGGGCCAGGTTGGCACTCGACATTGAGAATGCTGCGAGCAGGGCGGTCATAATGATGGTTTTAGAGCGATTAAGCGTTTTCATTACTCATACTCCTTAAAGCATTTATTCTCTGAATATTGTAAGGGTATTGACCAAACTCGGCCCTAGCATCTAACAGTTATGTGGTTAACTATTAGATACTGATGTCAATCAACGGTATCTGTTGATTGAAAACAAGGGTCGTTGAATGGCGTTGATGCCGCTTCCTGTATGGAAGGTGTGACAAAGCCAATACGGTATTCAGTATGGCCAACAAGGCTGTGAGTGATGCCTTGTTCATGCCTTCTCTCCTCGTTTGACTGAGTTAAATGGTTTGTCCAGCGGACACGATCAAGCCTTGACCATAATTGGAGTTATTGCCAATTTTTGAGTGAAAAACAAGCATAAAAGAGGCCGGAAGGCGAAGGGTAAAAACAGACTGTCAGGGGTTCATTCCAGAGAAGTCAAAATAGGTGAATTGACCGCGATAGATCCTTACGGGCAATATATACAGCTGATGGTAGAGCCGTTGTCCAGACTCGACAGCATCAAGTCGCAGTGCAGGGACTCGCTATGTATAGTGCCTTTGAACACGACGGGACCCCCCAGTTAAAAATATGGTCCGCTTTGCAAGCGCCCAGATGCGCGCTGAAACGACGGCATATCTTCTCTTGAATTCGATACCTTATGCCAGATAACAGGATATTCAGGTGCGCATAGGTGGCGTTTCAACAATGAAAAATAATACTATATTTTCAATAAATCATGAATTAAGTTCATGATATTAAATACTAAAAGCGGAGTTAAGTGATGTTGGAGCGGTTTCACCTTGAAGTACTGGCAGCAATAAAAGAGCAAGGAACCTTAACCCAGGCGGCCGAATCGTTGAATTTATCCCAGTCTGCATTGAGCCACAGCATCAAAAAACTGGAAGGCCAGATCAAAACACCTGTTTGGCAAAAAGAAGGGAGAAACTTGCGGCTGACCAACGCGGGTGAACAAATTTTGACCCTTGCCAATCGGGTGCTGCCGCAATTCAAACATACCGAACACCTGTTGCGTCAGATAGCGAAAGGCGAAATGGGTTCACTGCGTATCGGCATGGAATGCCACCCCTGCTATCAATGGCTGTTAAAAGTGATTGAACCCTATCTTGTAAAGTGGCCAAACGTTGATATTGACGTAAAACAGGAATTTCAGTTCGGTGGTCTGGGTGCCCTGCATAACTTCGAGATAGATATCCTGGTTACGCCAGATCCTCTGTATAAACCTAATTTGACGTTTATACCGGTATTTGACTACGAGCATAGGCTGGTCGTTGCATCATCTCACCCCCTTGCCAGGCAAGACTCCATCATGCCCGAACAGCTCAGTGAAGAGGTGTTATTCAGCTACCCGGTAGAGCCTGAACGGCTGGATATTTACAGCCAGTTTTTAAACCCCGCAAAATGCACGGTCAAAAAACACAAAACCATAGAAACCACGGAAATCATGCTGCAAATGGTGGCGGCAGGCAGAGGCGTCTGTGCATTGCCTGGTTGGCTGGTGGATGAATTCGCCAAAAAAATGGCCATTAACAGCCTGCGGTTCGGTCAAGATGGCATTAGAAAACAGATCTTTGTGGGGGTGCGAAAGGGCGAAGAGCAGATTAATTATCTGAGTGAATTTATTGCATTGGCTCAGCATGTCAGGTGATTACCCAGCCTGGGTATCTGGCATCAGCATTCTGGCCGCAGGGGCTATCCCAGAACATACACCCCAATCACACCTGAACGTGCCTTCAAACCGTTGAACGTGCACGAGTGCCCGCCCGGGCGTTGCCTTACAATGAATGATGAGCAAAATTCATCTATTGATGAGGTAAAATCATTTTTGTTCATGTTATCTGGCCTGTATAACATACCTAAGCCTTAGCTCTAGACATCTGGACTTCTAGATAACAAGACATCATCAAGCCCAGAAAGAGCAAAGAACAAATTCATGTTTATCTCGGAAAATGGATGCCAGACACTATGAGTAACGACTTCAAGTTTGCTATCAACAGCATCAGCTTTGATGAAAATTATCAGCCCTCGGACAGTACGCGTATTACGACCAACTTCGCGAACCTGGCCAGAGGAGAGAGCCGCCAAGAGAATTTGCGCAACGCCTTGACGATGACCAATAATCGGTTCAATGCCCTGGCCGATTGGGACAACCCTAAAGGGGACCGTTACTCAGTTGAACTGGAAATCATTTCCGTTGATATGGATATTGATAAAGAAGGCAAGGGTCAAAGCTTTCCTACCATTGAAATATTGAAGACGAATATTGTTGACCACAAGACTAAAAAACGGTTTGAAGGCATTACAGGGAATAACTTTTCCTCTTATGTGCGAGATTATGACTTCAGCGTATTGCTACTGGAGCATAATAAGGGCAAGGACACATTCAGCATTCCGGAAAATTTTGGCGACCTGCATGGGAAGCTTTTTAAATGTTTCGTTGATTCAGATGCCTACCAGCAGAACTTCAATAAATCACCTGTGATCTGTCTCAGTGTGTCGGATAATAAGACCTATCATCAGACTGAAAACAAGCATCCCATATTGGGTGTTGAATATTTACCCAATGAATCGTCTTTGACAGAGCAATACTTCAAAAAGATGGGGCTGAAGGTTCGCTACTTTATGCCACCACATAGCGTTGCGCCTCTGGCTTTCTACTTCTTTGGTGATTTGCTTAATGATTACAGTAACCTGGAGCTGATAAGCACCATCAGCACCATGGAAACCTTTCAGAAGATTTACCGACCTGAAATATATAATGCCAACGCGGTGGCAGGGAAAATATATAAACCGAATCTGAAGAACGCAGATCATTCATTGACTCAAATCGTTTATGATCGAGAAGAGCGTAGCCAGTTAGCTATTAAACAAGGGAAGCTTGCTGAAGAGAATTTTATCAAGCCCTATCAAGCCATCCTTGAGCAATGGTCTGCCAGTTACGCGTCCTGAATTCGGGATTTATAATTAACAAGAATATAAAGCGGTATTTGTTATGAAAAAATTATTACCTACTTCAACAGCGGGCAGTTTACCCAAACCTTCTTGGCTGGCACAACCCGAGACACTTTGGTCACCCTGGAAATTGCAAGGTGAAGAGTTAACCGAAGGGAAACAGGATGCGTTACGGGTATCGTTGCAAGAGCAGCAGCACGCAGGTATTGATATAGTCAGTGACGGCGAGCAAACCCGCCAACACTTTGTGACTACCTTTATTGAACACCTTGACGGTGTTGATTTTGAGAAACGCAAGACCGTTAAAATACGTGATCGCTATGATGCGAGTGTACCGACGGTAGTGGGAGCAGTGAGTCGCCCAAAGTCAGTGTTTGTTGAAGATGCCAAATTTTTACGCCAGCAAACCAGGCAACCCATTAAATGGGCCCTGCCTGGTCCCATGACCATGATCGACACGCTGTATGATGATCATTATAAAAGCCGTGAAAAACTGGCCTGGGAATTCGCCAAAATACTCAACCAGGAAGCCAAAGAATTAGAGGCAGCGGGTGTTGATATTATCCAGTTTGATGAGCCTGCCTTTAATGTATTTTTTGATGATGTGAATGAGTGGGGCATTAAAACATTAGAACGCGCCATTGAAGGTCTCAAGTGCGAAACGGCGGTTCATATTTGCTATGGCTACGGTATTAAAGCGAATACGGATTGGAAAAAGACCCTGGGCTCTGAGTGGCGGCAATATGAAGAGGCTTTTCCAAAGCTGCAACAGTCTAACATCGATATTATTTCGTTAGAATGTCACAACTCGCATGTGCCTATGGATCTACTGGAACTTATTCGCGGTAAAAAGGTGATGGTAGGCGCCATTGATGTGGCCGCCAATCGAATCGAGACGCCTGAGGAAGTTGCCGATACGCTGCGTAAAGCGTTGCAGTTTGTTGATGCAGACAAGCTCTACCCTTGTACCAACTGTGGCATGGCACCCTTGTCTCGTGCCGTGGCAAGAGGCAAACTGAATGCCTTGAGTGCTGGCGCAGACATCATCCGAAGAGAACTCCTGGCCCAGGGGGTGGTTTCCTAATACCAGATTGAGTAAGTCACTCATCTATTGAGCTGCTCGGTAAAGGCTGAACAAAGGATCTTCTCTGCGACACGCTGCAGATGAATGACACTCACCGTCTCTTGTTTAACTAGAATAGTGATAAACATGATGATGGAGATGGCTATGCCGAGCAGAAACAACCTTTCTACGCCCATGCAGAACCAACTGCTGGCGGCATTGCCGAACGACGTGCAGCAGCGCCTGTTCCCGCACCTCGAACTGGTATCCTTGCCGTTGGGAAAGGTATTGTACGAATCGGGGAGCCGCTTGCGGCATGTTTATTTCCCTACCGATGCTATCGTTTCGTTGCTCTATGTCATGCAAAACGGTGCCTCGGCTGAAATTTCGGTCGTGGGTAATGAAGGTATCGTCGGTATTGCCGTCTTCATGGGGGGAGACAGCACCCCGAGCAGGGCCATCGTCCAGAGTGCTGGAAGTGGCTACCGGCTGCTCAGTGCTCTGTTCAAAGAGGAATTTACACGTGACGCCGATACGCGGCTGCTGATGTTGCGTTATACCCAGGCTCTGATCACTCAGATGGCGCAAACGGCGGTGTGCAATCGCCATCATACGGTCGACCAGCAGCTGTGTCGCTGGTTGTTGCTGTCATTGGACAGGTTATCGGATAACAACCTGACCATGACTCAGGAGTTGATTGCCAACATGCTTGGCGTGCGTCGGGAAGGCGTTACCATTGCAGCCCACAAGCTGCAACAGCTTGGGGTCATCGAATACCACCGTGGGCACATCACAGTACTGGACAGGTCCAGACTGGAACAGTTGAGTTGTGAATGCTACGCCGTGGTCAAAAAAGAAACCGATCGCCTGCAATCTTTCCCTCATAGTGGCAAATAAAACCACAAAACGGGAGTCCGTCCCAGACGTCTCCCGAAATTCCTGAATTTGGTCACCGACTTCCACCGCTCAACAGAGATAACGGCGGAAGTTAACGGTGGCAATCAAGGTCTGTGGTGTGTTCCGTTAAGACCTTGTTCCCGCCTTATTCTTTGGCTTTTTGTGGAGGTTGCTGTTGCTGTTGAGCATCAGCCTTGGTTGCCGCCTTGGGTTCATTTTTTCCCTGCGTGCGTTGTTGCTGCTGGGGATCTTGCGGCGCGGCTTTTTTCTCGGGCTGATTAGGGGTACGGGTTTTGTCCATGGTAACCTCTGAGTGTATCGCCCTCCGCGATATTGCGTCTTGACGATGTAATCAGTATGACAGCGAACCAGTGCTGCATCTGTACGCTGTCACACTCAACGCGCAAATAAGCGGTATATTTGTCAGCGTGTGCCGATAGTGGTTCAATCGCCGATGCTCCTGTCCTTATTGCTATGTCTGTTTAACGGCCATGCCAGTACCCTGGCGTACACTAAACGGCAGGGGGGCATACACAGCCATTTATAGTCGGTTGCTCAGATCCTGCCCAGTAGTAGCAGCACCACAACCACCAACAACACAATACCCAAAATACCGCTTGGGGCATAACCCCAGCTACGGCTGTGGGGCCAGCTGGGAATGGCGCCGATCAGTAGCAAAATCAGCAGGATTAACAGAATAGTTCCCAATGTCATTTCTCCCGGCAGGTCACTCACCAATGTGCAGATGAGCACACCCATCGGCACCATACCCCAGACGCGATGACCATAGCCGACTGCGTCCGAAAGGAGTCAGTAATCACAGGGCGGCCTGCATGACACCCGACTGTATCGCCATCTCCTTATCGTTAATCTAGTACCTAATTCAGAGGGGGTCTGTACGCCATCATACATACTTGGTCTGCATACTGGGCTAAACGTCATGTTCAGCTCTCTCAGTCCGCAGACTCGGGATAAGGGGGCCGTTTTCACCCGTTATGCCGTAGTGCTTGCAACCTGAGGCGGGTGAAATAAAACTTTAATGGCATGAAAAACCAAGAGGGGAAATCACCGAGGAACTATCGTCATTCCAGCAACCAGGCTGTGCAGTTGAATGATGTTAACGCACCATCAATACGGTGGATTACAGCAGCCACAGCACTCCTCCGGTTACCACGGCAGCAAATGTCAGTAAGATGGCCAGTAATGTCATGCGTTTATGCGATTGCGCTTCAATGTCATGGTTATCCATTCTTTTCAGCGCTTTACGTGATTTTGCAACCGCTGCCCAAAAAATGAAAATAGCCACAATAATGAAAATCTCGGCGGCCGCTTTTGCGACCAGTGTGTGGTCGGTGTCTTTAAATACCGCTTTCAGACCCAACGCCAGCGCAATGGCGGCCATGCCGGTTCTCATCCAGCCGGCAAAGGTCCGCTCGTTTGCCAAAATGGTTCTGTCTTCTGCCCAGGCGGTTCGCGTATCGGCCAGCTCGGTGGTGCTTGGGTTATCCGAAAGTTCGCTATCTGGCACATTTATTCCTTAACAGGATTCATTTTCCCGATATAACGTTTATCAGCATCTGCTTGCTATGTAATCAGCATCACATTTCTTCATGTACCTGGCCATAGGCCAGCATGGCAAACAGCCCGGTACCGCCAATAATGTTGCCGAGGAGTACCGGCGCAATATGATAAATAAAGCCGGTGAATATATTCATTTCGCCATTGACCACCAGCGTGAAAATCTCGTTTGAACCGGCAATCACATGGGTAAAATCACCCGCCGCGATCAGCCAGGTAAACATCACGATAACCAATATTTCAGCATCTTTTGCCGAAGGCAGCATCCAGACCAAGGCCGCGATGAAAAATCCGGAGGGAATCCCTCGCAGAAAGGTTTCAGATGGAGTCAGTTGTGCCACATGGCGCGATATTTCCAGTATGGCGGCGAGCGTGTCTGCAGGTAATATGTTGCCGTGAACGCTCATGGTGGCAATCACAAAGGTGCCAAAGAAATTGGCCGCCAGCACCACCCCCCACAGACGCGCGATATGATAAAAACGCTGACGTGTGGGATCGGCCAGCACAGGCAGCACCACTGTGATGGTATTTTCGGTGAACAGTTGTAGCCGACACATAATCACCAACACAAAGCCGAAGGTGTAACCCAGGCTTTCAATCAGCGTCAGGTAGGGATGATCCGATCCCAGGTTAGCGCGAATAATCCCCTCGGCGAGCACCGAGGTGGATATGCCGGCCCCCGCGGCCACACCGGACCACCACAGTGATATTTTTGGCCGCAGCAGTTCTTCTTCGCCTTCGCGCAGAATAATGGAATACACCGTCAGCGCCGACAGATTACCGTGTTTGGCTACAGCATCACGCTCTTTGCGCGTTAATGACTTTTCGGTTGGAGTTGGGGTTTTTTCGCGAGACTCGCGATCTTTCACTCTGTCGCGTGTCTCTTGTTCTTCTGCCGCCTCTTGGGCTTTTTTTTCCTGGGCGTTATTACGATTGGCTTTCTCGTCACTCATTCAACCATCCTTTGGTGAATCACTCATTCGGCAGGGAGAGGGCATCGATTTTTGATGCAGGGAAACAGAGCTGAAGTCGTATCTTGATGTCGAATCCTGAGTATTGCCGACGCCCTCGGGTTTGTAAAACACCCGCCACTCGCTGAATGGTCAGCTGCAATCTCATTCAAATTACCACTTTATCGGCCAGGGTAACACGGGGTGATGGCATCACTCAGGCACATCCAGGGTGTAGCCCATGCCTCTGATGGTTTGAATGAGCTTGAGTTCGAAGCCATCATCTATCTTGGCGCGTAATCGGCGAATGGCCACGTCAATCACATTGGTATCGCTGTCGAAGTTCATGTCCCAGACCAGAGAGGCAATGAGCGAGCGTGGCAATACTTCACCCTGGCGGCGCACCAGCAATTCCAGCAGGGCAAATTCTTTGTTGGTCAGGTGAATGGCTTCACCGGCACGCACCGCGCGGCGCCGAGGCAGGTTTAGCGTGAGATCGGCCACTGTGAGTTGGTCGTTTTGTGCCTGAGGAATACTTCGGCGCAGCAGGGTGCGTACTCGGGCTAGCAGTTCGGAAAAGGCAAACGGCTTAACCAGATAATCGTCAGCCCCCAATTCCAGCCCACGCACTCTGTCTTCCACGCTGTCTTTGGCGGTTAAAAACAACAGCGGCATGTGCCGGCCTTGATCGCGCAGCGCTTCTACAATGCGCCAGCCATCCAGATCCGGCAGCATCACATCCAGAATGATCAAATCGTAAGGTTCACTCACCGCCAAATGCAGGCCGTCCAGGCCGCTGCGAGTGAGATCTACTACAAATCCCGCCTCGTTCAGCCCTTTTTGCAGGTAATCACCGGTTTTTTGTTCATCTTCAATGATAAGAAGTTTCATGCACTGTCTCTTTTTGCTCTGTCTTTGCTGATGATGATGACGGTCCTGCGCGCGTCTCTACAACCTTTATTTTGCTGTGTTTAACCTGCCTGCCCGCCCCATGACGGCAAGATGACAATTTTGTAATCTGCTTGTCATGTTACAGACAGGGTTCGCTTTCTATTCTCTCTTTATAACGCGCATGGCTAATCAGCAGCATACCAGGCAGGAGATAAGGTGCGATGAAAGAGATCAATAACAGCGTGAGTCTACCCAGGCGGCGATTTGTGCAGGGCCTGGCCGCCGGCGGCGTAGTGCTGGGCATGGCGCCCATGTTAACCCCCGCTCAGGCTGCCAGTGCAGGGACGCTGACGGGCGATGTACCGGTGCTGAGCGGTCGCGAATTCGATTTGGTGATTGATGAAACGCCGGTGAACTTTACCGGTAAGAATCGCATGGCCACTACCATCAATGGTTCCATTCCCGGGCCCACGCTACGCATGCGTGAAGGGGACGAGGTGACCATTCGCGTGACCAATCGGCTGAAAGAACCGACCTCCATTCACTGGCACGGTATTATTTTGCCCTATCAGATGGACGGCGTACCGGGCATCAGCTTTCCTGGCATTGCCCCCGGCGAAACCTTTACTTACAAGTACAAGCTGGAGCAGAGCGGCACCTACTGGTATCACTCCCATTCGGGTATGCAGGAGCTCACCGGCATGTATGGGGGACTGATTATCGACCCCGCCGAGGGCGATAGCATTCAGGCGGACCGTGAACATCTGGTGGTGCTCTCCGACTGGACCGACGAAAACCCGATGCGGGTATTCGGCAAGCTCAAGAATCAGGGTGATCTGTACAACTTCAATCAACCCACAGTGTTCGATTTTTTCCGCGATGTGTCCAGTGATGGGTTGAGAACGGCGCTTAGTAAGCGGCAGATGTGGAACGAAATGCGCATGAGCCCGACCGATTTGGCCGATCTATCCTCTGAAACGTTGACGTATCTGATGAACGGCACCACGCCCAAGGGTAACTGGACGGCTTTGTTCAAGCAGGGCGAGCGGGTGCGGCTGCGCTTTATCAATGGTGCCGGTAACAGTTTTTACGATGTACGGATCCCCGGTCTTAAAATGACAGTGGTTCAGGCAGATGGCCTGAATGTAGACCCGGTCACGGTGGATGAATTTCGCTTCGGCCCCGGCGAGACCTACGACGTGCTGGTTGAGCCCGAGGCCGAGGCGTATACCCTTTTTGCCCAGGCAATGGACAGAACCGGCTATGCCCGTGGCACCCTGGCCACGCAACAAGGGCTAAGTGCTGCCGTTCCCGAGCTGGATGCGCCCCAGTGGCTGGCAATGGCCGATATGATGGGCGACATGAGTGGCATGGATCACGGCGGCATGAACCAGGGTGGTATGAATATGGGCGCCATGGCGGGCATGGATCACGGCGGCATGAACCAGGGTGGTATGAATATGGGCGCCATGGCGGGTATGGACCACGGCAGTATGAATCATGGTGGTATGAATATGGCCGCCATGGCTCAGGCAAGCCAGGAGGTGCGCCATGCCCGTAGCGAATATGGCCCCAGTGTCGATATGCGGGTAGATACGCCGCGTACCAACCTGGACGATCCTGGGGTTGGGCTGCGCAATAACGGCCGCCGAGTGCTGACCCTGGCAGATTTGCGCACCCCCGGCGGCCCCATGGACCCACGGCCAGCGGAGCGAGAAATAGAACTGCACCTGACCGGCAATATGGAGCGTTATACCTGGTCGTTTGACGGCGTCGAGTTTGGTAGCTCTACACCGGTGCACCTGAATTATGGTGAGCGGGTGCGCATTATTTTGCATAACGACACCATGATGACCCACCCCATGCATTTACATGGCATGTGGAGCGAGCTGGAAAATCCGGACGGTAGTTTTCAGGTGCGCCGCCATACCATACAGGTGCAGCCGGCACAGCGGATCAGCTTTTTGGTGACCGCAGATGCACCAGGGCGCTGGGCCTGGCATTGTCACCTCATGTTTCATATGGACGCAGGCATGTTCCGCGAAGTGGTGGTGTCATGAGCCTAACCAATAGAGGTCACACAAGCATGAAAACAGGATTGAACAGCCTGCTGTTAGCGCTGTCGATATTGCCTGCCGGCGTTGCCTTGGCGCAAGGTGCTCACACCGGTCACGGTACAGCGCCGGGCAACACACCTGTCACGGACCACAGCCAGATGCAAAGCATGGATCATGGCAGCATGCAGATGCAGGGGGGCTCGGCGCCCGCCAATGCCCGGGATCCGCACGCCTACTCCGGTGGGTTGATCCTGGAAGACGGGCCTTATGCCTTGCCCGGACCGCGGCAGTTACGTCTGGCCGACGAACATGCCTTTTACGGGGTGCTGGTAGACAGACTGGAACGGGTGGATAACGGCGAAGATCAGACGCTGACTTACGATACCCGTGCCTGGTTTGGCCATGACTACAACAGGGCGGTACTCAAGGCTGAAGGCGATATGGAACACGGCAAGCTGACCGAAGCCAGTACCGAACTGCTATGGAGCCATGCCCTGACGACCTTCTGGAACAGTGAGCTGGGTGTGCGCTACGACACCGGACACGGGCCGGATCAGGGCTGGTTGGCTCTGGGCGTGTCGGGGCTGGCGCCTTACTGGTTGGAACTGGATGCTACCGCCTATCTGGGTGACGATGGGCAAACGGCGCTGGCCGTAGAGGGGGAATATGAACTCTTGCTGACCCAGCGGCTGGTATTGCAACCCAGGGCGGAGTTAACTGCCTATGGCAAGGACGATGCCAAGCGGGGCCAGGGGCAGGGGCTCTCCGAGTTGGTGGCCGGTGCCCGACTGCGCTATGAAATCAGCCGCCAGTTTGCCCCCTATGTTGGCTGGGAATGGGCGGCGGCGCTGGGTAACAGTGCCGATCTGGTACGAGAAGAAGGCGAGGCCACGCAAGAAACGCGTTGGGTAGCCGGGGTCAGATTGTGGTTTTAAACCATGATTGCGCGATAACACTCACAATAGGGAAGTACTGATGAAAAAATCACTGTCCGTTTTAATGCTGTCTTTTTTACCGGCTCTGGCGATGGCTGCCGGTGAACATGGCGGCCATCAGGGTCATGACATGGCAGCTATGCAGCAGAACATGCACGGCGTGGGCCGCCCTGGCACCGCAGCCGAGGTGAGCCGCACCATAGAAGTGGTGATGAGCGACGACATGCGTTTTTCACCAGCACAAATCGAGGTAAAGGCGGGGGAAACCGTGCGCTTGTTCGTTAAAAACAAGGGCAAGCTGGCGCACGAACTGGTGATAGGCAACCTGGCATCCTTGCAGGAACATGCCGACATGATGCGCCAGATGCCTAACATGCAGCACGCCGAACCCAACATGATCAGCCTGCAGCCGGGCCAGATGGGGGGCCTGATCTGGACCTTTGATCAGGGCGGTACCGTCGATTTTGCCTGCCTGATCCCCGGCCATATGGAAGCCGGTATGAAAGGCCAAGTCCGCGTGAAGTAAGAGGGTAGGCCGTGAATAAACAGGGAGCCGAGGCTCCCTGTTTTAGTATCCGTTAGTGGTGTTCGGTAGCGGGAAACCAAACCCTGAAGCAGGTTGCTTGTGCATCGGAATGCACGGATATGTTGCCATGGTGGGCGGTAATAATCGCCTGGGTGATGGCCAGCCCCAGCCCGGTACCTTCTGTGACCGGCTCGCGAGCACTGTCTGCGCGGTAAAATCGATCGAACAGCCGCGGCCATTTTTCCGGCGCAATGGCCGGGCCCGGGTTGATGACTTGCACTGTGATGCCTTTTTCGTTGCCATCAATCACAATGCGCACTTCGCCCGAGGCCGGTGTATAGCGAATGGCATTGGTCAGCAGATTACTGAACGCCCGTTGCAGCATCGACTTGTCGCCCAGCAGGCGACCCTGACCCTCGCGGTGTAAGTGTACCTGTTGCTCGCTGGCTAAGGGCTCGAAAAATTCCAGCAGTTCATCCAGCTCATCTTCCAGAGTCAGTGGCTCGGATTGCATGGTCAACTGACCTTGCTCCGATTTGGCAAGAAACAGCATTTCACCAATCATCCTCGCCATTCGTTCTGCGGTTTCCAGATTGGCATAGAGCGCCTCTTTATATTCTTCGGTTGCGCGGGGCTGTGACAAGGCAACCTGGGTTTGCATCATCAGGCTGTTAACCGGGGTGCGTAGCTCGTGGGCAATGTCGGAAGAAAACGCGGTCAGTCGCTGAAAGGAGTTTTCCAACCGGTCCAGCATGTCATTGAAGGTTTGAATGGGCGCGTGTAATTCGCTGGGTGCATCATGCAACGACAGTCGATGGTCAAGCTTGTTGGCGGTGATGCGTGACGAGAGGCTGGCCAAACTGCGTAACGGCTTAAGCCCGGTGCGCGAGGCGAGCCAGCCAAACAGAACAGACAGCAGCGCAATACCGCCGGTAAGCCAGGCCAGTCCCACTTTTATTTCGTCGATAAAGTGCTGGTGATAGCGGGTGTCTAAGGCCACGCGGATCATGATAGCGCCAGGTGCGCCAGGCCCTGACTGGGGGATAACCAGTTGCTCGGTAATGCTGCGATAACGAATACCCTCTTCCATCCAGGTTTCTTGCAACGGCAGGGAATGGGCGACGGGAAAAGGCCGGTTCATGCCCGGTTGCTGGCGTTGAATGGGGGTGGTACTGGCCAGCACCTTGCCCTGATTATCTTTAATCAGCAGATAATAGCCACCATGGCCAGAGATAACATCGTTTAAACGCGCTTGCAGCAACGGCCAGCTCTGCTCATTGCCTGGTGATTGGTCCGCGATAAAATTTTTGATCAGAATTATTTTGCCCTGAATGTCGGTTTGATCCTGGCGAGCAAAGTGATGCTCCAGTGCTTGCATCAATACCAGGCTCACCAGACTCCATACCGCCAACATGGCAATGCTGAACATCAAACCGAGGCGAGTGGTTAAAGAAAGATAACTGCCCATTATGTGAACCCTACGTACAGAAACATTATCAGCCAGCGCCAACGATATCATGGCCTGAGGCAGAAAGCGGCGCCCCAGCACGTCGCATAATAATCGCCATTTCTATATTCCATTTTGCCATGCATATTGCTTATAATGCGAGGCTTCAATTGAGCCAAGTGCATATCGCCTGTGCTGTCTCATAACAAGGATGATGAGGCAATAGTCGCCTGCAAGGCTCGGCGGTAGCCTGCCGGCTCGCTAAAAGCCATCGTCGACAGGGCTTCGAACACCAAATCCTCCTTTGCGTACTACATGGGTATAAATTTCTGTGGTACGCACATCGGCATGGCCAAGCAGTTTTTGAATAGTACGAATGTCGTACCCGGCCTCAAGCAACCGGGTAGCAAAGCTGTGACGCAGGGCGTGACTGTTTGCCTGTTTATAGATACCCGCTTTGCGGATGGCCGCCCCAATGGCTCGCTGCACGCCGCGATCCAATAAATGGTGACGACGCACAACATTGCTGCGTGGGTCTAGCGCCAATCTGCCAGCCGGAAACAGGTATTGCCAGGCCGGCTCTTTGGCTGCGCTCGGATACTTGCGGTTTAGGGCAAATGGCAGGTAGACCTCGCCATGGCCACTGGCCAGATCCTGTTGATGTTGTATCAGGCAGGCTTCAATTTGCAGAGACAGTGGCTTTAGCAATGAGTCCGGGAGCAGGGTGGTACGGTCTTTATTGCCTTTACCGCTGCGAACAATAATTTGCTGCATGCCAAAATCGATATCTTTGACTCGAAGCCGCAACACTTCGTTAATGCGCAGGCCTGCGCCATACATTAAACGCGCCACCAGCTGCGAGGTGCCTTCCAGGTGGCCTATGACGGCTTTGGCTTCATCATGGGTAAAAACGGTAGGCAGGCGCCGAGGTCTTCTTGCCAGCTCAAACGACAGCTCCTCCAGCGGTTGCTGAAGAACTTCCCGAAACAGAAAAACGATGGCATTCAAAGCGGTACGTTGGGTGCTAACGCTGTTATTGCGCTGTACCGCGAGATGAGAAAGAAACTGCTCTACCTCTGTTGTAGAGCAGGTAGAGGGATGTCGCATGCCATGAAAGCGGATAAACCGCTTAATCCAGTGGCAATAGGTTTGCTCGGTTTTGTAGGCCAGGTTTCGGCTACGAATTAAAGCGCGCAGTTGATCCATGAAACGAACAGGCTTGTCTGGCAGTTTGGGTGGTACATCCAGCATCATGCGTCAGCTCCTTGCTGTTTTTATATACAGTAGTGTAGGCCTGACTGCGAACATTGCACCGTGATCAAAGCGGAGCTATACGACAATTGTCGTAAAACGTCATGATTTTTGGTCTGCAAAGCTTATAAATCACTGAAAAATATGGAATAGTTGATGTGGGTGGAAGTAGATAAGCGAACAGATATTTTGCGTAAAAAACGACATATGACGCTTATTCCCTGGGGGCTTGTACTTGTGGTGTCTCAAGTTTTTGATAAAAAAGAGAATTTTAATGGTGGGGTTTATGCCTTCGCAGAAATAGGTGCGCTTTGCATAGATGTCATTTGTCGTTGAATTAGCTGTTGAACTTGCCTCGCAGGCTCGGGGAAGTGAATTCACATCAAGTATAGCTGGATAAACATACAGTGGTGTT
>NZ_BMKE01000018.1 GCF_014643915.1 Oceanisphaera marina
CAAACTTTGTTTCGTTCGTTTCAAACCCTTGTGACCGTTGGCGTGTTGCCCCGTGTCAGTGGATGCGCATTATAGGGAGCGAGAGATTTAGCGCAAGGGCTTTTCGCTAAAAACCGAACCTTTTTTATCGATTGCGCAAAGTTACATCAATACGGTTATTTTCAGCTCGATTTATCTTCGATTACCGGTTCTGACGCACCAATACGAGTGACCAGCAACTGATCTATCTTGTAATTGTCTATGTCCACCACTTCAAACTTGTATTTGGCGTGCAGAACAAAATCGGTGCGCTTGGGTATCTTGCGCAGCATGTACATCATGAAGCCGGCAATGGTCTCGTAGTTCTCATCATTGGGGAACTCATCTATATCCAGCACGCGCATCACGTCTTCAAGTGGAGTAGAGCCTTCTACCAGCCAGGAGTTGGCATCACGCGACACTATATGGTCTTCCTGAGACTGCACCAATTCTCCCATCACGATACTCATGACATCCTTAAGGGTAATGATGCCAACGACCATAGCGTACTCATTCATGATGATGGCAAAATCTTCACCCGCCGTTTTGAAGTGCTCAAGTACCTCATACATGGATAAGGTATCGGGAATGATCAGCGGATTACGGATAATGCCTTCTTTTTGCAACGAGATGGGTTGCTGATGTAACACCTGCATCAGAATATCTCGTGAGTCTACGTAGCCAATCACCTTGTCCAGACTGTCCTCACACACCAGGAACTTGGCATGAGGGTGCTCGGCGATTTTATCTCTGATGCTGTCCTGACTTTCAATCAAGGTAAAATAGATAAGGCTTTCTCGCGTCGTCATTGCCGAGGTAACGGTACGCGATTCCATATCAAACACGTTTTCAATCAGATGATGTTCTTGCTCTTGCAGCACCCCGGCCTGCGCGCCAGCATCCATCATGGCAATGATATCTTCCGGCGTAATTTCATCCTTGCGCATGGTCGGCACTTTGAACAGACGAAAGAACAGGTTGGCAAGGCCATTGAAAAACCACACCAGCGGCTTGAGAAAAACGATAAAGAACGCCATCGGTCGCACCACAGATACGGCAATCCGTTCTGGCGCTATCATGGCCAGCCGCTTGGGTATCAGGTCGGCAAACAGGATAAAGAGTGAAGTCACCAGAAAAAAGGACATAATAAACCCCGTTTTTTCTATCCAGGCTCCCTCAAAAAACATCCGTAAAATGTCGGTAAGAAAAGGAGTAAAAGCCGCCTCGCCCAAAATACCACCAAGAATCGCTACCGCATTGAGACCAATTTGCACCACAGTAAAGAAGTTACCCGGTTGATCTTGTAGCAGCAGTACTTTTTCCGCGTTGGGATCGCCATCACTGGCCATCAACCTCAGCTTCATCTTGCGTGATGCGGCCAGTGCAATTTCTGATACCGAAAAAAACGAGCTAATCGCGACCAGCAGCACAAGTACCAGTAGATTCTCAAAAACAGTCATAGTGATGTATACCGATAAAAAGAAGGTAAAAAACCGGGGAAAACGAGCTCAGGATATCACGATATCTCTTGTTTGACAGACGTTGAATACCGGTTTTGGCAAGGATTTATCAGGACGGCAAAAGGAACTGAAACAAGAAAAGTGTTAGGATAATCCAAGTTTAGTCTGCCTTGCTATGACGCAAAAAGCAGGACTCAAGACCTATCGATATGGTTTCATTATTTTTCTTTCTCAGTGCCCGGATTGTGCTCATGATCATAAAAAAATTATTGTTTATAGTGGTGCTTTCAGCGGCACTAACACCGGCCTGGGCACAGGGAGACAACTCAGACTATTGGTCCTTTCAGGAATATCTGGATAGATATCCAGAACAACGTCAATTATTCGAAGACTTTTCCACTCGAGTACGACAAGCACCTCAACCCAGTACGATACCGACAACAACGCCGATACGGGTGGCCATGCTGGTTCCAGATCAACAGGTTTCCGATTATTGGTATCGGAATAAAAAAAGCTTTACTCATCGCTTAAAAGAAATAGGCATACCATTTAATTTAACAAGTTACTCTTCTCAACCAACAAGTACCCACAGAGAACAGGAACAACAATTAGCTGACGCATTAAAAACTGATCCCGATTATCTTGTTTTAACACTAAACTCTTTGCGCCATCGAGTGTTAATAGACAAAATAATGACTCGTGGTCGTCCCAAAGTCATTTTGATGAATATTACGACACCACTAAAACATTTAGGGACAAGGCAGCCTTTCTTCTATGTCGGCTTTGATCATAAAGAAGGCACCCGACTCTTGACCCGTGCCATTAACAAGATGACAGGAAAACAAGTCAATTATCTGATGTTGTACGGGATACGGGGCTATGTCAGTCATGCCCGAGGGGATGAATTTATTCGCCTGACTGCAGAGCAGCCCGGCTTTGCCATGAATCAGGCCTTTTATACCGATATAAACCGGGAGAAAGCCCGCCAGGCGGTTTTACAAACTCTGGCTTCCAAGCATAATATCAACCTCATTTATGCTTGCACCACGGATATTGCCCTTGGTGCCATGGATGCCTTGAAAACACTGAACAAGGAAGAGCATATTATTCTCAATGGATGGGGGGGTGGCAGCGCCGAGCTTGAGGCTCTGGCCAATGGCCATTTGGATGTTACCGTCATGCGCATGAACGACGATAGCGGCGTTGCCATGGCAGAAGCTATTCGTTTGGATCAAACAGGAAAAGCACATCTGATTCCGCTGGTTTACAGTGGGAATTTTGCCGTAGTTGATAAATATACCTCACCCCAAGAACTGGAGCGCCTGAAAGACTATGCTTTCCGTTATTCGAAGTAATAGCTTACGCGCCAACCGCCTGATCGGTATTGCGACAACCCTGTTATTCCCTTTGTTGCTATTGCTGGCGATGACGTTATTGTTACTGATATATCGCAGTACTTCAGCCATGGTCAATGACAGTATCAGCCATCAACTACAGGAGATTAACGATCGTTCACAAAGTCGCCTCGACAGTTACCTGAGCGGGCTCGATAACCTCTTATCCTCCACAGCGGAGAACCCTGAGCTGGCCAATATACTATTGCAAAATGATCGACAGGCCGCCAAGCAGCAGTTAGAAAAGACCTTGGATCACAGCTATGGTGAATATCTGGATTTACTGATTCTGACACGCCAGGATCAATATTGGACCAATATGAATTCGCCACTTTACTTACTGGAACACAGCTTGAAGCCGCTGATCACCAATACGCCCTATTATAATAAATGGACCAGTATGGAGCTGGACCCCTCACCTTCACCGCTAATTGCAGTGATACAACGTTATCCTATTCTATCTGCCAATTCAGGACAGATAACGGGCAGTATATTTGGTGGACTGATACTGAATGACAATTTAACCCTGTTAAGTTTATTGGGCAAAGGGATTAAAGATACCAACCTGCAGCTGCTGTTACAGGGCAAACCTGTAGGGCCGGCCCTGATTAATACCGATATACCTTCCAGCGTGTTTGACCAGGTTCTGTCCAGTAAACAGCATCAGGGGCAAATCAAGGGGCACTATTTCAGCCAACAGCCGCTGCTTATCAATGGCGAACCAAGCGAACTGTCATTACTGCTGCTAACAGATAACACTGCATTTCAGCAATTAAAAAAGGCCAATATCTATCATATGTTATTGGCCTTGGTGTTGGTGCTTGTGGCACTTTCTGTAGTGCCTCTTTACCGGCTGAAAGCGAACGCTCGGTATTGACCTTCAATCATGGAGTTACTCAACAGTCACCGATTTAGCCAGGTTTCTTGGTTGATCCACGTCGGTGCCTTTTATCAGCGCCACATAATAAGACAGTAACTGCAGTGGTATCGTATAAACGATGGGCGCTATGGCCTCTTCCACATGGTTGACCTGCATCACCTTCATGGTCGCGTCACCTTTGAAGCCCGCCTGCTTGTCCGCAAACACATAGAGAATACCGCCTCGGGCACGCACTTCTTCGACGTTGGACTTCAGCTTTTCCAGCAAATCATTATTGGGGGCCACCACGATAATCGGCATATCGGCGTCGATCAGCGCCAGCGGGCCGTGCTTGAGCTCGCCTGCGGCATAAGCTTCGGCATGGATATAAGAGATTTCCTTGAGCTTGAGTGCCCCTTCCATGGCGATGGGATACTGCTCGCCCCGGCCAAGGAACAAACTGTGGTACTTGTCGGCAAACTCTTCCGCCATCACTTCGATATCGCCGGCCAATGCCAGGGTATCAACAATATGACCCGGCAAGGCACGCAGCCCTGCTACCAGTTCGCTTTCGGTTGCTGTGCTCATGTTGCCACGACAACGCCCCACAGCCGTCACCAGCATCAACAATCCGGCCAGTTGAGTGGTAAACGCCTTGGTAGAGGCCACACCAATTTCGGCACCGGCACGAGTCATAAAAGCCAAGTCAGACTCTCGTACCAAGGAAGAACCGGGCACATTACAGATCGCCAGGCTACTCATGAAACCCGACTCCTTGGCCAGGCGCAGCGCCGCCAGGGTATCGGCAGTTTCACCGCTCTGGGACAGGGTAATCAGCAGGCTGTTAGGCCGTACCACCGATTTGCGATAGCGAAATTCGGAAGCGATTTCGATATCGCAGGACACTCCGGCCAGGGCTTCAAACCAGTAACGAGCCACCATACCCGCATGATAGGAAGTGCCGCAGGCAATCAGCTGGATATGCTCGACCTTTTCAAATATTTCACGGGCGCCATTGCCGAACGACTCGACCACCACCGCCGACTCGGTGATACGCCCTTCCAGGGTATCCGTGATGGCTTTGGGCTGCTCAAAGATTTCCTTCAGCATATGATGACGATATTCGCCCTTGTCGCCCGCATCGTGGGTCACGTCGGACTCCAGCTCTTCACGCACCACGGGCTTGCCGTCGGCATCAAATACATGGATGTCGCGGCGGGTTACCTCTGCAACGTCCCCCTCTTCCAGGAACATAAAGCGACGGGTCACCGGCAACAGCGCCAGCTGATCCGAGGCAATGAAGTTCTCGCCCAACCCCAGACCAATCACCAAGGGCGAACCGGAGCGCGCCACTACGACACGGGAAGGATCGCGTACATCCATCAGGACGGTGCCATAGGCACCCCGTAATTCTTTTACTGTAGTTTGCAGGGCTTCCAGCAGTGAGTTGCACTGCTGACGATGATAATGCACCAGGTGAGCAATCACTTCGGTATCTGTGTCTGAGCTGAACTCGTAACCTCTGTCCTGCAGCTCAGCCCGCAACTGTTCATGGTTTTCGATGATACCGTTATGCACCACCACAATATCACCAGAGACATGAGGATGAGCGTTACGCTCAGAAGGTTCACCATGGGTCGCCCAACGGGTATGGGCAATACCGGTGCCGCCGGCCAGCGGCTGCTCGTGCAGTGCGTCAGCCAATGCCTGCACCTTGCCCAAACGGCGCAAACGCCCCAACTGACCCGGCGCTTCGGCGATGGCCACCCCCGCCGAGTCGTAGCCTCGATACTCAAGACGACGCAGCCCTTCCACCAAGATTTCCGCTACATCACGCTGGGCAACTGCCCCTACAATTCCGCACATAAATCATTCCTCAGGAGTTGGAAGCAATAACCAGGTTAATGCCCTTTTGTTCTAGTTGTTGTTGCTGCTCAGCCGTAATGCCACTATCGGTGACCAAGGTGTGAATGGCCTGCCAGGGCAGTTCAAGATTGGGAATTTTGCGGCCAATTTTATCCGATTCGACCATCACCACCACCTCGCGCGCCACGTCGGCCATCACGCGTGATAACGCGGTGAGCTCATTAAAGGTAGTCGTACCCCGCTCCAGATCGATACTGTCGGCGCCAATAAACAGCTGGTCGAAGTCGTAAGAGCGTAATACCTGCTCGGCAACCTGGCCCTGAAAAGATTCGGAAGATGCATCCCAGGTGCCGCCGGTCATCAGCAAGGTCGGCTCGGGTTCCAGCTCGCGCAAGGCATTGGCTACCGCCAGAGAGTTGGTCATCACGACCAGTCCATGTTTCTGGCCCAACTCCCCCAACAAGGCGGCCGTGGTGCTGCCACTGTCGATAATAATGCGATTATGGTCACGAATGCGCTCGGCGGCAGCCTTGGCCAATGCCTGTTTCAGTTGGGAGACCGGCTCGTCTATTCGCTCGGCCACCATTTCGTTAGGCACAGGCACGGCACCACCATAACGGCGCAGCAACAGACCGTTTTTCTCCAGGGCGGTCAGATCCTTGCGAATGGTGACTTCGGAGGTTTCAAAACGCTGGGCTAATTCGTCCACCGTGACTTCACCCTGCTCATTAAGCAGCGTGATAATAGTATGACGACGTTGTTGGGTATTCCGTTTCGACATGATGCATCTAAGTTTCGGTTTGAAACTTAATGCTAGCAGATCAAAAGAACAGCTGGAAGCTTTAAGCTGTCAGCGATCAGTATCCCGAGGGGCTGGCGAGTTTGAGAGAATTTTTCAGACTTGGGACTTGGGACTTGGGACTTGGGACTTGGGACTTCAGCTATTAAAGCTCACGAATGCCACCAACGCAGCTGCAAATTCCGCAGCCACGCTGGTTTGACTTACAGCTGACAGCTTATCGCTTACAGCTTTTTCTTGGTTGGTCGTGGCCAATTTTTGATATGACGCTGGCGCACCCGCGTGATCACCAGTTCGGCTTCGGCCACGTCTTTGGTAACGGTACTACCGGCGCCCAGAGTCGCATTTTTACCAATGCGTACCGGGGCCACCAGCTGGGTGTCGGAGCCAACGAAAACGCCATCTTCAATGATGGTCTGGAACTTGTTCACGCCATCATAATTACAGGTGATGGTGCCGGCACCTATGTTGACGCCCTCGCCGATTTCCGCATCGCCCAGATAACTCAGGTGACCGGCCTTGGAGCCCTTGCCCAGACGCGCTTTTTTCATTTCCACGAAGTTACCCACATGGGCGTCTTCTGCCAGTACGGCCCCCGGGCGTAAACGGGCGAAAGGGCCAGCACTGCTGGCTGTTCCCAATTCGGCTTGCTCGATAAGGGAATACGGCTTGATCACGGCATCGTCGCCAATCACGCAATCTTTGAGTATGGCGCCGGCACCTATATGTACGCGGTTACCCAGGACTACCTTGCCTTCGATGATCACATTCACATCGATAGTAACCTCTTCGCCTGCGGTCAGTGTGCCACGCAGATCGAACCGCGCCGGATCCAGCAAGGTGACTCCCTCGCGCATCAGTCGCTCGGCCTGCATTTTCTGGTAAGCCCGCTCCAATCCGGCCAGCTGTACCCGATCGTTGGCGCCTTCCACTTCGGCGGTGCTGGCGGGATGCACGGTGGCAATGTCACAGCCGTCGGCGTGGGCCATGGCGAAGATATCGGTCAGGTAGTATTCGCCCTGGGCATTGTTGTTGTTCAGGGCGCCCAGCCAGCGCTTGAGCAGACCGGCTTCGGCCACCAGTACGCCGGTATTCACTTCATTAATGGTGAGCTGCTCGGGGTTGGCGTCCTTCTGTTCGACGATGCCCACCACCTTGCCGTTTTCCCGCACGATACGGCCATAACCGGTTGGGTTGTCCAGCTTCACGGTTAACAAGCCCACACCGCCCGCAGGCTTGGCGGCCAGTAACGCCTTGAGGGTATCCGGCTGTAATAACGGGGTATCACCATACAGCACCAGTACGTCATCGGTATCCGTTATTTCGGGCAGGGCCACCGCCACCGCATGGCCGGTGCCCAGTTGCTCGGCCTGATGCACCCAACACAAGCCGGCGTCGGTAATGCGCGCTTTCAGTTGCTCGGCCCCATGGCCATAGACCAGATGAATACCGTCCACATCACAGGCCTGTGCCGCTGCTATCACATGGCTCACCATAGGCCGGTTTGCCACTGGATGCAGTACCTTGGGTAAAGAAGAACGCATGCGGGTACCTTTACCCGCTGCCAGTATTACGGCCTGTGTAGTCATTCGGTTTTTCCCTTATGTTAAGAGTGAAGAGTAAAGAGTGAAGGGGAGACCTATCGGTATTGTGTACCTCTTCACCCTTTACACTTCACTCTTTAGCGCATTTTATAAAAAAAAAGCGACCCTAAGGTCGCTTTTTACGCGCATGAGTAACGCACGTTATCTTTTAAGCAACTGCAACACGCGCAGTTTCGCCACAGCTCGGGCCAGATCGGCGGCCGCTTCTGCATAATCCACATCGTGTGAGGAATTCTGCAATTTGGCTTCCGCCGCTCGTTTGGCTTCTTCGGCCTTGGCTTTATCCAGATCTTCGGCGCGAATAGCAGTGTCGGCTAATACCGTGACACTGCTGCCCTGTACTTCCAGCATACCGCCGGAAATATACAGAACTTCTTGTTCACCAGCCTTGGTAAGATACTGTACCAGGCCAGGACGGATTGCCGTCAACAAGGGGGCGTGTCCGTAACGGATCCCCAATTCACCCTCAGAGCCGGAAACCGTCACCGCACTGACAGAGCCAGAGTACAAACGCTCTTCGGCACTGACAATGTCCAGATGAAAGTTAAAATCGGCCATCAGGTTCTCCTTCGAGGCTTACAGTTTCTTGGCTTTCTCGACAGCTTCGTCGATAGAACCAACCATGTAGAACGCCTGCTCAGGCATAGAGTCGTAGTCACCGTCCAGAATACCTTTAAAACCACTAATGGTATCTTTCAGTGACACGTACTTACCAGGAGCACCGGTGAATACTTCGGCCACGAAGAAAGGCTGGGACAGGAAACGCTCGATTTTACGAGCACGAGATACCGTTTGCTTGTCGTCTTCAGACAGCTCGTCCATACCCAGGATGGCGATGATGTCTTTCAGCTCTTTATAGCGCTGCAGTACAGTCTGTACACCACGGGCAACGGCGTAGTGTTCTTCACCTACTACCTGTGGATCCAGCTGACGGCTGGTTGAGTCCAGCGGATCAACGGCTGGGTAAATACCCAGAGCAGCGATCTGACGGCTCAGTACTACGGTTGCATCCAAGTGAGCAAACGTGGTCGCTGGTGACGGATCGGTCAAGTCATCCGCGGGCACGTATACGGCCTGTACGGAAGTGATTGAGCCGGTCTTGGTCGAGGTAATACGCTCTTGCAGTACACCCATCTCTTCAGCCAGTGTTGGCTGATAACCTACTGCTGAAGGCATACGGCCCAGCAGTGCAGATACTTCAGTACCTGCCAAGGTATAACGATAGATGTTATCTACGAAGAACAGTACGTCACGACCTTCGTCACGGAACTTCTCGGCCATGGTCAGGCCGGTCAGTGCGACGCGCAGACGGTTGCCTGGTGGCTCGTTCATCTGGCCGTATACCAGCGATACCTTGTCGATAACGTTGGAATCGGTCATTTCGTGATAGAAATCGTTACCTTCACGAGTACGCTCACCTACACCGGCGAATACAGAGTAACCACTGTGCTCGATAGCGATGTTACGGATAAGCTCCATCATGTTTACGGTTTTACCAACACCGGCACCACCGAACAGACCGACTTTACCGCCTTTGGCGAACGGACAAACCAGATCGATAACCTTGATACCGGTTTCCAGCAACTCGGAGCTGTTTGACTGCTCTTCGTAGCTAGGTGCAGAACGGTGGATAGACCAACGCTCTTCTTCACCGATAGGACCTTTCTCATCGATTGGGTTACCCAGCACATCCATGATACGACCCAGGGTCTGAGTACCTACCGGTACCTTGATTGGGTTGTTGGTGCGCTCGATTTCCAGACCACGGCGCAGGCCGTCGGAGGAACCCATGACGATACAGCGTACAACGCCACCGCCAATTTGCTGCTGAACTTCCAGAACGATGCCCTGGCTCTGACCTTCAGTCGTGATCTTCAGCGCTTCATACACGCGAGGAACCGCATCTTGCGGAAATTCCACGTCTACTACGGCGCCGATGATTTGGACTATGATACCCTTACTCATGTCAAATCCTCTAAACCTTTGAATACCCTTGCCTTATACGGCACCGGCCCCGGCAACAATCTCACTCAGCTCTTGGGTAATCGCCGCCTGACGGGCTTTGTTATACACCAATTGCAGATCGTCGATCAGGTCGCCGGCGTTATCGGTAGCAGCTTTCATTGCCACCATCCGTGCAGCCTGCTCACTGGCCAGGTTTTCTACCACACCCTGATACACCTGTGCTTCCACAAAGCGAACCAGCAGCTTGTCTAATAATGACTTGGGATCCGGCTCATAGAGATAATCCCAGCTGTGGGTGGCAACCGTTTCTTCCGATGCGGGTAAGGGCAACAGTTGATCGATCTTGGGGGCCTGCACCATGGTGTTTTCAAACTTGTTGTACACCAGATACAGCCTGTCTATCTCACCCGTATTGTACGCCTCAAGCATCACGGTAACGGAGCCAATCAACTCAGACAGCGATGGGTTATCACCCAGGCCGCTCTTCTGTGCGATGACCTTGCCGCCATAGCGGTTGAAAAAGCTTACCGCCTTGCTACCGATCAGACCCAAATCAATGCTTACGCCTTGATCGGTCCATGCTTTCATGTCGGTAATGGCCTTTTTGAACAGGTTAATGTTCAAGCCACCACACAGGCCACGGTCGGTTGAGATAATAATAAACCCAACGCGCTTAACCTCACGGTCTTCCATATAGGGATGCTTGTATTCCAAGTTCCCTTGCGCGATGTGACCGATCACCTTGCGTATGGTTTCAGCGTATGGGCGGCTGTGGTCCATTCGATCCTGCGCTCTGCGCATTTTCGAGGCGGCCACCATCTCCATAGCGCTGGTGATCTTCTGAGTGTTTTTAACACTCCCGATCTTGCTACGTATTTCTTTTGCGCCGGCCATGTCGCTTCTCCAATTCAGGTGGCAGCAAACGCTGCCACATGGTTACCAGGACTGGGTAGCTTTAAAGCTATCCAGCAACGCAGACAGCTGAGCAACAACATCTTTGTTGTAGTCGGCTTTCTCGTTGATCTCTGCCATGGTGGCAGCATGTTCTGAACTGGCATAAGCGAGCAGGGCAGCTTCGAACGTAGTGATGAGGTTCAACTCAACATCGTCCAGATAGCCATTTTCGGCGGCAAACAGTACCAGACCCTGTTCAGCAACAGACATAGGGCGGTATTGCTTCTGCTTCATCAACTCGGTTACTTTCTGACCGTGATTCAGCTGCTTGCGCGTGGCTTCGTCCAGGTCGGAAGAGAACTGAGCAAAGGCAGCCAGTTCGCGATACTGGGCCAGAGCGGTACGAATACCACCAGACACTTTCTTGATAAGCTTGGTCTGTGCAGCACCACCAACACGGGATACGGAGATACCCGGATCAACTGCTGGGCGAATGCCTGAGTTGAACAGTTCGGTAGTCAGGAAGATCTGACCATCGGTGATTGAAATCACGTTGGTTGGTACGAAAGCTGACACGTCACCAGCCTGGGTTTCGATGATTGGCAGTGCGGTCAAAGAACCGGTCTTGCCTTTCACTTCACCCTTGGTGAATCTTTCTACATAGTCGACAGACACGCGAGATGCGCGTTCCAGCAGACGGGAGTGCAGATAGAAAACGTCACCAGGATAAGCTTCACGACCCGGCGGACGACGCAGCAGCAGAGAAATCTGACGATAAGCAACAGCCTGCTTGGACAGGTCATCGTATACGATCAGTGCATCTTCACCGCGGTCACGGAAGAATTCACCCATGGCACAACCGGAGTAGGGAGCCAGGTACTGCAGAGCAGCCGACTCAGAGGCCGAAGCCACTACTACGATAGTGTTTGCCAGGGCGCCATGCTCTTCCAGCTTGCGCACTACGTTAGAAATGGTGGACGCTTTCTGGCCGATGGCCACGTACACACACTTAACACCAGAATTTTTCTGGTTGATGATGGCATCAACGGCCAGAGCCGTTTTACCTACCTGACGGTCACCGATGATCAGCTCACGCTGACCACGACCCACAGGGATCATGGCATCAACGGCTTTATAGCCAGTTTGCAGTGGCTCATCTACCGATTGACGGTCGATAACGCCCGGTGCAATCATTTCTACCGGTGAAAAAGTATCGGCTTCAATTGCGCCTTTACCATCGATAGGTTCACCCAAGGTGTTAACCACACGACCCAGCAGGTTACGACCTACTGGAACTTCCAGGATACGGCCGGTAGAACGCACCTTCATGCCTTCGGCCAGATCCGTATACGGACCCATTACCACGGCACCGACGGAGTCACGCTCCAGGTTCAATGCCAGAGCGTACAGGCCGCCTGGCAGTTCGATCATTTCACCTTGCATGATATCAGCAAGGCCGTGAACACGGATGATACCGTCACTTACAGAGACGATAGTACCTTCGTTTCGTGCTTCACTGACAACGTTGAATTGCTCGATACGCTGTTTTATCAGCTCGGCAATTTCAGTTGAATTCAGTTGCATGCTCTATTCCCCAATCAAGATTGCAGCGTTTCAGCCAAGCGGGACAGCCTGCCCCGAACACTTCCGTCGATGACCATGTCACCGGCTTTGATAATAATGCCGGCCATCAGTTTTTTATCGACACTGCAATTCAGCTTCACTTTGCGATCTAGGCGCTTTTCAAGTGAGGCTTGAATCTTGGCCATTTGTTGCTTGGTCAGTTTGGCAGCAGACACCACTTCGGCCTCTACTTCCCGGTCCAGCTCCGCCTTCATTGCGACGAATTCCTGAACCACTGCTGGCAACACACTCAAGCGTCCGTTTACGGCCATTGCCTTTATCAGGTTCTGGCCTTGCTCATCGAGCTGTTCGCCACAGACAGCCAAAAACACGTCGGCCATCTTTTCCGCGTTCAGATTGCCGTTGATAACCTCGCCCATCTCTTCATTTTGCGCCACAACGGCGGCAAAACTCAGCATGGATAACCAGTTATCAACCGCTTTATTCTCAACGGCAAAATCGAAAGCTGCTTTGGCATAGGGGCGAGCAATGGTAATCATGTCCATAGCTCTATGTCCCTTACAGTTCAGCTACTACTTTCTCAACAATGTCGCTATTAGCAGCGGCATCAATTTGACGCTCGAGGATTCTTTCTGCACCTACCAAGGCAAGAGCAGCAACCTGCTTACGCAGTTCCTCTTTGACACGATTGCGTTCGGCTTCAACTTCAGCCTGGGCCTGTGCCAGAATTTTTTCACGCTCAGCCTGAGCTTCACGTGTAGCATCCTCGACGATCTGGGCCTTGCGCTTATTTGCCAGCTCAACAATTTGAGCTGACTGCAGCTTGGCTTCTTTCAACTGTTCGGTTGCATGATCTTGTGCCAGGGCCAGGTCTTTCTTGGCGCGCTCCGCTGAAGATAAACCTTCGGCGATTTCTTTCTGACGAGCTTCAATGGCACCCATAATTGGGGGCCATACAAACTTCATGCAAAACCAAACGAAGACGATAAAGGCGATCGTTTGACCGAGGATTGTTGCGTTCATGTTCATCGCAACTCTCCTTTAAAATAGTTAGCAGACTGATTGATAAACCGTGGCATTAAGCAGCAACGGCGAAAATCAGGTACAGAGCCATACCAACGGTAATCATAGGAATAGCATCAACCAGACCTACTACGATAAAGAAGTTAGTACGCAGAGCTGGCAGCATGTCAGGCTGGCGAGCAGCACTTTCCATGAACTTGCCACCCAGCATAGAAATACCGATAGACGCAGCGATAGCAGCAAAGCCCAGCATGACGGCGGCAGCGATGTAGATGATTTCCATTTTTATTCTCCAATTATTAGCGGTTTAAACGACTGCTTGTTAAAGTATTGTTATCTTTTTTTTATTAATGCTCTTCAGATGCCATCGATAGGTAGACGACGGACAAGATCATGAAGATGAAAGCCTGCAGGGTGATAATCAAAATGTGGAAAATCGCCCAAGGCACATTAAGGGCCCATTGAGACCACCACGGCAGTAAACCAGCGATCAAGATGAAAATCATCTCACCGGCATACATGTTACCGAACAATCGCAAACCCAATGAAATAGGCTTGGCGACCAGTGATACAGTCTCAAGCACCAAGTTAACAGGGATCATGGACCAATGGTTCAACGGTTGCATGGTCAGCTCTTTAACAAAGCCGGACACGCCTTTCATCTTGATACTGTAAACAATAATCAAGATAAACACGGAGAACGCCAGGGACATGGTGATGTTAACATCGGCGGAAGGAACAACCCTCAGGTAAGGAACACCGAGCAATTGTGCGCCATAAGGCAGATAGTCGACTGGTAGTAAATCCATCAAGTTCATCAGGAACACCCAGACAAAAATGGTCAGCGCCATAGGCGCAATCAACGCACTTTTACCATGGAAGACGTCTTTAACGGCGGTATCTACAAAGCCTACTAACAGCTCAACGGCACATTGCAACTTGCCTGGCACACCACTGGTTGCACGAGTGGCAACCTTGTGGAACAGCCACAAGAACAGTATTCCCAGGACAACGGAAACAAGCAAAGAATCGATATTTAACGCCCAAAATCCCGAACCAATCTGTAAATGAGTCAGATGGTGAGAAATATAACCCTGGGAAGTTAAGACATCTCCTGTTGCAGCCATGTGTTTTCCTAGTAACGGTTGTTGAGAGTGAACGAAACAATCCACTGCATCAGCAATGCAAGGGCGTAAGCCGTAAACAAAGGAGCATGAAGCACCTCCATGTACTTGAGCACTATCACAAACAACAAGATAGTACTGCCAAACTTAATCCCAGCCCCGCTGTAAAAGTCCGCCACAACACTGCTCGACGTAGCGCCTTTGGTACTAAAGGCCAACACGCGTATGCTGAACAGACATTGGGGAACCCAGTAGATTCCACCCCCAATAAGGGCGGAACGAGCGACAGCCTCACCTTGCTGATAAAAAAACAAGGTAGCGACTGCCACCACCAGGAGTAATTGACAACACAAGATCACCAGCGCCATTTGCTTGTCGCTCAGGTGCCGCTTCATTTGGTCCACAATCACTCCTGATACAGTTAGGGGCTTATTGGCCACACACAAAGGTGTTGTCAGCTAAGCCCCAAAAAAGCAGGTCAAATTATACCCGTGCCCCGCGTAAATGCAATTGCAGTAAGCCCTTATTTTCGCTGGCTAACTACGGTTTTTCCGACCATTTACCACGAGTTAAACTAATTGAACATTTTTTATCAGTTACATTTCCGGCTCGTCGTTGATGCCAAAAAAATGGCTTATTTTGTCAAGTTCATTCAATGAGTTATATGAAATGACCAGCTTGCCTTTGTCTTTGTGAGTCGACTTGATTTCTACTTTTGCTCCCAGTTTCGCCCCCATTTCCTGCTCAAGCTGGCTCATCAGCAAGGATCTTGGCTGGGTAATCGTCTCTTTTTTAGGTGTGAGTGCCTGTTTTACCAACTTTTCGGTTTCACGAACCGTCAGACCTTTTTGTGCCACCAAGCGAGCCAGTTCGGTCTGCTGTTCGCCGCTAATGGCCAACAGGGCACGGGCATGGCCCATTTCCAGCGAACCGTGCTCAACCAATTGCTTCACTTCATCGTTGAGTTGAGCAAGGCGCAACAGGTTGGAAACGGTGCTGCGACTCTTACCTACCGCTTCGGCTACCGACAGATGGGTAAAGCCAAACTCTTCGATCAATCGCGACAGGGCGCGCGACTCTTCGATGACATTGAGATCTTCACGCTGGATATTTTCGATAAGCCCGATGGCCATGGCTTCTTTATCGGCCACGTCCTTGATCAGGCAGGGCACCTGGCTCAAACCGGCGATGCGTGCCGCTCGCCAGCGCCGCTCGCCGGCCAGAATTTCATAGTTTCCCTCCGCCAGGGGGCGTACCACTATAGGCTGAATAATGCCTTGCTGGCGGATAGAGGTGGCCAGTTCTTCCAGTGCCACCTGTGACATATCGCGGCGGGGCTGATATTTGCCAGGCTGCAATTCGTTTAATGCCAGAGTTTGCAAATCACCATTGGCTGCAGGCTGAGAATGAGTGTCAGCCTGATGCTGACGCAGATTCGCGGCCGAGCTGGTACTGAGTAAAGCATCGAGTCCTTTACCCAAACCACGTCGTTTTATCGTCATGCTATTTGTTCCGAAGATTCGTTAGAGTCTACAGCCAGCTCTTCTCGGCGCAGTATTTCACCGGCCAGCGCCAGGTAGGCTTTGGCACCCAGAGAAGATTTATCGTAATACATGGCAGGCTGACCAAAGCTCGGGGCTTCGGCAAGGCGCACATTGCGGGGGATAACGGTGCGATAGACTTTGTCACCAAAGTGGGATTTAAGCTGATCGGACACCTCATTCGACAGTCGATTTCGATGATCGAACATGGTTCGCAATATTCCTTCGATTTTTAAATCTGGATTCACCACCGCCGCCAGCTTGCTGATGGTGTCGACCAGGGCGGTCAGCCCTTCGAGAGCAAAATACTCGCACTGCATGGGCACCAATACCGAATCGGCCGCCGACATGGCATTCACGGTCAGCAGGTTCAGGGAAGGGGGGCAGTCGATAAAAATATAATCGTAATAATCACGAACCGGAGCCAGAGCATTGCGTAGTCGAACTTCGCGGGCAAACACTTCCATCAGCTTGATTTCGGCGGCAGTCACATCGCCGTTGCCGGCCACCAGATGATAGCCACCGCTGGTTTCACGCTCAACCACCTGATCGATCGGCACTTCATCCACCAGCAGCTCATAGGCGGTATTGGCCACCTGATATTTATCGATACCGCTGGCCATGGTGGCATTGCCCTGGGGATCCAAGTCGATTACCAATACCTTGCGCTTGGTTGCGGCCATGGATGCCGCCAAGTTGACACAGGTTGTGGTTTTACCCACGCCCCCTTTCTGATTGGCAATGGCAATGACTTTTCCCACCGAATACCTCTACTGACTGGCTAGCTACCTAGCTAATTTAATGACCACCAGATGGCGATCTCCGTCCTGCTCCGGCACGCTCAGGGGATATACCCGGTCCAGAGCGAGATGAGCAGGCAATGATTGTAACTCCTGCTCCGGATATTGTCCTTTCAAGGCCAAAAACTGGCCATCCGGTCCGGGCAGATGTGCGCACCAGCTTACCATGTCATCCAGCGAAGCAAAGGCCCGACTGAGCACGGCATCAAACTTTTGCTCGGGCACATAATTCTCGACGCGACTTTGTACTGCAATCACGTTGGTGAGCCCGAGTTGATGGATGACCATGCGGATAAAACGAATACGCTTGCCCAGACTGTCGAGCAATACGAACTGTTTGTCAGGATTGACAATGGCCAGCGGCAAACCGGGTAACCCCGGGCCGGTGCCCACATCGATAAAACGCTGCCCCTGCAGGTAAGGACTCACTACCAGGCTGTCGACCATGTGCCGGCCGATCATGTTTTGTGGATCCCGTACCGAGGTCAGATTAAAGGCTTTATTCCACTTATCGAGCAAGGTAACCAATGTAACCAGCTGATCGATTTGCTCTTCGCTAACGGTCAGTTCGGTTTGAGCCAGCAAGCGCTCTAATGTGTTCTTTAGCTGTTCTTTCATGTTTACTCTTTACGCCGACTTGCGCAGCAAACCGCGCTTTTTCAGGTGAACCAACAAGATGGAAATGGCAGCCGGAGTGACACCGGAAATACGCGATGCCATGCCCAGGGTTTCCGGCTTGGCCTGGTTGAGCTTGATGATCACCTCATGAGACAGCCCTGGTACTTCGTTATAGTCCAGATCCAGTGGCAAACGAGTATGCTCATTACGCAAATGCTTTTCTATTTCGCCTTTCTGGCGCTCTATGTACCCGGCATATTTAATCTGAATTTCTACCTGTTCGGCCGCTTGTTCGTGCGCGATGGCCGGACCAATACCCTCTACCGACATCAGCTTGTGGTAATCCAGCTCAGGGCGGCGTAATAATTCTTCAAAAGTATGTTCTTTGCTTAGCGGCGATTTCAACAAGGCGTTCAACGTCGGGGCTACGTCGTGAGCAGGGCTTACCCAGTTATCGCGTAGCCGTTGTGTCTCTTGAGTGATCTGCTCCATTTTGTCGCAAAACAGTGCCCAGCGATGATCGTCGACCAATCCCAGCTTGCGTCCTTCTTCGGTCAAGCGGATATCGGCATTGTCTTCACGCAGCAACAAACGATATTCGGCTCGGCTGGTAAACATGCGATAGGGCTCTTGAGTACCCAGGGTAGAAAGATCGTCCATCATCACGCCCAGATAAGCCTGATCACGTCGTGGAGACCAGGCCTCTTTGCCAAAGGCACGCTGGGCGGCATTCAAACCCGCGAGCATGCCTTGAGCCGCAGCTTCTTCATAACCTGTGGTGCCGTTGATCTGGCCGGCAAAAAACAGGTTATGCAAGCATTTGTTTTCCATGTTGATCTTCAGGTCACGAGGATCAAAATAATCATATTCGATGGCATAACCAGGACGCATGATGTGTGCCTGTTCAAAGCCTTTGATTGAACGCACGATCTTCAGCTGCACATCGAACGGCAGGCTGGTGGAGATGCCGTTGGGATATAGCTCCGTGCTGGTCAGGCCTTCTGGCTCAACAAAGATCTGATGAGAAGTCTTGTCGGCAAAGCGCATGATCTTGTCTTCGATCGAAGGACAATAGCGAGGGCCGATCCCTTCGATCACACCCGCGTACATGGGGCTTCGATCCAGGTTTTCACGGATCACATCGTGGGTTTTTTCATTGGTATGCGTGATGTAACAGGGGATCTGTCTGGGTTGATCCTCACGGCTACCGATAAACGAAAACACCGGCGTTGGGTTATCACCAGGCTGTGCCTGCATAACCGAAAAATCCACGCTGTTGGCATCAATTCTGGGCGGGGTGCCGGTTTTCAGCCGATCGATACGTAACGGCAATTCACGTAACCGTTGAGCAAGGGCGATGGACGGTGGATCACCAGCACGACCGCCTTTGTAATTATCCATACCGATGTGGATCAAGCCATTGAGGAAAGTTCCTACCGTCAATACCACTGTCTTGGCACGAAACCTAAGCCCCGTTTGAGTGACGACCCCGACCACAACGTCGCCTTCAAGGATCAGATCATCACAGGCTTGCTGAAAGATCTTTAAATTAGGCTGATTTTCGAGTCGGGTTCTGACTGCCTGGCGATATAGTTGACGATCCGCCTGGGCACGAGTGGCTCTGACTGCCGGTCCTTTTGATGCATTCAGGGTTCTGAACTGAATCCCCGCGTTGTCGGCAGCCATGCCCATGATCCCGCCAAGCGCATCGATCTCCTTGACCAGATGGCCTTTACCAATACCGCCAATAGCCGGATTGCATGACATTTGTCCCAGAGTATCGATGTTATGGGTTAACAACAGGGTGTTTGCCCCCATACGAGCGGCAGCGGCAGCGGCTTCTGTGCCAGCATGGCCACCACCAACAACGATTACGTCAAATGATTCTTCATAGTGCATAACAGATACTCTTGAGACAAGCGGTGTAAGGATCCCGAAGGTCGATCATTTTAGCTGTTTTATCGATGGGATGGAAATGCGATCGAGAGGATCTTTGCTGTGCTTAATAGATCTTAGATCTCTAGAGAGATCTTCTGTTAGATCTATTATTAAGGAGATCCTTTTCTGTTAATAAGCACTTTTTGATCTTTAAGATCATGAGCTTAAGTATGATCGCTTGCTGTGTACAACCTTGAGACAGGCTCCCTTGATCCGGTGGGTAACTAGCATGGTTATCCACATAGGCTCAGGGTGATTTATTTAATTAAGAGGATAACTATAGGTTTAACACCGGATTTGTCCATTGTTATGCACAGTGCCGGCTTTTCAGGTTTCAGTCTGAGAGCGGGATCGGAAGGCCGGATCTGTTGATAACTTGGTGGAAAGAATTTTTTAGACGTCGGGATCCAACCTGAGTCGGATCCGTAACAGCAGCAATAAAAGCAGGATCTAGTGGTGATATATCCAGTGATCGAGCCATTTTTTGGCGATCACCTCTGGAGGATCCGCCAGGCTGACATCGATGGCAAGTAACTCGGCCACGCGTGTTCCACCCAACTGGGTGAGCTGAGCATCCAGTGTTTGTATGGCATGACAGAAAGTATCATAAGAAGAATCTCCCAAACCCACGGCAAGATATTGAAGTCCCGCCAGATTTGGCTGCTGTTGAGTCAGCTGCTGAAACAGGGGGTGAATGTTATCGGGCAGATCGCCAGCCCCGTGGGTAGAACAGATCAATAACAGATAGTGATCGGGCTTGATCAAGATGTGATCAAGCTGGGGAGAAGTGTGAATAACCGTTTGATGACCGTGGTTTTTCAGGATCTCGGAGAGCTCGTCGGCAAGATCTTCGGCCGAGCCCAATGTTGAACCCACCAAGAGGGTGAAATGACTCATACATTCCCTTAATGTAATAAAAGTGGTGATTTTAGCATCGTCTGCGGCGATAGTCGGTGTAAGATAGGGGCCGACAAGGCAGGTTAGCCTTAGTTGAACGGGCATGCTCTAGTGCGGTTAAAGATGTATTTCTGAGTATTTAGTGCTAATAATGCATAAATATTCCATTTTTAATTGTGTAATGGCATTGACCAGATACCGCAATCCATATTTCAATAGAAGCGGGTCTCAATCTGTATCCCGATAAGAGTTTTACAAAATAACAAGGAAGATATCGTGACGTATATTCATAACACCATCACCAAACTCAAGAAGACCAGCCCTGCTCAAGCTGAGTTCTATCAGGCTGTAGAGGAGGTGCTGGACTCGTTACAGCCCATCCTTGAAACCAACGAACAGTATCAGCTGAACTCTATTATCGAACGCATTGTTGAGCCAGAGCGTCAAATCATGTTCCGGGTTCCCTGGGTTGATGACCAAGGCAAGGTTCAGGTCAACAAGGGTTATCGCATCGAGTTCAACTCGGCCCTCGGTCCTTATAAGGGCGGCCTCAGATTCCATCCCAGCGTAAACGCCAGCATCATCAAATTCCTCGGTTTCGAACAAATCTTTAAAAACGCCCTGACCGGTCTGCCAATTGGCGGCGGTAAAGGGGGTGCCAACTTCGATCCCAAGGGCAAGTCAGACGGCGAAATCATGCGTTTCTGCCAGTCTTTCATCAATGAGCTGTATCGCCACATAGGCCCGACGACCGACGTACCTGCCGGTGATATCGGCGTAGGTGCACGTGAAATCGGCTATATGTTTGGCCAGTACAAGCGTCTGACTGGCAACTATGACGGTGTATTCACCGGCAAGAGCCTGCTGTGGGGCGGTTCACTGGTTCGTAAAGAAGCGACCGGCTATGGCTGCGTTTACTTTGCCCAGTATATGCTGGAAGACAAGGGTGATTCTCTGGTTGGCAAACGTTGTCTGGTATCCGGTGCCGGTAACGTGGCCATTTATACCATCGAGAAGCTGTACCAGCTGGGTGCTATTCCAGTAAGCTGTTCAGACTCAAGTGGTACTATATACCACGAAGCGGGTGTGAACCTCGATACCCTGAAAGATCTGAAAGAAGTACGCAAGGTTCGTTTGAACGAGTACCTGACTGCGCATCCAGATGCCAAGTTCATCCCGATTGCTGAATATCCTGAAGACGGTAATGCAGTATGGCGTCAGCCAGCCGATTTGGCTTTCCCTTGTGCAACTCAAAACGAGTTGAGCGAAGCCGATGCCAAGGTGCTGGTTGCCAATGGTTGTATCGGGGTATCTGAAGGTGCAAACATGCCTTCAACTCAGGATGCCGTGGAAGTGTTCCTGGCCGCCAAGATTCATTATGGCCCGGGTAAAGCAGCCAATGCCGGTGGCGTTGCCACCAGTCAGCTGGAAATGGCGCAGAATGCGAGCATGCAACGCTGGAGCTTCGAGGAAGTAGACGAGAAGCTGAAAGTGATCATGAAGAACATCTATCTGAATGCCAGCGAAACCGCTGCCGAGTTTGGCGAACCGCACAACCTGGTGCTGGGCGCTAACATTGCCGGTTTCCGCAAAGTAGCCGATGCCATGATAGAGCAGGGCGTCGTTTAAGCGACAGCCATCAGCTTTAAGTTTTAAGCTGTAAGAAAAAAAGCCCCGGGCCTCACTGCTCGGGGCTTTTCTTTTTGCTTCACGCTTACGTTCAGTTCGTTTTTAACGGATAGCGTATGGCGTAATGCGTTATTTAGGCTGCACGTTCAACGGCAATCACTGAAATTTCCACCAGCAGTTCGGGACGAGCCATGGCTGCTTCTACGCACGCGCGAGCCGGTGCATGGCCTTCGGGCACCCAGGCATCCCATACCGCATTCATGTCGGCAAAATCCGCCATGGTTTTTAAATAGATAGTGGCAGACAGCATATGCTCGCGGCTTGAACCTGCAGCCAGCAGCAACTCATCAACTTTATCCAGCATGGTGACCGTTTGTTCGGTAATATCCTTGCTGGCATCTTTACAGACCTGACCACACAGATAAATGGTGCCGTTGTGCTTGACGATACGGCTCATACGTTGCGCAACCTGCTGGCGTTCTATAGTCATTTGTACTCCGGATTAGGTATAAAAGTAGGCATAAAAGCGGTTATATGATGCAAACCTTAACCTTTGGACTGACGTTGTAAACGTTTAATGAATAAAAGGATGAAATATATGGCGGCGATCACGGAGCTGAATATCTATCCGCTTAAATCGGCAGCTTTTGTATCCTCAAATGAAGCCTTTGTGACACATGAAGGCATTCTGAATGATCGGCGTTATATGCTGGCCAAGCCCGATGGTTGCTTTGTAACGGCTCGGACTCATCCTCGGCTGCAAAGCATTCAGGTCAAGCTTGTAGCGGGGGGATTGGCTGTGCGCTATGGCGATCAGCTGCTCGAGGTACGTCACTCCGCTTTTTTACAGCAGCCCATGACCACGACTGTGTGGGATGATGACTTTATCGCGCTAAGCACCCATCCGGATTACGATGCCTGGTTTAGCCAGATCCTGGGAGAACCGCTGCAGCTGTTATGGCTGGGGGAGTGCTCGCAACGCTATCGCGACAAGCTGGGAACCCGGGTGAGCTTTGCCGATGGTTATCCTTTGTTGCTGATATCTGAAGCTTCGTTGAACGATCTTAATCTAAGGGCGGATGCGCAATTGCTGATGTCTCAATTTCGCCCCAATATCGTGGTGGCGGGCAACAGAGCCTTTGAAGAAGATGGTTGGCGACATATTCGTATTGGTGAGGTTGAATTTTTAGTGGCCAAACCCTGCAGCCGATGTGTGATGACCACCATAGAGCCGGGGACTGAAGGTTTTAATGCCATAAAAGAACCACTGGCAACCTTGCTGCGCTATCGGCGCGGAGAAGACGGCGAGGTGTATTTTGGACAAAACCTGATTGCACTCAATGAAGGTATCATCAAGAAAGGTGATGAGGTGGAGGTATTGGAATACGCCTCGGCCCCCATTTATGCGGACACAGCCCCAAAACGGCGCTCTTTGAAATGTGTAGCGCGTGAGTTGCTCACACCCGATATGACCACTTATTGGCTGGAGCCAACTGACGGTAAATCACTGGCCGATTACAAAGCGGGGCAACATTTGCCGATTGCGCTGGATATAGCAGGCAAGCGCTATCTGCGTTATTACACCCTGAGTTCCAGCCCGACTCGACCGGGTCGTTATGGCATCAGTGTGAAACGCCAGCCTGACGGCCTGATATCCTCCTGGTTGGCCGAACATCTGCTGCCCGGCAAGACGCTGCTGGCTCATGCCCCCGCAGGGGAGTTTGTGCTGCAAGCTGCCGAACGCTATCTTTTACTGTCGGCTGGCTCGGGCATTACACCCATGCTGTCGATGATCCGAGCCTTGGCTGATCATCAGCAGCTGAAGGATGTGGTGTTTATTCATGTCTGTCGTACCGAGGCTGACATACCCGCCGTTGAAGAGTTGCAACAATTGGCTGATCGCCATACTGGTATGCGACTGGAGTTTGTATTGACCCAGCCCACAACAGGCGAGGGCGGGCGTCTGACTCTGGGCCACCTGGCTGGCATTACAGCGTTGCAGGAACGACAAACCTATCTCTGTGGCCCCGCCGGTTTTATGCAGCAAACGCGTAGTTGGCTATTGGCGCTGGGTTTACCTGCGTCCCGCCTGCAGCAAGAGTATTTTGCCAGTCCGCAAAGCGTCACTGTTTCACGTGAAACACAAGCCGTGACCATACGCATAGGCGAAAAATCCTTTACGGGTAATAACCAACAAGATCTGCTGACTCAAGGCGAAAATCAGGGGATCTCTTTGCCCTGGTCTTGCCGAGCCGGAATTTGTGGTAGCTGTAAACAGCAGCTGATTGCAGGTGAAGTGGATCAACCTGACGCACCGGCCTTGTCGGCATCAGAGCGCGAAGCGGGCATGGTATTGACCTGCTGCTGCGTACCGCTGTCGGATGTGGTCTTGTCGTAATGAGTAAAGCGGAAAGGGGACGATACCCTTACCCCTTTCACACATTACTGACTCGCTTCATCTACCAAGTAGAGAATGGACTCGTAATTGATGCCACTGTGATGGCTGAGCCCCAGCTCGCAGGTGCGGCTATTGCTTATGCCTCGAGTACAACCATTCGGTACTTGCTGTTTGAGGGTAGCCAGTGCCGAAGCGTTAAGCTCGGGCAGGGTAAAGCCTTTGTCACCGGCAAAGCCACAGCAGCCGATGTGCTCCGGCACCACCACTTTGCTGGCACAGCGTTGCGCCAGCTGCAGCATTTTGTCTGCCAGCCCCATGCGTTGGCTACTGCAGGTAATGTGCAGCATGACGGTGTCAGGTACCGGCGTGAGTTGCAGCCGTGCCAATGCATGGTCCAGGATAAAAGCGACCGGCTCATAAACGGTTAGCAGGCGGGTGAAGTTGTCCTGGCTGAGCTTGGCACAGGGGCTGGTATCCATTAGCACCGGCCAACGGCCTTGCTCCGAGGCTTGCCATAAATGGGTTTCCAGCTCCCGAGATTTATCATCGGCGAGATCAGGCATGCCTTTGCTTTGATAGGGCATACCACAACAGAGGCTATTTAAATCCCGAGGCACTATGACATCGAAGCCGGCCTTTTCCAGCACCGCCAGGGTGACTTTGGTCAGTGAGCGGGGGTCTTGGGCATTCGGTGATTGTCCCAGGGTACGGCTGGCGCAAGAGGGAAAATACACGACTTTGGAGCGACCTTGATCCACACCTTGTGGCCGATGCCGGTTGGCGATTGGAGTCGTGGGCAGCCACAGCGGGACCGTGTTTTTGCTTAGTTTGCGCAATCCCTGATTAAGGTGGGTCATGGTCTGGCTACCCAGCAGCTTGCGAGCCATGCCGGCGGTATTTAGCCCGATGGCGACGGCCTGGGTAGTACCTGCGAAATGTCCGGCACTCCATCTGGCGATAGATTGAAACCTCTGATATCGCGCACTGCGCAGTTTACGTATCAGATCACCGGTGTTAATGCCTACCGGACAACGCTGCTCACACAGGCCGGTTGCGGCACAGGTATCGATACCCTGATAGTCAAATACCTGCTGTAGGTTGTCGTCTATGACTTCGTTGTTGGCCTGTCGTCGCTGCAGCTCTCGATATAGTACTATACGTTGACGCGGCGTCAGGCTTAAGTTTTTTGATGGACAGACTGCCTCACAAAAGCCACATTCTATGCACTTATCCACTAATGGATCGGCGGCCGGTAATGGTTTCAGGTTGTTAAGGTGAGCCTTAGGGTCGGCGTTAACGATCACACCGGGGTTGAGAATGCCATTGGGATCAAACAGCGCCTTGATGCGCTGAATTAGCCGATACCCTTCGTGCCCCCATTCCAGCTCAACATAGGGTGCCATATTACGTCCGGTACCGTGTTCTGCTTTTAATGACCCTTGATACTCCACCGCGACCAACTGGGTGACCGCATCCATAAAGTGGCCGTATCGATCTCGCTCTTCCTGATTGTCGAACCCCTGGGTAAAGACGAAGTGCAGGTTACCCGCCAGGGCATGGCCAAAGATAATGGCTTCATGATAACCAAAGCGCTCGAACAAGCTGGTCAGTTTACGCACCGCTGCGGCGAGATGTTCCACGTGAAACGCTATATCTTCAATCACCACTGTGGTGCCGGTTTCTCGCACCGCACCCACCGCGGGGAACATGCCTTTTCTCATGGCCCACAAGGTGGCGCAGACTGTTGGATCTTGAGTAAAGGGTACCTGGTTTAGTGGAACAAATGCGGTGATGGCCGCCATGGCTTGCTCACAGCTATGCTGTAACTGGGCTGCACTTTCTCCGTGAACTTCAATCAGCAGGGCGGCGGCCTCATCATCCAGAGTCTTGATAAAATCTGGCATACCGGCGTTGTTGGCGATGGAACGCAAGGCTCGGCCATCCATCAGCTCCACGGCGGCAACCGGGGTGTTGGCCAGTTCGGTTACCGCCAGACAGGTGGTTTCTATATCGGAATACACCAGCAGGCAAGACGCCTTGAACTGATGATCGGGTACCGTGTGATAGGTGATGTCATTAATAAACCCCAGGGTGCCTTCCGAGCCAATCATCAGGTGAGCGAGCATATCGAAGGGATCGGCAAAATCGAGCAGGGCGTTCAGGCTGTAACCCGTGGTGTTTTTCAGTCGATACTTATGCTGAATCAAGTCAGCCAGACTCGGATTCGTTGTCACTTCTTGATGCAGCTGCCGCAAACCAGCCAGTAATTGCGGCTGTTGCTCGGCGAAACGAGTGCGGCTTTGTGCATCCTGCGTGTCCAGCAGGGTACCATCGGCCAGCACCACACTCATGCCTGCCAGGGTTCGATAAGAATTTTGCGCCGTACCGCAGCACATGCCAGAGGCATTATTTGCGGCAATACCGCCGATTTTGCAGCTATTGATGGAAGCCGGATCCGGGCCTATCTTGCGGCCAAAGGGTGCCAGGTATTTGTTGGCATCGGCTCCAAGAACACCCGGTTGCAGGCATATTTTTTTACCTTGTTCACTGATGTCATGCTGGCGCCAATCATCGGTCAGAGTGATCAACACCGAATCCGAAATGGCTTGCCCCGATAAGCTGGTGCCTGCAGCACGAAAGGTGCAGTGTATCGCGTGCTGGCTACATAATTGCAGTACCCGTATCACTTCAGCGGTATTGGCCAGTCGCAATACCATTTTAGGTACCAAACGATAAAAACTGGCATCGGTGCCGTAAGCAAGACAAAGAGCTGAATCGGTGATGATACGGTTATCCGGTAAAAACTGCTGTAGTTCAGCAATCAGCCGGTGATACTGGGAAGCCATTAAAGATCCTTTATGCTAGTGCTGAAGGTGATTGAGGGGCAGGGGAACAGTCACCTGATAATAGAACGGGGTTGCTGTCATTAGATATCCTCCAGAATTAGAACCAGTAGCTGCCTGGGGCCGTGGGCGCCATAGGCTAAGGTTTGTTGGATGTCGGCCGTCTTGGAAGGGCCTGAAATCAGCAGCAGATTAGTGGGCATACCATTAGCCCAGCCTTGTTCCTTCATCATGGCCGGCAAATTAGTATGCAGTGTCGAAGCCTTGAGGATAGCAATATGACAAGGAGGCACCAAGGACAGGGTTCGAGGCTCTGCCACGTTGGGCCAAAGCACCAAGGTGCCAGTGGCAGCAATCGCGCCATGGCATCCGGTGATGCCGGCGTCTACCTGGTTGAATAGCTCATCTTTCCATTGTTCCAGCGGTGTATCGAAAAGCAGTTGTTCGGCATGGCCGGCCAAGGCTTGAGTAATCTCGGAATGGAAGTCTCCGCCGGTACCGGTAGTAATTCGCTTTAGTCCCCGCTTGTTGATCTGAGCTTGTAGTGTGGTAATCAACTCGGCATGTCTCAGTGTGTATACCTCGGCATGATTTTGTTGCAGCAAGTCGACCAGTCTGGCGAGCATAGTATCTTGGTCGGTTTCATCCCAGACAGGATAATCCGGGTCATTGACGGGCAGCGGTTGAACTTCTGCCTGACGCAGACGATTGAGAATAGCGTTACGAGCGGTCGTCATTATTTGTTCCTCTTGGCCATCAGCTCGCGCAAGGTATTGGCTGCGGGCTGTGGGGCGGTACGACAACGAGTCCATGGTCCAAGCTTGCTGGGTATCAGACCCCGCAGGCGGGTGGCAAACCAGCTTGTCATTCGGTATAAGGCCGGATGACTGGCCACTATGCCAAAACTGCGCCAGGCAAAGGCTTCCAGATTGGTTTTGGCTGCACCTTGACCACGTAGTGCCGGCACCCCCGGGCGAGGGTCTTGTTTGGCTTCCCGACGTAGTCGCAGTAACATTTCAGGAATGGGAATCCGTACTGGGCATACCTCGCCGCAGGCACCGCAAAGACTAGAGGCTGTGGGAAGATCCTGGGTGGCTTCCAATCCCATCATGTGAGGCGAAATAATCTTGCCAATGGGGCCCGGATAAACCGTACCGTAAGCATGGCCGCCAACCCGAGTATAAACCGGGCAATGGTTCATACAGGCACCGCAACGAATGCACTGTAATGTCTTGCGTATTTCTTCGTCGACGAAAGCCTGGCTGCGACCATTGTCCAGCAGCACCAGATGCACCTCTTTGGGGCCGTCCAGTTCACCGTTCTTACGTGGTCCGCTGATCATGTTGAAATAGGTCGTAATAGTCTGACCGGTCGCGGAGCGGGTGAGCGCGCTGAACAAAGGTGGTACATCGGCCAGAAATTCAACCACTTTTTCGATACCGGTAATGGCGATATGCACGTCGGGCACAGTGGTGCACATGCGGCCATTTCCTTCGTTTTCTACCAAGCACAAGGTGCCGGTTTCGGCGACCGCGAAGTTAACTCCAGATATTCCGATGTGAGCGCTACGAAACTTCTCACGCAATACATTGCGTCCGGTTTGAATTAACGAGTCTACGTCCAGAGTGTGCTTGAAGCCGGGCACGTGCTCGGCAAACAGGTCCGCCACCTGCTTTTTGTTTTTGTGAATGGCGGGCATGATGATGTGCGATGGCGTTTCGTTACCTAACTGGACTATATATTCTCCCATGTCGCTTTCCAGGCAGTCGATGCCTTCCTTCGCCATGGCGTGGTTCAGCTCTATCTCTTCGCTCACCATCGACTTGCCCTTGACCGCCAGCGTACCGCCATGGGATTGAATAATATCGGCAAAGAGGGCGTTGGCTTGCTCGGCATTTTCAGCCCAGTGCACCTGAATGCCGTTGGCGATACACTTGGCTTCTAGCTGTTCCAGTAAAGACGGTAACTTACTCAGGCAGCGCTGGCGAATAGCCTCGGCTCGATCACGAATCGTGCTTTCTTCATGTGGATCGGCGAAGGCGCTTTGGCGTTTATCTCGTAGATAATCCATGGCGCCACGGAAGTTGGCTCGCAGCTCAGGATCGGCGAGAGCAGCCTCAGCTTGTGGATGAAATAGTTGCGGTTTATTGTGCATCTGAACTCTCCAACCGGTTCAACAGGAACGTTGCTAAATGTGTGCCTTGCAGGCTTTTTCCCTGATATTCCAGTGCACCATTGATATTGAGTAAACAGCCCCAGTCAGCACTAATTAATTGATCGGCTTTGGTCTCGGACAGGTGTTGAGTCTTGTCTTGTACCATGGCTTCGCTAATCGCAGGGTGCCTGACCGAAAAGGTGCCGCCAAAACCACAGCACTCACTTTCGTAGGGCTGCTCGCGGAGTTCTACTTGGCTCAGCTGGCCCAGCAGTTGACGACCGGTGATGTGTACCTTCATTTCACGGCGGGCGGCACATGAGGTATGCAACACGACCGAAGTAGCAGGACCTTGGTCATCTAGTTTTATGCGACATACCTGCACCAGAAATTCGGTCAATTCAAATACTCGATCACAAAATTGGTTGACCGATTGTTCATGCTCACTACCAGCAAATAGCCGACGGTAGTGATGGTGCATCATGCCACCACAAGAACCGGACAGTACAACAACAGGCCAAGATTCAGGAAAGAGGGCCATCTGGCTTAGAGCGATGGTTTTGGCGTCATCTTCATAACCGGAAGAGTAGGCTGGCTGACCGCAGCAAGTTTGTTCGGGGACATAAACAATCTCAACGCCAGCCCGCTCCAGCAGCTTCATGGCATCCAATCCACTTTGGGGCGAGAACATGTCTATCAAGCAGGTGGCATAGACATATACCTTTTTGGGCTTAGCGGGATAAATGCGAATAGCTGACGACATAGGGTCATTCCTTTCAATAATGCGACTTAATTAGTTGGTTAAAAGCGAGGGCCTGTGTATTGGCTCCTCGCTTTTGTACTATTTACTTACCGATAGAGGATATGACTCAAGATAGCTCCAGCAAGGGATCCGATATACCCAGCCAATAAATGGCAAGCATGCCGATGATGGCAGTGAATACCAGATAATAGAGGGTAGGTAATGCCGTCTTGCGTAAGGTCATACCTTCGCGACCGAGTAAACCAACGGTGGCAGAAGCGGCAACCACGTTATGAATGGCAATCATGTTACCGGCGGCAGCACCGACTGCTTGCAATGCGACCATCATGGCAGTGGATACGCTGAGCGTTTGGGCAACCTCAAACTGAAACTGAGAGAACATCATATTGGATACTGTGTTTGAGCCGGCAATGAAGGCCCCCAAAGCACCAATGACGCCACTGATCGCAGGGAAAAAGTCACCGACCAAGTCTGCTGCAACCCTGGCGGTCATCACCGGCATACTGACAATATCAGCTTCGTTAACGCCGGAGTTGATAAAGATACGGACCATGGGCACGGTAAACATGAGTACGAAACCGGCACCAATCAGGGTGCGGGATGACTCGGTTATTGCGGGTACCATGTCTTTGAGTGAACGGGTCTGTGTTAGTACCGCCACCAGAGAAACCATGATCAGAATGCCACCCGGCAGGTATAAAGGCTGAATGCTGGCGCTCACACCGGCCTCACCAAGAATATCGCTAAACGCCATGCTCCAGCTGGTGAGTAAACCTTTGAAGCTGTCACTGGTACGACTCAGCACCAACAATATTGGTAATAGCAAATAGGGGAACCAAGCCAAGGCCAGGCCGATAGGTTTTTTCTTCAGATCTTCTTTGCTAATAACCAGAGATCCTAACCATTCCTTAGGCCAGTTTTTTTCTTCTGGAAAGTCGAAGACACTCTTGGGTACCAAAAAGCCTTTACGTGCTGCGGGTACCACAATAGCCAGTGAGACCAAACCACCGATTAAAGAGGGAAACTCAGGACCAAGCACAATACCGGTAATGGCATAAGGGATGGTAAACGCCAGGCCGGCAAAAATAGCGAATGGCAGAATATCCAGACCTTCCAGCCAGCTCTTCTTCTGGCCGAAGAATCGGGTAAGCATCATGGACATGAACAAGGGCATCAGGATGCCGATGATGGCATGAGTGACTGATACATAGCTCGTCACGGTTTGCAGATAGGCTTCCCAGCTCGAACCTGAAGCGGCCAAGGTAGTACCAATCGCATTACTGTCCACACCTGAGGTCACACCAACGACAATAGGCGTGCCCACGGCACCAAAGGAGACTGGTGTACTTTGAATCATCATGCCCATCAAGACCGCGGCCAAGGCAGGAAATCCTAAAGCAACCATTAATGGTGCTGCAACGGCTGCGGGAGTACCGAATCCTGAAGCACCTTCGATGAAGCAACCAAAGCACCAAGCCACAATAATGGCTTGAATACGCCGATCCGGCGAGATGGCGGTGAAGCCATTACGGATGCTGGTGATGGCACCGGTATGTTTTAACGTATTGAGGAGTAAGATAGCGCCAAATATAATCCACAATAAAGAAACGGATACCACTAATCCTTGTAAGCTGGAGGCGATTACTCGTGTCGCCGTCATATCCCAAGCAAACAGGGCAACCAGTACAGTTAAGATAAATGCCAGCGGCATGGCTCGTTTGGCTGGCCATTGCAGACCAACCAGCAGAACCGCGGCGAGCACAATAGGCGAGAATGCCAGTAGTGCCAACAGAGAATTATTAAGCATAGAGTCCTTTCCTTGATAAGATGTTAGCGGTGATCAAGCAACGTGCTGCGTCCTAGAGTAGAGACGTACAATGTGTTAACGGTATGTAACCTATTCTGTTTTTTTTTATGGATATATAGACTTAAAGATATACACTGTTTCCAAAACTGGATGAATGATGCCAAAAACAGATGATCTGGTGCTATTTGCCCAAGTTATTGAACTTGGATCCTTCAGCAAGGCGGCTGAAGTCAACGGGCTGACTAATTCTGTGGTGAGCAAGCGCATTGCACGATTGGAAAAAGTGCTTGGTACTACGCTTATTTACCGTACTACACGGCGTTTGACGCTCAGTGAGGCTGGTCGAGTGTTGTATCAACAGGCTCAGTTGGTCGCACAGGCATCAAAGGATGCATTTGAAGCAGTTAGCGGCTTTAGTCAATCTCTTCAGGGGCATATTCGGATATCAGTACCCACTATTTCTGGTGAGTTAATCTTGGCTGAGGCGATAGCTGAGTTTTGTGAGCTACACCCGATTATCTCGGTCGATATGTCATTGGATAATCGTTTCGTAGATCAGATTAAAGAAGGATATGATCTGGTGATCCGTACGGGGCATCTAGAGGACTCTAATCTGATTGCTCGTCGTCTGCTCGATTCGCGTTGGACCATATGTGCTGCGCCTAATTATATTAGCCGTCATGGTAAGCCACAGACTCCAGAGGATTTATTACAACATAACTGTCTTATATACAGCTATCAGGAAAGTGGAGCCCGGGATTGGCTATTTACTCAGCATGGTAAAATTTATCCGTTACGAGTTAGCGGTAATTTTTCCACCGATAACGCCGCAGCTTTACGCAAGGCTGCTCTAGCGGGCCATGGAGTAGCCTATGTGCCACGTTGTTTGGTGTATCCGGATCTTCAGGCAGGCAGTTTAGTAGAGCTGTTACCTCATCAGGTTGGCAAGGTGTTGGGTATTTATGCTGTTTACCCTTATAGCCGTCAGCCACCACGTAAAATAAAGCTACTGATCGAGCATATCCGATCTCGCTATATGGATATAAAGCATTACTTTTAACGAGGTTAACCATGATTAAAACCGCCATTATTGGCTACGGCCAGTCAGCCAGTATTTTTCATTTGCCGTTTATTGATAGCCTGTCGGATTTTGAGCTGGTCGCCATCAACACCTCCAAACCTGAGCGGGCGGCACAGGATTGGCCAGACGTAACGGTATATACCGATGTAGATCAAATGCTGGCGGAATCTGGCGCGCAACTGGTGGTGATTACCGCACCCAATGAAGTGCACTATGAATTGGGGCGCAAGGCGCTGAATCTGGGGCTGCATGTAGTGATGGAAAACCCCACCGTGACCCAGTTGCACCAGGGGGCCGAGCTGATGCGCCTGGCAGACAGCAACAAGCTGTGTTTGATTCCGTTTCATAACCGCCGCTGGGATAGTGATTTCGTTACCTTGCGCAAATTGCTGGCCGATGACACCCTGGGGCCGATTCATGGATTTGAGTCCCATTTCGATCGCTTTCGTCCTCGAGTCAGAGCCGAGCAGCCGGGGGTGGGCGCGGGTGTCTGGTTTGATCTTGGCGGACACCTGGTTGACCAGACCCTGGTCTTGTTCGGCAAGCCGCAGTCGGTGACGGCGCGTTGCTTGTCGATGCGACCGGGATCCGAGGTAACCGATTATTTTCATGTGCAGCTGCATTACAGCGATAAAGAAGTCTTGTTGCATTCCAGCCCATATCATCCGGGCCCTACGCTACGTTTCAAGCTGCAGGGAGAGCGGGGCTGTTATATCAAACGTGGCTTCGATCCTCAGGAAGAACGTCTGCAAAACGGCATAGTGCCGGATTCACCGTATCTGGCGAAAGAAGCAGAAGCCGATTACGGGGTGTTTTATTCCGATGACGAACCCCAGGTTATCGAATCGGAAATTGGTGGTTACCGTTATTTCTATCAGGCCACGGCACAGGCTATTCGTGGAGAAGGTCCCTTGCCGGTGACCATGCAAGACGCCCTGGATGGGCTCAATATCATTAATCTGGCAGAACAAAGCTCGCTGGAAGGCAAAACAATGTCATTGAGTGCCACTACCTTCAGAGACATCTAATAGCTGGCCTAACCAACAGTTTACATAAAAACGGCGACCTTTAGGTCGCCGTTTTGCATGGTGGGTGATGCAGGCTGTGTGTTATCTGCTAAGCAGAATATAGGCGATGATCAATCCGGCGATAAACAGGGTTTCCAGCACCACCAGCAGTACCGGCTTCCAGCCGACCGAGAGAATGTCCTTGAGCTGCGTACGCACACCCAGTGCGGCGATGGCGGTGAGCAGCAGCCAGGAGGAACTGCCTGCCAGCGGCTGGCTGACGGCGGTGGGAATCCACCCCAGACTGTTGAGGATAAACAGCGCCACAAAACCGAGCAGAAAACCGGGAATCGCCACCCCTTTACCACTGCTGTTTTCACCACGTTGCCGCGCCGCCCGCTGGATCAAAATACCTATGGTCATCACGATGGGGACCAGCATGGCCACGCGCAGCAGTTTAACAAAGGTACTCAAATCGCCCACTTCGTTCGACATGCTGTAACCGGCTCCCACAACCTGGGCGACGTCGTGAATGGTGGCGCCGATAAACAGTCCGGCCTCCTGAGGTGATAGCGCCAGACTGGTACTGATCATGGGGTAGAAAATCATGGCCAGCGTACTGAGGGTGGTAACGCTGATCACGGTGAATAGCGTATTGCGCTTGGTCTGTTCACTTTGATCCAGCACGCTGCTGATGGCCATGGCGGCGGAGGCCCCGCAAATAGCCACCGAGCCACCGGTAAGGGTGCCGAATGAAGAAGAAAACCCCAGCATGCGGGCCATGACCACGCCAAAGCCTATGGTCAGTACCACAGAGGAACATACCATCAGTAGCGGTGACCAACCCAGGGTAAGCACGTCGCTGAAGGTGATACGCAGCCCCAGCATGGCGACCCCGATGCGTAACACCGTCTTGGCGGAAAATTCCAACCCGGGCAGGCAAACGGACTCCTGGCTGAGAAAGTTGAATGCCAGGCCAAGCAGTAACGCCATCAGCATGGCGGGGGCGCCATATTGTTGCGACAGGAAGCTGGCAGCGATGCCGATGGTCACGGCTACACAAATGCCTGGAAAATAGCGTTTTCTGGTATGTTCAATTTTTTGCAACATGCCCATCACAGGGCTATCGGTGTCTGCAGGCATGAGAGTTGTCCTTGTTGATTAATCACGACGCCAGGCGGGTCATCCGAACAATGGCGACCTTGGTATATTTTCATAGTAAGAGCTAGGCCTGGGTGTATCTAATGCCTTTTTATAGCTGTGCTGTTACTTTTATGCATACAATGCTGCATCATTCAGTTAACGAGCGAAAAATGAAAAGCGAATGGTTACATGATTTCGTTGCTCTGGCCGAGCAGGGAAATTTTTCCAAGGCTGCGGAAACTCGCTTTGTAACGCAGCCTGCCTTTAGTCGGCGTATTCGTTCACTGGAAAACTGGCTGGGCGTGCCGCTGGTATGCCGAGATCGCTACCCTATGGTGCTGACCGAAGCCGGAGAAAACTTTCTGGAGCAGGCCCGGCTGTTATTATCCCATATTTACGGTATTCGTGGGCAGTTACGCCAGAGCCTGAATGAACACCGCAGCCTCAATTTTGTGGCGCAACCTTCGTTGGCGGTCACCTTTTTTCCCGCCTGGATCCATTCGCTACGGCCCCAGTTAGAAGACAGTTTTATCCGTTTGAATACCTGCCATTACCATGATGCCATCGAGCAGCTCATGTCTGGCGCGGCGGATTTTTTGTTGTGTTTCTCCAGTGACGACAAAAGTTCGGAGCTTGATCGTCCGGATGTAGAGCGCCTGGTGGTGGGGCAAGACCGCTTGGTGCTGGTCACCGGGGTTGATGCTGCTGGTCTTCCGTTGCATTCGTTGTCTGCCGAGATTCCGCTGCGCTTGTTACTCTACCCGCCAACGTCTTTTCTGGGGGCGCTTATTCAACGAAAATATTTGCCCGCCTTGAGTGAGCAACCGTGTTTGCCGGTGTGTGAAAATGCGCTGGGCGAAGGGTTGAAAGCATTGGCGTTACAAGGAGAGGGGGCGAGCATTTTACCGGCGAGTCTGGTCAGAGAAGAGCTGGCCGAGGGAAAACTGGTGGAGTTGCCGTTATCGGTATGGGTAGGACTGGATATCGAACTTTGCTGTCGGCCTTGTTTCAGCTCGGAGCAGGTCGGACTTAACTGGCAACGGATCCGTAACACCATGGCTAGCTGACGGTATTCGGTCGGCGGCAGGCGCCGCCGACCAACTGGCGATTATGACTCAGTTTCAGCTGGCGTATTTTCGCCGCCGTGGCGACGCTGCAGTGCCAGGCCTTGCAAAAAGTTACGCAAGAACTGATCGCCACAGGGTTGATAATGCTTGTGACCGGGCTTGCGAAACAGTGAGGTCAGCTCGGGCTTTCTGACTTCAAATCCTGCCAGCGACAGCAGACCAAGAATGTCTTCTTCCTTTAACTGCAGAGCCACACGCAGCTTCTTGAATATCTGATTATTCATCGGTTCGGCCTGTTCCGGCTTGGGAGCCGGGCCACCTTCGCGCGGGCCGCGATTTTTCAGGATCAGGCCGTCCAAAAAGCCCAGAATTTGCTCATTGCTGCAGCTGTGATAGTTGGCATCTTCTTCTTTTGCCAGCAAGGCCAGCAGCTGAGGCTCGTCGATGCTGATCTCACCCAAACCAAACAGGGTGATCGCTTCTTGGTCTTTTATATCCAGGGCATAGCGGATACGGCGCAAAATATCGTTATTAGTCATTGCTGCTTTGCTCCGTTTTTTGATTATCTTCTGGTTTTTCTTCCGCTTTTTTCACCCGAATTTTTTGACCGTCCACCTCGATACCGTTCAGGCTTTTGATGGCCGCCTTGGCTTGTGCCGGATTAGGCATAAAGGCAAAACCAAAACCCTTGGAGTTCTTGGTGTTGGGATCCATCACCAGATGGAAATAATGTACTAAGCCATAAGGAGCCAGCAGCGCCAGTACTTGTTCTTCGGTAGTTAGACGGGACAGGCCCCTGATCATGATTTTCATGGTGTCTCCAATATGACGCCGCTGCGTAATACAAAGTGATAAATAATAAGAATGGACTTGGTGTTAACAGCATAGACGCTGCTTAACTCAAGGGGGTCGCGAGTGTAGCAGTTTGTGTGGCTGACGTCTGCCTGCTTGTGGGCGAGAGCGGGGAGAGGGAATGGATAAAAAAGCCGACCACAGAGGGTCGGCTACAGGGTTGATAAGCGTTACAAACTGCGAACTCGCTGGGCCAGCACCGAGAAGTCGAACGGTTGGCGATGGGGGACGAGTAGTAGCAGAGCCGAGATCACAACCGGTACCAGCGTGGCCAGCAGGAAGGACTCCAGCAGGTAGTTGATCTCTGCACCCGGAGCCGGGAACAACCAGAGTCCGGCTACCAGTCCCGAGAAGGTACTGATCACGGCGTTATAGCTTTGGTAGCGCGCATTGTAAAAGCCGAAGAACACCGGAAAGGCGGCGGCACAGCACAACAGATCGGCCAGCAGGAACAGATAGAGAACACTGAAGCCCTGTGAGGCCACTATCAATACGGGAATGGACAGCAACACAATCAACCAGCGTGACAGCCCCAGCAGTCTGTTGGCGCTTAACTCGGGCAACAGGCGACGTAAATCTACCACCATCATGCTGGAAATTCCGCTGATGGTGGAATCGGCGCTGCTCATGATCAGCGCCAGACCAAAGGGCAGCAAGCCTATGGCAAACCACAGCGGAATATTCGACAGCAAGACGTTGAATAAGGCCACAGAGCCGTCACCCGGCAAGGCCAGCCCGACAAAGGCCAAACCAAACAGGCCCATGATAAAAATGGCGACAAAGCTGAACAGGCCGCTGACGATAAAGCCGTTGCGAATCGCCTTGTTGTCCTGAGCGGCAAAAATGCGCTGCCAGGTCCCCTGATAGAAAAGGCCGGTCAGTACCACGGCAATAAAAAAGGTCAGGCCGGATTTAAAGCCGGCCATATCAAAGGGGTTAAGCAACTGGGGCGCTTTTTCTTTCAGTCCGGCGATGGTGGGGGCCAGTCCGCCTACGGCTTGCCAGCCAAACATGATCAGCAATGCCAGAAACGGCAAGATCACCAGCATCTGTACCCGGTCGGTAAAAATGGTGACCTTAAGCCCGCCATACAGGGTGTAGAGCAGGGTGGCTACCATTACTATGGTGGCCGTTACCCATAAGGGGACCGGCGCCAGCAGTTCAACCATTTTGGCGATAGCCGTCAGCCCGGCGGTGAGCGAAATAAACATGTAAAACATCATGATTACCATCACGAACAGGTACATGGTTTTACCGTAACGATGCAGTACAAATTCGGTCAGGGTATGGCCTTGCGGGATCAGCTCACGCAGGCGCTTGCCCAGTGGAATCATCATAAAGCGGGGCACCAGGGCACCCAGAGCATAGCCGGTAACGGCGCCAATACCGCCCCAGGTAGCGGCTTCGGCCGGGCCAAACAGAATCCAGGTACCCAGGGTGGTGGCCAGCAGCGTCAGCATGGTGGCGGTCCCATTTTGACTGTTGCGAGCCACAATGAAGTCTTCGAGGTGATCTTGCTGGCGGCGGGCGTAAATCAGCCCGGGTATGGCAAAAACGGCGGCAAATAAACAGAGCCAGAGAATGGCATCGGTAGTACTTAGCATGGGTTCTCCCTTTGCCTATCACAGGCAAGCATAGTGATAATAGCCAGTCATTGGCTACAGAATGCCGGGTAACAGCGGGCCATACAGGAGGGAGAGTGAGGGTAAGTCATTTCCTTCCCTTCGCCGGCATTATCCGGATCAGGTTCGAAGGGTTACCGCAGCAAATTGCGGAATCTCAGCCAATTCGGGTGTTAGAACAACACCCCAGGCTCCCCCAGGAATTGCGAAGAGAGTAAGAAGAATCCGGATGCTTGTCAAACTTCTGGCGGTGCGGTGAAGGGTGGAGAGTAAATAGTGAGGAGGACGAGATAAACCAGTGCCGCAGGCACGACGGCTTAACACATCACACCAAAACCTACTTTTGCCACGAAAGAACACGGAATCAACGGAAAAATAGTGATCTGAAATGACTCTTAATGATAGAAACCAAAGCTATAAAAAAGCCCCAAGTTTTGGCTCGGGGCTTGTTCTTTCGCTCGGCGCTAGGGGTTGCTTGTCCGCTTCACTCCTTACACTTCACCCTTCACAATAATTACTTCACCATCCAGCTGATGGTTTCTCCGGCGCGAATGGGTACCAGTTTGTCACCTGCCAACTCCAGGGTGTCGGGTACCGTCCAGGATTCTTTTACCAGAGTGATGGTATCGGCATTGCGCGGCTGGCCGTAGAAGTCCGGGCCATGGTGGCTGGTAAAGGCTTCCAGCTTGTCCAGCGCACCGGCTTCTTCAAAGGCTTCGGCATACAGCTCCACGGCGGCGTGCGAGGTATAGGCACCGGCACAGCCACAGGCGGCTTCTTTACGGTGCTGAAAATGCGGCGCCGAATCGGTCCCCATAAAAAACTTTTTGTTGCCACTGATGGCGGCACGCACCAGCGCTTGCTGATGAGTGTTGCGCTTGAGAATGGGCAGGCAATAGAAGTGTGGGCGTATACCGCCTACCAGCATGTGGTTACGGTTGAACAGCAGGTGGTGAGCGGTGATGGTCGCCGCGACGTTGTCGCCGGCCTGTTCGACGAAGTTGACTGCATGTTCTGTGGTGATGTGCTCGAGCACGATTTTCAGCTTGGGGAAATCACGCACTACATCGGGCAGTATGGTCTCGAGAAACACCTTTTCGCGGTCGAAAATATCAATGCTGGCGTCGGTGACTTCGCCATGAACCAGCAACAGAACACCCGTTTCCTGCATCACGTCCAGTACCGGATAGATTTTCTTGACGTCGGTAACGCCCGAGTCCGAGTTGGTGGTGGCACCGGCTGGATACAGCTTGCAGGCCACGATTTTGCCACTGGCCTTGGCACGACGGATCTCTTCCGGGTCCGTCTTGTCGGTTAAATACAGGCTCATCAGCGGTTCAAATTGGCTGCCCTGGGGGCGTACGGCCGTAATACGGTCGTAATAGGCCAGCGCCAGCTCTGTGGTGGTGGCCGGCGGCAGCAAGTTGGGCATGACCAGGGCACGGCCCAGATAACGGCTGGCATCGCGAACCGTGTCTTTAAGCTGGTCGCCATCGCGCAGGTGCAAGTGCCAGTCGTCGGGGCGGGTGATGGTCAGGGTGGTCTGTTGTGAGGTCATCTCGGCGGGTTCTCCATTACGTCCAGACCTGCATTATCCACTGCCAGGCGGTTTTAACCAAACCCTCTGGAGCTTTAAGCGATCAGCCGTCAGCTTTCAGCTAAAGAATAAACACCGTTTTTGCAGTCTTACCGGACTTAATCCGGTATCTCGCTTTAGTCAGGTTCTGTATTACTTATGTTTTGATTTATCTTCTGGCTGACAGCTTTCAGCTGACAGCTCCCCGAAGGGGATAGGGTATGTTATGGTCTGGGTCGTGACACGGGGTGTCTGGCAGCAAAGCTGCTTGGCTGAGATAACACCCGTCGAACCTGATCCAGTTCATACTGGCGAAGGGATGTCAGCCTTGCGGCTCGCGGCAATGATTGCCCATCCATGCCTTCGCCTCTGACTTTTTAGAGGTAGCAATGCACACTTCCATTCATCTCAACGAACAATTGGTACTGGTTACCGGTGGTGGCCGCGGTCTGGGCGAGCATCTGGTACGGGCTTTTCTGCGCGAAGGCGCCAGGGTGGTCATCAACTATCTGAACAGCGCCGAAGCGGCCAACCAGCTGGCGGCGGATTACCCTGAACAGGCACTGGCGCTGCAAGCGGACGTGACCGATGCCGCCGCCGTACAAGCCTTGTTTGCCAAGGCCAAGGCCCATTTTGGTCACCCGATCACCACTGTTATTAACAATGCGCTGCCAGCCTTTTCCTTTAATGGCGATGCCCGGGAAAGTGCCGAACAGCTGAGCTGGAGCAATGTGCAGCAGCAGTTTGAAGGCGTAGTGAAAGGTGCCCTTAATACCACTCAGGCTGCGTTGCCCGGCATGCGCGAAGCCGGTTTTGGCCGTATCGTCAATATCGGTACCAATCTGTTTCAGAATCCGGTGGTGCCGTATCACGATTACACCGCTGCCAAGGCGGCCTTGTTATCGCTGACCCGTACTCTGTCGCAAGATCTGGGCCCTGATCAAATCACGGTGAACATGGTGTCCGGCGGCCTGCTGCGTACCACTGATGCCTCGGCGGCCACTCCCGAAGCGGTGTTCGATTATATTGCCGCCGCTACGCCACTGCGCCGTGTGACCACGCCGGCCGAGTTTGCCGATGCCACCTTGTTCTTTGCCTCCCCCTGGTCTCGTTCTGTTACCGGTCAGAATCTGGTGGTGGACGGCGGTTTGGTGAAAAACTAATGGCTTCTACCAACGACAAGCAACGCATGATGCACCTTAATTTATTTTTATTTGGCTGTGGTCATCACAAGGGCGCCTGGCGCCATCCCGATTCCTCGGTTGAGCGACTAGGCGACATTCGCTATTACGAGCAGCTGGCGCAAACCGCCGAACGCGGCAAGCTGGATGCGGTATTTTTTGCCGATGGTCAGTCGGCAGGCAATGTCTCCGATGGCAGCTGGTGGTTCCTGGAGCCGCTGACCGCCATGGCTGCCATGAGTCGCGCCACAGACAGCATCGGGCTGATCAGTACCGTTTCCAGCACCTTTTACACGCCCTTTCATGCGGCCAGAATGATGGCCTCCCTGGATCATATCTCCGGTGGGCGCATGGGCTGGAACGTGGTGACCTCCATGTTTGATGTGGAGGCACGTAATCACAACTACGAATCTATGCCGGTGCATGCAGATCGCTATCGTCGAGCCGACGAATTTGTGGATGCGGTGCTTAAACTATGGGATTCCTGGCAGTCCGATGCGCTGAGCTTCGATCGTTTCGGCCATTATGCCGATCCGGAAAAAGTGCAGCCCATTCATCACAAAGGCGAGTTTTTCCTGGTTGATGGGCCATTGAATGTACCGCGCCCACCCCAGGGACATCCGGTGTTGTTTCAGGCTGGCGCTTCGGAGCAGGGCCGTGAGCTGGCTGCACGCCGCGCCGAAGCCATTTATGCGGTAGCTTACGACTTGCCCGCCGCCCAGGATTATTATCGTGATATCAAGCGCCGTGTGGCTGCCGCCGGTCGTGGTGTTGACGTCCCTATCATGCCGGGTCTGGTCACCTATGTGGCGGCGACCGAAGCCGAGGCGAAGGCCAAGCAACGCGAGCTGGATGAGTTATTGCCGGTTGAGGCATCATTGCGCCAGCTGGGTCTTTATACCGAACAGGATTGCATGAACTGGGAGCTGGATGCGCCCGTGCCTGGCTTGCCGTCGCTGGAGGCCTTTACCGGCCCCAAGGGCCGCTACAGCACCATTTTACGGATCATAGAAACCGAGCAGCCCACGGTGCGCCAGTTGCTGGGCCGACTGGCGGCCGGCGGGGGTCACTGCACCATGGTAGGCACGCCGGAACAGATCGCCGACAAGATGGAACTGTGGTTTCGTAACGAAGGTGCCGATGGCTTTAACCTGATGCCCCCTTCGTTGCCCGCCGGCATAGAAGACTTCGTCGATCAGGTGGTGCCCGAGCTGCAAAAGCGCGGCCTGTTTCGCACCGAATATCAGAGCGATACCCTGCGCGGTCACCTGGGACTGGCCAAGCCGAAGTAACACCAGACTGCGGATAGCGATAAGCGACTCATAATCTGCCTAAAGGGACACCACGAAACGTCGTGTGTCCCTTTTTTCTTTGGCTTATGGCGTAAAGTGGACCGCTTGTTTTTTTTCTAAAAAACAAGCTAGGCTGATAAGCGTGATTGTTTAAACCTAGGAGCTAAAATGCATATCTTGATGGTCATGACTTCTCACGATCAACTGGGCGATAGCGGCAAAAAAACCGGCCTGTGGCTAGAGGAGTTTGCCGCGCCGTATTACGTACTGAAAGACGCCGGTGCCACTATCACGCTGGCGAGCCCTCAGGGCGGCAAACCGCCGATAGATCCCAATAGCGTCGATCCTGATGCGCTTACTCCGGCCACCGAGCGGTTCTCGGGCGATACGGATGCCCAGACCCAGTTTGCCAATACCCACGAGCTGAAAAACTTTTCAGCCCTTGAATTTGATGCGGTGTTTTATCCCGGTGGGCACGGACCACTGTGGGATCTGGCCGAAGACTCGGATTCCATCCGTTTGATTGAAGACATGATCGCGACCAATAAACCGGTGGCCGCCGTATGCCATGCACCGGGCGTGCTGCGCCATGCTAAAACGTCGGATGGCCAGCCCTTGGTGAGCGGTAAACGGGTCACCGGTTTTAGTAACAGCGAAGAAGCAGCCGTACAATTGACTAATATAGTGCCGTTTCTGGTCGAAGACATGCTCAAGGCCAATGGCGGTGACTATCGCAAGGCGGATGACTGGCAGGTTCATGTTGAAACCGACGGCTTGTTCATCACGGGGCAAAATCCGGCGTCATCCGCCGCCACCGCCGAGGCCTTGCTGGCGCTGCTGCAGCGATCGCTTCATTAACAGGTTTAAAGACTTCTTTGCCACGGAAGAACACGGAACGCACGGAAAAATTAAACTAAGATAAGAGCGAAAGGTAAGATCGCAAGTGTATGATTATTAATAGTAAAATATGGCTACCTCTAGTTACTGATTTAGTCAGGATCTTACAAATATAATTTTCCGTTTTCTTCCGTGGATTCCGTGGCAAAAATAGGTTTTATTTACTATTTATTGTGGCGGCGACAGTCGTCGTTCCAGTCTCTGCAACAGCGCATCAATGACGATGGCCATTAGCGCCACCATGATGCCCCCTTGCAGCACGTAGGCCATATTGTCGGTGAGCAAACCGGCAATGATCACCTCGCCAAAGCCTTTCGCCGCCACCGTCGATCCTATGGTGGCGGTCCCTATGCTGATCACCAGTGAAATGCGAATGCCGGCCACTATCAAAGGCAAGGCCAGCGGCAGCTCTACCGACCATAATTGCTGGCGCGCATTCATGCCCATGCCGCGAGCGGCTTCACGTACCCGGTCGGGTACCTGCTGCAAACCGGTCACGGTATTTTCGTAGATGGGCAACATGCCATAGAGAAACAGCGCCACCAGCGTCGGCGTCAGTCCAAAACCCAATGCCGGTACTGCCAGTGCCAATACCGCCACCGGCGGAAAAGTCTGGCCCAGGTTGGCGATGGCGCGAGCCAGGGGGAGAAATTCCCGACCGGAGGCGCGGGTAACCCAAATGCCCGCGAGCAGGGCCATCAGGGTGGCGGCGGCAATGGCGAGCAAGACCGCCGTCAAATGCCAGAACAACAGATTAAAGACGCTGTCGCGAGCATAGATGGCGGGTGTGCGCTCATCGACCAATTGGCGAAACAGCGGCTCCAGCCATTCAATGTTAACGGTCATGATCAGCAACAGCAGCACAGGAAGGCCCAGGCTCAGCCAGCTGCGGGCAGCAGGCAGCTTCATGCTCGTGCCCCCTGTTGCAGCAGCTCATGCAAGCCGAGCTGACCTATGGGTTTGCCGGTGTCATCCACCACCTGCAACTGCTCCGCTTGTTCCCAGATCAGTAAAGCCATGGCGTCACGCAAGCTGGCACTGGCGGCTATGGTCGGCAACTGAGCAACAGGCTGGGCTGCTGGCAGGGTTGCCAATTTAGTCATGATTTGGCCGACCTGTTTGGTGCTGAGTAAGCGCAGCGGTCGCTCGCTGCCACCCACCAAATCCTGCACGAAGCCGGCGTTAGGGTGGCGTAGCAGAGTTTCTGGAGTATCCAGTTGCAGCAATTTTCCTTTGTCCATTACCGCAATCACATCGGCCAGTTTGATGGCTTCTTCCAGATCGTGGGTCACCATGATGATGGTGATCCCCAATAGTTGCTGGATCTTCAGTAACTCGTCCTGCAGCAGTTCCCGGGTCAGCGGATCCAGGGCGCCGAAGGGCTCGTCCATCAGCAGTAGTTCGGGTTTGGCGGCCAGTGCGCGAGCCACGCCTACCCGTTGCTGTTCGCCACCCGACAGTTGATGAGGATATTTGCCGGCAAAAGTGGCGGCGTCCAGCTTGAACAGCGTCAGCAGCTCGGTCACTCGCGCATCTATGTCCGTTTTTTTCCAGCCCAGCAGCCTGGGTACTGTGGCTATGTTCTGGTGGATAGTGCGATGAGGAAACAGACCCACCCCTTGAATCACGTAGCCGATACGCCGGCGCAGCTGCTCCGGCGCCAGTGTGGTGACATCCTGACCCTTGATCCTGATCTGCCCCTGGCTGGGTTCAATCAGCCGGTTGATCATGCGCAGCGTGGTAGACTTGCCACAACCTGATGTGCCCACCAGCACACAAAACTGGCCGCTATCTACCTTGAACGAGAGGTTATTGACGGCAATATGTGTACCAAAGTGTTTACTGAGTGCTGTTACTTCAATCATGCTTTATCGCCTCGCTGCAGGGCTATCAGGGTGTCGATAACAATGGCGAATAAAAAGGCCAGGACCAGCGTCGGCACCGCGCCCAGAATCACCAGATCGGTAGCGGTCTGGCCCAACCCCTGAAAGATATAGGTACCAAAACCGCCGCCCCCCACCAGGGCCGCCACCGCCACCAGACCGATATTCATGGTCACCACTACCCGCAGGCCGGTCAGGATCACCGGCAACGCCAGTGGAAACTCCAGTTGCCATAATAGTTGGCGGTGGCTCATGCCCATACCTGTAGCGGCATCTCGCACACTGGCATCAATCTGATCGAAGCCGAGGGCGGTATTGCTGACTATGGGCAGCAATGAGTAGAAGAACAGCGCGATTACCGCCGGTGCGGCACCTATGCCGCGAATGCCGAGCTCGGCCAGCAATGGGTAGCCGGTGGCCAGCAGGCTCAGGGGGATCATCAGCAGGCCGAACATGGCCAGACTGGGAATGGTCTGCAAGATATTGAGCACCGGAAAAACCATGGCTTTCAGCCTGGCCGAGCGGTGGCAGCGCACCCCCAGCGGAATGCCGACCAATACTGCGGGTATGATGCTGCCCAGCGACAGTTGCAGATGACGAATCGCCTGACGCCAGAAGTCGCTCTGGTTGTGATATTCGCGCAGCAGTGACAGTGAATCCCATTGACCACTGGCCAGCAATGCCATCACGGCCGCCACCATCAGAGTAACCAGCGCCAGTCGATACAGAGGGCTTAATGCCAGCTTGATGGCGGCATCTGTGATCAACAGCGCCAGCCAGAATATTGCCAGCCAGAAACCGCCATTAAGTGATACGCGAGCCAGGGGGCTGGCCTCGGCCAGTAATTGTGAGGCGCTGACGCCGACCGTATACATCAGCAGGAACAGGGTGGTCAGAAGCATCAATAATCGCAGCGGGATGGCATATTTGAAAAGTGATAGCAGGCTGGTAAGCGCTAACATCACCAGCAGCGGTATCAGCGAATCAAGGCTGGCTGCATGCAGCAGGTCCATGCTTTGGCCGGGCATGATGCGGTTGGGTTGCAGGCTGACCAGGGGCAGGGTAAACAACGACAGCAGCAGAGCGATCCCAAGTGTGCAGCCGACCTTGTCGAGATTGGAAAACGTCAAAAATACTCCTGAAACATGCCAGTGTAATTCCCCTCGCTGGGGGCTTAGGTGTAAGTCAGGATAAGGTCTCCCACGCCAACACGCAGCAACTACCTACCTACCTGTAAGCTCGGCGATGGCATCCATGCCATCGAGGGTTGGCTTAGGGAGCTCCTTATCCTTCCTTCAGCCGTCCGGTATTACGCCGAAAACAGTCAGTCCTGCAAAAATCCTTTCTCGGACAGGTAACTTCTGGCGACGGCCTGGGCACTTTCGCCACCGATGGCGATGCGACTGTTCAGCTGTTGCAGGGTTTTCACGTCCAGCGACTGAAAAATGGGTTCCAGAATGGTGGCGATCTCCGGATGGGCTTCCAGGATTTGCTCGCGCACTATGGGGGCCGGGGCATAAACCGGTTGCACGCCCTTGTCGTCTTCCATCACTACCAGGCCGACCGAGGCGATGGCACCGTCGGTGCCGTATACCATGGCCGCATTGGTGTTGTCGGTCTGCAGCGCCGCCGCCTTGATGGTGGCCGCCGTGTTGCCCCCGGCCAGTACCAGCAGCTGCTTATCGCTCAGGGTGAAATCATAGGTCTGCTGAAAGGCGGGCAAGACCGCCGGGCTGGATACAAACTCGGCCGAAGCGGCCAGCTTTATCTCACCGCCCTGGCTCACGTAGCGACCGAAATCGGACATGGTGTGTAACTGGTTACTCTCGGCAATGTCCTGGCGCAGCGCTATGGCCCAGGTGTTGTTGGCGTTGGCCGGTGTCAGCCAGACCAGCTTGTGCTGGTCGTCATCCAGCTGCTTGGCGAGATCGTAACCTTGCTGAAAATTTCGCCATGCCGGGTTTGCTTCCTGGTTGTGGAAGAAGGCGGCGTTGCCCGTGTATTCCGGGTAGATATCGATTTCGCCCGAGATAATGCCTTTGCGTACGATGGGAGTGCCGCCCAGCTGAGAGCGGTTCTCTACCTTGAGCCCCGCATTCTCCAGCGCCAGATAAATAACATTACCCAGCAGGCCGCCTTCGGTATCTATCTTGGAAGACACCACTATGGGAGCGGCGGCCAGGGCGGGCTGAGCCGCGACCAGGGAAAGGGTAAACATGGCCGCAGCCAGTGACTTTTTCATGTTGTTTGTCCTTGTCTCAAGAATAGGTTCCGAAAACGCCCGAAAATGCATAAGGGTACTCTATGCAAAGCTCATCTCCCGGTAAACCGCTAACCACGCTTGATGCTCATTTGGCTCGGTTTTTGGCTGATGTCTCGTTATCACCCTCGTTAGCAGGGGGATGTTTTTTATGATGACCTTTCTCTTTGTTACCAAGGAGGCGCAGATTAAACGGTCGCCAGAAGCCCTGCTGCGAGAAGCATTCCCAGCCCCAGCGCAGCCAGCCGAGCAAAGCAAAGGCCAGCCACAATGCCCAGCCGAGCATCAGCCCACGATATACCCACAAGGGAGTCGATAACACCCGTGCCTGGGGCAGGTCGGCGGTACTTCTGTCCTGATACCAGCGCAGGGTATTGGCATAAGACTGGTTGCCACCGATCTGCATATTGGGCAGCCCCAGCAAGCCCTGCTGTATGGCAAAGAACAGATAACTCAGCGCCAGCAAGGTCAGTATGACCAGGCCGATTTGTGCCAGGTTGAACCAGTTTCCCGCCGTCTCATGCTGCCAGCGGCCGCGCCAGCCCAATGCCAGCAACCAGGCCACCACGATAAAGGCCATCCATAGCGGAATTTGCGTCAGTCCTATGCCTAACAGCAACCAATGATGGAAACGCAGTGGGGTAACGGGCACGCGACTTAAGCCAAACGCCAACAGCACCACCATGGCCAGCAAGCTCCAGAATAATACCGCCGGACCCATATCGGGCCCCATGGTGAATAACACCCAGCGATCCTCGCCCAGCGTGAGTTCGATCTCGTTATTGACGCTGGCGCTGTTCAGGCCGATAACCGGCGTGACCAGCAGCGGCTGAATACCCTGGTGATGGCGCCAGCTGATGTTCAGGGTGTGCGCGCCTGGAGTGAGCGGAATGGTCAGGCGGTTGTCCGGCTGCAGGTCAATCGGCTGGCTGTTACCGTTAATCAATACCGACTGCAGGCTGATGTTATCTGGCATTTGCAGCTGGTGCTGACCGCCCTGGCTGCTGCGCATTTGCAGTATCAGGCTGGCATCGGTTGCTCTGTGACCGGGCGCCATGGTCAGCCTGGTGCTGTCTATGGTCAGGGTTTGCCCGGTAACCCCTGCGGGGCGGCTGATGTGCAGAGTTAATGACTCCCCGGGCCAGGGGCGCCATTGCGGTAACCAGTTGCCGCCGGCATCTTGATGATGGATCACCGGCAGGTCTTTGGTTGCTATGTGCCAGATGGTGCTGGCATCCAACTGCCAGCTTTCCGTCCAACGCTCGGTCTCTGGGGCGGTCAGGGTCAGCTGGGCTGATTTTTCCAGTCGCGACTGCCAACTTGCCTCATGCTGATTGGCCGTCAGATTAACGATCGCCTTGCCATCTTGTACGCGAAGACCGTCCGTGAGTACCGACTCACCCTTGAGCAGGGGGATTGCCAACCTGATGGGCTGCCCCAGTGGCGACTGACGGCGCACCCGGGTTGTTACCGTCCAGTCCAGGTCCAGCCGTAACCGCCGCTCTATCTGCACAAAGCCCGGTGTTGGCCCTGGCTCAAGCCGGTGGGATGGGGCGGCTGAGCCAGCTGCCTGATCTCGGTTTAACTGCAGTTGCGCACTGGGCACACCATTTTCATCTACCCCGTGCAGCGTCCAGCCCAGGGTTTGTGCTGTTACTCTATGAGGGCGCAGCGATAGCGGCAGCTGTATATTGCCTTGTTCGGGCACCGGGCCCATCAGGAGCACCTTGTGAATGCCGGCGGGCAGGCGCATATACAAGGTACCGTCTTGATGGCGCAGCAGGGCGGTGCTGGCGCTGCCATCCAGCTGTATCTGACTGGGTAGCCAGTGTTGGGCATTGGCGGGCAAGGGCACGGCAACATCCTGCTGGGTATGAACTTCCAGCTCGGCCACCAGCTGTTGTGTATCGATCTCGATCTGCATGTTGGCGATTTGCGCGCAGTGCGGCAGGCAGTCGGGGGGCGCCAGCAGCCGGGTTTTAAGTTGGGTTAACCGCTGATCATCAGGCATGGCTGCCTGTGCTGGCGCACTCACGGCCATCAGTATCGGCATCAGCAAGGTCATAGGTAGCAACAGCGCCCACAGGCGATGTTGCTGATATAGGCCCCGGCGGCGACTGATGCTCAGGCCTGCCATGCGTAATATCAGCAGGCTGAGCAGTAATACGCGCAGCAGGTTTAACAGCAGGTTCATCATGGGCGACAGCAAGACTAACTGTATTTGCTGATCCCGCTGTACCGGGCCATTCCAGCTCAGTTCCGTACTATGCCATTGCCAATCAGGCAGACCGGGGCCGGTTTGTACTTTGGCATCGGGATCGATTTGCGTGAGCGGCGACGCCTTATCGGGGGCCGACGAGAGTCGTATGCCTGCCTGGTCTTGCTGTTTTGCCAGCGGCGCCCCTGGTTCCATCTGCTCGCTGCTTATCGTGTCCATGGGCGCCTCATTCATCATGGGAAAAGGATGATTAGGCGTAGTGTGTGCTAACTGCGGATACATGGCCGTGCGCAGTTGATCCACCATAAAAGGAATGGCAATCAGTAGTAGTACCAGCAGGCCGAGGTTACGATAACCGATCACCGCTTTTTTTAATCGACCCAGGGGCAACACCCTAAGCAGTGCGGTGGCGGCCAATAGATGTAACCACACCCAGCGCGGTGGGCCAAATCCTGCCGCCTGATGCCAGATCAGCGCCAGCGTCAGCAGGGTAATCAAGCCCCACTGCCACCCCCACAGGCGGTAAGCGGCTACGGCGGCGATTAACACCAGAAACAAGTCCAGCAAGGTCCAGCGCTGCAACCAGGTATTGGGCGCAGTGTCCATGCCTGAGGCGGACAGTAAGCTCCAGCCGGGCGGCAGGTTTAATCGGGTATGCAAAGACTGCAGGTCCAGATCCCAGCCCACGGCGGGCAGAGTTGAAATGGTGCCTTGATAGCGGCTGTCGGCGGTTACATTCAGCTGCCCGCGACGCACTTCCACCCCCACTTGCTCCGACTCTGGCATGCGAGTAATAAACTGGTCTTGGCCATCAATGGCTACCCGACCCAACTGTAGATCGGGACGGGGTTCCAGCCGCCAGCCCTGATTGATGCGGCCGGTCAGGGTGTCCTGCACGCTGTAACCGCCGCCATCAAAGTCCAGCCAGAGCTGGCGGCGCAGGGTAAGCTGGTCGGACTGCTCTTCTTGATTGCCGCGGCGAATTTCACGCAGCCCCATACTCTCGCCCTGAGCGACTTGATAAGCCGGTAACCGCTGCCAGTCTGCGGGCAAGTTGGTTTGTTGCGGATCGATGGCGGTCAGCTTTTCTACCTCCACCAGGCGCAGCGAAGGGGCTGCCTGAAACACCCAGACTTCTTGTTTTGGCCAGGGCTCGACGGCCTCGGGCAGGGTAAGGCTGTTGATATTGGCAGGATGGCGGCTAATCAGGCTGATGCTCCAGCGGCCGGGGCGAACCTGTACTCTCAGTCGGCCATCGGGTTCCAGTCTGGCGGGGAGTGGGCTATCCAATTGCAGTGGAAGTTGCTGATCGAGCAATAGCGGGCCCAGCAACAGCTCGCGTTGTTCACCGGCCACCTCCAGGTTAAGCAGGGTGGTCACTTGCAGGGGAATATCGTCCGTTATCTTGCGATACACCTGTAGCGACAGGGCATCGCCTTGCAGTGCGCCAGCCGGTTTGTCGTCATCGTTTTGGCCGAGCCAGAGACGGCCTTTTTCATCCAGCGCTACCGATGTTATGGGTTTGTTGTTGATGGTAAGTGCTAACAAGCCGGTGGCGGGGTTGAGCATCAGATTGTTAGGCAATTTGGCCCATTGCCATTGGCCGGTAATCACATGTTGGCCGGCGGGCAGCTTGAGGCGCGGGCGGCCGTTATCCACCGAAACCGGTTTTGCTTCACCATTCACGGTGACCTGCTGTGGCCAGTGTTGTTGGTTGCCGGGCAGTTGTACCCAGCTATCTGCATATAGCTGCCATTGCTGGCTAAAACGGCCGCCATTATCGGTTAAATCCAGCGTCAGTGTTGTTGGCCAGGCACATTGATAGCCAGTGGCCTGGTTGTAGATGAAGGGGCATTGGCGCTGTTCTTCTCCCTCCAGTACCCAGTCAATCCAGGGCTGTAATGGTGCCGGTACCTGCTCTGGGCTGATGGCGCGAGCAGAGAAAGGCACCAGAGTAAGCATCATCAGTAATACGAGGGTGGCACGGCGCATAAGATTCCCTTCTTTGCTGGGTCGATAACGGGTATTGAGGTGTAAGCCTAGCATGAAGGCCTGAAAACATAGCGGTAAGCCGTCAGCTTTAAGCTGTCAGTCAAGGTCAACGGCAAAACACAACTCGTGACCAGGTTAGAAGCAGGTTTTTATGAAAGATGGTGTGATGTTTAGCTGATCGCTTAAAGCTTATGACTGTATTTGCTGTATTGTCTGCTTTTTATTGCTAAACCTGAGCGTTCACGTTTTTCATATAACAAAAGCAGCATAAAAAAGGGCTTGGGTGTAGCGTTTGTTGCAAAATGCTGCATTTTTGGTTTTTTTATAGTGGGTTCTGCTATAAAGTCGCATCAACTTCAGTGTATGAGATGGATTTTCTCCCATCAAAGGATGACTATGAACCCCACACAACCCCTGTTATTGCGCCTGACTAACCGCGTAAGCTTAGTCACGCAGATTTTGATTGGTATTATTGCCGGTACCCTGCTGGCCGTTGTTGCGCCAGAGGCTGCCAACTCCGTTGGTCTTTTGGGTAACCTGTTTGTGAGCGCGCTCAAGGCGGTGGCTCCGGTACTGGTGTTTGTACTGGTGGCCTCGTCGATTGCCAATCACCGTAAAGGCAGCCAAACCAGTATCAAGCCGGTATTGACCCTGTATCTGGTGGGTACCTTTGTGGCGGCGCTAACGGCGGTGGTGATGAGTTTTGCCTTTCCTACCGAACTGGTACTGGCCACCAACGGCTCTGAAGCTACTCCACCCGAAGGTATTGGCGAAGTATTGCAAACCTTGTTGTTTCAGGTGGTCGATAACCCCGTTCATGCCTTGATGACCGGTAACTTTATCGGGGTATTGGCCTGGGCCATTGGTTTGGGCCTGGCGATGCGCCACGGTGCCGACTCCAGCAAGCATCTGTTCAAAGACATCGCCGATGGTGTTTCCAGTATCGTAAAAGTCGTGATCCGACTGGCCCCTATCGGTATTTTTGGCCTAGTGGCCAGCACCATAGCCGCCACCGGTTTTGATGCCTTGTGGGGGTATGCCCGTTTGCTGGCGGTATTGATCGGTTCCATGCTGGTGATTGCGCTGGTGATGAACCCGCTGATCGTCTATTTCAAGATCCGTCGCAACCCCTATCCGCTGGTATTCAAGTGCCTGCGTGAAAGTGGCGTGACCGCCTTCTTTACCCGCAGCTCGGCGGCCAACATTCCGGTTAACATGGACTTGTGCAAGCGTCTTGATCTGCATGAAGACACCTATTCGGTCTCCATTCCGCTGGGCGCCACCATCAACATGGGCGGCGCGGCCATTACCATTACCGTGCTCACCCTGGCTGCCGTGCATACTCTGGGCATTGAAGTGGACATGGCTACCGCCTTGCTGTTAAGCATCATTGCCGCCGTGTCTGCCTGTGGTGCTTCTGGCGTGGCGGGAGGCTCCTTGTTGCTGATCCCGCTGGCGTGCAGCCTGTTCGGTATTTCCAATGAAGTGGCGATGCAGGTAGTGGCAGTGGGCTTTATTATCGGCGTGCTGCAAGACTCGGCAGAAACCGGCCTGAACAGCTCGACGGATGTGCTGTTCACCGCTGCCGCCTGTCAGGCCGAGCAAAACAAACGATAGCGGTAAGCTTTCAGCTGTCAGAAAATAACAGCCCCGAGCCTTTAGGTTCGGGGCTTTTTTCTTTAAAGAGCTGGGCTTCTGCAACGGAATTCACGGAAGAACACGGAACAATAGTGATCAAACCTGAAAAATATTTTTAATGGTAAAGATAGCGCCTGGCTTCATGTCTTTAACTGAAAGTCTTACAGCCTGTCACTCAGTCACAAGTTTTTATTGCACTTAATGGTGTAATCAGGCAGAGCGTACTACTCCGTTCGACTCGCCGTAAACCCATCCATGGGGGCTCCGCCGCGCCTTCCCTGGCGCGGAGGGTCGACGGAGCAGACACCCTCTGCCTTCCTATTGGCAGCACAGTGGTCTGTCAATATTACCGGCCGACAGCTCAGAGGTTAAGAAGAGGTTGCTGGGATAGCCTCAGCCGACCATCACATGCCAGGGAAGTCATGTGCTGAGCGTCACATGGAAGTGCTTGAAGCGTGTAGGAGGAGGCTACCGAGCTGGCTCTGTGCACTATTTACTTGCTAGCGACTTGTGACTAAGTGACAGGGCTTACAGCTTCAAGCTTTCGACTTCCCGAAGGGGCCTTTGTCTTCCTCTTGTTGCTGACAAAGTGCGATAAAGCGGCGTAGCAAGGCGGAGTGATATTTTTGCTTATGCCACACCAATTTGAGGATGCGGGATAAGTGAGTATTTACATTGATGATAACCAGGCGGCCCGAGAGCAGCCGGTCGTTCACGGCACGCCTCGACACAAATGCCAGCCCCAATCCTTGTTCCACCGCCAGCATGACCGACTCCAGGGTGTTGAGCTCTAGCCGTTGACCCAAGGCTCCTATCTGGGGGGCAAGCTCGCGATCAAACTGTTCGCGATTCCCCGATTGCGGCTCACGCAATACCCAGTCGTGGTGTGCCAATTGCACCAGGCTGAGCGTTTTTTTATCGGCCAGAGGGTGATCGGGGTGGGCAACAACCAGCATTTCATCGGCTAACCAATCCTGGGTGATTAACGCTGGGTGAAAGTTTTCCCCTTCAATCAATGCCATATCCAGCTCAAAACGCAGCAGCATGTCACACAGATTATGGGTGTTGGTGATACACACCTTGGCCTGTAATTCGGGTTGTTGTGCCAGTAGTTTGGGCAGCAGGTAATTACCGATGGTTTGGCTGGCCCCCAGGCGCAAGGTGCCGCTGGGGGCGCCTTGCTCATCAAACAGATGCTCGATATCCGTGATGCGACTCAAGATCTCTTCGGCCAGTGGCTGTAATTGGCGGCCCTGATCGTTGAGCTTTAAACGAGGGTGTACGCGGTCGAATACCGGCTGGCCGAGCTGGCGCTCCAGCTCGGCCAGCGCTTGAGACAGGGCCCCTTTGCTTAAAAACAGCTCCTCTGCCGCCAGCCCTAAGTTGCCGTGCCGTGCAATGCTGCTGAACACCTGTAACTGTTTCAGACTTATCATTTAGAAATCCTGAACACTTTGTTTAAATCATTTAGATATCATGAATATTAAGGTTTTTTTATGATGGGAGCCAGTTACCAAGGAGGCCCACCATGCTGAATATTTCTCGACATCGCTTTGCCAATGTACCCACTCCCATGGCCGGGCTGGCACTGGGCATCGCCAGCCTGGGCTGGGCCTGGGAAAATGTGGGGCTGTTTGCCGGTGGGGCGCAACTGCTGGGCGCCATTGTGGCTGCCGCATTGCTGCTGATATTAACCGGCAAGTTTGTACTGCATCCTGGATTGCTGGTAAAAGATCTGGCGCACCCTGTGGTGGGCAGTGTGGTACCGACCTTTGCCATGGCCACCATGGTGGTGTCCAAGGCGGTAGCTGGCAATTTGGGCACTGGCCTGTGGTTGTTTGCCGTGGCACTGCACCTGGTATTCTTGGTGATGTTCGCCTGGCATCGCCTGAAAGATTTTCAATTGCATCATATGGTGCCCAGCTGGTTTGTTCCGCCCATTGGTATCATAGTGGCCGACGTGGCCAGCCCGGGCGGCGCATTCGCTCCCTTGGCCCAGGTGTTGCTGTGGTTTGGTATTGCTTGTTACGCGGTGATGTTACCCATGATGCTGTATCGGCTTATTTTCTGTGCCGAGGTACCTGATGCGGCCAAGCCGACCATCGCCATTATGGCGGCACCGGCCAGCCTGTCGTTAGCCGGTTACCTGACCGTAACCGCCGAGCCGGCACCCGTGTTAGTCGCCGTATTGCTGGGCATCGCCGTGCTGATGACGGCCCTTATTTACCTGGCGTTTATCAAGTTGTTACGTTTACCCTTCAGCCCGGGCTACGCTGCTTTTACCTTTCCGCTGGTGATCGGTGCCACTGCCTTGTTCAAGGTTGCTACCCTGGCTGAAACGCAGGGCCTGGATATGGCCTCTGTTGCCCAGTTACGTTGGTTGGCCGAAGGCGAGCTGGTGATCGCCACTCTGGTGGTCAGCTATGTGGCACTGCGCTTCGCGCAACACTTTAACCCACTGCGCAAAGCCTTGGCTGAACTGGCTTAATGACTTAGCAGCGCCAAGCGCCGCAAGCTTCAAGATCTTTTCGCCACGGAAGAACACGGAAAAATAGAGATAAGATCTGAACAGGATGTTTATACCAATAGTAAGGGCGAAACTCCGACTCTCTTGTAGCCGGAGTTTCGCTATTGAGGTTGTGCCAGCAGAGTAATTTTTAAATCTCGCCAAGCGAGACTGACAGCTAGAGCGTCAGGCTACAAAGAACACTCCCAAATCACCGATCTTACTTTTCTTTTTCCGTGGATTCCGTGGCAAAAATAGCTCTAGGTTTTAGTGTTTTGATCTCATGTTGGCCTCTTCACTCTTCACTTCCAACATTGGCTTGCTTGCGGGTGGCGCGGATAAAGGCGGCGATAAAGAACAGGGTGAGCAGCAGCACTATGGTGGGCGCCGGCGCGCTGTCGATAAAAAACGACCCATATACGCCAAAAAAGGCACCAATCACGGCAATCACCATCGATAATATCAACATGGTGCTGAATTTATTGGTGAGCAGGAAGGCGATGGCGCCGGGGGCAATCAGCAATGAAATAGCCAGAATCAAGCCCACCGATTTCAAGGCCGCCACTATGGTCAGCGCAATCAAACACAGCAAACTGTAGTGCAGCAGATTCACCCTTAGGCCGATGGCCTGAGCGTGAGCGGGGTCGAAGGCGTGCAGTAAAAAATCCCGCCACTTACTGCCCAGCACCAGCAGGGTGAGCAGCGCAATAACGCCGGTTTCTGCAATATCCGGCCAGCCCACGCCCAGCATGTCGCCAAACAGAATATGATCCAGATGCACATCGGAATGAATTTTGACATACAGCAGCAGCCCCAGACCGAACATGCCCGAAAACACGATACCCATAACGGTATCCTGCTTGATGCGGCTGTTATTCTTTAAAAAACCAATCGATAGCGCGCACAGCATGCCGGCGATAAAGGCTCCCAGAGTAAAGGGGGCACCGACGATATAGGCGATGACCACCCCGGGAAATACCGCATGGCTCATGGCATCGCCCATCAGGGCCCAGCCTTTGAGTACCAGAAAGCAGGATAACAGGGCGGTGGGTACGGCAATCAGTACCGAAATCAGCAGTGCGTTCACCATAAACTCGAACTGAAAGGGCGCCAGCAAGGTCTCTATCATGAGCTGACCTCCAGTGCCTGGGCCGCGCGTTTGCGTGCGGCAAAATAACCGTGTTTAGGAGCCAGAAAAAAAGCCAGCAAAAACAGCAGGGTTTGCAGCACCACGATAATGCCGCCGGTGGCACCATCGAGAAAGTAGCTGGCATAGGCACCGACGAAGCTGGTGAGGGCGCCTATGGTGACGGCCATGATCAACAACCGGGGAAAACGGTCGGTCAATAAATAGGCGGTCGCGCCCGGGGTGACTACCATGCAAATCACCAGAAACGCGCCCACGGTTTGCAGCGCGGCCACGGTGGAGGCGGCCAGCAGGGTGAAAAACAGCAGCTTGATCTTGATGGGGCTGATGCCAATGGAGTGGGCATGATTTTCATCGAAGAACACCACCAGTATGTCTTTCCACTTCACCAGCAAGATCAGCAGTGACACCAGGCTGATGATCACCAGTTGCAGTATGTCTTGCGGATCGATGGCCAGAATATTGCCCAGCACTATGGTTTTGATGTTTACCGCAGTGGGTTTCAGCGACACCATGAACAGGCCGAGGGCAAAAAAGCTGGAGAAGATCAGCCCGATAATCACGTCTTCCTTGAGTTTGCTGCGCTGATTCAAAAACAGCATGGTGCCCGCCGCCAGTCCACCGGCCAAAAAAGCGCCCAGCGCAAAGGGCAGCCCCAGCATATAGGCGCCCGCCACGCCCGGCACTATGGAATGTGACAGCGCATCGCCAATCAGCGACCAGCCTTTAAGCATCAAATAACAGGATAAAAAGGCGCATACCCCGCCCACCAGGGCGGAAACCCACATGGCGTTGATCATGTACTGATAACCAAAGGGCTCAAGCAGTACCGTCATCGTCTTTGCCCTCCCACTGGCTTTGCGCTTCCCGGCTATGCACCTGGCCGGCCTTGATGATCAACGGACGCTCGTCGTCACTGATAATGCCGATGGCGTGGGATCTGCCATTGCGGTTTTCGTTGAGTACGAAGTGGCGCAACACACCGCCGAAGGCCAGCTCCAGATTATCCTGGGTAAAGGTATCCTGGGTGGTGCCGTGGGCCAGTACTGTGCCTTTGATCAAGATGGTGCGATCGCAAAACTCCGGTACCGAGCCCAGGTTATGAGTAGAGACCAGCATGACGCGACCTTCTGCGCGCAGCTCGCGCAGCAGGGCAATAATCTGGTCTTCGGTTTTAACATCGACGCCGGTAAAGGGCTCATCGAGCAGAATAACGCGGCCATTCTGTGCCAGCGCCCGGGCCAGAAACACCCGTTTTTTCTGACCACCGGATAATTCGCCAATCTGGCGCTTGCGAAATTCGGTCATATTGACCCGCTCCAGCGCCTGCGCCACCGCTTCATGATCGGCAGCCTTGGCTCGGCGCAGCCACCCCATGTGGCCGTAGCGGCCCATCATGACCACATCTTCTACCAGTACCGGAAAATTCCAGTCCACTTCTTCGGACTGTGGCACATAGGCTACCAGATTTTGGTGCAGCGCCTCATCCACACTCATACCCAGCACGCTGATATTGCCTTTGGCCAGGCGCACAAACCCCATAATGGCCTTGAACAGCGTCGATTTTCCGGAACCATTCACGCCCACCAATGCGGCTATGGTGCCGGTGGGGATGGCAAAGCTGGCATCACGCAGCGCCGTATGGCCGTTGCGATAGGTGACTGTGACGTCTTCCACTTTCATGCCGGCACCGGCCGTTAACGCGGTGACCTTGTCTGTTTGCTGATTCCGAGCCATCATTTTCCCAGTCCTACTTTGATGCCGGTCACTATGGTGTGTGAGGTGACACTGAGCAGGTCGAGGTAGGTGGGCACAGGACCGTTTTCGGTACTCAGCGAGTCCACATACAGCACGCCGCCATAATGGCTGCCGGTTTCTCGTGCCACCTGTTTGGCGGGTTTGTCGGAAATGGTACTTTCGCTGAATATTGCGGGAATCTGTTGCTGGCGCACGGTATCGATTACCTTGCGTACCTGCTGCGGTGTACCTTGCTGATCGGCGTTAATCGGCCACAAATACAGCTCTTGGAGGCCAAAGTCCCGTGCCAGATAAGAAAAGGCGCCTTCACTGGTGACCAGCCAGCGCTTATCGGCAGGCAGCTCATCTATCAGTTGTTGAATCGGCGCAATTTTTGCGGCAATTTCTGCCTTGTAGGCGGCGGCATTGGCGCGGTAAACATCGGCATTGGCGGGGTCGTACTTCACGAAGGCATCGCGAATATTGTCCACGTAAATCATGGCATTTTTCGGTGACATCCAGGCATGAGGGTTGGGCTTTCCTTCATAAGGGCCATCGACCACGCTCATGGGGTCTATTCCGTTGGACACCACTACCTCAGGCATCTCTTTCATGTTTTGATAGAACTTCTCGAACCACAGCTCCAGGTTCAGGCCATTGGAAAAAACCAGTTGGGCATCGTGGGCGCGAATAATATCCCCCGGGGTGGGCTGATAGTCGTGAATTTCGGCGCCGGGCTTGGTAATCGACTCCACAATGGCCACCTCGCCGGCCACGTTCTGCGCCATGTCGGCAATCACGGTAAAGGTGGTGACGGCTTTGAATTTTTCTGCAGCGCTGGCGGGAGTCGCTATCAACAAGGCTGCAAGCGCGACTCCCCACAAACGATTAAGTATTGCAACGACCTTCCTGTTCAACATGGTTGATCCTTAACATTGGCGAATATATTCCAGCAATGATTACAGTAGCTTTTTCTTGATATTGGTGTAAATGAGAATTATTAGTGGTGGTGCTGGATCATGACAAGGACGCCACTGCGCCTTTATCTTGGTCACACCATATTAAGTGAATGTGATCTATGTCTCAAATATAGCGTGGCACTCACGGCATGTTTAACAAGAGGGGAGTGTTAGGCGTCAGCGAGTTGTAGCCGGAACACCGAATGTTTGCTCAGGTAGGTGGTAAATTCGTCTTTCAGCAGGGGAGTAGAAAAGTAATATCCCTGGATGGTATCCACTCCCTTCTGCTGCAGGTAGGCCAGTTCAATCTCGTTTTCGACGCCTTCCGCCACCACCATCAAGTTCAGTTGTTTAGCCATGGCAATCACCGCAGACATGATCGCCTTGCCGTCGCTGCCCTGGTTCAGGTCGGTGACAAAGCTTTTGTCTATCTTCAGCTCATCTATCGGCAGGCCTTTGAGGGCACTCAAAGAGGAATAACCGGTACCAAAGTCGTCCAGAGCCACCCGGATGCCGGTGTCACGGATCTGTCTTAGCCGCGCGATGGCTTCTTCGCCCTGCATGATACTGGATTCGGTTACCTCTACCGTGAGGCTGGAAGGGGAAAGCTGTTGCTGGGCCAGGCAGTCTTGCAGCAGGCGGGGCATATCTTCTCTGAGCAACTGCACAAAGGAGACGTTCACCGATACCCTGGGCACGGTTTTCCCTTCGGTTTTCCCTTCGGTTTTCCCTTCGGTTTGCCAGGTTTTGATCTGTTGGCAGGCTTCCAGAATCACCCAGCGGCCCAGTGGCAGGATCAGGCCCGACTGCTCGGCAATGGGAATAAATACACTGGGTGGGATCCAGCCTTTGTCCGGGTGATGCCAGCGCAGCAGGGCTTCGCAACCCACCAGTCGGCCACTGCGCGCACAAATTTGCGGTTGATAGGCCAGCTGCAGTTCGTTGTGGTCGATCGCCTTATGCAGGTCGTCTTTGATTTCCAGGTTTCTGAGTGAGGCCAGGGCGGTGCTGCGACAGAAGAAGCGATAGGTGTTCTTGCCGTGGTGTTTGGCATCGTACATGGCCAAGTCGGCATTCTTCAGTAACTCGCTCACGCTTTCTCCCGCCTCAACGGCCAGGCTGATACCGATACTGACCCCTATGTGCAGCTCTTTGCCGGCAATCACCAATGGGATATTGAGTGCATCAATGATGCGTTTGGCCACCGGCTCGGCTTCGCGCCGATCCCGAATGTTGCGCAGCAGTATGGTGAACTCGTCCCCCCCCAGCCTGGCCAGCAGAGGAGGGTTATTGCCTTTGAAAACAAAGGGGCCAGACAACGCCTGTTCGATACGCCGCGCCACGGCCATCAGCATGGCGTCGCCGGTTTCATGACCCTGGGTGTCATTGATGTGTTTGAATTCGTCCAGGTCGAGAAACAGCAGGGCGATCTCGGGGGGGCCGCCATCCTTGTTGGCATAGTGATTATCCAGCTCTTCCAGCAACTGGCGCCGATTCGGCAGCCGGGTAAGGCTGTCCAGATAGGCTATGTCGTGTAGTTCCCGTTTCTGTTTGAGCAGTGCCTGCCCCATGTCCCGTACCGTATCGGCCAGGCTCGTTATTTCGTCATGACTGCGGCTGTAAAAGTACCAGCTTCTTCCTTGCCCCAGTTGGCGGGCTGCCTGGCCTAGCTGCTGAATGGGATTAATCAGCATCCTATTCAGCAGCCAGTACAGCAGTAACATGCTGATCATCATGACCGCTAGGGTGTTTTTGATTGAACTGGCAGCCACTTCCCACAGCAGCTGATGCAGTTCGGAGGCGGGCCAGCCGATGGTGAAGTAAAGGCCATCCATTAAGGGCATCTGTCCTACCAGGTAGGATTGTGTATCGAGCAGCAGGTGTTCTTGATAGTGAATAAACTCATTATTGGACTCTAGTCCCAGTGTTGCCAGCGCTGCCAGCCCATCGTCTGTCAGCCGGGTATCTCCAAGTTGCATTACCCGAGTGCCGTCACCATGATAAAGCAGACTGAATCCTTCGCTGAACAAGCGATGGTTATCAAGGATGGGGTTAAAGAAGTCCAGATTGGACTTGATTACCAGGTAGCCCTTGAGTTCGCCCTGGCTGTTTTGAGTTCTTTCTACCGGGTCGTGCAACACCAGCTTTCTGAGCGCCACCAGCATCCAGTGGCCGGTATCGGGGTCGATAATGATGCAAGCCTTGTAGTCGGCGTTTGCGGTCTTTATGGCCTGGAAGTGGGCGGTATCACTTTCGTCATCGCTCTGGTTCAGAGAATCGTCTATCAGCAGCGCCAGCTCCTCAAAGCCATCCGGCATCAGCAGGCTGATTTCCTGATACTCGGGATAAATCGACATGAAAGACTCAAACTCTCTGGCCAGCACGTTGTGCATGACATGGGCGCGGATCGTTTCTTCGGTCATCAAATAACGGTTCAGCACCAGATTGCTGGCCAATATTGCGCTGTCGGCCTCTACTACCTGCAACTTGGCCTGCAGCGTGCTTCTCACCTGTAGTAGAGAGTCTTTGGTCTGCACTTGTATCTGGTTTCTGACGTATTTCTGATAGAGATGGTAAGAGGTGCCGATGAGCACCAATGCTTGCACTAACAGCAGGGGCAACAGCCACAGGGCTATCTTGGGTTTTAGTTGCATCTGCTACTCCTGCCGATGGCTATTCTGCTAGTGGTGTGCACGGGTAATATCCCGCATTATTCTTTTGTGCCGTTTAATAAGCCGGGGTGACAGAATTTGATGGGTTTCGGACTTTGCCAGTATGGCCTGGTCCGGATAAACCAGGGGATCGTTCAAGAAGCTGGCCGGCAGCAGGGCCTGCGCCGCCTGGTTGGGCGTGGCGTTGTTAATATAAAGCGCATTTTTCGCTGCCTGGGCGGGTCTGTTGAGGAAGTCCACGAAGTGGTGCGCCAGCTCCGGATTGCTCGCCTTGGCGGCCAGGCAGATAAAATCTGCCCAGACCACACCTCCTTCTTCGGGCAACACATATTTGATGCGGGGCTCGACTTCCCTGAGCATCAGGGCGTCGCCACTGTAGGTGAGGATGGCACTCACTTCACCGCTCACCAGTTTGGACTTTTCGGTCTCTACCGCTACTGCTGAATATCCTGCTACCGCCGGCGCCTGGGCCAATAATAGCTGGCGAACTTGTTCCAGCTGTTGCGGATCGTCGCTGTTCATGGAGTAGCCCAGAGATTTGAGCGCCATGCCGATGATTTCCTCTTCCATATCCGACATCAAAATCCGACCTTCAAGCTCGGGGGCGGGTTGATAAAGCTGTTGCCAGCGAGTAATGGGCTCGGAGACCAGGTCGGTGCGATACGCGATACCTGTGGTACCCCAGGCATAGGGGGTACAGAGATCGTCTCGAGCTTCGAGTCCGGACAGTTCAGGCAGCCTGGCCTGAGTAATGTTGGGTGCTTGCTGGGTGTCGAACTCGGTGACCCAGCCTAGCTGATGGTGAAAAGACTTGGTCACCGAGTCGACCATAATCAGATCAAACCCTTCTGCGTTAGACGTAGTCAACATCTCGTCGCGGGCGGCATCCGACTCGTAATAGGCGAATTTAACCTGGGCGTTATACTCAGCCTCAAATTCGGCGACCACGTCTTCGTCGATATAATCCCCCCAGGTCAGGAAGGTCAGGGTTGCGGGCTCGCCGGTGGCGGCCAGTACGGGGCCAGAAATCAGCAACAGCGCGGCGAAAACAGGCGCAAAAAAGACGTTTTTCACCCTGTACTGGGTGCGGGAAAGAATGTTCATCCTTGAACTCCTGAGTGTGCGCAACACTAGCGCTAATCTAGACCGTATTGGAACTGGTCGTAGTTTATTAACATCGTTCAATAACCCAGCAAGGTCAACGCCTTTGTCTAAAATATGAGACGGCTTCGTATGAGCTATTTTTGATCGGCAGGCGGAAGGAGCTTGTATTCAGGGGCTATGCGGCGGGTATCAGGCTTCAATCTGTTCGGCGGCTCGATAACTGGTATGGCTGGCCAGCAACTGCTGGTAACACTGAATGTTGGGGTAAGCTGCGATGGCGTTGTTATTGGCGAGCATATCCAGGATGAAGGACATCATGATGTCGGCGCCGGTGAGTTTATCTGCGACCAGATAATCGCGATCGGCCAGGTGCCGTTCCAGATGACCGATCACCTTGTTGATTTCGGTGTCGGCATAGCGGGCCAGAAAGTGAGTTTCCGTGCCGTCCATCTCTACGAACAGCTTCAGCAGCAGTGGCAGTATGGCCGAGCTTTCGGCGAAATGGATCCAGTACAGGTAATCGGCGTAATCTGGGTGGTCACGGGCCGGCGCCAGCCGCTCGGGGGCGAAGCGTTCGATAAGGTATTCGGTGATGGCACCCGACTCGGCCAGTACCTTGCCATCGAGCTCGATCACCGGGGACTTGCCGAGAGGGTGTATTTGGGTCAGATCTGGGGGGGCCAGCCGGGTTTGTTTATTGCGCTGGTAGCGCTCGATGCGATAGGGCTGGCCCACCTCTTCCAGTAGCCAGATAATGCGTTTGGAGCGAGATTGATTGAGATGATGCAGTGTGATCATGTATTGCCTCTTTAATAAAAAAGGGCGGCTGATGCCGCCCCGTTTGGTGTTTAAGCCAGCTCGTCGGCCCCGACCCGCACCACCAGCTTGCCGAAATTTTCGCCCTGCAGCAGGCCGATAAAGGCCTGTGGTGCCTTATCCAGCCCTTCCACGATCTGCTCGCGGTAGTGGATCTTGCCGTCACGCAGCCACTGGCTCATGTCTTTTGCAAACTCGTCGTAACGGTGGGCGTAATCATCGAAGATGATAAAACCCTTTACCGTCATGCGCTTGACCAGAATGCTGCCCATTAGTTGACCGAGGCGATCCGGGCCATCCGGCAATGCAGTGGCGTTATATTGGGAAATCAGGCCGCAAACCGGAATACGAGCACCGGTATTCAGCAGTGGCAGTACCGCATCCAGTACCTTGCCGCCCACGTTCTCGTAGTAAACATCTATGCCCTTGGGGCAAGCCTGCGCCAGTTGTTCGGCAAAATCATCGGCCTTGTGGTCGATACAGGCATCTACGCCCAGGGTGTCCAGTGCATAAGCGCATTTTTCTGCGCCACCGGCAATGGCCACCACGCGGCAGCCTTTCAGCTTGCCGATTTGCGCCACCATGGAGCCCACGGCACCGGTGGCGGCGGCCACGACAATGGTTTCACCAGCTTGTGGTTTGCCGATATCCAGCAGGCCCATATAGGCGGTAAAGCCGGGCATGCCCAGTACACCCAAGGCATAAGAGGGCGGGACCTGGGCGGGATCCAGCTTGATCAGGCCCTCACCATTGGAAAGCGCATAATCCTGCCAGCCGCTGTAGCTCAGCACCCAGTCACCCACTTGAAAATCCGGATTCAGGCTGGTGTGTACCCGGCTGACGGTGCCGCCAACCATGGGCTCACCTATGGCCACCGGCTCGGCGTAGGACTTGGCGTCGCTCATGCGACCGCGCATATAAGGATCCAGGCTTAAAAATACGGTGCGCAACAGTACTTCGCCTTGCTTAGGACTGGGCGGCGTCGTTTCCTGTAGCGCAAAGTCATTGGCCGTAGGCGCGCCGACTGGTCGTGCGGCCAGGGTCAGCTGACGATTGGTGTTATGGGTCTGTTTCATGGTTTCTCCTTCGCTCTCCGTTGATTACAGGGCAAATTACAGGCTGGCTAACAGGATTTGGCGACAGTGTTCGGGAGTGACATCACCATGCTCACCCAGTGCCACCATGCCGTGGCTTTTCAGACTGTCGATGATGGGGTCGATATGCTCTGCACCCAGGCCATAGTCGCCAAGGCGAGTTTTCACGCCTACCGACTCGAAGAAAGCGCGGGTGTGCTCGATGGCGGCCTCGGCTTTTTCATCGTCGCTACCTTCGCGTACATTCCATACCCGCTCTGCATATTGCACCAGCTTGCCAAGCTTAGCGGCTTTACGCTGACGCAGCATTTGGGGCAAGATAATGGCCAGTGTTTGTGCGTGATCCAGTCCGTGCAAGGCGGTCAGCTCATGGCCCAGCATGTGGGTTGCCCAATCTTGCGGTACACCGGCGCCAATCAGGCCATTCAACGCCAGGGTGGCGGTCCACATCAGGCTGGCGCGAGTTTGATAATCTTGTGGTTCGGCCAAGGCTTTGGGGCCAATTTCAATCAAGGTTTGCAGTAAACCTTCGGCGAATCTGTCTTGTACTGGCGCATTGGCCGGATAAGTCAGGTATTGCTCCATCACGTGCATAAAGGCATCGACCACGCCGTTGGCAATTTGGCGCTGGGGTAAGCTGTAGGTTTTTAGCGGATCCAGAATGGAAAATACTGGATACACATGATCACTCATAAAGGGCAGTTTAGCGGCCAAGGATTTGCGCGTAATAACAGAGCCTTTGTTCATCTCAGAACCTGTGGCCGGCAGGGTCAACACACTGCCAAAGGGCAGGGCGCGGGTGATGTTCTGGCCGCCTTGCAGCAAAATATCCCAGGCATCACCTTCATATTGTGCTGCTGCCGCCACAAACTTGGTGCCATCAATCACAGAGCCACCGCCGACGGCGAGTAAGAATTCAATGTTGTTTTCGCGAACCACAGTGACGGCTTTCATCAGGGTCTCAAAGCTGGGGTTGGGCTCTATGCCACCAAACAGCTGTACTTCGCGCTCACCCAGGGCGGCGGTTACTTCATTCAGGGTGCCAGTACGGCGTGCACTTTCGCCACCAAACAATACCAGCACGCGAGCCTTGGCTGGCACCAGTTGCGCCAGGCTGGCAATTTTTCCGGCACCAAATTCGATACGAGTGGGATTATAAAAGCTGAAGTCTTGCATGCGTTATCCTTCGAGTTTTAGTTAAAATTAGACCGGTCGTCTAGTTGTGTGGTGTAAAAAAGCTCGCACTATTAGCGAGCTTATCGCAATCAAAATTACTCGGCGTTGAGCAGTTGCTTCGTCATCTGCATCGCCAGCCCCATGTGCTGTTCATCACGATGCAACTTGGTCAGCAGGCTGGCGCCCAGCCACAACTGATACAGGCTGGTGGCTAAAAAAGCCGGATGTGCGCTCTGTAATGATCCATCACTCACGGCCGCTTCAATACAGCGGGTAATGCGCTCGATCACCTTGTTGGTACCGGCTTTGAGCGTCAGTCGCATTGGCTCAGATAAGTCGGCCACCTCGGCACTCAGCTTGACCACCAGGCAGTCGCTGCGGCTGTCTGGACCACAATAGCGGCGCTGCCACTCACTCCAGTAGCTCATTAGCTGCTGTTGGCCGTTTAATCCAGCCTGGCTAAACAGCTGATCGAGTTCCAAGAGGTAAAACTGGAAGTAATCTTCCAGCAATGCCTGTCCAAACTGTTCCTTCGACTTGAAGTAGTGGTAAAAGGAGCCTTTGGGTACACCGGCCTGTTGTAGCAGACTACTCAGCCCAACCGAACTAAAGCCCCGGGCGGCGAGCGTGTCGCGACCGGTGTCCAGTAAGTGTTGGCGAGTATCTTGATGTTTTGCGTTCATGAGATGCATCCTATACAAGATTAGACCGGTCGTCTAGTGGTTTTTGTGTGGTTACGTGACGGATAATCCGCGAAGCGTGACTACAGGTTCACTGTACGGATGCTGTGCTGGCATGTAAAAGGCGGCTATCGCTCAGAGGACTTGCGGGAAGAACAATTATTCACAGAAGGGGCATAAATGGATTCACTGACTTACCATCACCAAGAGCACAGTCCTTGGTGATGGGTATACAACGCCTATGCTGAGCGTTAATCAGTGCTAGTGTTTTTTAGTTTCACCGGCAACCTTGTCCATAATGGCAAAGAATACGCCGGACAGTACGAATGTCATGTGAATGATGACTTTCCACATCAGGCTAGCGGCATCAGCATCACTCATCTCGCGAGGTATATCCATAAACGACTTTAAAAGGTCAATCGCAGAAATGGCGACTATGGCACCAATCACTTTTAGTTTGAGGCCGGAAAAGTCGATCTTTCCCATCCAGTCGGGGCGGTCTGTATGATTACCGGTATCAATCTTTGAGACGAAAATCTCGTAGCCGCTGAAGATAATAATAAGCAGTAAACTGGCTACTAACGCCATATCGACCAGCGACAATATTCCTACGATAACATCGGCTTCAGAGGCGCTAAAAACATGAGTAGTCATGTGCCAGAGCTCTTGGGCGAACTTGATAAACAGCAAGATGATGCCCAGCACTAAACCCAGGTAAAAAGGAGCCAGTATCCAGCGGCTGTTAAAAATAGTATTTTCCAAGGAGTGCTCAATTTTTTTTAGCATGTAGAATTCTTGATGTTTTTAGGGCTGGAAATTATAAATTATTCCCTGTTTTTGCGGTAGCAAAAACTTTTTAGCAGACGGATAACGCCCCTGTGTCATAGAGAACCCCGTAAGTGAGTAGAGGTTTTTTTACTGAGGGTTTTCCGGCTATAAAGTCGGTGTTCAGCGGTAGGAACCTTTGTTCAGCACTTAACCCTGTACCCTGATGGTCACGCCAGCCGCCTGTTTTAGTGAAGGATGAGCCGAATACATCCTCTATTCGGCTCAATACGCGAGCTTTAACAGACGTTAGTGAGCCAGCCGTGAGTATCGGCCGCTTTGCCCCATTGAATATCATTGAGCGCTTGGCGCAAAGCATTGGTGGTGGGGCCGGCTTCGCCGTTGCCGACAGCATATTCTTTGCCATCATGGATCAAGGTGCCAACCGAGGTTAATACGGCGGCGGTACCTGACAAGGCGGCTTCTGCACCTGGCTTTTGTGCGCGCTCTAATAACTCGTCTACGCTTAGCGCCCGCTCAGAGACTGTCATGCCGCGATCGCGAGCCAAGGTCAGAATGGAATGGCGAGTAATGCCATGCAAAAAAGAGCTATCAAGAGACTTAGTAATAATCTCGTTGCCGTCGATGAGTAAAAAATTAGCGGCCCCCGTCTCTTGCACATCACCACCTGGGCAGAACAATACCTGGTCGGCCTGCACGGATTGACGGGCTTTCAAGATTGGCTGCAAGGCACTGGCGTAGTTGCCGCCACTTTTTACCACGCCCATATGGGAGGCGCAGCGGGTTTCGTCGGCTAACAACAAGCGTAGTGGCTTGCTGCCGCTGGCGAAGTAATCCCCCACCGGCGACAGTAATACATACAGCAGGGAAGTATTGCTGGGAGCCGCAGCTTTGCCGATTGAGGCTTCGGTACCTATATGGGTAGGGCGAATATACATGGAGCCGGGGGGTAAAGGCACATCCCCGGCATAACGCTTGACGATATCAACAATCATCTGCTTGAGCTGCTCGGCATCCACGGGCGGCAGGGACAATAACTCGCTACTTTGGATCAAGCGGGCAATATTTTGCTCCATGCGGAAGATATTGATGGAGCCATCTTGGTGCTTGAAGGCCTTTAAGCCTTCAAAACAGGTGCTTGAGTAATGCAGCACGTGAGCACCTGGGTGCAGATTAAGACTATCGCTGCTCACGAACTCTGTCGCGCTCCACTGACCCTGCTCGTAACGAGTCAGGCTCATTTCAGGGGCAAAAACGGTACCAAATGCTGACATGCTGCTGTTCCTGTAATGGGTAATGAATAAATTCTATTATTACATAAGCAGAATAAGGTGTTTATTCGGCTCACGATTATTTCAATTCGTGTTATTTCCCGATACAGAAAGTGAAGTTATCTTTAATATCAGATAGATAGTGACTTATCGGGGGTCGTACGGGGGAAAGTGCTTTAAATTAAGATTTAGAGCTTGGTCACAATTTTTGCTCATCCAGCATGAGTCTAGCTCTTGATTCAGCATTTCTCTTTCCCTGTTCAGGTGAGCCCAATTTTTGTAACTTATACAAGTTCTATAAATCTGATATTCCAGCAAATCTAACTTCTGGAAGAGAATCTTGTTTAGCTTCTTCTAAAATTCGGAGTAACTCACCATTCTTGTCTTGGCTCCTACTCAGGACATCTCTTGCCAGCCTGACACATGCTGCGCGGACAAGCGAAATGCTAACGGAATCTTTGCTGGATGGAGAAATGTTACTATACTCTGCATTATCAAAGATAACGGGTAAAATTTCGATCAATGACCCAATATTTTCGTCGGAGAGATATCCCTTGTTATGCATCTGATTGGCAGTCCAAAGTAGAGCTGGTAAACCGCTCATGCGATTCGACCCTATAAGATAAACAAGTCTCAATATTAGCCCGTTAAGGGCTGGCTGTTCTTCCAGATCTCTCCACGTCAAGAGAGCAAAGGATACCTGTGCTAATTTGTTTGCCTCTCTCGCTTGCAGGCCCTGTCTGATTAATTTTTCCACTGGGTTGATAAAAGTCGTGTTCGCAGCGGCAAAATAGGAAAATGCGCTTAGAACCTCTGGCGCGTCAACCTCTTCATAAAAAGTATATAGTTTGTCGAAATTGTCTTTAGTGAATGCTTCTGGAGGCAGTGCGGGAACAACAGAACGTGCCAATACTGTACCGATCAATTCAGCTGTTTGCTTTTCTTCTTGCTTGGAACGACCGAATATATCATTGTCATTTTCTTGAAATCTCCAAATGACCAATTTTTCGAAGTAGTTGATAGCTTGATCTTCTGACGGAAGCTCCTTGCTATTTTTCGCTTGGGCGGCATTTGCTATGTCTGCTAAAAATTCTTGGTTAAACAAGTCGCTATCTTCTGATTCAAATAGATAACGTCTTATTAGAGCTTTTACGGCAGTAGCGTCTTGTGCGGGCAGCTCAAGCAGCACAGAACTGAGCAATCCGGTATCAAAAATAGTCTGATAGTCGGGGTCTGTTCCCCATAATTTTTCTGCAATTTTATTGCGCTCTGCTTCAGTCAGGAAGTCCTTCTTAATTAATGGAAGCAGGCGTAAAAGGGCTGGAGCACTTTGAGATGAACACGGCGATATACTGTCTATTATTTCATCTATGCGACGGTCGAGTATTGTATTTCGTTCTCTTTTACCAGGATACCTTATTACCGGATTCGCCCATTTATTATAGTTTTTTAATACTATTTCAGTTTGAAGTGGAAACGATAAGGCTTCCTGTAGTATGTCAGGATGCTGCGGCTCAGGAATGCTTTCTAGTGTAAATTCAGTCAGGTGATTGAGTGCATCAAAAAGCCAGAGATGATGAAACTCAGGCTTATTGCCAAGAGACACAGCCAAGCAGAAAAGATCTTTTGCCTGCTCAGGTGTTGCACGCACTGATACACGAGCCAAAACTTCTATAAATACTCGCAATCGGTCAATAGCATCATTTCTAATATTTCCAAATGTACCCGTCCACTTCTCGCTCCAATAGTTGATTGCTAGCACGCACTGCTTCAGTAAAAAATTTACATCTTCTTCCGGCAGGCATGCAACCTGAACTCTGGAAAATACTTTTTTCAATACATCAGATGTATCACTGTTTGCAGCGCGCATAGCCAATGAGAAACGATGAACATTATCAATCCCCTCTAAATCAACAAGCCTAGCAGCCTGTTCAACAAGAAAGCTAACGCCGCGCCATCGTATAGGCATACCTACAGTGCCGGTAACCCCTTCGAATATAAGTAAAGAGTGTAATTCGTTGCTAAAAGTTACTGTATTAGAGTTGTCCTTATAGCGACCGGGCTCGAATGATGGCTCGATCGTCTGTTGTTTTTTCTGTTTATCTAAATCCTTGGTAATACGCCCGCTGATATGCTCAATATGATCCCAAGGGCTACATTTTTGGTCTTGGTAGTGAGAAGGAAAAGCCTTAAACTCTCTCTTCGGTGACCAAGCTTCAACCCCTCTGATTAACCAGTGGGCCCAAGCTAAGCGCGAAAGTATATGGAGCGAATTTCGGTCATTGCGATATTGGCCAAGAAGCATCCGATATGCTTCCGCTACCAATTCTTCGCCTCTATCAAATTCCCCAAGTTCGGCAAGCAACGACGCTTTTTTTAACTTCCAAACGGGGTTGTTGCTAGTAATGTTCTCAACGTACTTCTCTAAAGCAGAGTAGTCGAATTTGTCTCGTGCAACGATAGCGTTATGGTACGCAAGTTCATCGCTGCTTTCTGGCCAGTATTTTGCGCCTTTTTCCAATATGACTCTCGTTGTCTGAGTAATAGGGGCAGCTTCTGGGTTGCCCATCCAGCGGGTATTTTTCAGAAGTAACAGGGCGACTTCCAACTGCTGTTTCTTGGTTAGGGAGCAGGGAGTCGCAGGGTCACATACTGTCAGCAGTTCTTGAGCCAACCAAGACGGTATAGCCTGATAAGTTACGCTGTAATGCCAAGTAATTTCGTACAATAGCTTTGCACGGCTATCTGCTGTCATATGCGACAAATTTTTTGGTGTTGGCCAAGGACTTTGGATATGATTTTGTAGTTTCCAGCGTGTTCCGTAAGGACAAACTAGCCAGTCTGGATAGGTAGCTCTGTCTTCTTCCAGTATAGGTAATAGTCCCTCAAGCAATTTTGCCGCATATGCAGGGTCTTGATGTATTTTTGTACTTTCTTCCCCTGTCAATGTACTGGGTTGGAGCTGTGTCGGCTGCCAATCACAAGCAGGGTTAGGCTTGAGATCTTGTAACGCTTGAATAAATATTTTTGTAGCTTCTATATGTCTAATATCGTGTTCATCGTAGGTAGTAACTAAATCGGCTAAATCGATAGGTGCGACATTGATAGATTCGAGATATTTTCGCTTTGCGGAGTTCAACCCCAAGGCTCCAATAAGGTAGATGCGCCTGGAGTGGGTTGCCAGATGATCTCTTACCCACCCGGCCCATTGCAGAAAATTGGGATCATCGCCGGAGAAACCCAACAAACACAGCTCGTTTTCAATGAATACTTGGCGCGAGAAGTTAACAAACGCCGCGTGGTACTGTGGATATTTTCGGTAGTCTTCCTGAGTGAAAACCAAGTCTGTAGTTATGTCGATGGTTCCATGTAACTTGACGATCCGTGGCGATCTGGCACTCGAGAGATCTTCCTGTTTGGAAACTACGCTGTAAATCGGCTGATGCACCTCGGTGGAAGCACGCTCTAGCAGAGTATCCCAGTTAGTGGTTAGAACTTCTGTCCATGGTAATTCGAGTAGAGATTTATGTAGTTCCCCTGGTGTCCAAGCGGCATCATTGACTTCTTTTTTGATCAGATCATGAAGTGCCTGTTTGCCAAAGTAGGCGCAATACTCTTCCGCCAAGCGTAGAGGGTCGAGGCTGCTTGAATCTAACTCTTCGGCAAGAGTTTTTGAAATATCGTTCCAAAGTGGCAGTTTTCTGTTGGCGTCACCCGTTGATGCCGCACTTCTACTGAAACCGGCTCCGACTATGATGGCTGCACCATGATAAGAGTTTTCCTGCTGCCAAAGTGCAGATGCGAGCTTCTTTAATGCGGCGTAATCGGGAATAGAAGAAATATTTTTATTCATTAAAAACCACCAAAATACAACGTTATAATTTTAAAGCGAGTACCGAATACCGATATAAAAATTTCTCGTAAAAGATAAAAACTTCGTGCTCGCTATTATTTTTTAGTATTGCTACCCGTAAGGTAATCAGTGGCTGCTTGTGTAACATAAGAACTTGGCGAGAGTCTCCTAAAGCAGCGCTATCTGCTCCGAAGAAGCAAACTGATAGCCCATCGCTTCATATCCTTTTTCACGTTTGCGAAACATCCGCTGCAACATGGGAAGGCCTGTGTCTACGTAATCGTACACTGTTACTTCCTGCTTGCCATCTGCCTCACGGTGTATCCGGCCAGCGTATTGCGCTAACGTCCCTTTCCAGGCGATGGGCAAGGCTAGGAACAATGTATCCAGTCGGGGTAGATCAAATCCCTCGCCAATGTATTTGCCGGTCGCTACCACCACCTGTGCATTGTGAAGCCTGGCTTCCACTTCTCTGCGTGCTTTAACACCCATGCCTCCTTTAAGGATGACAGTGGTGATGTCAGCATCTGACAGCATATTGGCGAGGCTCTCGGCATGTTCGCGACGTTCGGTCAGTAGCAGGCAGTTTGCGTTTTGCTTCACGCTCGCCATGACATCCCGGACTATCTCCTCATTTCGAACCCGGTTTTCGGCAAGCCACTGATAAACAGTCGCTATATGCGGGCGTTCCCCCGGCTTGATGAAATCGGTGGGCGGTGTTTCATGTCTATCCCGTACAATCACGCGCTGGGTAAAGCGGGTACTGTGATCAGCCAGAACCTTGTGACGAACGGGACCGGCGACCATAAACATGATTTTCTGATGACCATCCTGGCGATCTGGGGTGGCCGTCAGACCGAGCATATACTTGGCGCTGATTTCGTTGAGCAGCATCTCGTATCGTGGTGCCGAAATATGATGGCATTCGTCGATAATAATCTGGCCATAATGGCGGACGAACTCGGCTACGGTATTATCTTTTTTGTTGATCAGGCTTTGGTAGGTTGCCACATCAATCTGGCCGGACGCTTTCTTCTTGCCGCCACCGAATATGCCTATGGTGGCTCCATCCAGAAAAGACGCCAGCCTTTCCTGCCACTGGTCCAGTAATTGTCGGCTGTGAGTCAGGATCAGGGTATTTACCTTTCTGCTGGCAATAACCCCGATGGCGGTGACCGTTTTACCGAATGCAGTGGGGGCATGCAGAATGCCGGTGTCATGCTCGATGAGCGCCTTGACGGCAGCAAGTTGGCTGTCTCGTAACTCAACGCGTAGTTTGAGCCCTTCTAATCTGGTTCCTGAGGCTCTGCGATCTGCTAATTCAACCTGAATATTTTGCTCGAGCAGCAGCTTACGCACTTCGTCCAGACAACCCCGAGGCACAGACAGATAACCTTGCTCGATGCGTGCGCAGGAGATGTAGCGGGGGATGCCATGGGTAGAAAAACGTAGCGCCTGGGTTTTGAAAAATACCGGATTAGCAAAGCTCGCTAAGCGTTTGATGCGTGCTGCCAACGGAGCGGGAATCTCGGTCAGCCTGATATAAACATGATTAGCCAAGGTGACCGTGACGCGTTCGGGGCACCCTGGCACCGGTCCGGGCTCTGTTTTCAGGCCTTGCTCCCAGGGCGCAGCGCTATCGTCCGTGGCAGCTGGTTTAGGCGCTTCTCCGACCCAGTCCCGCAGTCGGGCGGGGCTGATCCGCTTTAACTCGCTCAGAAATGCCCACTGGTCCCAGTGGGGTTGCAGTTCGTCATCCACGAATACGCTACAGCCTCTGGAGCGGGCTTCGTATTGCAGAGGAAGGGCGATCAAATTACCAAAACCACCTTGTGGCATTATATCTTGGTTAGGAAACAATCGGTCATATGAGTCGAATGATAAGCCCGGGTGCAACTCCATCGCCTTGTCTATCAGCTTGAAGCCAAAAGCTCTGGCCGACCAGGCCGGAACCGGCTCTGAGAAGAAAACCCATAAATGAGCTCCGGCTCCCGAGCGGGATATCTCCAGAGCATAGGGAACCTCTTCTTGGTGGCATGCTTGAGCTAACGCTTTTACGTCTGCTGCCCAATCAGCCTTGTCAAAGTCGACCGCCAGCAGATGGCAAAGGTTGTTTGGCAACAAAGGATATAAACCGGCCACCAGTTTTCCTGAAAGGTGGGCATACAGCACTTTATGATCCAGAGGTTTGAACTTGCGATGAGAACAGTCGGCACACTTGATTTTGGGTTTCTTGCATATTCCTTGAACCCACTCGTTCTCACAGGCTACTGCATAACCCGAGCGGCCATTGGTGCCCTCCCAGCGTATAGCATGGACATCGGTACGGCCTATAAACAGCTGTTGAAACAGCTCAACCTTTTGGCTCGGTGTCAGCTGTGGACCCATAATGATGGCTTCTGACCGAAGCAGTACTTGCTTGCGGGCAAGCAGGGCTGCCTTTTCACGTTCCAGCTCTGTCAGTCTGGTGTCAATCGCGCTGAGTTCATCACTCGTTTGGATATCCACATCCTCCCGATATCTTGACGGGTAACTTACCCATCAGTCGCCGTACCTGATTAAAGATTCGCACAAATCTTGTCTGGTGCTAAGCAAATATAGCAACGATTACCGTTTAATCTGGTAACGAGTGCTGCGGCCTCCACTCGGCAACTTCTCGATGCAGCCTTTTTGTAGCAGATCTGCCAGATGCCTGGTGGCGGTTGCCTTGCTGACCTTGGCTACTTTCTGGTACAGAGCGGCACTGATCCCCCCCTCAAACCTTCGTTCACCGCCGTCCAGCAGTCGGTTAAGCACCTTGATTTGTTCAGGGCTCAATCCTGCATCCTGATGTTCACGCCAAAGCGCGTTTTTTCCGTGTGATATCGATAGAGGCCATTGCTTGGTCCAAGGGTTGCTCCAAAGTATCAAGAAACCATATCACACAAGTGGCAACGGACATGGCATACAGCCGAATGCCTTTATTGTCGGCCTCTGCCATGTCGGTCAAAGCTTTCGTTATGACCATTGTTGCCAACCCTTCGGAACGCTCTGAAATAGGGTAAGAATGTTTTTCCGTGACATTTAATAACCGAATCAGAGATGAACGTACGGACTGTACATTCAGGGTTTTCATAGCAGGGAAGCAACAATACTCTGCAGTAGAGTATGCTGAGCTTGTTGAGAATTTTGGTGTTGATTGGCCTTAGCTTTTCCTATCAGCACCTTATAAATCCCTTGTTTTATTTCTGAGGAAAAGGGGAAATAAGCTGGCATTATTCTTGATGTTTTATTATCTCAGTACTAATTTTAAATTGAGCCCAATTATGATGTCTGACAGATCGCAATGAACCCCACCTTTTGTAGCCATTTGAATTCTTCATGATTGGTTTACTTCAACCAACGGTCGCATTTGCCACCGTTAATGGTAGGAGAAATGTCATGTCTAATTCTCATACTCCAAAAAATATTGGTAATCACTTAACTATGACGGTACAAAATGTTGGGTTTCTTCTTGAGAGACTCGGGCAAGACTGTTCACCGCTCCAATATTTACGAGAGCTGACACATAATGGATTGCAGGCGATCGAAAGAATGGGTGAGACTGGTGAGGTTATATGGGACGTTGACTGGATCTCGTTTGATTTGGGCGAACCCATGAGACTCTGTATTATTGATACTGGGGATGGCATGACTGGAGAAGAAATGTTGATGTATATTAATCAACTATCTTCATCTGGTTCCGAACAATCAATTACGGCTAACTATGGTATAGGTGCTAAAATTGCGGCAGCAACACAAAACCCAGCAGGGTTAGTATATCAGTCGTGGAAAGATGGCGAAGGATACATGATTCAGTTGCACAAAGATCCAAAAACAGGTGAGTATGGCCTACAACAGTGGTTGCTAGATGATGGAACTTACTCACATTATATGCAGATAGAAGAATATATAAAGCCACCTGAAATAAAACAAAATGGAACCAAAGTTATACTTTACGGTAAGTATTCAGGGCAGAACTCTATGGACCCACCTAAGGGCATCCCTTTACCCATAAGTCAGCCCAATAATTCCTTTGTTTCTTGTATGGCTCGGACCATATCATGGCAACGTTCCAGGCCCAGCCACAGCGTTTGTAACCCGGG
>NZ_BMKE01000019.1 GCF_014643915.1 Oceanisphaera marina
CCTCAGGAATGGTTACGCGCCGTGGTCCGCGCCTGCATCGAAAAAACGAATTACCCCATTCCTGAAGAATTGTGTGCGTCAAGCCACTCTGGGTGAACTGTTACGGGTTTGGTGCTGTCTGCTCTGGATTCCCGCCTTCGCGAGAATGACGAGGGTGGTTCGCGAGAATGACGATGGGCAGTCCGCAGGTATAAGCGACGCCAACAGGCCACTCCCTGGCATCAGGGAGGGCAAAGGGATCTGCTCAGCCGACCATCCGCGCCACGGATGGCGCGGCTGAGCCCCCAGGGATGGGTTTACGGCGTGTCGGGGGAGCGGGCCCTTTGTCCGACCTTTGCAGAGATACCAAATTGGCTGTGTGAAAGTCGAGGTTTGGTGGTGGTTTTGGGTCGGCTTTTTTGGGATGACGGTGCACGGGGCCAAGTTCGGTGCCATATGCCCTGGATTCCCGTCCCCGCCTACGCGAGGATGACGTTCCTTCGCGGGAATGACGATGGGGGGTTCACAAGAATAATGACAAAAAAACGCCGGCTTTTGCCGGCGTTTTGCTGTCTTCCCCAAGACAAACTTTAACCCTACTTTCTCAATACCCCCTCCTCTACCAGCAGATCAAAGATGGCCTTGGCGGCGGCCTGGGGATCATCGCGGATGATCTGGCCCTTGCCGCCCTGAGCCTTGGCGGTGGCCTGCTTGAAGCGGTCGGCGGCGGTTTTGGCGGTCGATACCTTGAGCCGTTTGGGCCGGGACTTGGCTGCCGACAGGGTCCACTCGGCCCGGGCCAGATCCGCTTCGGTGGCCGGCGTCAGCCGGGCAATGTTGCCACGTCGGGCCCTGGCAAAGGCAATCTGCCGGGGCTCGGCGGCGGCGCTTTCCACACTGGCGACGAAGGGCAGCTTGACCCTGATGCGCCGGCGCTGACCTCTGGGTAGCGCCTGCAACAGGCTGACTTCGTCGTTCTCGATACTCTCGATGGCCGCTATGCCGGTCACCAGCGGCCAGCCCAGGCGCTCGGCCAGCAGATAGGGCAACAGGCCGGAGCCTTCGCCACACTCGGCCCGTACCCCGGTCAGCAGGATATCCGGCTGCTGCTCGCTCAGGTAGGGGTAAAGCACCGCCAGGGCATCGTCTTCCGCCGTCTGCTTCAGCACCGTCAGGCCGTCGATACCCATACCCAGATAATCGCGCAGGGCATCCTGCTCGGGATCACCGGCGTGAATGGCGCTCACCTTGCCGTTCAGAGACTCACTCAGAGACAAGGCCAGCTCCAGGGCGCAGGCATCCTGATGGGCACGCCGTGCGCGCCCGGATACCGGATGTTGGCCCTCGGAGACCAGCACGGCAATGTTCAGGGTATCAGGCTGCATCACTCACCTCCTGGTTGGATTTGGCTTCGACCAGTTTCATCAGCTCGGCCAGAATTTCGCTGCTGTCACCGATGGTGGTCAGGCTGGCCCGTTTGACCATGTCACAGTCGGCATCCCGGTTGATGGCGACCACCTTTTCACACTTGCCGATGCCCTGCAGATGCTGCACGGCGCCGGAAATGCCGATGGCGATATAGACACGGGCGCTGATCCAAGTACCGGTCGCCCCCACCTGACGGTTGCGGGGCATGAAGCCGTCGTCCACCGCCACCCGGCTGGCCCCTTCCGAGGCGCCGAGCAGGGTGGCGGCCTGATGGAACTGGGGCCAGTCGTGCACACCGTTACCGGCCGAGAGAATAAACTCGGCTTCGGCCAGGGGAATTTCGGCGGGATCCACCGCCACCTGACCCAGGTCTTCGAGCCGGGAGCTGATGGGCGCCGACAGCTCCAGCTTCTGCTCCAGTTCGAGCGGGCCGGCTTCATAGCGGTACTCGCCGCACGGCAGGGCGCATTCTTCCAGCAGCAGCATGACCCGCGACCAGGGCCGGCTGATATCCCGGTTACCGGCGCCGTTTCTGGCCAGCAGATAGTCTGCTTCCAGCTTCCATACGCCGGTGGCCGGGCGCTCGCCCAGGGCCACGCCCAGCCGGCGGCCCAGCTCGGCGGACTCGCCGCTGTCGGGCAGCAGCCAGTACAACGGTTTCAGGGTATTTTCTACCCGAGTACACAGCTGACTCCAGGCCTCGGGCTGATAACCGTCGTACTGGGGCCCCTTTACCTGCAGCAGCCGATCGATACCGGCACCTTCCACGCTTTCCTTCAGTTCGCCACAAAGCACCCCCAGCACCGCCGTCGGCACTTCCCGGGCTACCGCCAGCTGCTGGGCCTGGCCCAGCACGTCTTTGCTGTGACTGTTAAGGCGACCGCCGCTGGTCTGCAGCCAGACGGCGATATAGGCCTGGGGCTCCACCACCTGGTGCAGCGGCAATACCGGCTGCTCGCTGCGTTTCCTGGATGACAGCTGGGTCACTCCGGCAACGCCATTCATGTTCAGGCGGTCCAGCCGGCGCAGGCCGCTGGGGCCGTATTGCCACTGGGGTCTGGGGTTCTTGCGCAGCAAGCCGGTCGGGCCTCGGCTTGGCTGACCATTCAGCTCTGCATTCAGATCATCATGACGAGGATGAAGCCGGTTGCGCAGTATCCAGGTCAGGCGCGGATCACGACGAGTCAATTCAGACATGGGCAGCTTCCTCCTTTGGCTGTTGCTGCACCGCTTGCGGCACTTTTTGCTGCACTATTTGTTGCGGCACTGTTTGCTTCGAGCCGGGCACGATCAGCGCCTCCAGCAGCAGCTCGGCAATCTCCTTCACCTCGGGCCGCGGCTCCACCACCCCTTCCAGCATCTGGGTACATTGCGGGCAGGCCACCGCCATCAGCTCGGCGTTCACCGCTCTGGCGTCGTCCATGCGCATGTCGGCGATACGGCGCTCGCCCGGTATATCGGTGATCGGGGCACCGCCACCGCCGCCACAACAGCGGGAACGAAAACCGCTGCGTTCCATCTCGGTGCGCTCGTACCCAAGCTGATCGATCAGGTAACGGGGCGCGTCATAGACGCCGTTGTACCGGCCCAGATAGCAGGGATCATGATAGGTCATGCGCGCATTGCCGTTGGCAGTGAACTGCAGCAGCCCCTGCTGATGCAGTTCGGCCAGCAACTCGGTGTGGTGCACCACCCGGTAGTCTCCGCCCAGCTCGGCATATTCGGTGCCCAGGCACTGCAAAGCATGGGGATCGGCGGTAACGATGCGGTTGAACTGATACTTGCCCAGGGTACGAATGTTGGCCTTGGCCAGGCGCTGGAAGGTGGCTTCATCGCCCAGACGACGGGCCAGATCACCGGAGTCCAGCTCCTCGTCACCGAGAAAGGCAAAGTTCACGTTGGCGGCCTTGAGCAGCTTGACCAGGGCACGCAGGGTACGCTGGTTGCGCATGTCGAAGGCGCCGTCACCCACCCAGAACAGAATATCGGTCTCTCTGGTCTGCTTGAGCAGGGGAATCGACAGGTCCGCCGCCCAGTGGCTGCGGCTGGCCGGAGACAGACCACCCGGGTTGTCGGTGGCAATCAGGTTTTCCAGCACTTCCTGGCCTTTGCCCGGGGTGTCGCCCCGCTCCATGGTCAGGTAACGGCGCATGTCCACCACCGCATCCACGTGCTCGATCATCATGGGGCACTCTTCCACACAGGCCCGGCAGGTGGTACAGGACCACAGGGTCTGACTGTCCAGCATGCTTTCCACTATCGGCTTGTCGGGGCAACCGGTGCGGGCGGCGCTTTCCTGACCCGGGTGGGCGCTGCCGTGATAGATCACTTCCTCCTGAGCGGCCATGGAGATCACCATGTCCTGGATAAGCTTCTTGGGATTCAACGGCTGCCCGGCGGCAAAGGCGGGACACTTGCTTTCGCAACGACCGCACTGCACACAGGCATCGAAACTCAGCAGCTGGTTCCACTTGAAGTCGGTCACCTTCTCCACGCCCAGCTTGTCGGCGTTCAGATCCAGCGCCTTGAGGCCGGTATCCCGACCGCCGCCGAAACGGGCAGGACGACGATGGAAGGCCAGGTGCAGGGCGCCGGCAAAGGCGTGCTTCATGGGGCCGCCCCAGGTCATGCCGAACACCATTTCACCCAGGCCCCAAATACAGGCGGCCAGCAACAGCAAGGCCAGCAGACCGCTGCCGAATCCTTCGGGCAGTATGCCGGTAGCCGGCAGAGTCGCCAGGAAGAAGCCGACCGAAAAAGCCATCAGGCTCTTGGGCAGGCGCTGCCAGGGCCCTCTGGAAAGACGTGAATTGGGCAGTTCGGCAGCCGGTTTGCGACGGCGCAGCCACACAAAAATCGCGCCTGTCATCATAAGCAGACTCGCCGCCAGCAGCGGCCAGGTCAGCCAGGCAGTCTTCAGACCAAAACCATGTACCAGCACCACCAGCACCAGCGCCAGCACAAAGCCGCCGCCGGTGGCCACATGGGTGTTGGACATGTACTTGTCGCGCGCCACCACATGGTGCAGGTCAACCAGATAGCGCCTCGGCATGGCGGCCAGACCCTGCCAGAACGAAACCGGACTGGGCTGTCCCTGGCGCCACAGGAGTACTCGCCGTACCGCCCCAGCGAGGCCTAAGGCAAAGACGAGCAATAACAGATAGGGGATCACAGGCTCAAACATAGGGGCTTACCTCATGGCGCCGGAGCAGGCTCCGGCGCCTTTCAAATCAGAAGTCCTTGCACAAGCGCAGGGCGTCATAGATGGCGGCATAAGTGTTGCGCTGGGATACGCAGTCACCAAGACGGAACAACAGGTATCCCTGGCCGTCGTGAGACAGGCTCGGCTGGGGCTGGGCCGCATACAGGGCTTCCAGATCGATCTGGCCCTTGTTGACGGAGTCGGCCTTCAGCTCGTAGTAGAGCCGCTCGTCGGGGCGGATACCGTTCTCCAGCACCACCTGATCCACCACCCGCTCTTCTTTCTGGCCGGTGTACTCGTTTTCGAGCACCGCTACCACTTTGTCCCCTTCCCGGTACACCTGCTGCAACGTCAGATCGGAGGTCATGATCACCTCCCGCTCGTACAGTGAACGATAATAGGTGGGGAAGGTGGTACCACCGATGCCCACTCCCGGCTTGATGTCGTCGGTGACCATCTCCACCTGGCTGCCCTTGGACGCCAGATAGTCAGCCGCCGACATGCCGCTGAATTCACAGATGGTGTCATACACCAGCACGTTCTTGCCCGGCTCCACCTTGCCCGACAGAATATCCCAGCTGCTGACCACCAGTCCTTCTTCTGCGCCCCACTCCGAGTTCTGCTCGAGGAAAGGGGTACCGCCTACGGCCAGGATCACCACGTCCGGATTTTCCGCCATCATGGCCGGCATGTCGGCCGCGATATTCAGGCGCAAATCCACCTTCAGACGTGCCAGTTCCAGGGCAAACCAGCGGGTGATACCGGCAATCTGATCGCGCTGCGGCGCCTTGGCCGCCAGGGTGATCTGACCACCCAGCTCGGGCGCCTTCTCGAACAGCACCACCTCATGACCGCGCTCGGCACAAACCCGGGCCGCCTCCATGCCCGCGGGGCCACCGCCAACCACCACTACCTTGCGTTTACGGCCACTGGTGGGCTCTATGATATGTGGCATGGTGGATTCACGGGCGGTGGCCGCGTTCTGGATACAGAGCACGTCCAGCCCCTGGTACTGACGGTCGATACAGTAGTTGGCGCCCACGCACTGGCGAATTTGATCGACCTGGCCCAGCTTGATCTTGGCGATCAGGTGCGGGTCGGCCATGTGTGCCCGGGTCATGCCCACGAAGTCGACATAGCCGCCTTCGATAATACGCTGGGCCTGGGTCGGGTCCTTGATGTTCTGGGCATGGATCACCGGTACCGTCACCACTTCCTTGATGCCTGCCGCCAGGTGCAAGAAGGGCTCGGGCGGGTAGCTCATGTTGGGGATGACGTTGGCCAGGGTGTTGTGGGTGTCACAACCGGAGCCGATCACGCCGAAGAAGTCGAGCAGGCCGGTGTCGTCGTAATACTTGGCAATCTGCTTCATGTCGTCGTGGCTGAGGCCGTCAGGGTGGAATTCGTCACCACAGATGCGGATGCCCACGGCGAAGTCGCGACCAACCTCGGCGCGAATCGCCTTGATCACTTCCAGGCCAAAGCGCATGCGGTTTTCGAAGCTGCCGCCCCACTCGTCGGTGCGCCGGTTGACCCGCGGACTCCAGAACTGATCGATCAGGTGCTGGTGCACGGCGGAAATCTCAACGCCATCCAGTCCGCCTTCTTTCGCACGCCGGGCCGCCTGGGCGTAATCGCCGATGATGCGCTGGATATCTTCCGGCTCTATGGTCTTGCAGGTGGCGCGGTGCACCGGCTCGCGGATGCCGGAAGGCGACAGCAGAGTGCTCCAGTTATAACCGTCCCAGCGGGAGCGACGCCCCATGTGGGTGATCTGAATCATGATCTTGGCGCCATGCTTATGCATGGCTTCAGACAAATCCTGAAAATAGGGAATGATGCGGTCGGTACTCAGGTTGACCGAACTCCACCACTCTTGGGGGCTGTCGATGGACACCACGCTGGAGCCGCCACAGATGGCCAGGCCGAGACCGCCCTTGGCCTTTTCTTCGTAATATTTGACGTAACGTTCTGTGGTCATGCCGCCGTCGGTAGCATGCACCTCGGCATGGGCCGTGCTCACCACCCGGTTACGAATGGTGAGCTTGTTGATATTCATGGGTTGAAACAAGGCGTCGAACTGTCCCATCCTGGATCCCTCTGCTGACTTGTCTGGCGGCCGGTAACCGGCCCGACGATAACTACTATCCTGTCGCGATGACCACGCAGGCGGCGCGCCTTAAATCGGGCTGACCTCGAACAGGCCATAATCACAGCCACTCTGGGCGCCACTCTGGGTCTGGTGGGCCACGGTACGCACCGACAGCCCCTGGCTTTCGGCAATCTGGTCTATTGCGCCGGCAAACCAGCCGGTAAACATGTAATCCACCATGCGATCCACCTTGCCGTACTGATAGACGAAGGCGGAATGATCCAGCCGTATCCGGGCGGTGCCGGCGGCGATGTCCAGATTTTCGATGGAAAACAAACCCCAACCACGCTGAGACAGCCGCTTCATGTAATGCTCAAACACTGCATCACCGCTGAGTCCGTGGCACTCGGCTTCTTTCTCGCACCAGTGCCAGGCAGACTTGTAGCCGGCGGGGTACAGAATTTCGGCATAACGCTCGGGGCCCAGTTCTTCTTCAATCGCCATGTGGTTGTTGACGAAAAAGTGCCGCGGCACATAGAGCATGGGCAGTGCGTCTGTGGTCCAGATGCCGGTCTCGGCGTTCACTTCAATTGGCATTTCCGGTGCATGTACTGACATTGTGATTCTCCTTACTTCCTTGTGTATTGCTTATGCGCCCCAGACGTCTTTCAGCACGCGCATCCAGTTGCCGCCCATGACTTTCTCTACCTGACGCGGCGAAAAACCATGTCGCAGCAGGGCCTCGGTCAGGTTGGGGAATTCACCGATGGTACGGATACCCTCGGGGTTGATGATGTCACCGAAGCGGGTAAGACGACGGGCATAGCCCTTGTCGTGGGTCAGCCATTCGAAGAAGTTCTGGTCATGGCCCTGGGTAAAGTCGGTACCAATGCCGATGGCATCTTCACCGACCCGTTCCATCACGTAGGCGATGGCCTCAACGTAATCGTCGATGGTGGAATTGATGCCGTTCTTCAGGAAGGGTGCAAACATGGTGACGCCGACAAAACCGCCGTGATCGGCGATGAAGCGCAGCTCTTCGTCGGACTTGTTGCGCGGGTGATCTTTCAAACCAGCCGGCAGACAGTGGGAGTAGCACACCGGCTTTTTCGACTCCAGAATCACTTCCTGGGAAGTCTGGGCACCCACGTGGGACAGATCACACATGATGCCGACCCGGTTCATTTCAGCCACCACCTCGCGGCCAAAGCCGGACAGGCCGCCGTCGCGCTCGTAACAGCCGGTGCCCACCAGGTTCTGGGTGTTGTAGGCCATCTGTACTATGCCCACGCCCAGCTGCTTGAAGATTTCCACATAACCCAGCTGGTCTTCGAAGGCATGGGCATTCTGGAAACCGAGGATCACGCCGGTGCGGCCCTCTTCTTTGGCTTTGAGAATATCGGCGGTGGTGCGCACCGGACGGATCAGATCGGCATGCTCCTGGAAGTGGCGGTTGAAGGCGGCGATGTTGTTAACGGTGCCCTGAAAGCCTTCCCATACCGACACGGTACAGTTGGCCGCGGTAAGCCCGCCACGACGCATGTCTTCAAACAGTTCCCGCCCCCAGTTGGCGATGATCAGGCCGTCAATCACGACCGCCTGGTTATGTAGTTCAGCTGCATTTTGCATGGCCAGACCTTCCTTGAATGAATGTGGCTGGTGGCATTGAAGCCACCGGATTCAAGGGCAGTCTAGCCCGAGGCACCCTGGGCACACTGGCTGAAAACGACGAGCACATAGCCAAAAACGTCACGCCTGGCGACAAACTCCAAAAAGTAAAAAGCCCCGCGTCGCGGGGCTTGTCGGATAAGGGGCAATGCAGTCCTGAGGTTACAAGGTCACCGAAGCAAAGGTGGGCTCACCCTTCGCCGAATCCAGCTGAATGTGCATAACCAGACCCGGTAAGACCGGGGTATCTGCTCTGTGAGTGGCACGACTACAACGATCATCTCGCGGTGGTAACCCGAAGTTTTCCCGGTAGCACTTGCTGAAATGGGGCGTCGACACAAAGCCGCAGGCGGTGGCGATATCGATAATCGACAGCGACGTCTGGCGCAACAGTTGACGGGCCCGCTTTAGTCGCAGATTGAGGTAATAACGGGAGGGGGAGCATTTAACATGACGCTGAAACAGCCGTTCAACCTGCCGACGGGACAAATCGACATAACAAGCCAGCTCGTCCAGGGTAATCGGCTCTTCCAGATTGGCTTCCATCAGCGCCACCACTTCGGCCAGTTTGGGCTGGGCCGTGCCCACCATATGACGCAGCGGCACCCGCTGCTCTTCCTGTCCCTCGCGAATACGTTCACACAGAAACATGTCGCAGATGGCGATGCTCAAAGCACTGGAATGTTCTTTCTCGATCAGGTGCAGCATCATGTCCATAGGGACAGTTCCACCGCTGCTGGTCAGACGGTTACGGTCGATACAATAGAGGGCATTGCTGGTTTCCAGCAGAGGAAATGCTTCCTTGAATGAAGCCATATACTCCCAGTGTAAAGTACAGCGATAACCGGTCAGCACACCGGCATCGGCCAGCAAGTAGCTACCTGTACAGACGGCACCGAGTTTGATCCGGCGTTTGGCCAACTGCTGTAACCAAACTCGCAAATTACGACTGCGGGCATTAATTACTCCGACACCGCCGCAGAGGATCATCATGTCCAGATGACCACAGTCCTGAATACTGTGATCCGGGGTCACCAGCATGTGATCGCTGGCCCGCACCGGTGCACCGGTTTCGCTCAGCATCACCCATTCATAGAGAGGTTTCCCCGACAATTGATTGGCCATACGCAGAGGCTCGATGGCCGAGGCCAGAGAAATCATGGTGAAATTATCTATCAGTAGGAAACCGACCCGTTGTGTTTGGCTCATCACTCTTGCTCCTGAATCCGACAGTTGCTGCCGGCTCCCTGTTGATACGATGTCGACTCAACAACCTAGGAAGAACATTTACATTACAAATGTTCACATATGTGAAACATATACCAATGGTGAAATTTAAGAAACCCGAGAACTGCTTATTTTTTGGTATACAGAGCTTATTTGAGATTAACCTGTTTTACTGTCGTGCTTAGCCGTCTCTTCCTTGTATCATTACCAGATAAAATTAAGTATAAATTTCATATGATACAAATACTTGGTGTTATCAACTTGCCCTGCGCGCACTATTTTATTGACCTTGAAAATATAAAGTCATTGCCAAACGAGTGCTTGTTGACGAGCTTGATGAAAATAACTATCTACTGGCATACCCTACTGGCATACCGGCGAGCTAACCAGGCACAGAGAGACCAAAGAAAAAATCGTTGAAAGCACAGAAAAGGAGGCTTTCGCCTCCCTATATTGCCGTCACACTGTATTCAATAATAACGCCATATATGCTTCTCAGGATGTCGGCGGTATCTTCACCGGCGTTTCGATGGTAACAGGTACATCGACCGTTACCGGCTGAGTGACCGGCACTTCTTCATGCAAAGCACGATACAACCCCCACATCATGATCAAGATAACGAACGAAAAGGGAAAGGCCGCAATAATCGCCGCCGTCTGCAGCGCCTTGAGGCCACCGGCCAACATCAGTATGCCAGCCACAGCGGCCACCGCCATACTCCACAATACTCGTTGACTGCGCGGCGGATGCTCGTTGCCCAGCGATAATATAGTGGTCACCACCAGAGTGCCTGAGTCGGCAGAGGTGATAAAATACAACGCGACCAGCAGGGTCGACAATATCGCTGCCAGGGTGCCCATGACGCCCCCATCCAGCTGGGACAAGGTTTCATACAGAGCAGAAGTGACGTTTTCTCCCACCGCCGTCACGATACCGGCCTCCCCTACGGCCGAGACGACTTCACCGGCCGCATTGGTCACCGTATGTGTCAGCTCAAGATACAGAGCAGTACCACCAAACATGGTCAGCCAGAGCATGCCCAGCAGGGTCGGCACCAGCAGCACGCCACAAATGAATTCGCGCACGGTGCGCCCCTTGGAGATGCGGGCAATAAACATACCGACAAAAGGTGACCAGGACATCCACCAGGCCCAGTAGAACACCGTCCACCAGGACTGCCACTGGCTGTCCTTGCTGGCATCGGTCCAGGTGCTGAGTGCAACCACATGGGTCAGATAATCACCTAGCCCCTGCACATAGCTCAGCAACAGATAACGGGTGGGACCGTAGCACAGCAAAAACAGCAGAATAGCGGCGGTAAACCACATATTGATGACCGACAGCCATTTTACCCCCCGCCCCAGGCCGGACAACACCGACAAGGTAGCTATCAGCGAGATTACCACGATCAGGATCAACTGATTGCTGGTGTTGATTTCCAGACCAAAGAGATCGTTCAACCCGGTGTTAATCTGGGCAACTCCCAGCCCAAGCGACGTTGCCACCCCGAAGATGGTGCCGAACACCGCCAGGACATCCACTGTGTGCCCCATCCAGCCGTAGATACGCTGACCAATCAGTGGATAGAGCGCAGAACGAATAGTCAGTGGCAATCCCTTGCGGTAGGAGAAATAGGCCAATGTCAGCCCCACAACCACGTAGATGGCCCAGGGATGCAGCCCCCAGTGAAAGAAGGTCAGCCGCATGGCCACTTCGGCCGCTTCAGGCGTCATGCCCTCACTGATAAAGGGGTTGCTCTGAAAATGATAGATGGGCTCGGCAATAGACCAGAACACCAATCCGATGCCCATACCAGCGCTGAACAACATGGCAAACCAGGAAAACAGGCTGTATTCCGGCCGGGAGTCGTCGGATCCCAGGCGCAGACTGCCAAACCGGCTGAAGGCCAATACCACACAAAACACCAGCATCAACGACAGAATGGCAATGTAATACCATTTGAAATTGTTGATGAGATATCCCGATACACTATCGAACAATCTGGCAGCCGCATCAGGATAGAAGGCGCCTCCCACTACAAACAAGGTAACGATAATCATGGAACTGATCGTCGCCGCCGGGCTCATTCCTTTCAAAAGTCCATTTTTGGCTAACATAGGACAAGGTCTCCGTCGGGTTGATAAATATCTAGCGGCGGCGAGGGCCAGGGGTCCTGAAGGCCGAACGCTTTCCGATTCAGTCTGTGCTCATAACAAGAGCTGGCTGTCGTTATGAGCAAAAACTGACCTCTATAACAACAGGTAAGCTCTGAATGAAGTGTGCCCAATACGACACCGGTTTATGTCTGGGCGTCTTGTTTCAGCGCTGACCATTCTGAAAGCGACGCTAGTGTCGAAGCGCTATTGCAGTAGAAAAAACGACGGAATAGCCTGTGACGATATGCATAGTTAAGGAAGAAAACACCATGATGATTACCGAACTTGTCGATCAGGATGACTTTCGTATCCAGCTGTACGCCTGGGGGCTTGAGGAAGCAAAGCAGCTTTCGCTGGTAGAGTGCACTAACAGACTGGGCGAGGCGTTGGCAGGCCCGGATCAGGCGTTATGGCAAGCGCGACTGGCATCGCTACTGGTCAGGAAAGAATTGCTGCATCCCGAGGTGCAGACGGTGCTGAACGACTGCACCAAGTGAACATCACCTCGGCGAAGGTGGTGTACCACGACCCACAGACTTCCCGCCAGCACGAGAATGACGATAGAAAATCAGCAGGAACAAAGAGGGGGGAGACGATGGCTCCCCCCTCTTTTGAGTCGGCCTTACTCGGGTAACGTGACGGCCAGACTCTGACCGGTAGCATGCCCGATAAAGGTATCCGAATACCAGTCGATGAAATTCACCACACCAAACTCGTAAGTCGGGGAATACGGACCCGGTTCGTAAGCGATGGAATTGATGCCACGCTGATTATTTTCGGCCAGGGTTCTGTCCTGGGCATTGGTGGCATCCCATACCCGGCGCAGTTTTTCCACGTCGTAGTCGATTCCTTCCACCACGTCCTTGTGTACCACCCACTTGGTGATCACTTTGGTTTTCTGCGGGCCGATGGGCACTACCTGAAAGGTAACCAGGTGATCACTCTGGCCATGGTTCCAGGAGTTGGGCAGATGCAGGATACGCAGCGAGCCAAGCTCGCGATTTTTAACCCGGCCCAGAGTCTTCTCGCAGGCATGGCTGCCGTCTATGGTCATGGCCACTTTGCCCTCGGCCAACGGCATGCGCACCATGCGGTTGCGCAGCCCAAACGACACATGGTGATGGGGGATGTTCTCCGCATCCCATTGCTCGCCCATGCGTGCTACGTGCGCCTTGAAGGCATCGGTGGCACGAGGATCCGTGGTGTCATCAAATTCCAGCAGAGTGTTGAGCAACTCGGGATGAGAGCCGTTGCAGTGATAACACTCGCGATTGTTTTCGATAACCAGTTTCCAGTTGGCATCCTCGATAATTTCCGACTGCACCGCCACCTTGGCGTTCTCCAGATCATAAGGTTCGAGGTAACGCTCCAGCTCCGCCAAAAAGTCATCGATGACGGGCGGGTTCTCGGCCAGGCTGATGAAGATGTAACCACCGGCGGTCTTGGTATGTACCTGCTTCAACGGGAAGTCGGCTTTGTTGAAGCTGTCCCCCATATCATTACCGGCATAGAGCAGCTTGCCGTCCAGCTCATACGTCCACTGATGATAAGGGCAGACCAGCTTGGCCACCTTGCCCTGCTTCTCGGTGCAAATTCGCGAACCCCGGTGTCGACAGACATTGTGAAAAGCCTGAATGCCCTGCTTGTTGCGTACTATGGTTACAGGGTTATCACCCACCTCCAGAGTCATGAAGTTGCCCACAGCAGGGATCTCGCAGGTCAGGCCAACAAACAGCCACTCCTTGCAATAAATCTGCTCCATGTCGGCGGCAAACACCTCGGGGCTGTTATAGAACGCCTGGGGAAGTGAATACCCTGAACGACGCTGATGCAGCATCTGTACGGCATCATCCAGACTGAGGGTCGTGCCTAACCATACGCTATTGATCTGCTCCATGTTTGCTGCTTCCTTTGCTGTTGATATTGCGCTATGCCCCTGCCACCAGAGCCGGACATCGGTAACGCTATTCTCACCAAGAGCATGAGATAGAGGTTATCTGAAAACGACCCGGTTACCGTTGTTTTCCGACCTGCCCACCTTAGTTCTACCCAATCAATCTCTGCCTGACAGACAAAAAGGGGCTGGCAGATAACTGCATGTCGTTTTTAAGCATTCAACAACCACCAAAGTACACAAAAATGCTGGCATGAGAATTATCAGGCGATGCCAGACGGAGAACAGCGATGAATCAGGATTTTATCTCACCCATCAATACCCAGACGTGGAGTAACGGACGTCACCCTGTGCGTTGTGTAAGGGTTATCCAGGAAACCTGGGACGTAAGAACCTTCTGTTTTACTGCAGAAAGTCCCCTGCTGTTCTTCTTCAAACCCGGTCAGTTCGTTACCCTGGAGCTGGAAATAGCAGGACAAACGGTGATGCGCAGCTACACCATAGCTTCTGCGCCTTCCGTACCCTACAGCTTCTCCATCACAGTCAAACGGGTACCGGGTGGCGAAGTATCCAACTGGCTGCACGACAACCTGAATGAAGGCGATGCGCTGGCAGTCCATGGTCCGGTCGGCAACTTCAACTGTATCGACTTCCCCAATGACAAGGTGCTGCTGCTCTCCGGCGGTGTTGGCATTACTCCTGTGATGTCCATGGCGCGCTGGTGGTTCGACACCAATGCCGACGTCGACATCCACTTCGTGCACAGTGCCCGCACGCCCAAGGATCTGGTGTTCTACCGGGAGCTGCAGCATATGGATTCCCGACTGAAAAACATCCACCTCAGCCTCATTTGTGAACGTACCGATATCGGGGAGACCTGGAGTGGCTTCAAGGGATATCTGAACGGTTCCATACTCGCGCTGATAGCACCGGACTTCATGGAGCGGGAAGTGTTCTGTTGTGGCCCCAACCCTTACATGCGGGCGGTGCGCACCTTGCTGGAAAACAGTGGTTTTCCAATGGAGCACTATCATGAGGAAAGCTTCGGCGCCACGCCGGTCGAAGTAGCCGAAGATGTCGAAGAACATGCCCGCGAGGCCGTCGAGCTGGCCGAAGAGCTGGAACGTACCGAAGACAGATTGACCGTATCCTTCCAGAACAGCGATCTGCAGGTTGAGATATTACCGGGCGAAACCCTGCACAGCGCCGCAGCCCAGGTAGGACTGCACATACCCAAGGCCTGTGGCATGGGCATCTGCGGTACCTGCAAGGTGCAGCTGGTAAGAGGCGACGTCACCATGGATCATAACGGCGGTATTACGGACGAAGATATCGCCGAGGGTTATGTGCTGAGCTGCTGCAGCGTGCCTCAGGGAAATGTAGAAGTGGCGTTCTAGGTCGAGGGGATAGACGACCGCTCCTCTCGTTTTGCCTGAGCCAGTAACCCGGCTCGGGCTTTTTTAGCCGACAGAGATGCCGACCCGCATCCGCTGGCGCCGTTCCTGATATAGCACGATGAGGGTCGTGAACACCATAAACCCGACGGCCGACCACAGCACACCGCTGGCCAGGCCCCGATCGAGCAGAAAACCGAACAGCACCGGGCCGATGACACCACCAAAGTTGAAGCCGGTAGACACGATGCCGAAGGTGCGCCCTTCCGCTCCCTCGGGAGAGGCCGCACGCACCAGCATGTCACGCGAGGGGGCCACCATGCCGGTCAGGAAACCGGTTAACCCCAGTACCATGGCCAACACCAGTGGCGGCAGCGGCATCATGATGACTATTACTACGAGCATCGCCGCCAAGGCAAATGCCACCGCCGCCACATCGCCGTGCCGCTCCGTTCTGTCGGCCAGCACACCGCCTGCCAGCACACCGAAGGCACTGGCAAACAGAAAGCAGGTTAACGCCAGGTTCGCCACGGGTAATGCAACATCGAAGCCCTGAACCAATGCCGAAACGGAAAATCGTTCTATTGCACCGGTACTCAGACTGAGCAGGGTAAACAGCAGCGTCAACAACGCTAAAGTGGTCATGGCCGTGGAGCTGGGCCGGCCCGTAGCACCGGTTAGCCTGGGGCTGTCGGCGGACATCGTTTTTTCAGGAGCCAACAAGGCGGAACCGGAGGCGACAAACCCCAGGGCCAGTAGCCCGGCCAGAGCGGCAATCGCAAAGGACCAGCGCGGATCGAAGGCCAGCGCGATCCCTACCATCAGGGGTGGCGCCAGTGCCCCCCCGAAAAACCCCGCAAAGGTATGCACCGAAAAAGCCCGCCCCATCCTGCCGGACGGCATGCCACGCGACAGCAATGAATAGTCGGCGGGATGATAGACGCCGTTGGCCAGCCCCGCCAGCCCCATGGCAAGCAACAACCAGGAATAGGTGGGCAGCAGTGCGACCAGTCCGAAGCTGGCAGAGCCCAGCGTCAACGCCGCCATCAGCATTCGCCGGGCACCCAGCCGGTCGACCAGAAAACCCAGTGGCACCTGTACCAGCGCCGATACGATGTTGAATATGCCAATAGCCAGTCCCAGCTCGAAAAAACTGACCTGCATGGTGTCGGGCAGCAATGGCAGCATGGCGGGAACCGTCATGATATGCAGATGGCTGATCAGATGGGCGACGGAAACCCGGGCCAGTAACTTGTTGGGTGATGCTGTCATACACGCCTCCAGAACGATGCCAACCGGGTATCATCGCAAGCGACGGCCCCCCTCAGAACATTGCACCATGAAACACGCCGGCGGCCAGACGAAATGGCACAGGAAGCGAAAAGTCGGGACCACCGCCACGAGAGGCTGACGGTGGTAGCCGGGACGCACGCCGGGCAACGTCGACGTGCAAAGGGGATAATGTAAAGGGTTCTTGCCTGCGGGTCGAGCGCGATGCGCTGGTACCGCATGTCGTAACTGGTCCGACGGCTCATGCTTGCCTTGCTGAGCCATTACCTCTCCTCAGCCGGAATCCTGCCCGGCATGCTCCAGCTGTTCACGGGTGAAATCATGAAACTTCCGCTGCCAGTCAGACAAAGCATGCTCATCCGTACCCGACACCTGCACCGCCGTTACCTTGTATTCCGGACAGTTGGTCGCCCAGTCGGAATTGTCGGTGGTGATGACGTTGGCACCACTATGCGGAAAGTGGAAGGTGGTATACACCACCCCCGGCTGCATGCGCTTGCTCAACCGGGCCTTCAGCACCGTCGCACCGGTACGGCTGGCAATGGCAACCGGCTGGCCGTCCGCAATGTTGCGCAGCTGGGCGTCATGGGGATGGATTTCCAACACGTCCTCGCTGTGCCAGACGTTGTTGTCGGTGCGCCGGGTCTGGGCACCCACGTTGTACTGGCTGAGAATACGTCCGGTGGTCAGCAGCAACGGATAGCGTTCCGACACCCTCTCGGTGGTGGGAATGAACTCGGTCACCACCATGCGCCCCAGACCGATGGGGAAACTGTCGCCGTGCATGATGGGCATGCCCTGCGGATACTCGTCGTTACACGGCCACTGTATGCTGCCCAGTTCTTCCAGCAGCGCATAACCGACCCTGGCAAACGACGGCGTCACCGCGGCAATTTCATCCATGATCTCGGAAGGATGCTCATAATGCATCGGATAGCCGAGCGCGTTGGACAATGCCATGGTGACTTCCCAGTCCTCCTTGCCCGCCAGCGGCGGCATCACCTTGCGCACCCGGTTGATCCGGCGCTCCGCATTGGTGAAGGTGCCGTTCTTCTCCAGGAAGGTGGAGCCGGGCAGGATCACATGGGCAAACTTGGCGGTCTCGTTGAGGAAGATATCCTGCACGATCAGCAGGTCCAGCGCGCGCAGCGCCGCTTCCACATGCTGGGTATTGGGGTCCGACTGGGCGATGTCTTCGCCCTGCACATACATGGCCTTGAACTGGCCGGCGATGGCCGCATCGAACATGTGTGGAATACGCAAGCCCGGCTCGCCGTCGAGGCTGACGCCCCAGGCCGCTTCAAACCGGCTGCGCACCTGTTCATTGTTGACCGGCTGATAGCCCGGCAACTCATGAGGGAAAGACCCCATGTCGCAGGAACCCTGCACGTTGTTCTGGCCACGCAGCGGGTTGACCCCGACCCCGGGTCGGCCGATGTTACCGGTGGCCATCGCCAGGTTGGCAATGCCCATCACCATGGTCGAGCCCTGGCTGTGCTCGGTGACGCCCAGGCCGTAATAGATGGCGCCATTAGCGGCGCTGGCATACTGGCGGGCAGCCCGGCGAAGGGTGTCGGCCGGCACGCCGAGCACCGCCGCCATTTGCTCGGGAGCATGACGCTGTTCGGCCACAAAGGCCCGCCAGGCGCGGTAATCTTCCGGATCGCAGCGCTCGGCAATAAAGGCCTGCTCTTCCAGCCCTTCGGTCACCACCACATGCGCCAGCGCATTGATTAAGGCCACGTTGGTACCGGGGCGTATCGGCAGATGGATGCCCTCGCCCGCGTGGGGCGTTGCCAGCAGATCGATTTGGCGCGGATCGGCCACAATCAGGCTGGCCCCCTCGCGCAGGCGCTTGCGCATCATGGAGCCGAACACCGGGTGGGCATCGGTCGGGTTAGCGCCGATCACCAGAATGCAGTCGGCCTGCATCACCGAATCGAAATCCTGGGTGCCCGCCGACTCGCCCAGGGTCATCTTCAGGCCATAGCCGGTGGGGCTGTGGCAGACCCGGGCACAGGTATCGGTGTTATTGTTGCCCAGTGCCGCCCGCACCAGTTTCTGCACCAGATAGGTTTCTTCGTTGGTACAGCGGGACGAAGTAATGCCGCCCACGCTTTTCTGGCCATATTGTTGCTGCACTTCGCGCAACCGGCGGGCGGCAAAATCGATGGCCTCTTCCCAGCTGACCTCGTTCCAGTCATCGTCAATCGACTCCCGGATCATCGGCTTGGTCAGCCGGTCCTTGTGGGTGGCGTAGCCGAAGGCGAAACGTCCCTTGACGCAGGAGTGACCATGATTGGCACTGCCGTTCTTCCAGGGCGTCATGCGGATCAACTGATCGCCTTTCATTTCCGCCTTGAACGCGCAACCAACGCCGCAATAGGCACAGGTGGTCACCACGCTGTGCTCGGGCTGGCCCTGATCGATCACCGATTTTTCCATCAGCGTCGAGGTCGGACAGGCCTGAACACAGGCTCCGCAAGATACGCAGGCCGAGTCGACAAAATTGCTGTCCTTGCCGGTCGACACCTTGGAGTCGAAGCCCCGACCTGCAATGGTCAGCGCAAAGGTGCCCTGCACCTCGCCGCAGGCCCGCACACAACGGGAGCAGACGATGCACTTGCTGGGATCGAAGCTGAAATAGGGGTTGGATTCGTCCTTGACCGCCGCCAGATGGTTGTCGCCGTCAAAGCCGTAGCGCACTTCGCGCAGACCCACCGCGCCCGCCATGTCCTGCAGCTCGCAGTCGCCGTTGGCCGGACAGGTCAGGCAGTCGAGCGGGTGATCGGAGATATACAGCTCCATCACGTTGCGGCGCAGTTTGGCCAGCGCCCGGGTCTGGCTGAGTACCACCATGCCCGGCTCGGCTGGCGTGGTGCAGGACGCGGGATAGCCACGCCGCCCTTCAATTTCTACCGTGCACAAACGGCAGGAGCCGAAGGCTTCCATGCTGTCGGTGGCACACAGTTTGGGAATATTGATGTCGATCCGGGCCGCAGCATGCATCACAGAGGTGCCTTCGGGTACGGTCACCTCGACGCCATCGATGGTCAGGGTGATCAGGTTTTCCGACAGCCGGGCCGGCGTCCCGTAATCCTTCTCGGGATAAAAATGTTCAACCATCTTTCACGCCCCCTTCGAGTCGTTGAAATCTTCGGGAAAATACTGGAGTGCGCTCTTCACCGGGAACGGCGTCATGCCGCCCATGGCGCACAGGGAGCCCTGAATCATGGTGTCGCACAGGTCTTCCAGCAATTCGATGTTGGCGGCTCTGTCGTCGCCAGCAATGATTTTGTCGATCACTTCCACTCCGCGCACCGAGCCGATTCGGCACGGCGTGCACTTGCCGCAGGACTCTTCGACGCAGAATTCCATCGAAAAGCGGGCCTGCTGGGCCATGTTGACCGACTCGTCGAACACCACCACGCCGCCGTGCCCCAGCACGGCGCCGATGTGGCCGAAAGACTCGTAGTCGAGCAGCACATCGAACTGCTCCGGCGAAAGATAGGCCCCCAGCGGCCCGCCCACCTGCACGGCGCGCACCGGGCGTCCGCTGTGAGTACCACCACCGAATTCGTGGATCAGTTCCCGCAAGCGTCGGCCGAAGGCCAGCTCCACCAGCCCCCCCTGCCTGAGGTTACCGGCCAGCTGGAATGGCAGCGTGCCCTTCGAACGCTCAAAGCCATAATCGGCGTAATGTGCGCCCCCCTCGGCAAGAATGGCGGGAATGGCGGCAAAGGTAAGCACGTTGTTGACCACGGTCGGCTGACCGAACAGGCCGACGATGGCCGGCAGCGGCGGCTTGGCGCGCACCATGCCGCGCTTGCCTTCCAGGCTTTCCAGCAACGAGGTTTCTTCACCGCAGATATAGGCACCGGCACCGAGTCGCACTTCCAGCTCGAAGGTACGGCCGCTGTCGGCGGCATTGGCGCCCAAATAACCGGCGGCAGTGGCGCGATCAATGGCTTCGTTCAATACCTTGTGGGCCAGCGGATATTCTTCCCGCAGGTAGATGTACCCCTGGGTGGCGCCCACCGCCAGGCCGCTGATAATCATGCCCTCGATCAGCATGTAGGGATCGCACTCCATCACCATGCGGTCGGCAAAGGTGCCCGAGTCCCCTTCATCGGCATTGCAGACGATATACTTCTGCTCGGCTGGCGTATCCAGCACCGTTTGCCACTTGATGCCGGTAGGAAAGGCCGCCCCGCCCCGGCCGCGCAGGCCGGAGACCTTGACCTCGTCCACCAGATGCTGACTGGAACGGCTGACCGCCCGGGTAAGACCCTTGAAACCGTCCAGCGCCCGGTAATCGTCCAGCGACAGCGGATCCGTGATGCCGACGCGGGCAAAGGTGACCCGCTGCTGCTGCTTGAGATAGGAAATGTCTTCGGTGAGGCCCAGGGCCAGTGGATGTTCAACCGCACCGCGCTCGAAGCAGGCGTCGAACAGCGAAGCCACATCGTCCAGTTCGACCGGACCGAAGCCATAACGGCCTTCGGCGGTGTCCACTTCAATCAGCGGCTCCAGCCAGAACAGGCCCCGCGAGCCGTTGCGAACCAGATCGATATCCATGCCGCGCCGTTTGGCTTCACGCCGAATAAGGGTGGCCACATCCTCCGCTCCCAGCGACAGGGCGGTAGTTTCATGGGGAACATAGACGCGCAGGGTCATTATTTCAGCTCCAGTTTGAAGGTGGTCAGCTCATCCACCAGCCGATCGAATTTGGCCGGGCTCATCCGTCCCTTGATCTGATCCCCGACACGAATGGAAGGGCCGGTGGCGCAGTTGCCCAGGCAATACACCGCCTTCAGGCTGATGTCCTGATTCGGGGTGGTCTGGTCGAGACCGATGTTCAGCTTTTCCCGCACATGGCGTTCAAACTCCCGCCCGCCCTGCGCCTGACAGGCTTCGGCGCGGCAAATTTCGATCACATGCCGACCCGGTCGCTCACTGCGGAAATAATGATAAAAACTGATCACACCGTGCACGTCGGCGGCGGTGTAACGTAAATGAGAGGCAATGATCTCGATGGCGGGATCGGGAATGTACCCGAAATGATCCTGAATACCATGCAGAATAGGTAACAACGCGCCGGGTTTGTGTTTCATCGACGCCACCAGCTCTTCGATAGTATTGAGCACGCCCGCTTGAGTATCATCCATAGCATCAACCTTTATGAAAACGGTCATGGCGGCACAGGGAAATACGCCGCCGTGAATTGTTCTGTTCGACCGGCCGCTCCTGGCCAGACGTATTTCATCGCGCAAGATGCCCTCCATCGACAGAGGGCATCGGGTTATCCAACCTATCCTTTACGCTGGCACCATACCATGGGGGTCTATCACAAATTTCTTCGCTACCCCGCCGTCGAACTCGGCATAGCCCTGTGCCGCCTTATCCAGGCTTATCACCTGCACGTTGACCGCGTCGGCGATTTTCACCTTGTCGAACAGAATCGCCTGCATCAGGGGTCTGTGGTATTTCATCACCGGACACTGGCCGGTATGGAAAGAGTGAGACTTGGCCCAGCCCAGGCCAAAGCGCATGCTCAGCGCACCCTGTCTGGCGGCTTCATCGACCGCGCCCGGATCTTCGGTCACATACAGGCCGGGAATACCAATCTGGCCGCCGGCTCGGGTCAGGGCCATCGCCGAGTTCAGCACGGTCGCCGGCTGCTCCTTGCCATGATCGCAGCCGCAACCATGGGCTTCGAAGCCGACACAGTCGACGAAGGCATCCACTTCGCGTTCGCCCAGAATCTGTTCAATCTTGTCTTCCATCGACCCTTCTTCGCGCAGATCGATGGTTTCGCAACCAAAGCTGCGCGCCTGGGCCAGACGATCCGGAATCATGTCGCCGACGATAACGCAGGCGGCCCCCAGCAACTGGGCCGAGGCGGCGGCGGCCAGACCAACAGGGCCGGCACCGGCAATATAAACGGTAGAGCCGGGGCCGACGCCGGCGGTCACACAACCGTGGAAACCGGTGGGAAAGATGTCGGACAGCAACGTCAGGTCGCGGATTTTCTCCATCGCCTGGTTGGGATCCGGAAACTTGAGCAGGTTGAAGTCCGCATAGGGCACCATCACATACTCGGACTGGCCGCCGACCCAGCCGCCCATGTCCACATAACCGTAGGCGGCGCCGGGGCGAGCCGGGTTCACGTTCAGGCAGATGCCGGTTTTGCCTTCCTTGCAGTTGCGGCAACGGCCACAGGCGATGTTGAACGGCACGGAAACAATGTCGCCCACCTTCAAAAACTCGACATCACGGCCGCATTCGATGATCTGGCCGGTGATTTCATGGCCCAGTACCAGGCCTGCCTGGGCTGTAGTTCGCCCACGCACCATGTGCTGGTCACTGCCGCAGATATTGGTCGCCACCACCTTGAGGAGCACCCCGTGGTGACAGGCGCGCTTGCCGATGGACAGCTCGGGAAAAGCGATGGATTGCACCTCGACCTTGCCCGGACCGGTATAGACAACGCCTCTGTTTCCGTGAATTGCGCACATAATCAACGTCCTTTTGCTTAACGGGAGTCAACGCCGGCATCAGCCCGCGCGTCACAAACCGCAACAGGCAGTCTCTTCGCCTGTCAACGTAGCCGACAGTAAACCGCCGAACCCCGTTCATCACATTGCTGATTAAGACACCGACATGCCAAAACGAGACATAACGGGCTACCGTATTCGCATACCTCATCCGGCAAGAGCACTGTTATCCTGGTACTGCGCTCTATCCCCATGAACATGTACCTTCCGACTGAAGGCCGTTAAACTAACAAGCCACAAGCAGGTTTTTATCAGAAGTCGACGAACACAGCCCTGGCGAAGCGGGTGATAACATTGACAACTTTACGATGGTGGTGTTAGAAGTTGCCCCGCGAACCCCGACGTTCGCTACTTTATTTATTGCTTCTTCCCGAACAGATGAGAACACACGATATGGATATCCGCATCTTGATTGTGGAAGACGACGACACCACGCGAGAGTGCCTGGTGGAGTACTTCAAGGTTGAGCAGCATCAGGTATTTTCCGCACAAAGCGCCGAAGCGGCAGAGCAGATATTGAGCGAGCAGAACATTGACCTCGTGCTGCTCGACATCAGATTACCGGGCAAAGATGGCCTGACGCTCACCCGGGAACTGCGCGCCAACTCGGAACTAGGCATCATACTGGTGACCGGACGTCAGGACGAAATAGAGCGTATTGTTGGCCTGGAATGCGGCGCCGATGATTATGTGTGCAAACCCTTTAATCCCCGAGAACTACTGGCCCGAGCCAAAAATCTGACCCGCAGGGTGCGCGCCACCACCCCCAGGGTGGCCACGACAACCACGACCAACATTCATCAATTTGACGATTGGCGGGTAGATCTGGACCGCCGGATATTGCTTGATGCACACGACCAGCAAACTCCGCTGACTCACGGTGAATATCAGTTGCTGGGCGCCTTCTTGCGCCATTCAGGGCAGACCCTGTCGCGAGATCAGCTGCTGGATCAGATAAAAAACCGCGAATGGGCTCCCAACGACAGAACCATAGACGTGCTGGTGGGCCGGTTACGCCGCAAGCTGCAAGACGATCCAGCCAACCCCAGGATCATCCTTACCGTACATGGTGCCGGTTACGTGTTTACCCCCAGGTCGGTGCCATGCCATTGATTGTTGCCTTGCTACTGACTCTGCTATCGGCGGCGCTGTCGGCTCACGCTCAAGCGCCAGCCTCTGCTCCCGCTGCAAACCCGAGCAGCATTTTGACCGCCTGCGGACACCCCATGTATCCGCCGCTGTCGTGGGAGCAGGATGGGGAGCTGACCGGCATTGCCCCGCACTTGGTGCGCAAGCTGCTGGCCGAGCACGGTTATACCGTCAATATGCAGGTATTCGGCAACTGGGAGCGCTGCCAGCTGGCGGCGCGTCAGGGCAAGGTAGACTTGATTGTGGCCGCCTACAAGACCCGCCAGCGTGAACAGAACTTTCTGTTCAGCGACACTCCCATTATCGCGGATCCCGTGGTGCTGTTTACCCACTTCGGCAATGCCAGCCAATCGCCCTGGAGCCTGACCGATCACACCCTGGGGCTGTTGTTTGGCGACAGCTTCGGTGATAAATTCGACCGCGCCGCCGCGCAGCGGCTTGATGTGGAACGAGTCTCTAGTGGCAAGCAGAATTTTCAAAAGCTGGCACTGGGGCGCATCGACTATATGCCCATCGGCCTGACCACCGGCAAGCTGCAGGCACAAAAGCTCGGACTGACCGAGCAGGTATTTCCCCTGCCCGACTTGCTCACCCTGGAATATTACCACCTGGCCGTGCCCAAGGGTTCTCGACTGGCGCCGCTGTTACCGACCTTGTCGGCTCGGTTGCAAGCCCTTGCCGACGACCATTATATTCGACGTATCACCTTCTTTTTTGAACGCCATTATCTGGACGCCCCCTGAATGAATTCCCTGTTAACCCTGCTGCCTCGCTACCGGCGGCGGCATCCTTTGAGTTTTCGCCTATTCTGGCTGGTGCTGGCCGTTAGCCTGACTCTGTCGCTGTTGTCTACCGCGCTTCAGCTCTGGCTGGACCATCGCCAGATAAAGCAGAACCTGAACGATCGTCTTACCCTTATCGAACAGAGTTATCTCGACAGCCTGACTCAAAGCCTGTGGGATCTGAATCTGCCCCAGGCCCGCTTGCAGCTGGAAAGCATGCTCGATATGCCGCACATGGCTCGCCTCACGTTAACCGGCGATGCCCTTGGCGAACCCTTGCTGCTGACTCACACCCCCGATGACCAGGGCGTGCATGAGCACGGCTTCAATTTAATCTACCCCAGCTCGGCACTGGGGCCCCAGCAAGTAGGCCGACTGGAGGTTGCCTTTAGTCAGCAGAGCATCAACCGGCAACTAATTGAACGGGCCAAAACCATACTGCTGGGCCAGACCCTGACCATACTGGCCATTGCCCTCTGCCTGATGCTGGTGTTTCAGCGCCGGGTTACCCGACATCTGGAACGCATGGCCGGCCATGTGGCACAGATTGGTGAAGGACAACCCGGCAGCCCGCCGCTGACTCTGGCCCGCGCCCCCGGGCACCTGCCCGACGAACTGGATACCCTGGTGGGCGCCATCAATACCATGCGCCGCTCGGTCGAGCGCCGCCAAAGCGAGTTGCAACACGACAAGGACCGACTGGAGGCGCTGGTCGACAGACGCACCCGTCACCTGCGCCAGGCCAAGGAATCGGCGGAAGCCGCCGATATGGCAAAAAGCCGCTTTATCGCCAATATGACCCACGAGCTGCGTACCCCCATGAACGGTATTATGGGGACCCTGACGCTGCTCAAACCCGCCCTGAAAGACAGCCCCGAACAAGGCAAGCTCGACATACTGCAACACTCGGCCGAGCACCTGCTGATGCTGCTCAACGACGTGCTCGATTATGCGGCGCTGGAGCAAGGCCCGCTGCCCGAAGAGCCCGCCCCCTTCGCCTTGAATGAGTTACTGGAAAACAGCGTCGCCATGATGCAGGGCTACGCCGATGCCAAGCAGATCCAGCTGCAGCTTAACGCCCCGGGCTCCGGGCTCTGGCTGCTGGGCCACGCCGGACGCGTGCGACAAGTGCTGATCAATCTGTTGTCTAACGCCACCAAGTTCACCGATACCGGCGGCCAGGTGACGCTGGAAGCCTGCGCGATCAACGGCGGCTGGCAGTTCACCATTGAAGATAACGGCATCGGCATTGCACCCGAACAGCAGGATCGCATTTTTCAGCGCTTTACCCAGGCGGATGAAAGTATAGGTCGCCGTTATGGCGGCACCGGACTGGGGCTGGCCATCTCCAAGCGGCTGATTGAAGCCATGGGCGGCAGCATGACGCTGCAAAGTACCCCGGGACAGGGCAGTCGTTTTGGGTTTTTTCTGCCATTGACGGCCGTCAATACGCCGGCTCAGGAGCAAGAAACCGAGCTTGCCGCCCTGCCCACTCTCAGTCTACTGCTGGTAGAGGACGTCGGCATCAACCGGGCCATTCTTGCCGCCATGCTGGAACAGCACGGCCACTTGGTCAGCCAGGCAGAAAGCGGCGAGCAAGCGCTTGAAATGGCGCGGCATCAGGCCTTTGATCTTGTGTTGATGGACATGCATCTGCCTGGCATAGACGGTCTGGAAACCAGCCGCAGCATTCGCCACCAAACCCAGGGACTGAATCGGGATACCCCGGTCATTGCCCTCACTGCCAGCGTGGCCCCCGACGATATTCGCCGCTATCTGGCCGCCGGGCTCATGGCCGTGGTGGCCAAACCGGTGCAATGGCCCAGGCTGACTCTGGCACTGAGTCAAGCATTGGGCATTCGCATACAGCCGGAGCTGGAACTGGAGCAACCTTTACTGCAGGAGCATCTGCGGGTGCTGGGTCGCCCTCGGCTGCAGGCCATGCTGAGTCGTTTTACCGACGAGCTGCCGGCCGGACAGGCCGCCATTGAACAGGCGCTGGCAGATGAAGATCATATCGAGCTGGGCCAATTGGCACACAAGCTGGGCGGTACCGCTCGCATGCTGGCTCAAACCCGGCTGGCCGGCGTGCTGGAAAAACTGGAGCAGGCGGCCAATGCCCAGTCTTTGCTCACTCACAGCCTGGCCCTGGAACTGACTCAGGCGGTAATAGAAACGCAAGAAGGGATATTGGCGCTGACGGCACGCCTCGAAAACAACACACCATAAGTTGTTACATCTTTTTACATTTAACACGTAATTAACATACATGATTCCCTTAGTCTGACAATGTCCCCCGGGATATATGGCACAGACCGGTTGTACTAACCGGTCCGCCTCACAGGCTCAAGGAGAGAACCATGGTTACAGTACCTCGCAAGCCCGGCTTCTGGCTGGCCTGCCTGCCCATCGCACTGACCTTTGTGGTGCTGGGCGTGCAGCTGTTTTACTTCGGCAACTTCACCCCCCATATTCCGCTCGCCATCGGCGTAGCCATCACCGCCCTTATCGGTTGGTTGCGTGGTTACCGCTGGCCCGAGATGGAAGACGGCATCATGCATGTGGTGCGACTGGGTCTGCAGTCGGTGGGCATTCTGATTATCGTGGGCATGATTGTTGGCATCTGGATTGCCAGCGGTACCGTGCCTTATTTGATAAAGCTGGGTTTAAGCCTGATCTCTCCCGAGCTGTTTCTGGCCGCCAGTGTACTGATTTGCGCCGTGGTCTCGGTGTCACTGGGTACCTCGTGGGGCACCACCGGCACCGTCGGCCTGGCGCTGATGGGCATCGGCAACGGGTTCGACATTCCCATGTACTGGACCGCCGGCGCCGTAGTGTCGGGCGCCTTCTTCGGTGACAAGATGTCGCCGCTGTCAGATACCACCAACCTGGCCCCGGCGGTGACCGGCGTGAATCTGTTCGACCATATCCGCAATATGCTGCCCACCACGGTTCCGGCCATGTTGATTGCGCTGGTTATCTACCTGTTCGCCGGCTTCAGCCTGATTGGCGATCAACAAGTGGATTTCACTCGTATCGAGAACATCATCAGCGGTCTGGATCAGCACTTTGCGCTGTCGTGGCCGCTGCTGCTGCCCCTCGGCGTGACCGTGCTGCTGGCGCTGAAAAAAATGCCCGCCCTGCCTACCCTGTTTGCCGGTGCCATGCTGGGTCTGGCCACCGCTATGCTGACCCAGGATGTGGGCCTGCAGCAGGCTTTTAATTTCATGTTCAGTGGATATCAGATTGATACCGGCGTCAGCGAAATCGATGCCCTGCTCAACCGTGGTGGCATACAGAGCATGACCTGGGTGATCACCCTGATGCTGGTCGCCCTGGCCTTTGGCGGCGTGCTGGAGCGTACCGGTTGCCTGGAAGTGATCATGGAAAAAATTCTGACCCGCGCCAACAGCTTCGGCGCTATCCAGTCTTCTGCCATCGCGACCTCGGCCATGACCAACGTGATTGGCGGCGACCCCTACCTGTCCATCGCTCTGCCCGGGCGCATGTTCGCCCCCGCCTACCGTGCCAAGGGCTATTCGGCACTGAACCTCTCGCGGGCCGTTGAAGAAGGCGGCACCTTGATATCGCCGCTTATTCCCTGGAACGCCGGTGGCGCCGTGGTCATCACGGCCCTTGGGTTAGGCATTGCCGAAGGACAGACCGAGAACCTGCTGTATATTCCGCTGGCCTTCGCCTGCTGGCTGTCGCCACTGATCGGCATGGCTTATGCCCATCTAGGCTGGTTCTCACCCAGACTTAGCGCCGAAGAAGCCGCCCGGCATCAGGCCGAGCAGGCGCCAGCCGTCACACCGGTTATGGCCAAATAATCACCAACAGTCCGAAAAAATTCTGACTGACAACATCAATACCAGGGGCCCCTAGCGGGGCCCTTTTTTGTTCGCGGCACTCGTCACCCTCGCAAAGGCGCGGGCATGATTTATGGCCGAGCTCTGCTATTCTGTTCATTCTGTGGTTTATCACCAAATAGGAGACAAGTGCATGTACATCAAAAGAATTTCTACAGGATTCATGGCCATATGGGCTCTGCTCACGTCTCTTACCCTCTGCGCTGCGGGGAATGATATCGAACAAAAATTACAGTCCGCCGCGAAGCAAGGTGACGCTCAGCAGATCCGACAGTTACTCGAACAAGGGACGGATATGGAAGCGCGCAACAAGATGGGGCGCACCCCGCTGCTGATCGCCACCCGTCATAATCAGGTAGCCGCCGCCAAGGTGCTGATCGAGGCCGGCGCCGATGTGAATGCCAAGGATAACATTCAAGACAGCCCCTACCTTTATGCTGGCGCTAGTGGCCACAACGAGATTCTGGCCATGACCCTCGATCACGGAGCCGATTTAAACAGCACCAACCGCTATGGCGGCACCGCGCTGATCCCTGCCGCCGAGCGCGGCCACGTAGAAACGGTGCGCATGCTGATTGCGGCCGGCGTCGATGTGGATCATGTGAATCGCCTGCACTGGACCGCCCTGCTGGAAGCCATCATGCTGGGTAACGGCGGCCCACAACACACAGACATCGTGCGGCTACTGGTGAATGCCGGCGCCGATGTGAATATCAAAGATGGCCAGGGTGTGTCCCCTCTGCAACATGCACAACAGCGTGGTTACACCGAAATAGAGCAGATATTGATCGCAGCGGACGCCCGTTAATGGGGGAGAAAGGTAGCTTTTAGCTAGCAAACAAAACAGCACCAAACTAAAAGACAAATACCGTTTTTTAGCTTGGTGCTGGCCGTTGTTCTTTATTTACCGCTGACAGCTTAAAGCTGACAGCTGAAGGCTTTGCTTTCTTATTGCATGTGCCAGCCGTGGCTGACCACCACCGCCTGTCCGGTGAGCGCCGCCGAGGGAAACGCCGCCAGGTGAACGGCCACCTCGGATACATCGGCCAGAGTGGTGAACTCGCCATCCACGGTATGCTTGAGCATCACATTGCGAATCACCTCTTCTTCACTGATGCCCAGCTCTTTGGCCTGCTCGGGAATCTGCTTGTCGACCAGTGGCGTGCGCACAAAGCCCGGACAGATAATATTGCTGCGCACCCCGTGCTCCGCTCCTTCGCGGGCCACCGAACGGCATAAGCCCAGCATGCCGTGCTTGGCGGTCACATAAGGTGCCTTGAGCGGAGAAGCCTCCATGGAATGCACCGAGCCCATAAACAACATGCTGCCGCCGCCATTTTTATACATTTGCTGCAGGGCGGCGCGAGTCAGCAAAAACGCCCCGCCCAGATGCACATTGAGCACCCGGTTCCAGTCGGCAAAAGCCAGCTTGTGCAAAGGCGCTATGTGCTGAATACCGGCATTGGCCAGCGCAATATCCAGTCTGCCCCAATGGCGAACCAGCTGCGCCATGCCCTGCTCTACCGCCGCTTCGTCGGTCACGTCCATTTCCAGGGCAATGGCACTGCCCCCCGCCGCCACTATGGCCAGCGCCACTTGTTCGGCGCGGCCCAGATCCAGATCGGCCACCGCCACCCTGGCACCTTCTTTGGCATAATGTTCGGCAATGGCCCGGCCTATTCCCTGGCCGGCCCCGGTGATCAAAGCCACTTTGTCTGTTAGGCGCATCTGTGATTCTCCTTTAATAAATGCATCATTACTGGCCGCCATAGAGTCGATTGGGCAGCCAGGTGGCCAGAGGCTCAAAATAGAACACCAGTACCAGCCCCAGTAATTGCAGGGCAATAAAGGGCAATACGCCCAGATAGATATGGCGGGTGGTAATGCCCGGCGGACACACGCCTTTAATGTAAAACAGCGCAAATCCGACCGGTGGCGTTAAAAACGAGGTTTGCAGGCACAAAGCAAACAGCACCGCAAACCACACCGGCTCTACCCCCAGCGAAAACACCACTGGGGCCACCAGCGGCAGGATGATCAGGGTGATCTCCACCCAGTCGAGAAAAAAGCCCAGCAAGAAGGTAATGAACAGGATGGTGATCATGATGCCGGTAGTACCGAACGGCAGCCCGGTAATGGCATCGCGGATCACATCGTCTCCCCCCAGCCCGCGCAACACGGCGGCGAACACGGTAGCACCGATGAAAATGCCAAAGATAAAGGCCGTGGTGCGACTGGTTTGATACAGCGAGTCTTTAAGTACCTCGGTATTCAGCCGTTTGCTCAGCAGCGCCATTAACAGCGCCCCAGCCGCCCCTACCGCCGAGGCTTCGGTGGTGGTCGCAATGCCCATGAAGATGGAGCCCAGTACCGCTACTATCAGCACCATGGGCGGCACTACCGAGCAAAACACGTCCAGCCAGGCCTTGGCATCCATGCGCTCGCTGTAGGTGGGCGCAGGTGCCGCGTCCTTCTTCCACCAGGCCAGCAACACGATATACAACACATACATCAGCCCCAGCATCACCCCGGGGATCAGTGCGCCCATAAACAGCTTGCCCACCGAGGCCGCCGGCGTACCCAAACGATCGGCCATCAACACCAGCATAATGCTCGGCGGCACCAGAATGCCCAAAGTACCCACAGAACAGGCCGTGCCCACCGCCAGGCTCTTGCTGTAGTTGGCCTGCATCATGGGGCCCAGCGACAACATGCCCAACAACACCACGGACGCCCCCACAATGCCGGTGGACGCCGCCAGCAACATGCCGACGATAACCACGGTAATGGCATACCCGCCGCGCAACGGACCCAGTAATCGCACCAGGCTGTGCATCAGTTTCTCGGCAATGCCGGAGCGGTCGAGCATAATGCCCATGAAGATAAACAGCGGCAGCGCTACCATCAGCTCGTTGGCCACAATGCCAAAGATGCGGGCATCCAGTACCCCTATGGTGCCGTTCCAGGTAAACCAGAGGTTAGCGTCAAACTGCTCTACCAGTACCTGCCCCACCATGGCGAACAACAAGCCGGTGCCGGCCAGTACCCAGGCCACGGGAAAACCCAGTAACAAGAGCCCCATAAAAGAGGCGAACATGGCGATCACCAATACGGTTTCCAGCTCCATAGCAACCCCTTTATGTTATGTCGGAAGACGAGTTCGCCCCGGGCGTCAACGCCCTGGGAAAGGCAAACAACAAGGTCATGCAGCGCAAGCCGCGCGAGAACAGCGCCGTGGCTACCAGCAGCAGGCCGATGGGCAGCACACTCTTGAAAATAAATCGATAAGGCAGCCCACTGGGAGCCTGAGAGCGCTCGTTATACACATAGGCCTTCCAGGCATAAGGCAAGAGCGCATCTATCATCAGAATGATGATCGGCAGCGCCAGCAGCACTATGCCCAGCAATTCGATAATGGCCCGGGTACGCAGCGAGAACGTTTCGCGCAGCACATCCACCCGCACGTGATCGTCTTTTACCACCGCAAACCCCAGGGTCAGCATCATGGCGATGCCAAACAAGTGCCAGGATAATTCTTCCAGGGCGATGGAGCCCGCCGACAACACGAAGCGGCTGAATACATTACTCAGCACCACCACCAATACCGCCAGCCACAACCAGGAACTCAGCCGCCCCACTGCCAGCACAAAGGCGTCCAGCCGTTGTGACAGCCTGTTACTGGGCAATTCTGCCGTTTGCGCGTGCAGCGCGGGCGGGGGTGGCGTGTTGGACGAACCCGGTTGAGTAGAGCTTTGAGACATACGACCTCCTGATGAAACGGTTACCAAGATGGCGGGCGCTCGGCCCGCCGCCATTAGTTACATTCAGTTACATTCAGTCGTATTGGTAGAAGTCGCGCGGCAGGTAACCCTTGCCGTGCCAGATGGAGTGATGCTTCATGAAATCACGCTGGCTGGTGAGTACCCGCTTGAACATCTCGTCTTCCGCGGCCATGTCATCCATCACCTTGTTGGTCACCTTTTCCAGCTCACGCAATACCGGCTCGGGCAGTACCTGAGCGGTGACGCCTTCTTTTTCATAGTCGCGCAACGCCGTGGGTTGCGCCCATTCGCTTTGGGCAAAGCCCTTCAGCGTGGCCGACTCGCAGCCCATTTCGATTAAGGCGCGGGTTTGCGGCTGCAGCTTCTGCCACACGTCCTGGTTCACCAGCAGGTGCGAGGTGGTCAGGGTTTGGTGCCAGCCGGGCATGATGTAGTTTTTTACTATCTGATCCAGGCCCAGCATCTTGTCGATGGCCGGTTGAGAGAACTCGGTGGCATCTATGGTGTTACGTTCCAGCGCCTGAAAGATTTCGGCACCGGGTACCATGGTGACCGAGGCGCCGAGGTTTTCCAGCACCTTGCCGCCAATACCGGCGAAACGAATGCGCAACCCTTCAAAATCATCCAGGCTGGTGATCTGCTTTTTAAACCAGCCGGCGCCTTCCGGGCCGATAATGCTGCACAGCATGGGGTGAATATTGCGCTCGGCATAAATTTCTTCCAGCAGTGCCTTGCCATCCCCTTCGTAATACCAGGCCAGATAGGCCGGTGGCTCCATGTTGAAGGGCGCGCCCGAATACAGCGGCAGTGCGGGAATGGTGCCCTGATCGTATCCTACCCAGGTATACCCGGCCGGATACTTGCCGGAACTGACCGCATCCATGATTTCAAAGGGCGGCACCAGCTCGCCGGGCTCGTAATAACGCAGCTTGACGTCACCACCCGACACCGCCGACAAGGATTCAGACAAGTGCTTGACTGGCGTGGTCAGTCCGACTAAATGCGATGGAAACGCCAGCGGAACCTGCCAGCGTACTTTTTCACTGGCCGCCACGGGGGCACTGACAACGGTGGCACACAGGGCCACACCGGCCATGGCGCGGGTTAACACGGACAACTGATGCTTGATGGTCATAGAGGTTTCCTTTTGCTTGATGCAGTCCTTTGGCATCGCCAATGATGGCAATGCACGCTATTCATCTTCACTCGTTGTTACCAAGTGCTTGCCTGTCTAACCAAGCACTAAATGTGCCAACTATGTAAACACCATGTTGCGCGTGAGTTTACCGAACAACTCAGATGAGACTGCATTGCGAATTGTCCGGATTTTCGGACAACAAAAGGAGATGGAGTAAAAAGGACATCCTGAATACCGGACACCTGTATGGTATTCAGGACAGGCAGCTCAGCTTGGCCAATTTCTCGTAAAACACCGAACGGGAAACACCTAACAGCCGCGCCGCCTGGCTGCGATTATTGTTACATTGCGCCAAGGCCGCTGTAATCGCCTCGGCTTCAGCCTCGGCCAACACCACAGCCAAGGGGCGAACCGTGCCCAGCTCTGTTGGGGGCTCATGGCCGGGCAAGATTACCGCTGGGGCATTGGCTGCAACGCTATCCGGCTTATCGGCTTGTGCTATCGGCACGGCCGCGTCAGGCAAGACGCGCTGCAAGGTAGCCACATCCAGCACCTCGGCACCTTCGCTCAGGGTAAAAGCCCGCTCCAGCACATTGCGCAGCTCTCGTACGTTACCGGGCCAGTGATGTTGCGCAAGCAGTGCCACCGCCTGGTCGGTAATTTCGGTGCGCGCCTGTCCGCTGCAAATATCCTCCAGCAAGAACTCGCACAGAATACCGATATCGGCGGGGCGCTCGCGCAGCGGCGGTATCTGAATTTCCAGCACGTTAAGGCGATAATACAAATCCGAGCGAAAACGCCCGTCCGCCACCATGGCCGTTAAATCGCGACTGGTGGCGGCAATCACCCGCACATCTATGGGGATTATCTGGTTAGAGCCCAGCGGCTCTATTTCCCGCTCCTGCAAGGCACGCAGCAACTTGGCCTGCAGGCCCAGCGGCATGTCTCCCACTTCATCCAGAAACAGGGTACCGCCCTGGGCGCGCTGAAACTTGCCTTCGCGCATGCGCTTGTCGGCACCGGTAAAGGCACCAGGGGCCACGCCAAAAAACTCCGCCTCCAGCAGGTTTTCGGGAATGGCCGCCACATTCACTCCGACGAAGGGACCTTCCATGCGCGCCGATAACGCATGCAGCGACTGGGCCAGCACCTCTTTGCCGGTGCCGGTTTCGCCTAACATTAATACCGGAATATCTCGTCCTGCCGCCAAACGGGTGCGACGTTTAACCTCCAGCACGGCAGGGCTGGCGCCAATAAAGTCACCCAGTTGATAGCGGGTACTGCGTCCGGTTTTGGCCAGGGCACGCCGGGCGGCCAGCAAGTCTTTATGCAGGCTGCGATACTTGCTGACCAGAGGCGTGAGGGGCTGTAAGTCATCAAACAACACGAACGCCACCGCGCCGCTGATCTGCCCGTCATCATTAAAAAAGGGCAAGCGGGTCACCACCAACTGCTGGGTGTGATATTCCATGATATCCAGCAACAAGGGCCGACCGCTGTCGACCACCTCGGGCATGCGGCTATTGGGGATCACGCTCAATACCGAGCGCCCGATCACGCCATGGGTATCCGCCAACCCCAGCAACCTGGCATAACGGCTGTTAATCCAGGTAATACGACTGTTTTTGTCCACCGCAATCGCGCCGGCACTCGCCTGCTCGAACATGGGGAATACAATTTCAATCAGCTCTCGAGTCAGGCCGCGAGCCGAGCCGGAGTGAGATTCAAACGGTGTAGTCATTTAATGCCTCCCTGGCACGCCATGCTAGGATGTTAGCGAAATGCCGTTTTAGATTCGAGCGAATACTACCTTCACCCCAGTGACGGTTTTGTTCGCCGTTCGTGTTTGGGTTATGGTCGGCCATTATTAGCTTGTTGGGCGCACCGACCATAATCAGATTACACTGAATGAACCCATACTCTGGACCAGACATTAATGACAGAAGAACAACAGGACGTCGCATTTAACCGCAGAAAAACGGACCAACAGCCGCCTTTGATCGACGCCTTTAACGCTCGCAATGCTTCACTCATCATATTGGCGTCACTGGCCGGTATTTTCTTTATCGACTGGGCACAGTCGGTACTGTTACCGCTGATAGTGGCGGTGTTTATCAGCTATGCGCTGGATCCCCTGCTCTCGCCATTCGACAAGATACACATACCCCGCCCCATCAGTGCCGCGGTTATGGTCACTGTGTTACTGGCCATCATGGTCAGCGCCAGCATTCCGCTGCAGCGAGAAGCCATTGCCATGCTCGACAAGGTGCCGGTGGCCATCAGCAAGTTTCAGCGCACCGCCGCGCGAGCCCCTGCCACGGAAGCCGGAATAATTGAAAAAGCACAAGAAGCCGCCAAACAGATTGAAGACAGCACCAGCGAGAAAAAAGTCCGCACGCCGGGCGTAACTTTGGTACGTGTGGTAGAAAAGCCCTTTAACGTACAGGAGTTTTTAATGGGTGGTGCCTCTGCCGTCCTGGTAATGGTGTCGCAAAGTCTCTCGGCTCTGTTGCTGGTGTATTTTTTATTGGCGGTGGGAAAATTGTATCGTCGCAAGGTGATCCGTATTTCGGGCCCGTCCTTTGAGCGCATGCGCAAGGCCGCCCAGATCATGGATGACTTTCACCATCAGGTACGGCGTTTTTTATTCGTGATGCTGTTAAGTGCAATATTTGTAGGGGGATTTACCTGGTTGGCCTTCTGGTTTATGGGAGTGGAGCAAGCCGGTCTGTGGGGCGTGTTGGCCGGAGTGGCCAGCGCCATCCCCTATCTGGGCCCGATACTGATTTTTATCGGCACCGGTGTGACGGCGTTTATACAGTTTGGCACCCTGGACATGGCCTTTCTGGTGGCGGGGGTGTCTTTGGTCATCACCAGTATTCAGGGTAACGTACTGACTCCCTGGCTCACCAGCCACTTATCCAGCCTTAATCCGGTCGCCATCTTCGTCGGCCTGCTGTTCTGGGGCTGGATCTGGGGCCCGGTAGGGCTGATTATCGCCACGCCCTTACTGATGGTCATCAAGTCGCTCTGTGATCATGTGACCAACCTGCGGCCTTTGGGTGAACTATTGGGTAAGTAAGTGCGCGTCAAGGGTGAGAGGGGAAGCGCAAAGAGTGAAGAGGACAAGATAAAAGCAGCTAACAGCACAGGAGGAAAGATCATGGCCGGAGGTTGGTCACGAGACGGAGCCGTACAGGATCAGATTGATGCCAGTGTGGAAGATGCGGTGAAAGATGCCCGCAGCCATCTAAATACCGGCGACAGCCTGACCCACTGCGAAGAATGCGATGCCCCCATTCCCGACGCTCGCCGCAAGGCCATTGCAGGTGTTCGGCTATGTATCGAATGTCAGGCCGAGCAGGAAAAACAGCGCAAGGGAGCCGAAGGCATCAATCGACGCGCCAGTAAAGACAGCCAGTTAAGATAATTCGAAGCTGCAAGCTTTTAGCTTGTTTACCTGCTCCTTACGCTTCACATGCTCTTTTCAATACATACGGGCAAAAGTCTTATACAATAGCGGCTGTTTCTTCTTCATTTTTACCTTACGTTTTATCTTCAATCGGAGCAGTACTTTGGCGCAACAACCCGAACAGTTTAAAGATCTTGGTCTGGATACCCGTCTGATGGCCGCCCTGGATCATCTGGGATTACACACCCCTACCGAGATCCAGGAAAAAGCCATTCCCGTCATCTTGACTGGCTACGATCTCATAGCATCATCCAAAACCGGATCGGGCAAAACCCTGGCTTTCTTGCTGCCGTCACTGCAACGATTGATTAAAACCAAGGCGCTGAGCAAGCGCGATCCGCGAGCGCTGATCCTGGCGCCCACCCGCGAGCTGGCCAAACAGGTATATGAACAACTGCGCTCGCTCACCAGTGGCAGCTCGTTCAATATTGCGCTATTGCTGGGCGGTGAAAACTTCAACGACCAAATCAAACTGCTGCGCAGACAACCCCATGTGATTGTCGCCACCCCGGGGCGCCTGGCCAACCACCTCAATGAGCGCTCGCTCATGCTTAACGGCCTTGAGCTGCTGATCATGGATGAAGCGGATCGCATGCTGGACCTGGGCTTTGCCAAAGAGCTTAATCAGATTAATGACGCCGCCGATCATCGCCGTCGCCAGACCCTGATGTTTTCGGCCACCCTGGACCATGCCGAAGTCAACGAGATGGCCGACAAGCTGCTGAAAGCGCCCAAACGCATTGCCGTGGGTGCCGCCAATGCCGAGCATACCGATATTGAAAAGCGCTTTTATCTGTGTGATCACCTGGATCATAAACAGGCGTTGCTGCAGCATATTCTGACTACCGAGAGCTACCAGCAGGCGATTATTTTTACCGCCACTCGTCCCGATACCGATCGCCTGGCCGCCTTGCTGAAGGAACAGGGGCTTACCACGGCGGCGCTGAGTGGTGACATGAGCCAATCGGAACGTAACCGCATCATGGACAGCTTCAGTCGCGGCCAGCAAAAGGTACTGATTACCACGGATGTGGCCTCCCGCGGCCTGGATTTGCTGCAGGTGTCTCTGGTCGTGAACTTCGATATGCCAAAGCAGGCCGAAGAATATGTACACCGCATAGGCCGTACCGGTCGTGCCGGTGCCAAAGGCGTGGCCATGTCGCTGGTGGGCCCCAAAGACTGGGATGCCTTCAAGCGGGTTGAACGCTTCTTGCAGCAAGACATAGGCTTTGCGACTTTTGAAGGGCTGGAAGGCAAATTCAAAGGCATACGCCCCGCCGCCAACAAGACTCATGCCAAGGGCAGACCGGCCCCCAAAGGCAACGGTTATAAAGGCAAAGGTGGGCCAAATGCCTACAAGCCGGCGAAGAAGCCGGAGAAAGCCTTTAAAGACCGCAGTGATCGACTGGTGACGGGAACCGGCCTGGGCTCGAATGACGGCCGAGCGCCGCTCAAGCGTAAAAAGCCGACCGATAATACATCTGAATAACAGACGCTGAAGACAGCGGTACGCCGTGCGTAAAGATAAGCGCCGTATTGTCACTTACAGCGTATGGCGTAAAGCGTATGACGTCGTTAACCAGGAGCACCCAATGCACAAGAAGCACGCCTTTGTAGTCTATGCCGGTGAACAGGAGCAGGGCCGCGTCTTTCATGCGCTGACCCATGCGTTGCAAGCCCATGAACGCGGCAATACCAGTGAGCTGTATTTTGCCGCAGAAGGTGCCGCCTGGCCGGGATTACTGGCCAGCAGCAAGCATCAACTAAACCCCTTGTTCAGCAAACTGCTGGACCTGGGCGTAATACAGGGTGCCTGCGAAAGCTGTGTGATTGCCTTTGGCCATGAACAGAGTACCGGGCAGATAGTGCCCATGATCAAAGGGCCGGAATGCAGTTATGGCCAGATTGATATTCTGGGGCTGGAAGACGACGGTTATCGGGTTTGGCTGTTCTAACCGCCATTCCTGACCATCATTGATGTCTTCCCCATTTATTAAATTAATGTTAATACTGAAGCCATAAGCTTAACCGGTATTAATAGACGATGAAAAACCTGCCTACGGATCTACTCCGCACCTTTGTTACCATCAACCAGCTGGGGGGCTTTACCCCGGCGGGTGAACGCTTGGGACGCTCACAACCCGCTGTCAGCCTGCAAGTGAAGCGACTGGAAGAGCTGCTGGGTATTCAGCTGTTTCATCGCAGCAGTGGCCTGCAACTAACCGAAGAAGGCCAGTTGCTGTTGAGCTATGCGCAAAAGATGCTGGATTTGAACGATACCGTGGTGTCGCGACTCGGCACTCCCAGGGTCACCGGCTCGGTGCGCCTGGGAATTCCCAACGATTTTGAAGTGTCTTTTTTAGCCACCACCCTGGGGCGTTTTTCTCAGGCCTACCCTAATGTGACCCTGGATGTCAGCAGCGACATCAGCAGCACCCTGTTGCAGGATTACCACAAGGGCCAGTACGATTTGGTGATGGCCATTGAAGAAAGCAACCTGCTCCAGCCCCGCCTTGTCGACTATATACTGGAGCCACTGGTATGGGTACGCAGCAATACGCTGACGCTGGATCCCGGCGAACCGTTACCGCTGATTCTGTATCCCAAAGGATGCTTGTATCGCAAATCGATTCTTGATGCCCTGACCAAAGCCAATTTACCCTGGCGCATCGTATACAGCAGCGCCAGTCTGCTGGGCATACAGTCGGCCATCAAGGCCGGTTTGGGTATCAGCGTGTTGGCCAAAAGCACGGTGCCAGAAGGGCTGCTGGCCTCTGTTACCTATGAGCCCTGCCCCACTCTTGGCAGCGTATCGGTCGGCTTTTGTTATAACAACAACGACCTTTCCTCTGCCGCACGCATGCTGCTCGATTACCTGAAAAGCGGGCTCAACACACTGTAAGCCCAATAACAGCACTGAATATTCAGGCGTTCAGTCGCTGAGTCCAGAACTGGCGGAACAGCTCTCTCAGGCCCCCCGTCAGCTTGACCACCTCATTGCAGCGTTCGCGGTTGTCCCGTCCGCTGTCGACATGGCTGTTGGCCGCTACCCGTATATTGCTGATACTGCTGTTGATTTCTTCGCTGACGCTTCTTTGCTGATCTGCCGCCGTGGCAATCTGATGATTCATCTCGGTGATGTCTTTTACCCGCAGACCTATTCCCTCCAGTGCTCCGGCCGCCTGCTGGGCATGTAATACACTGTTCTGGGCCTGTTCACGACTTGTTGCCATCGCGGCCACCGCATCCTGAGTGCCCTGCTGCAGCGCCGAAATCATTTGCTGAATATTGGCGGTAGACTGCTGGGTTCGTCCGGCCAGATTGCGCACCTCGTCGGCCACCACCGCAAAACCGCGGCCTTGCTCGCCGGCTCGGGCCGCTTCAATAGCTGCATTAAGTGCCAGCAAGTTGGTTTGTTCGGCTATTTCACCGATCACATCCAACACCACGGAAATATCACGGCCATGATCTTCCAACTGATGAATCACCCCGGCTGCCTGCTCGATTTTCTGCTCCAGTACATGAATAGAAGCACTGGTTTCTGCCACCAGTTGCCGCCCGGTCTCGGTGTCCTGGTCGGCCTGTGCAGCGGCGGCTGCCGCCTGTTGGGCACTATCGGCCACGTTTTGAATGCTGTGCACCATCTCGTTGATGGCGGTGGCAATCTGTTCGGTATCGGCCTGCTGGTTCAGCGTCAGGCCATCACTGCTGATCAATTCATCCTGCAAGTCACGAGTGTGGCTACCCAGTCGTTCGGCCGCGTCTGACAAACGGCCCAGTACGGCGCCGGCTTCGGCCTGGGCCATTTGCAAGGCAAAGTCAATCTGGCCCAGCTCATCCTGACGACCGGTATAAGCCTGCTGACTCAGCGGGTTATTGGCATAGTGTCGGGCACGGTCAGCCAGACGACGCAACGGCCTCAATAATGCCATATTCAGCAGCATTGACGCCGCGCCACCCACCGATGCCATCGCCAGCCCCACCTCCAGGGTGCCCCCCGTCAAGACTGTTAGCGCCAGCACCACCCCGGCGAGCAAAGCACCATTGGCCATTGCCAACCAGCCACTCAACCCCGGCCGTGAAGAAAAACGCATTTTTCCTGTGCGCAGCCGACCATATAGCTGTTCGGCGGCCTGTATCTGCTCTGGCTCGGCACGGGTGCGCACCGATTGAAATTCCACTATTTTTCCATCACGCTGAATGGGCGTGACGTACGCATTTACCCAATAGTGATCACCGTTCTTGCAACGGTTCTTGACCAGCCCCATCCAGGAGCTTCCTCCCTTCAAGGTGGCCCACATATGTTCGAAAGTAGCCGCTGGCATATCCGGGTGGCGAATAATATTGTGGGGGTGGTTTTGCAATTCGTGCGCTTCATAGCCACTGAAATCAATAAATGACTGATTCATATAAGTAATATGACTACTTGGAGAGGTGGTAGACAATATGTTTACTCCCTCGGGTAACTCAACATTCCTACCGCTCACAGACCTTTTACTGCGCATTATTTATCTTCCTTGTGGTTTTATTCCCGTACTTGGTCTGTCACGCTTTAATATCGGCCCAAGCAAGGGCTGACGCTGACTTAAAACGTAAACATTATCCATTTTAAAATGACGTTTTTATGACCAAGCAAAATGATATCCATCCAGAGCTCACCAGTATACAAAACAAACAAGAAACGGCAGTTTATTCACCAAAACAATGATACATATCAATTGTTTTCACCCATAAAAAAACCCAGCCAGGCTGGGTTTTTACTTACAACGTAATTAACAGATTAATAACTGCGAGCCATGGCGGTATTGCCCACGTTTTGCGTTATTTTGCTGACAGCAACATAGATCACACTGGATGCCAGACACCCATAGAGCGGCCCTTCTACCCAGCCCACGTCGGTAAACAACAGGAAGCTGCCACTGGTCACCAGGCCGGTAAACATGGCTGCCAGGGCGCCGTAGGCATTTCCCTGCCAAAAAGAAGAAATAAACACAGGACCAATCATCACCGCCAGCAAGGTACCCGAGCCAAGAATACCCAGCCAGGACAACATGAAGGGCGGTGCAAACAGCATCATCAGGAAGCCGACGAAACCGAGAATCGCCACCCAGCTGCGGTTGATCCACAGGATACGTTCGTTGCTAGCCTTGCTATCGGGAAACAGTGCGGTGCGCAAATCGTGGGACGCAGCACTAGAGACCGTATGCAACAACGAGTTGGCGGTCGACTTCATGGCAAACAGAATGAACAGCGTGATGATCCCCGCCAATGCCGGGTGCAGGAAGTTGGCCAGATAGACCGGCATTGCCTGATCAGAGTCCGCCAGTTCGGGATGCGCGATGCGTACATACATACCGATAATGGGCACCAGACTCAGCAAACAGCCCATGGGGGCAACCCAAATCGCCACCTGATGCATCTTGACCGTGGGCTTGAATGCCAGAAAACGCACCGCCATATAGGGCAGAACGGCGGTAAACAAGAAGGCATAAGGCAATACCAGAAATACCGAGCTCTTGCTTTCACCGTAAGGCGCAGCGGTGGACGGATTGAGCAACTCGGGATCCACCGCATTCAGGCGCTCTATAAACTCCATCAGATTCACATCGCTGAACACCTGCACCATCATCACAATGGCTCCCAGCCCCATCCCCATCACCATCAGGGTATCGGTCCAGGCTACGGCGGCCAGCCCGCCCAGCATGGTGTAAAGAATAATCACCGATATCATCAGCAGTGCACTTTCACTCAGGCTGATCCCCAGCCAGGAGGCACCCAGCAGCCCCACCGCCTTGATCTGGCTGGTTAAAAACACCAGCAGCAGCACTATGGTGATCACGGCGGCCACGCCTTTTACCCAGCGCTCCATTCCCGAACCGCCGCCATGCACCTGAGAGACATACTCGGGTATGGTACAGCTGCCCAGCTCTTCGGCGCGACGACGCAAAAAATGCGCAAAATACAACACCGCGATCACCATGGCCGGCGCAAAAAAGAAATTACCCAGCACTTCTACCGAGCCAAACTCGTAGGCTACGCCAGGAGAGCCCATGAACCCCCAACCACTAAAGCCGGTGGCCACTATGGTACCGGCCCCCACAAACGGGCCCAGACTGCGCCCGGCCACCAGAAAGCCGGAAGCATCACTGTCTTTGATAGCTCGGCTGGACAGATAGCCGATCAAGATCAGGACGGCAAAAGATCCCAGTAACAGACCCCAGTTCAACCATTGATAATTATCCATCATACATTCCCTTTAACTCAGATTATTGAGTGGCAAACCCTGCTGTTCAGTCATCATGACCGGGCTTGCGGATGAACTGTCGATAGCCATAAGCCAATACGGCCCATACCAGAATGGCGGCATTCAAATAAACAAAGCTGCCCATAGTCCAGGAGTGAGACAACATAATTTCTACCTCTTTGAGCGACGTGTATTCACGCTGGTTGCACAATCCCTGATTCCACCGGTAGTCACCGGCCTCACCAGAAGTAGTTCGGCAATAACGAGTCTCGGTTATTGCCGATGACTGCAGATAATGATTAACAAGCCGACGTCATCAATCGTGCGGATTGATCCTTGCAGGCAAAAAAGGCCCGCCTGATTGGCGAGCCTTTTTCATTAACCCTTGATGATGTTGTATTCTGGTCCGAATGGGAAACGGGTGATGTTTTCAACTCCGCTGTCGCTGATCACCAGAATATCGTGTTCACGATAACCACCGGCACCCGGCATGCCTTCCGGCAGCATGATCATCGGCTCCATCGATACCACCATGCCCGGCTCCAGTACCGTTTCAATATCTTCGCGCAGCTCCAGTCCGGCTTCACGACCGTAATAGTGGCTCAGGGTACCGAAAGAGTGACCATAACCGAAGGTGCGATACTGCAACGCATCCTGCTCGGCGAAAATCTCGTTCAGCTCATGGGCGATGTCACAGCAGCGTGTACCGGCTTTAATCAATTCCAGACCACGGCGATGTACTTTACAGTTCAGCTCCCACAGCTCCAGGTGACGGTCGGACACATGCTCGCTGAACAGGGTCCGTTCCAGGGCGGTGTAGTAACCGCCAATCATCGGGAAGGTGTTCAGGCTGAGAATATCACCGGCTTCAATCTTGCGGCTGGTTACCGGGTTGTGGGCACCGTCGGTATTGATACCGGACTGGAACCACACCCAGGTGTCCATCAGCTCGCCATGGGGGAAGGTTTTGGCAATTTCGCGCACCATGGCCTGAGTACCCGCCAGTGCCACTTCGTATTCCGGCACGCCCACGCCAATGGCGTCACGAATGGCGGCGCCGCCCACATCGGCCACCCGCGCACCCTGCTTGATCAGGGCGATTTCTTCTGCCGACTTGATCATGCGCATCTTCATGGTGGGGACACCGATATCGACGAATTCGGCTTCCGGCAGCGCCGCCTTGAGCTTGTCCAGATTTTGCAGATTGATGTGGTCAAATTCCACACCCACACGACGCGCGCCGCCAATCAGCGACTTGACCGCATAAAAGAAGTTGTCTTTCTGCCAGTCGGTGTACACCAGGTTGTCACCCAGGGCGTTGCGACGGTAAGGCTGGCCGCCGTCTATGTTGGCGGTAATGGTAGTATGAATATCCTGGGTCACGGCCAGACCATAGTCACGGCCAAAGCGGCAGTACACGAAGTCACTGAAATAGTTGATGTTGTGATAAGAGGTAAACAGCACGGCGTCTACGTCGTTGCTGGCCATGTAGCCGCGCAGTTTAGCCTGGCGTGACGCCATTTCCTGCTTGGAAAACATACCCTGGACTTTTTCGCCGTTGGGAATATTCAAGGTGTTTGGCATTTTCATGTTAAGGCATCCTTCCTGTATGACAGTAACTAAGGGTTAGTTGCGCCGCTCTTCTAACCGGACCAAGCGCATACCCAGATACTAGATTCGCTCTTGTCATAACAGAAATGAATACTTTAAATCAGATCATAAAAATTGTTAATACAGTGTTAATTTTATTAACTCTTCAGTCAGGATGCTGGCTCTAGCGAATCCCACAAAATCAAACCCCAGGTGATGGCGGCCAGCAACAGCGTCAGCAACACCGCCGCCGAGCCGATGTCTTTGGCCCGGCCCGACAGTTCATGGTATTCAGGACCGATTCGATCCACCACAGATTCTATCGCCGAGTTGAGCAGCTCCACTATCGGCACCAGCATCAGGCTGCCGATCAGCAACACTTTTTCTACCGGCCCCACATTCCAGACCAGGGCGACGGGCAACAATATTGCCAGCAACCAGCATTCCTGACGAAAGGCCGCCTCGTGCCGATAGGCCGCCTTCAGACCCTGCATTGAGTAGCCACCGGCAGCCACAATGCGCGCCACTCCTGTTTTTCCTGGTTTCATAACAAGCGATTCCATTTTTACTGTGTGAGTTTACCAGGCTGCAAGCCGGTAATGATGTTCGACGCAAGGCGCACGATTATATCCAGTTTGCACAACGGCAAGTGAAAAAAAGGTCGAAGCAGACCGCTCTCTTTGACCTTTTTTTTACCTCTTGGGCCTTAGCATGAAATACGTACCCTCATTTACCTCTGACTGGAGTTTGCTCATGGCCCTATTATCTTCCGCGTCGGCGCCGACATCGCCACCAGGTTCAACCCCCGATAACACGCCCACCAGGCCCATGTTTTCGCTAACACCGGCGCGACTGGTATTAGTCAGCGCCTGTTATTTTTTTCTGGTGCTCAATGTGGCCCTGCTGGCCAAGCTGCTCGGCATCATCAACGGGCTGGAGCAGGTCAGTGTTGGCTTTGTATTGACCATACCGCTGTTTTTTATCGCCTGCTTCAACGCTATCTTCAGTCTGTTTACCGCTTTTCGCTGCGAAAAACCGGTGTTGATATTTTTTATTCTGCTCTCGTCACTGCTCAGCTATGCCATGTACAACTACGGCACCATAGTCGATAGAGACATGATAGTGAACGTACTGGAAACCAACTCCGGTGAGGCCAAATCTTACCTGAACCTGCCCGCCGTGCTCTGGTTTGTATTTACCGGCGTACTGCCCGCGGCGCTGATTATGAAACTGCACATCAAACGCAGCACCGTACTGCGCGAACTGTTGATGAAGCTGACCTCCATTATCGCCTCGGCGCTGGTGATTGTGCTCATCGCCACCTTTTACTACAAAGACTACGCCTCGGTGGGCAGAAACAACGCCTACCTCAACAAGATGATCATTCCCACCCACTTCACCCACAGCCTGTATGGCTATGTGCGCGATACCTATTTCAAGGAAGAGATTCCCTATCGTCCACTGGGTGAAGATGCTGCGCTCACGCAGCAGGCACCCGCCGACCGCAAGCAGCTACTGGTGTTGATGGTGGGTGAAACCGCCCGGGCCGACAACTTCCAGTACGGTGGCTATGAACGAGACACCAATGCCTTTACCCAGCCGCTGGGGGTGACCTATTTTCAGCAGGTATCGTCCTGTGGCACCGCCACCGCAGTGTCGGTACCCTGCATGTTTTCGCGTCTGTCCAAGCCGGACTTTTCCGATAGTCAGGCCAGCAATCAAGACAACCTGATGGACATAGTACAAAGAGCCGGCATTAATACCGTGTGGCTGGAGAACGACGGCGGCTGCAAAGGCGTGTGCGAGCGCATCAAGACCATTGAATTCAAGCCCGATGCCAACAATCCGGTGTGTGACGGGGACTATTGCCAGGATCAGGTGCTGCTGGATGGCTTAACTGCCCAGCTCGACCAGCTTGATGCGCAACACAACATCATAGTGCTGCACATGGTGGGCAGCCACGGGCCGACCTATTACAAGCGTTATCCGAAGGAATTCTCTCACTTTCAGCCCGATTGTCAGCGCAGCGATATCCAGAATTGCGACGCTCGCCAGCTGAACAATACCTATGACAATACCTTGTATTATTCCGATTACATTATGAGCGAAGTAATCAAGCGGTTGCAGCAACGCCAGGATCTGAGCACCGGCATGTTGTATGTCTCGGATCACGGGGAATCACTGGGTGAATCCGGGCTGTATCTGCACGGTATGCCCTATTCGCTGGCGCCCACAGAGCAGACCCATGTGCCTATGCTGACCTGGTTCTCCGACGCCTTTGTGGCCGACAAGCAACTGGATACCCGCTGTTTGCAGCAAGCCGCCACCAGCAACGCCTATTCACACGACAACCTGTTTGACTCTATTCTGGGCTTGATGGATGTGTCGACCGGGCTTTATCAGGCCAAACTGGATGTATTCAATCGCTGTCGTGGCCAGGGCAAGCTGGCGCTGAATCAGGCCTCGTCAAAGTAAACCGTTACCTGAGTGCCTCTGCCATCAGGGCTGGATAATGCCAACCGCCAGCCCTGATGCTCGCAAATACGCTCCACAATCGCCAACCCCAGCCCAAAGCCGGCGGGATTGGCGGCACTCACTCCCCGCTTACGCACTTGCTGTTGTGCATCCATGGCAATACCACTACCGGTATCCCTGACCCGCAGCGTATGCGCATCCAATTGCACCCGAATTTCTCCCTGCAGAGTGTGCTGCACAGCATTGCGTAACAGGTTATTCAGCACCGCAACCATCATGGTGGCGGGTCGCTGCCCTGCCTCACCCTTCACTTCCAGCTTCAGCGTAAGTCCTCGGGCATCGGCCAGCGGCTGCCAGTGTGCCAATTGCCGAGCGACAATATCCGCCAGCGGTTGCTCGTCGTTTTTGCCCGACAGGGAGTCGGGAGTACGGGAAAGCTGTAAAAACAGCTCGGTCTGTTGCTGCATTTGCAGCAAGGCGCCGTCGATTCGCTGTAACTGACGCAGTTCGGCGGCACTGGGGTCTCCTTCCTTGAGCATATCCACCGCGCCACGAATCACCATCATGGGCGTGCGCAGTTCATGACTGGCGTTGGCAGAAAACTGCTGCTCCCTTAACAGCAACTCGTTGACCCGCAACACATAGTGATCGAAGCTGCGCGCCAACTGCCCGGTTTCATCACTGGGATAATTCATTTCCAACCGGCTGCCGGGCTGTTGCGGCAAACGGCCCACTTCTGCAGCCAGTCGCGATACCGGCTGCAATATCTGCCGGCTCAAACGCCGAGACAGCACAAAGCCCAGCCCCCACACCAGCAAGACACCAAACCCGACCCCGATAAACACCAGCAATTCGTAGCGTTCAAACTCGCTCTGATCCTGTACCAGCACATGTACCCAGGCCCCGTCGTGGCGCACCAGCAGGTTATAGGCCTTGTTGGCAGACAGCACTTCGTGCCCGCCCTGAGGGTAGCCACGAAACATCTCTGGCAACAGTTGCTGATCGGAGCGAGGTAACTTGTAGTAGGTGGTATCCGTCATCGGCAGCACCAGCGGCGTGGTCACGTCTTGATGGTTATGGATTTGATCAGTCAAATCACTTTGCAGGTGGTTGTAAAACAAGGTGTCTTCAAACCAGAAGATCAGCAACACCATGCCTAGCGCCGCCAGCGAGCTGATGGCCACTATTACCAGATTCAACGCCAGTTGCAGCCGTGATTTAATGGTCATCGACATGTTATTTATCCTCGACGGCCAGCCGATATCCCTGGCCGTGCACCGTGTGCAGCAAGGCGCGCTCGAAGGGCTTGTCGAGCTGGCTGCGCAGTAAATAAATATGCGACTTGAGGCCGTCGCTGTCCGGTGGGTCATCGGCCCACAGCTGATCGATCAGGGTTTCCCGGCTCACCACATGGGGCGAATGGCGCATCAGGATCTCCAGCAACTTCAAACATTTGGGATTCAGGCTAACGGCCTGCCCGTCACGACAGGCCTGGCGCAGATCGAGATCCAGGGTGACATCGGCCACCTTGAGCTGCCTGACTTGCTGTTTTTGGCTGCGTTTAAGCACCGCCTGAATACGCGACCACAACTCGGGCAGGGCAAAAGGTTTGACCAGATAATCATCGGCGCCCACCTCAAAGCCACCCAGCTTGTCGTCCAGGGTATCGCGGGCGGTCAGCATCACCACCGGCAGCGGGTTTTGCTCGGCGCGCAGCTGCGCGCACAGCGCCAGGCCATCCAGCCCCGGCAAAGACAAATCCAGCACCAGCAAATCATACTCCTGTTGCCGGATCTGGTTCAGGGCCGCGGTGCCGTTATACAGGGCATCCACCACGCAGTGTTTCAAGGTAAGGTAATCAACGATATTCACCAGAATATCCGGATTGTCTTCCACAACCAGTATCCGCATGGGGGCTCCTCAGCTTGCGGGCAAATCTCGATTTTGCAACTCAACCCCTTGAGGGCTGACCACCAGCACGCTGCCCTGGGTATACCAGTCGCCGAGTACGATGCGCCGCGCCGGTTGCTGTTTTATATATAGTTGATGAATGGCGGGCCTGTGGGTGTGGCCATGGATCAGCGAATGTACCTGGTAGCGCTGCATTTGCCGCTCTACTTCGGCCTGATTCACATCCATCACCTGCATCACCTTTACTTCTTTTGACTGGGCGCTTTTACTGCGAATACCGTCGGCAATGTTCATGCGAAAGGTCAGCGGCAGCCGTAAAAACAACCATTGCAGCCAGCCCCAGCGAGTAATGCGCCGGTAACGCTGATAACCCGCATCATCAATACACAGAGTATCACCGTGCATAATCAGGGTGCGCTCACCATACAGGTCAATCACCTTGTGTTCCGGCAACAGGGTCACACCGGCTTGTCGGGCAAAGCGCCGCCCCACCATGAAGTCGCGGTTGCCATGAATAAAATACACAGGCGTACCCTGCTCGACACAGGCTTTAAAGGCGGCCGCCACTTCGTCGTTCAAGGGGCTGGGCTCATCATCGCCAATAGAGAATTCGAACAAGTCCCCCAGCACATAGAGCGCATCGGCGTGCACCGCTTCCTGTTGCATAAAGCGTAAAAACGCCGCGGTAATATCCGGGCGCCCGGCGCTCAGATGCAAGTCGGCAATAAACAGAGTGGTCTGATTCAAGGGCTGGCTCGTGGTTGAAAAAGGGTTAAAAAAGCCCGCTCGAGGCGGGCATGTTTTATGGGTATGCAGCGTATTCGGCAAGCTGCCTTATTCGCTAACGGTCACATTGGTGATCACGACATCTTCTACCGGTACGTCCTGGTGTACATAGCCGCGAGTGCCGGTGGCCACGTCTTTGATCTTGTTGACCACGTCCATGCCTTCAACCACTTCACCGAATACGCAGTAGCCGTAGCCCTGGCTGGTAGCAGATTTGAAGTTCAGAAAATCGTTGTCGTTGACGTTGATAAAGAACTGGGCAGTGGCGGAGTGCGGTTCCATGGTACGGGCCATCGCCACCGTGCCTACCTTGTTGGACAAGCCGTTGTCGGCTTCGTTTTTAACGGGCTTGCGTGTTTCTTTTTCTTCGAAGCCCGGGCCAAAGCCGCCGCCCTGAACCATGAAACCGTCGATAACGCGGTGAAACAGGGTGTTGTCGTAATGACCATCGCGGCAATATTGCAGGAAGTTGGCTACCGTTTCCGGAGCCTTGTCGGCAAACAGGTTCAAAGTGATGTCGCCGTGATTAGTATGCAGTGTGACCATAATAGTTATCCAGTATCCAGATTAAGTCGATTCAGAGCTCGATTTTAACGCAAGCAGTCCCGTTAGCGAACCCCCAAGAGTCGCAAGGCTTGCACCAAATTGCCATTAAAGGTTCAATAGTGGCGTAATTACCCCTCACAACCTGACCAAGATGCGGAATCATGCTGAAAATCTATAACTCCCTGACCCGACAAAAAGAAGAATTTATCCCTTTGGTGCCCGGCAAGGTCGGCATGTACGTCTGTGGTGTCACCATCTACGACCTGTGTCACATTGGTCATGGTCGTACCTTCGTGGCGTTTGATGTGGTTACCCGTTATTTGCGCTATCTGGGTCTGGATTTGACCTTTGTGCGCAATATCACCGACATTGACGACAAAATCATCAAACGAGCCGCCGAAAATGGCGAAAGTTGTGATGCACTGACCGAACGACTCACCGCCGACATGCATCAGGATTTTGATGCCCTGCACATTGCCCGCCCTGATATCGAGCCCAAGGCCACGCAGCATATTCCCGAAATCATTGCCATGGTGCAGCGCCTGATTGCAGACGGCCACGCCTATGTCGCCGGCAATGGCGATGTGTTGTTTGAAGTCAGCAGTTTTGCCGATTACGGCAAGCTGTCGGGCCAGGATCTGGAACAACTGCAGGCCGGATCCCGGGTAGAGGTAGAACAAAGCAAACGCAGCCCCCTGGACTTTGTGTTGTGGAAACAGTCCAAGCCCGGCGAGCCCAGCTGGGAATCCCCCTGGGGTTTGGGTCGCCCTGGCTGGCACATTGAATGCTCCGCCATGAACGGCAAGCATCTGGGCAAGCATTTTGATATTCACGGTGGTGGCTCTGATCTGCAGTTTCCCCATCATGAAAACGAAATTGCCCAAAGCTGCTGCGCCAACCACAGCCCCTATGTAAACACCTGGATGCACTCGGGTATGGTGATGGTGGATCAGGAGAAGATGTCCAAATCTCTGGGCAACTTCTTTACCATTCGCGATGTGCTGCAGCACTTTGACGGTGAAACCGTGCGTTATTTTCTGCTGTCTGGCCACTATCGCAGCCAGCTCAATTACTCGGACGACAACCTGAACAAGGCGCACAGCGCCCTGGAGCGTTTCTACACTGCGCTGCGCGATCTGCCGATAGTAGCAGCCAAGGGTGGCGAAGAATTCGTGACCCGTTTTCAGGCCGCCATGAATGACGACTTCAATACGCCGGAAGCCTATTCGGTGTTGTTTGACCTCACTCGTGAAATCAATCGCCTGAAGGGTAAAGACGACGCGACCGCCGCCGGTCTGGCCGCTCGTCTGCGTGAGCTGGCCGGGGTGCTGGGCTTGCTCAGCCAGGATCCGGAAACCTTTTTGCGCGGCAATGCCGGTGCCGATGACGAGGTAGCGGAAATAGAGCGACTGATCCAGGCGCGTCTGGACGCCCGCCAAAGCAAAGACTGGGCAGCCGCCGATGCCGCTCGCGACCAGCTGACCGCCATGGGGATAGTGCTGGAAGACGGTGCCGAGGGCACTCGCTGGCGCCGCAAGTAAGTCTGATACGCACCCAGACCTCGTTTGCAGCCGTATTGAAAAAAAACCTCAGGGCACCATAATTGGTGCCCTGTTTTTTTAAATCGTTTATCCATTAACAAGGAGACCTGCCATGCGCACTTTATTGTCTACCGTTTTGCTGACCGCCCTACTGGGTCTGACCGCCTGCGAGCCTAAAGGCCCTGCCGCCGATATTGGCGATAATATCGATCAGGTATTGGAAAATCAGGCCGCAGCAGATAGCCAGCTCAGAGATGAAGCCGCTGCGGCAACCCAATCCGAAACGGTCAGTGCTCCCGAGCCTGAAGTGATAGAGCAACAAAAAGAAGAGATCGCCATCGTCACCGAGGAAGCTTCTCAGGAGGCAGAGCAGCGTCTCAATGAAATTCTGGAAAACACCATAGAGCAGCCTTGATCGCCGCCATCAGCTTTATGCAATAAGCCGTAAGTCAAAGCAGGACGATGTTCGGCTTGGCGTACGGCGTATAACCTAAGGCTTTAACTGACGTTTACCGCTCGCCGAAAGGGGGCTTAATTTTTCCGTGCGTTCCGTGTTCTTCCGTTGCAAAAAATCGTTAGCCCTTTGTTTGGTCGGGGTTGGCTTGTTCGCTTCCCCCTTCACTTATCACTGTATTTACCTGTGGCAAATGACAGAGTTCGTCATATCCCGAGGCTGTTTTTAAGCATCCATCACGACAGCAGGCTTCGCAACTTAATATTACCCTTTGATTAATATGAATATTTATAGAAACACAAGACATTTAAATCAATTAAAACACTTGTTGTTGTGCTCATTTGTGCGCTATTAATAACAGGGTACAAAGCACATACGGCCCTGGGTCGTAATAACTATTCAGCGAGGAGCAGAAAATGAAGAAGACATGGATTAATGTATTGCTATTGGCCTCTGTGACCGCTTTTGGTCTTGCTGCCTGTGATAATAAAGGCCCTGCAGAACAAGCCGGCGAAAACCTGGACGAGTCTATTGAGCAGGTACAGGAACAAAGCCGGGAAGCGGCTGACGACACCAAAGAAGCGCTGGGCCTGGAAGAAAAAGGCACCATGGAGAAAATGGGTGAAAGCCTGGATGAAACCGCTCAGGATATTAAAGAAGGCACCAGCGAGCAGGTAGACAAAGCCACCAAGGCAATGGACGACGCAGCCGATGCGGCCGACCGCAAAATTGACGAGCTGATGGCAGAAGATAATCAGTAAACCCAACCCTGTGAAGCGCGAAGGGAACAGGGTGAAGAGAAAAACATAAACTTCATCACGACAAAAGCACCGACCTTGTGGGGTCGGTGCTTTATTTGGTCAGAGCGTATTCCCTTTACTCTTCACTCTACCCCTCTTCACTTTTGGGCTCCATTCCACCACCGCAATATTTGCAGTATTTGGCATCCTGATCGTGCCCGGTCTTGTCACATTGCGGGCAATGGCGCATATCGTACTCGCGGCGCATTTCTCGCCCCAGCTCGGCACTTAAAATACCAGTGGGTACCGCAATAATGGCGTAGCCCATCAACATGGTAACCGCAGCAATCCCCTGCCCCAGCGGCGTTTGTGGCGTAATATCACCAAACCCCACCGTGGTAATGGTCACAATGGCCCAGTAAATACTGATGGGAATACTGGTAAAGCCGTTTTCCGGCCCTTCCACCACATACAATAAAGAACCGAACAGCGTCACCAGAATAAAAAGACTGCTGAAAAAAACCATGATCTTGCGCCGGCTCTGGTTCAGCGAGCGCAACAGTACATTGGCTTCGTTGGCATAGCGAAACAGCTTCAGAATGCGAAATACCCGCAACACACGCAGCAAGCGCACCATCAGCAGAAAGTTGGCGCCAGGAATAAAGACCGCCAGATAAGACGGCATGACCGCCAATACATCGATAATGCCGTAAAAACTGCGAATATAGCCCAGTCGATTCTGCGCGCAGTAAATTCGCACCCCGTATTCCAGGGTAAATAACAGGGTAAAGGCCCATTCCAGAGCATACAGGGTATCGCCGATATGAACGCGTACCGAACTCATGGAGTCCAGCAGCAGTACTGCTATCGACAACAGAATAACGACAATCAGCGCCAGATCGAAACGGCGGCCCGCCGGGGTTTCGGTGCCAAAAATTACCGTATAAAGCACATCCTTGCTGGGCCACTGCATCCATTGTCCTTATTGGCGGAGCGCCAAATTACAGGTCGTGATATCGCTCGCAGGCGATCAGGGTATTTTCCATTAACGACGCCACCGTCATGGGGCCAACGCCACCGGGCACTGGGGTAATATAGGCGGCTCGCTCGGCAGCCACCGCATATTCCACATCACCCACCAGGCGGCCATCATCCAGCCGGTTGATGCCCACATCGATCACTACGGCACCGGGCTTGATCCAGTCACCGGGAATAAAACCGGGCTTGCCCACCGCCACAACCAGCAGATCGGCGCCCTCTACCTTGGCCTTGAGATCTTCGGTAAATCGGTGACAGGTAGTGGTGGTACAACCGGCCAGCAGCAGCTCCAGCGTCATGGGGCGCCCGACGATGTTGGACGCGCCCACCACCACGGCATTAAGACCGTGGGTCTTGATGTGGCTGCGTTCAATCAGGGTAATAATGCCCTTGGGAGTACAGGGGCGCAGCGCGGGAATACGCTGGGCCAGACGACCTATGTTGTAAGGATGAAAGCCGTCTACATCTTTGTGGGGGTGAATACGTTCAATGATCGGGGTGCTGTCTATATGATTGGGCAGGGGTAACTGCACCAGAATGCCGTCTATGGTGCTGTCCTGGTTCAGCTCGTCGATCAGCTCCAGCAATTGCTGTTCTGTGGCCTCTTTGGGCAGATCGTAAGACTTGGAAATAAACCCTACTTCTTCACAGGCTCGCCGCTTGCTGCCGACATAGACCTGAGAGGCAGGATTGGCTCCCACCAGAACAACCGCCAGTCCCGGTGCGCGTTTTCCCGCACGGGTTCGTTCGGCCACACGTTCGGCCACCTGGTTACGTACCGCCTGTGCAATCGCTTTTCCATCGATTATTTGAGCTGACATCTGCGTTGATTCTCACCTTTATAAACCTGGGGTGATTGTCGCATTTTTTCACGGCTTTGATAAGCGAGCTCCCACGGCTTTCGTCGTTGAAAATGCCCAATATTTACCCACAATGAGCAATTGGTCGCCTCAGGTGTACGAGGCAGGATAAAGCCGTTGACCCCTGTGGGGCAAATGGGTATTATGCCGCCCCGTTAGCGCAAAGTATTACCTGTCATAAGGTTAGGTTGTGCAACGAGAAAAGTAACAAAAGCGCCCTTAGCTCAGCTGGATAGAGCACCCGCCTTCTAAGCGGGTGGTCGCAGGTTCGAGTCCTGCAGGGCGCGCCATCTTTGGTGACCGTAGCTCAGTTGGTAGAGTCCCGGATTGTGATTCCGGTTGTCGCGGGTTCGAGCCCCGTCGGTCACCCCATTATTGTGCTACTCTCTTATTGCTCCATTCCCTGTACTGCCTGTTGCTCAAGATGTGCCACCAGTTCGCTTGGCAGATTCAACTTGTGCGCCAATGCCTCAAGATATGCCCGCTCTACCGCCTGATCCGGATCTATCACCAGTCGCGATGCCAGATACAGCTCCGCTGCCTGCTCTGTGCCCGACGCCGATGCGGCAATATCGTGCAACGACGATGGCGCCGACAGCATATCGAATACCAGTGCCTTTTCTGCCGCCGATAGCGACATCTCTTCTACCTGTTCAAAAATAGCCGCCTGCTCGGTAGCATCTATGTGTCCATCCGCCTTGGCCGCCCCTATCATGGCGCGCATTAACGCCAGTTGAAACGACTCGCCGTTGGCTCCCGATTGATTCGGTGAAAAACGCGCATCCAGCTCTTGCACATCGGCGGCAGTAGCAGGTTGCGCCTGGGCCGGACTCTGATTTTGTTGCCAGTTCTGGTAGGCTTTCCACGCCATGGCACCCGCGGCGGCCAGCCCGGCATATTTAAGCGTGCCGCCGGCCATCTTGCGCCCTTTCTTGCTGCCCATCAGTAACCCCAGAATGCCGCCGGTGGCCGCTCCCTTGCCAAAACCGGCGCCCTTGGCCAACCCTTTCACTTTATCCAGCCCCTGACCACTGCCCAGAAACTGGCTGATCAATTTATCTACTTGCATGGACACTCCTTGAATTGTTCGTCATTACGTTTATTTATGTTTATCCAGATCCCTGAACTCTCGACGCACCCGAAATTCCTGCGAGGTGAGCAGCCGCTCCATTTTAGCCACCCGTCCGTTCAGCCCCTGCAAACGAGTCTCGAGTTTAGTCAGCGCATCATTGGGCGACAGGCCCGACTGCCAGCCGGTGCTTTTTACATGGGCCGGCCCGGCTTCTTCCGTTTGCGGCCGATCGTCAAGCAACAGCCAGGCGGCAATATAGAGCACCAGAGTCAAAAAACTGGTAAACACCAACCCGGTGACCGCCAGTACCCGCACCAGCCAGGGCTCGACGCCGACCTTGCGCGCAATACCGGCACACACGCCACCCAACTTGCCGTTGCGTTTGTCACGATACAAATTAATCAAGGTTGACGCCATCCGGGAACCTCCTGATCCAATAGCCGCTCAAGGGTGTTCACTCGCTCGGCCAATTGTTCGGTTTGAGTCAGACTTTGCTCCAGTCGCACACGAGCGGTTTCGCCCAGCCCTTCATCCAACCGACGCTTGCTGCGATAATGCAGCACCAGCCAGATGGGCACCACCAGAAACAAAAAGATATTCAATGGGGCCACCAGGGCCCAGGCCAGCTCAGACATTAGCCCTCCTCGCTGTTATTCATCTTAGCCTTTAATTTACTCAGCTCCTGGCTGATGGCATCGTCCACTTCCAGCTCGGCAAATGATTGATCCAGCCCCTTGCTCTGGCTGTAAAGGTCAGCCTTGGCTTCCAACTCGTCTATTTTGCGCTCCATGCGATCAAACTTGTCTACCGATGAGGCAGTTTCGCTGTAGCGCACCCGCTCTTGTACCTTGATGCGGCTTTGAGCACTGCGCTCGCGCAACTGCATGGCCTGCTGCCGAGCTCTGGCATCCACCAGCTTGTCTTCCAGCGCGCTTATCGCCTGGGACAATTTATCGATGCCTTCACCCACTACCTGTTGCTCGTGATCCAGCGCCTTCAGCAGGTCGGCCTGTTTGCTTTTTTCCAGCAAGGCGGCTCGCGCCAGGTCTTCACGATCCCGACTGAGCGCCAGCTCGGCCTTGCCTTGCCATTCACTCACCCGTTCCTGATGACGATCAACCTGGCGCAACAAGTCTTTTTGCTCTGCCAGAAAACGCGCCAGGTTGGAACGCTCACGCACCAGCTCGTCTTCCATTTCCTGAATAATCAGCCGCACCATTTTGGCCGGGTCTTCGGCCTTATCCAGCAGCGAATTCAGATTGGCATTAACGATGTCTGCCAGACGAGAAAAAATACTCATGTTGATACTCCTTGATATAAAGTGACAGATGATGCCCAAAGGCAATATCGGCTGCCTGGTTATTCGCTTAGCCAGCCATTTAACTCGCTAGTGGCTTGGCTGACTTTCTACCCTTGATGCAATTCATCCTTAATGCTAACTATCCTTAATAACCAAACAATTTACAATTTTCATGCCAACTAGAAAGACAGAGTTAAGCGTTTGAAAATAAACTAAATTAATCATCCACCCTAACAACTCACCAACTGAGTCGCGGCGAATATAGCTATAATCTGGTAAATTTAACCACCCTGGTGACTTATCAAGAGGCGCTTATGCACAATGATCTGATTGGCCAATCCAATGCGCTGCTGTCGGTGCTGGAGCAAACGTCACTGTTGGCGCCATTACACAAGCCGGTGCTGGTGGTGGGTGAGCGCGGCACCGGCAAAGAGCTGGTGGCCCATCGCCTGCATTATTTGTCACCCCGCTGGCAGCAACCCTTTATTTCGCTAAATTGTGCCACCCTGGCCGAAACCTTGCTGGAAAATGAACTGTTCGGCCACGAAGTGGGCGCCTTTACCGGCGCACAAAAGCGCCATTTGGGTCGTTTTGAGCGCGCCAATGGCGGCACCCTGTTTTTAGATGAACTGGCCAGCACCAGCCCCCGGGTGCAGGAAAAGCTGCTGCGGGTGATTGAATACGGCGAATTCGAGCGGGTGGGCGGCAGTCAGGCGGTGCAGGTCGATGTAAGGCTGGTGTGTGCCACCAATCAGGATCTGCCCAGTTTGGCGCAAAAGGGCGACTTTCGGGCCGATCTGCTTGATAGACTGGCCTTTGATGTGGTTACATTGCCGCCCCTGCGCGCCAGGGACGACGATATCATTCGTCTGGCCGAGCATTTTGCCGTTAATTTATGCATGGAATTGGGCTGGCCACTGTTTGCCGGCTTTAGTGGTGCGGTACGCCAACAGTTACTCGCCCACCCCTGGCCTGGCAATGTGCGCGAGCTGAAAAACGTGATTGAACGCAGCCTGTATCGCCACGGCCAGCCAGAAGTGGCGCTCAAGGAATTGTATCTGGATCCCTTCGCCTCGCCCTGGCGACCGGGAAACCATAACCAAACCAGGGCGGATAACGCCGTAATACTGCCACTGGATATAAAAGCCCACCTGGCACAACAAGAAGTGCGCTTGCTGAAGGCGGCATTGGAGCAGACGCATTATCACCAGCGCCAGGCAGCCGAACAGCTGGGCTTGAGTTATCATCAGCTGCGTGGCCTGTTGCGTAAATACGCCGCAGAGCTTCCCCTCGGCGGGCAGGAAGAACACAAGGATTAAGTATGCGATTATGGCTTTGGGGACTGCTGACCAGCCTGTTACTGGCAGGGTGTGACAATAGCAACCAGCAACTGGCTCGAGAAAGCCTGCTGTATTGTATGGCAAGCGCACCGCTGAGTTTTAATCCGCAATTGGTTATTTCTACCGAGACCCTGGGGGCGACGGCCCATCAGTTATACGATCGTCTGCTGGACCTCGACCCGCTCACCCAGCAATTGACGCCGTCATTGGCCAGCCACTGGCAACGCAGTGACGATGGCCTGCGCTACCGTTTTACCCTGCGCGAGGGGGTCTCTTTTCACCAAACGCCCTGGTTCAGCCCCGGCCGTACCCTGACGGCAGAAGATGTGGTATTCACTTTCAGCCGTATCATGGACAAACAGCATCCTTATCACGACATTAACGGCGGTCGTTACCCGTTTTTCGACAGCGTTGACTGGTCGGGATTAGTGAGCGAAGTACGCGCCCTTGACTCGCACCAGGTCGAATTTGTATTGACCCGCCCCAATGCGGACTTTCTTGGCTATCTGGCCACGGATTATGCGGTGATATTGTCGGCAGAATATGGCGAGCAACTGCTGACGGCAGGCACCCCTGAGCAACTGGATCAACACCCGATAGGAACCGGTCCCTTTATGCTCAGTCTATACAGGCCCGATGAATTTATTCGTTATTATCCCCACCCACATTACTGGCGTGGCAGTGCCCCCATGAAGCAACTGGTCTTCGACATTACCCCCAAGTCATCCAAACGGCTGGCCAAATTACTGTCGGGTGAGTGTGATGTGATGGCCAATCCGTCGGCCAGCCAGCTGGCCGTGATCAAGCGCCACCCCGATCTTTCCCTGAGCGAAGCCCGCGGCATGAATGTGTCAGTGCTGGCACTCAATACCCAAAAAGCTCCCTTCGATGATATTCGCGTGCGCAGAGCCTTCAGCCTGGCGCTGGATCGGGAAGACCTGCTGCACGCCGTGTTCTTTGATACCGGGGAACTGGCGGGATCTTTATTACCCGCTTCTTCCTGGGGCCATGATCCCGACCTGACCATGCCACCGGCCAATCAGGCCCGCGCCCGCTGGCTGCTGAAGCTGGCTGGTCTGAATGAGGGCATCAAAATGACGCTGCTCATGCCGTCCGGCGCTCGCACCTACAACCCGGATGGCCTTAAAACCGGACAGCTGATCCAGCAACGGCTGGCCGAGCTTGGCATCAAGGTCACCCTGAAAACCATGGATGAACAACTGTTGCGCCGCGAGCTGCTGGCCGGAGAGCATGACGCTGTGCTGACCGGCTGGTCTGCCGACACCCCAAGCCCGGATAATATGTTGCGCAACTTGCTGAGTTGCCGCGCCATTGCCGCCGGCACCAACGCCAGCCGCTGGTGCAACCCGCTGTTTGAACAGCATCTGAACCTGGCACTCACCCAGCCGTCACCAGAGGAACGCTTTTGGCATTATCAACGGGCGCAAACACTGGCTTATCGAGATATGGCGGTGATTCCTCTGGTGCACAGCCAGCGATTACTGTCTTATCACCCCCAGGTAAAGGGGCTGCAGCTACTGCCTTATGGTGGCGTGTCCTTCCATAAGGCTTACAAGGAGTAACCATGCTGCTTTATTTGTTACGCCGCCTGACGTTGTTGTTGAGTACGCTACTCATGCTGACGTTCATCGCCTATGTGCTGGAATTTCAGCTGATGAGTGATGACGCACCCGACTTTTTTCTGGGCTATATGGGTTTTTTGTATCAATTGCTGGCCGGTGACTTCGGCATGTCCAGTGCATCCGGCCTGCCGGTACTGGGGGCGCTCAGCCAGTATTTTCCCGCTACCCTGGAATTGTGTTTGGCGGCGTTTATCGTCTCGTTAGTGGTGGGCGTTCCCGCCGGTACTCTGGCCGCCTTGCGCCTGGGCCGCTGGCAAGACACCTTTATTCTTACCTGCACCCTTATCGGTTATTCGGTACCCGTGTTTTGGCTTGGCATGTTGCTGGTGATGTTTTTTTCACTCAACCTCGGCTGGTTACCGGTGTCGGGTCAGCTCAGCCTGTTGTATGAAGTCAAACAGGTAACCGGCATCATGACCATAGACACCCTGCTTACCGATAATCAGTATCGGTGGCCGGCCTTTATGGACGCGCTGCGCCACCTGTTATTGCCGGCAATGGTATTGGCGATAGTGCCGACTACCGAAGTGATCCGCCAGATCCGCAGCGCTCTGCTCGAGGTACTGAAGCAAAACTATATTCGCGCCGCACTCACCAAAGGGCTGAGCGACCGGCATGTGATTTTGCGCCACGGCTTGCGCAACGCTTTTCCCATGGCCATTCCCACTCTGGGACTGCAGTTTGGTACCGTACTCACTTCGGCCATCATGACCGAAATTGTCTTCGACTGGCCCGGTCTTGGCCGCTGGCTAATCACCAGCATTGCCTTGCAGGACTATGCCGCCATCAAGGGCGGAACGCTGGCGATAGCCACCTTTACCATAGTCGCCAGTGCGGCCGTCGAAATCATGTCTACCCTGATTTACCCAGCCAGAAGGAAGGCCATTTATGCCACGCGGGGGTAATATTTATCCGGAAGTACAGGTGCGCTCGCCTCGCGAGCTCACCTGGGGCGTATTTCGTCGCAATACCCTGGCCATGATTGGCCTGTGGGGGCTGGGACTGTTATCAATACTGACCCTGCTGGCACCCTGGATTGCCCCCTATGCGCCCTATGAGCAATTTACCCAGGTATTGCTGATGCCCCCCTCCTGGGCGGATGAAGGCAATGTTGACTTCTTTTTAGGCACCGATGATTTGGGCCGTGATATGTTGTCACGACTGGTATTTGGTGCCCGGCTTACCTTCGGCAATGGCGTGCTGGCGGTATTGGTCGCGCTGCTGGTCGGCGGGGGCATCGGCATTATCGGCGGCATGAGTAAAGGCTACAAGGCCAGTATCCTCAACCATTTTCTGGATACCTTGCTGTCGATTCCTTCGTTGCTGCTGGCCATTATTTTTGTGGCCATACTGGGCCCCGGTCTGTTCAACACCCTGATCGCCATTACTCTGGCCCTGACGCCGCAGTTTACCCGCGCCATTTATAATGCGGTGTCTGACGAGATGCAAAAAGAATACCTGACCGCCCTGCGTCTGGATGGCGGCACTCGCTGGCACATGCTGCGCTACGGGGTGTTGCCCAACCTCAGCGATACCATCGTCAGCCAAACTACCCGCGGCTTGTCGGCTGCTATTCTCGATATTACCGCGGTAGGCTTTTTGGGGCTGGGAGCCCAACCACCAAAGCCCGAATGGGGCACCATGCTGGCCGATGCCATGGAGCTGGTGTTTATCGCCCCCTGGACGGTTGCCCTGCCCGGGCTGGCCATACTGTTATCCGTGCTGGTGATCAACATGGTTGGCGAAGGACTGCGCCAGGCAATCAATGAGGTAATGGACTGATGCCACTGCTGGATATTCGTAATCTGACCATCGAAATAGAAACCCCGCAAGGTTTGGTCAAGGCGGTAGACAAGTTCAGCCTGACCTTGGCCGACGGTGAAGTGCGCGGCCTGGTGGGCGAGTCGGGCTCGGGAAAGAGTCTGGTGGCCGAAACCATAGTCGGTATTGCCAAAGACACCTGGCGGGTGACCGCAGATCGCATGCACTTCGACAATATCGACCTGCTCAGCCTGTCTCATAAAGAGCGGCGGCGCATCATGGGCCGAGACATTGCCATGGTGTTTCAGGAGCCTTCCAGCTGCCTGGATCCGTCGGAAAAAATCGGCGCCCAGATCAAAGAAGCCATACCGGCGCGCGAGAAAAAAGAGCACTGGTGGAAACACTGGAACTGGCGCCACAACCAGGCCTTGTCGCTATTGCACAGAGTGGGTATTCGCAACGCCAAAGCCGTGATGAACAGCTACCCTTTCGAGCTGTCGGAAGGGGTATGCCAAAAGGTGATGATCGCTATGGCCATTGCCAATCAGCCAAAATTGCTGGTGGCCGATGAACCCACCAATGCCATGGAAGCATCCAACCAGGCGCAGATTTTACGGCTGCTGGAGCGGGTGAATAAGCTCTCCGGCACCACCATTTTGTTGATCAGCAACGATCTGACTACCTTTGCCCGGCTAACCGACAACATTACCGTCATGTATTGTGGTCAGGCAGTGGAATCCGGCACCCGCGAGCAGTTGCTGACAAAGCCGCATCATCCCTATACCGCCGCCTTGTTGCAGATGATGCCGGATCTCGATGGCAGCCTGCCGCACAAGTCGCGCCTCAACATACTGCCCGGCGCCATACCGCCCTTGCAAAGCCTGCCCATAGGTTGTCGGCTGGGCCCTCGCTGCCCCAACGCGCAAAAAAAATGTGTGATCACCCCGCCGCTGGCCAAGTACAAGGGGCAAAGCTATTACTGTCACTTTCCGCTCAATATGCCAAAAGGTAAGTCGAAATGAGTCAGGTCCCCTTACTTAAGGTCGATAACCTCAGCAAAGGGTTTGTGACCCACACCGGTTTTTTTCGCAAGACCATCAAAACCGCTTTTCATCCGCTGTCCTTTACCCTGGAGCGTGGCCAGACGCTGGCCATTATGGGTGACTCGGGCTCGGGGAAAAGCACCCTGGCCAAGGTGCTGGCCGGGGTCATGCCGCCCACTCAGGGCAATATTTATATCGACGGCGACAAAATCGAGCCCGGCGACGATAAAAAGCGCTGCCAGCTGCTGCGGATGATTTTTCAGGATCCCAATACCTCGCTCAATCCGCGCAGCAGTATTGGCAAGATCCTGGAAATGCCGCTGAGCCTGAACACCAGCCTGGATGCCAGCCAGCGTCACGAGCTGGTGCTGGATACCCTGCGCATGGTGGGCCTGCTGCCGGACCATTACCATTTTTATCCGCAGATGATCTCGACCGGACAAAAGCAGCGGGTGGCGCTGGCACGAGCCCTGATTTTATCGCCCAACATCATAGTGGCGGACGAGGCCATCTCGAACCTGGATATTTCGGTGCGCTCGCAAATCATCAACCTGCTGCTCAGCCTGCAAACCCGACTGGGGCTGTCTTACGTGTTTGTGGCCAACGACCTGGGCGTGGTGCGCCACATCAGTGATCACCTGATTTTGCTGCACGACGGCCACGTGATAGAAGCCGGCCCTACCCACAAGGTACTCGCCTCCCCTCAAAGCGAACAAGGCCTGCGCCTGCTGCAAAACTACAACAACGAGTATCGGTGGCACCATAACAAAAGATAACCACAGCGATAAGCTGTCAGCCAAGACAAACATCGGCTCCTGTAGCCCAGCGCTTTAGCTGCTGGTCCTGCAGAGCAGGATGCTTTGGACGTTGAACTTAACTTATGGCTTAACGCTTTGTTTCAGATTTGATCTCTATTTTTCTGTGGATACTGCGGATTCCGTTGCGAAAAATCTTGTCCTAACTTAGCTGACCGTTTCCGGCTGTGGCTGGGGGTGACCGCTGTGAAAGCGAAACTCGCTGTCGGGCGAGCGGATAAGCTCGGCTTCCACTTCGGCAAAATAGGCGATGCGCTCCGATATATCCTTGCCGGCGATGTCTTGGGCCAGGGTCAGGTAGTCCTGATAATGGCGCGCCTCGGAGCGGAGCAGCGAGATGTAAAATTTCTGAATATCGTCGGCTAAAAACGGCGCCAATCTGGCAAAGCGCTCGCAAGAGCGGGCTTCGATAAAGGCACCGATGATCAGCTTGTCGACCAGAGCGTCGGGCTCGAAAGTTTTCACATGAGTAAACAAGCCTTTGGCATAGCGGCTGGCGGTGACGTTTTCATAGGCGATGCCTTTATTCTGCATCAGCTCCAGCACCTGATAATAGTGATGCAATTCTTCTTTGATCAGCAGCACCATCTTGTCGATAAGTGACTGGCTATAGGGTAAATCAGCCCGCGCTTCTATATTCTTTGAAATACCGCTCTTGCCTTTCAGACTCTCCAGCGTGCCGGTTTTCTTGTAGGCAAAGTCTTCATAGGGCTTTAGCCAGTCTTGCAGCGCCTGCCTGGAGTCCGGGTCTATGGCGTACTTGCGGATCAAAAACATGGCACTTTGCGCCGCCTTTAATTCGCACAGCATGTGATCGCGCAGCACCACGGCCAGATTTTCTGGCCGGCAAGCTTCCTCTATCCAGGCCTCTGGGGTGTCACAACGCAAAAAAGCATGAATGGGTGCCAGCAAATCGGCAAACTCCGGCGGCAGTGTGTGTGAATGCAACATAAATATCGGTATGAACCCGGTGGCAAAATGGATGTGGTGCACTATTTTATCATTAACTGCCGCCGGCTTCTCATACTCTAATGTCACCAGACACTTTGTTGATCCAGATCTCATTTTTATCATTACAAGCGAACAAAAAATGGAATTTTTGTCTACAATCGCCCATCGAATCGATTGCGTAACCGTTTCGCTTGTCGTATCTGGTTAAACCGTTAGGGTCTAAGGGACCTCAAACAAGGCGAATCTTGTGAAAAAAACCACCTTACTCAACAGCCATTTATCGGCACTGGTCGCCAGTGTCGGCCATACTGATGACATAGTGCTGGCCGATGCCGGCTTGCCCATTCCTGCAGGCCCTCAGCGTATCGACCTGGCCGTGAGCCCGGGATTACCGGGGTTACTGCCGGTATTTAACGCCGTGTTGACCGAGCTGCAGCTGGAAGGCGTCATCTTGGCACAAGAAATCATCTCCGCCAGCCCCGAGCTGCATCAGCAGTTATTGGCGCGCATCGCCGACGCGGGCATCGCCCAGGGTAAAGACATTACGGTGAGCTACATAAGCCATGAGCAATTCAAACAGGATAACGCTCGGGCCAAAGCCGTGGTCCGCACCGGCGAGTGCACCCCTTACGCCAATCTGATATTGCGCTGCGGCGTGCCTTTTTGAGGTGAACATGCAACCCATACTGTCCCTGACGGGCATAGACAAGGCGTTTCCCGGCGTCAAGGCGCTGGAGCAAGCCGGGCTTAACGTGTATCCGGGCCAGGTAATGGCGCTGATGGGCGAAAATGGTGCCGGCAAATCCACCATGATGAAGGTGCTCACCGGTATTTATCAGCCGGACGCAGGCAGCATTATTTATCGTGGCCAACCTTGTCACTTTAAAGGCCCTCGAGACTCGCAACAGGCCGGCATTGGCATTATTCACCAGGAACTGAACCTGCTGGACGAGCTGACCATAGCCGAGAATATTTTTCTCGGCCGCGAGCCGGTGAATGCGGTCGGCAAAATTAATTGGACTCAGTTATATGCCGATGCCCAACTGCTGCTGGACCGACTGCAAATTCGCCAGTCTCCCAATACCCGACTGGGTGATTTGAGCATTGGCGCCCAGCAAATGGTGGAAATTGCCAAGGCGCTGTCGTTCAAGGCCGATGTCATCATTATGGATGAGCCCACCGACGCCCTGACCGATACCGAAACCCAGGCCTTGTTTCGCGTGATTGAAGAGCTGCGCGCCGACGGATGCGCCATGGTGTATATCTCGCACCGGTTACAGGAAATTTTCGATATTTGCGACCGCGTAACCGTGTTGCGCGATGGCAAATGGATTGCCGAAGCCGCCGTAAGCGACCTTGATGAAGATCGCCTGATTGAGATGATGGTCGGCCGTAAACTGGAAGAGCAATATCCGCGAATTGCGGTGTCGCAAGGGCTGGAAGTGCTCAAGGTCGAGAAATTGTGCGCACCGGGCATCAGTGATGTGAGCTTCAGTTTGCATCAGGGGGAAATTCTCGGATTTTCCGGCCTGATGGGAGCCGGGCGCACCGAGTTGGTCAAGGCACTGTATGGTGCCGAGCCGCGCACCGGGGGCCAGGTGTGGTTATCGGGCAAGCCCTATGCCGCCAACCATCCCCAACAAGGCCTGGCCGCCGGCATTGCCTATATTTCGGAAGATCGCAAAGGCGATGGCCTGATTCTGGATCTCTCGGTCAAAATCAACATGAGCCTGTCGGCCCTGGCCGAATACAGCCGTGGCCCTCAGCTGGATCACCATGCCGAGCGCAGCGCGGTAGACGAGTTCATTAATCTGTTCAAAATCCGCACCCCCGGACGCGAGCAGCTGATCGGTAACTTGTCCGGTGGCAACCAGCAAAAGGTGGCCATTGCCAAGGGTCTGATGACCCGCCCCAAGGTACTGATCCTGGATGAACCGACGCGCGGCGTGGATGTGGGCGCCAAAAAGGAAATCTATCAGCTGATCAACCGTTTCAAACAAGAAGGCATGGCCATTATTCTGGTGTCCTCGGATATGCCGGAAGTACTGGGCATGAGTGACCGCATAATGGTCATGCACGAAGGGCGTATTAACGGTGAATTTAACGCCACCACCGCTACTCAAGAACAACTGCTGGCCGCGGCCGTCGGTAAAACACACCAAAAGGAACAAGCATGATGACGACCGCCAATAACCGCCGCTGGTTCAGCAAGGAGTGGCTGATTGCCCAAAAATCCTTGATCGCCCTCCTGGTGCTGATTGCCGTGGTGTCGGCTTTGAACCCGAACTTTTTTACCGTCGACAACCTGCTCAATATTTTGCGCCAGACCTCGGTGAACGCCATTATTGCCGTGGGCATGACCCTGGTGATCCTCACCGCCGGCATCGATTTGAGTGTGGGATCTGTGTTGGCATTATGCGGGGCCTTTGCCGCCAGCATGGTGTCGATGGAATTGTCCATTTTCATCACCCTGCCGGCGGTATTGCTGGCGGGCTTTGCCCTGGGTAGCTTCAGTGGCCTGATTGTGGCCAAAGGCCGGGTGCAGGCCTTTATTGCCACTCTGGTGACCATGACCCTGCTGCGCGGCGTGACCATGGTGTATACCGAAGGTCGCCCCATTTCGACCGGCTTTACCGATGCTGGCGATGTGTTTGCCTGGTTTGGTACCGGCTATGTGTTTGGCATACCGGTGCCGGTATGGTTGATGGCCATGACCTTTCTTGGCGCCTGGTATCTGCTCAATCATACTCGTTTTGGTCGCTATATTTATGCGGTGGGTGGCAACGAAGCCGCCGCTCGCTTGTCGGGCATTAATGTGGCCCGGGTAAAAATAGGCGTGTATGCCATTTGTGGCATGCTGTCGGCACTGGCCGCCATTATCGTGACCAGCCGCCTGTCTTCGGCCCAACCCACCGCCGGTACCAGCTATGAGCTGGACGCCATTGCCGCCGTGGTATTGGGGGGCACCAGCCTGGCCGGTGGCAAGGGGGCCATTATGGGCACCCTGATTGGCGCCCTGATTATCGGCTTTTTGAACAATGCCCTTAACCTGCTGGACGTGTCGTCTTATTACCAGATGATCGCCAAGGCGACCGTTATTCTGCTGGCCGTGCTGGTCGACAACAAACACAAGTAACACTCAGGCTGAGTTTAGGCCGTTATCATTAAGGAAACGCATCATGAAAAAACTGACCACTCTGCTTTCTGTTGCTCTGCTCGGTGCCACCATGAGTAGCGGCGCCTATGCCAAAGATACCTTGGCGCTGGTGATTTCTACCCTGAACAATCCGTTCTTTGTGACCATGAAAGAAGGCGCCGAGCAAAAAGCCGCCGAGCTGGGTTACGATCTAATTGTGCTGGACTCGCAAAATGATCCGTCCAAAGAACTGTCGAACGTGGAAGACCTCAGCGTGCGCGGTGCCAAGGTATTGCTGATTAACCCCACCGACTCCGATGCGGTGACCAATGCCATTCGTCTGGCCAACCGCGCCAAGCTGCCGGTGCTCACCCTGGATCGCGCCGCCAGTCGCGGTGATGTGGTGTCGCACATTGCCTCCGACAACGTGGCCGGTGGCCTGATGGCCGGTGACTTTATTGCCGAGCAAGTGGGTGAAGGTGCCAAGGTCATTCAGCTGGAAGGCATTGCCGGCACCAGCGCCGCCCGCGAGCGCGGAGAAGGCTTCAAGCAGGCCATCGCCAAGCACAACTTTGACCTGCTGGCCAGCCAACCAGCGGACTTTGATCGCACCAAGGGCCTGAACGTCATGGAAAACCTGCTGGCCGGTAATGCCGGCGTACAGGCGGTATTTGCCCAGAACGACGAAATGGCGCTGGGTGCCTTGCGTGCGCTGCAAGCCGCCAATAAAAAAGACGTGCTGATTGTTGGTTTTGACGGCACCCAAGATGGTATTAAGGCGGTACAGGGCGGACGCTTGTCAGCCACCATCGCCCAGCAGCCCAACCAGATTGGTGCCATTGCCGTAGCAACCGCCGACAAGATCCTGAAGGGCGAAACCGTAGAGCAGCATATTCCCGTGCCACTGCAAGTGATCAGCAAGTAAGGCAACATCATGACATTAACCGTAGTGGGCAGTATTAATATCGATCATGTGATTCGCCTGGCGCAGTTTCCGCGCCCGGGCGAAACCCTGACCGGCAGTGATTATCAGATAGTGCCCGGTGGCAAAGGCGCCAATCAGGCAGTAGCGGCGGCGCGTGCCGGTGCCCAGACGCACTTTATTGCCTGCGTGGGTGACGATGCGCTGGCCAAGACGCTGGTTGAAGGCTTTGTTGCCGACGGCATCGATACTCAAGCTATCGAGTCGATAAGCGGCGTGAATACCGGCGTAGCACTGATCCAGGTAAATAACGAGGGTGAAAACACCATCTCGCTGGCCGCTGGCGCCAATGCCCGGTTAACACCCGAGCAGTTGCAGCGCCATAGTGGCGGACTTGCCTGCGAACAACTGTTGCTGCAGCTGGAGATTCCCCTAGAGACTAATATTGCCGCCGCCGCTCAGGCCAAGGCACAGGGCGCCAGGGTGGTACTCAACCCGGCACCGGCACAAACCTTGCCCGATACGCTGTTGTCACTGGTGGACATGATCACCCCAAACGAAACCGAAGCCGAACGGCTGACCGGTATCCGGGTCAAGGATGACGCAGCCGCCGCTCAGGCCGCGGCCGCACTGCATGCCAAGGGCATCAACACCGTGATTATCACCCTGGGGGCAAGAGGCGTCTGGCTAAGCGAACAGGGTAAGCCCGGCCAGTTGATCGCAGGCTTCAAGGTGAATGCCATTGATACCACGGCGGCAGGCGATACTTTCAACGGCGCCCTGCTGGCCGCTTTGCAGCAACAGCAGCCATTGATGGCAGCAGTACGCTTTGCACAAGCGGCGGCAGCCTTGTCGGTTACCCGCCATGGCGCACAAACCTCCATTCCCTATCTGGCCGACATTCAGGCTTTGCTGGACGCTAACTAATGCGTGAAAACAAATAATGGCTACCATTAAAGATGTTGCCCGCGAGGCCCAGGTGTCCACCTCAACGGTCAGCCATGTGCTGAATAAAACCCGTTTTGTCAGCCCGGAAATCACCCTGCGGGTAGAGCGGGCCATCCAGGATCTGCACTATGCGCCCTCTGCTCTGGCGCGCAGCCTGAAGGTCAATGAAACCCGCACCCTGGGCATGCTGGTGACCAGCAGTGCCAACCCCTTCTTTGCCGAAGTGGTACAAGGAGTGGAGCAGCGCTGTTTCGAGCTGGGTTACAGCCTGGCGCTGTGCAATACCCAGGATGACAAGGCGCGCTTGAACAGCAACATGGAAATGCTGCTGCAAAAGCGGGTCGACGGCATTATTTTAATGTGCACCCAGCTTGAATTGGGTGCCGGCATCTTTGATCGCTATCCCAATATTCCGCTGGTGCTGGCCGACTGGGGACCCCAAGACATGGTCGCCGATATTATTCAGGACGGTGGTCAATTAGGTGGGCAGTTGGCTACCGAGCATTTAATTGGTCTGGGTCATCGTCATATTGGCTGCATTACCGGACCAGGAGGCAAACGGGCCGCAGACGAACGACTGGCGGGCTTTAAAGCCGCCATGGACCATGCCGGGTTAACGGTGCGAGATGAGTGGATCTGTGAAGGTGACTTTGAGCTGGCCGGTGGCAACAGCGCCATGAACGCCCTGCTGAGTTTGCCAGAACGGCCAACGGCGATGTTTATTGCCAACGACATGATGGCCATGGGGGCCTTGCGCGCCTTGGCCGATGCAGGAATAAATGTGCCCGGGCAAATGTCGATTGTCGGCTACGACAATATCGAACTGGCGCACTATCTGGTGCCATCGCTTACCAGCGTAGAGCAACCCAAAACCAGCATGGGCGCCCTGGCCGTAGATACCCTGCTCTCCCGCATTAAAAACCCTGACAGCCCAAGGCGCGTACTCACCCTCACCCCCGAGCTGGTGATCAGAGACAGTAGCCAGGCTTATGTAGAAGGAATAGGGAATTGGGAATAGGGAATTGGGAATAGGGAGCTTGTTGCAATCCCCATTCCCTATGTTCAGCCTCTGGCTCTGAGCTTGTTCCACCCCCGGCGTGTGCTAGTATCATGCTCATCCTTTACCCAACTCAAGTGCCATGGATAACCACCAAAAAGGACTTTTGCTGACCGCACTGGGCGTGCTGGTCATAGCCCCCGATGCCTTGTTATTACGCTTTCTTACCCTGCCGGCCGAACAGGTGGTGCTGTGGCGCGGACTGCTCAATGTGGTCGGCTTTTTGCTGATCGTGCTGCTGCGCTATAAAGGCCAATGGTGGCGAGCTTATCTGACCTGTGGCCGTGCCGGCATCGGCTGCGCCCTGCTGTTCAGCTTAAGCACCATCGGCTTTGTGCTCGGCAATCACTTTACCAAGGCCGGCAATGTACTGGTTATTTTAGCCTCCGCTCCCTTGATAGCCGCGCTGCTGAGCAGGCTCTTCTTGCAAGAACGCCTGCCGTTGCGTACCTGGCTTGCCATTGGCGGCTGTATGGTCGGCATCAGCCTGATTGTGCTGGACGATCTGGGATCCGGCTCCTGGTTGGGCAGTGCCTTTGCCTTATTGGCCGCCTTTGGTCTGGCCGGTAATCTTACCCTGGCGCGCAGCCAACCGCATATCGACATGAGCCCCATGCTGGCGCTAAGCGGCATCATCACCGCTGGCCTGGCATTAAGCTGGAGTGGCACTATGGTCCTGCCAGATGCAGCAAATCTGGGATGGTTGGTCTTGTTGTGCCTGGTATTGCTGCCCATTGGCTTTACGCTTATTCAGCAAGGGCCTCAATATTTACCCTCGGCAGAAGTCAGCCTGCTGCTGTTGCTGGAAACCGTGTTCGGCACCCTCTTGGTATGGCTGTTTTTAGGCGAACATCCCAGCCAGTTAGCCCTGGTGGGCGGCACTATCGTGATTTTGGTTATGCTGCTCAAAAATGGCATAGAGCATGTTACTAAAACATCCAACCAGCCAGCCTGAACCAGCAACCGCCGCTTTTATGCTCACTTGCATGGGCGGCGGGTTCTCAACGGATGCCAAGTTATATATAATCGCCCTCGTGCTCCCATAGCTCAACAGGATAGAGCAGCCGCCTCCTAAGCGGCCGATCCAGGTTCGAGTCCTGGTGGGGGCGCCACCTCTCCTTTCAGATCAATAGCTTATAAAGCAATTTATAGTCTTCCCACATCCCGAAACTGGTAGCCAACCGGTAAATCTTGCCATTATTTTGAGCTCAACGAGCTTGAGACAAAACATTAGCCGGAAACAATGACTAAACCCGCACTGCACACAAGCATGGTGTGCACCGGCATCAGTCGAACGAGATAGCCGACAGGCGTGGACTGTAAGGATAATGACCTTAACAACAGCAGAAGAAGAACAACCATCAGCCACAGCTCACTGTAACTAACTGAAGTTATTAGTCTTCTAATCGCTTAGCGGCCAACTATGCCTGCAGAAAATAGCGGTCTTACCGCTCACCCCACGATCAACCGAGCCATTTACTTAATATAGGCAGCTTCGGGCTTGTTCAACACCCGGATAAGTGTCGGCTGCGCGACACTTATCCTTATTTGTTACACTTATCCTTATTTGTTATATGCGTTCTTAAAGTTACCTAAGATACTTATCTCTGGCTGGCCTGAATAGCATCAACCAACTATTTAGAATATTCCATCAATTCAACTGGAGCTCCATTTACCTCAATGAAAGCAACAAGTAAACCCTCACTTGGTGAGTTAGGTTCAATAATGACTTTCTTACCTTTAATTTCAGCCATTAGATCATCAACTTCAAAAGCGGCATGAGGAACTGTTTTTACCAACTCAGGATATGGAGCATCAGCCCAAAAACGCTGCCACTGGATACCATAAGGGTTGTTTTCATGATCAGATACGGTCATCTTTAAATGAGGTAAATCGATTTCACCATCGAATCGTTCTGTTGTTGGTATACCTAAATGATTGAACTTCATTGAATATCCTTCTTATTTCCACTTCAAGCATAAGCAGTACGGCATAACCCATGTGGATCTATAATTTCTACATATAGCTACATTCGGGAGCCTGCCATGAAACGGAACTTGTTAGGTCAGTCACTCACGGCC
>NZ_BMKE01000020.1 GCF_014643915.1 Oceanisphaera marina
TCGGCCGTGAGTGACTGACCTAACAAGTTCCGTTTCATGGCAGGCTCCCGAATGTAGCTATATGTAGAAATTATAGATCCACATGGGTTATGCCGTACTGCTTAATAATAAAAACGGGCACCAGGGCCCGTTTTTATTACCGACTAACAATACGCTTAGCTCATGAATTTGGCCTGGGCCGTGAGGCGAATGGCACCATCGGCGGCCGTCGCCAGTTCTTGCCCTTTGAGTATAAAGTGGCGGCTATAGTATTGCTGGTGCTCATCATGCTCGTGAAAGTGGTGTGGAGTGAGTATGGCGGTTAGCACCGGCACCTCGGTTTCCAGCTGTACCTGCATCAATCCGGTACACACTGTCTGCGCAACAAAGTCATGACGATAAATACCACCATCAACCACCAGGCCGCTGCAAGCGATGGCGGCATAGAGGCCGGTTTTAGCCAACAGCTTGGCCTGTAGGGGAATTTCATAGGCGCCGGGCACGGCAATGACGTCAATCTTGTCAACATCATAGCCAAGCTCGACAAGCTGGCTGCGAAAACCTTCCAGCGCCTTCAGTACGATGTCGGCGTGCCATGAGGCGTGAATAAAGGCGATGCGTTGGTCGCGAACGTTAAACTCGTTTGCATTCGTTAAGCTCTGATCCATGGGTCAATCCTGTTATAAAAATCACTGAATCAGGGCGAACGTACAGGCAAGTACGGCATCAGGCGAAGCGATGCTTCGCGAAAAGCCGAAGGTCTTTGGTCAGCACAAACCACACCCGGACGGGGTAGTAAGCTGCTGTATTAAGGACATGTCTGACGCTCTCTCTCATCCGGACTTTCACCGTCGGCTCTGGAGTTACACCAGATCTGCTGGACCCTTGCCGCTGATAGTTCAGCTGGTAAGGCGCTCGCGGGCTTAATGGTTGGCCTGTTATGGCCGGTCATTTTACCGCCGGTGGGGAATTTCACCCCGCCCCGAGAACGAAGTCGGTTATACCGATCACCAGAATATAAAATTTTATGGCCGCATAGTAAAGCGCACCAGGGCCGGCATTGTCGAATTTAGCGGCTGAAACGCGCGACTACCCTGGTGCGGTACTGCTTTAGCTGTTCAAGCTAGCGAGTGTGCTGCGTACCTCATTGAAGCGGTGTTGTTCCAGGCGCGCAAAACCGGGCTGCTTTCTTGCTTTTAAACGATTCAGCACTGGGGTGCTGATACCACATAAAAAGCAGGTAAGGGTGTGCGTGCTCAAAGACTGCGGACTTTGCTTTTGTAGCTGTTTGCACCAGAATTGCAGCTGATCGAGTGCCGGCAAGGCTGGTTTGGCAGGGGCGGGCAGTTGTGCGGTATTACCGGCACAGACCGAACAGTGACCACAGTGTTCGGGGGCATGATGGTCGGCAAAATATGCGGCAAGTTCTTGACTCAGGCAACGCTCACTTTCAAAGAATGCGAGCATTTTGTTAAGGCGGGCAATTTCGCTGTGCTCCTTTTGCTGAAACAGTTGATGCAAACGATAAGTCTCTGCCGCCAGATCCAGTGCTGGCTGCAGTATCTTGTAGACTTCCACCATTTGTTTGCTTTCCAGGCTGATCAAACCTTGCTGATGCAAATAATCCAGGGCGTTGATCACGCGCTTGCGTTCGCCGCCACTCTGCTGCCAGATGGCTTCAAAATCGACCTGACACCAGGTTCTCGCCATCGGTGAACCGGCAAAGACGGCCGTTAAAAAGGCCTGACGTTCGGGGTTGAAGCGGCTTATGATGTCTTCTTTGGCAACCATAAACTTGAAGCGATAGTCGGCATAATAGCTGTATTGCGGCTCGACAATGCGGTCCAGTTCCAGATACACCAGCAAGGTTCTCAGCGGCAATAACCGGATATTGCAGTCGTTGGCAAGGCGTATCGGCATGATTTCCCACTGTTCGCCGGCGGCAGGTAACTGTTGCAGCAATGAATGAATGGCCTCGGGCTCGGGCGTATCGCCGTACACAAAGTTTTCCAGCACATTCTGCCCAGCCAGATTGCCCAGCAGAGTACAGCGAGCAGGCTGGCCGTCGCGACCGGCGCGGCCAATCTCCTGACTGTAGTTTTCAATCGACTTGGGCAGATCGAAATGGATTACGCGGCGAATATCGGCCTTGTCGACTCCCATGCCAAAGGCAATGGTGGCCACAATACAAGGTGTGGTACCTGCCATAAAGGCCTGCTGCAGTTGTTGGCGTCTGTCCTGATCCATACCCGCATGATAGGCGCTGGCCTGCAAACCCGCGGCCACCAGTTGCTCAGCTACCTGCTCAGCCGTGTGTTGCAGTGTGACATAAACAATGGTGGGGGCATCGGGCGCTGGCCGCAGCTGTGCTATCAAGGTGTTGACCTTGTCTGCCTCGGCTACCGGCAAAACCTCAAGGTATAAGTTGGGGCGGTAAAAGCCGGTCAGCACCACGTTATTGGCGGGCAGTGCAAATTTCTGTTGCATGTCATTGATAACGGCAGGGGTGGCCGTGGCCGTCAGTAACAATACCTGAGGAATCTTGAGACTCTGGCAATAAGTGGGCAACTTTAAATAATCGGGCCGAAAGTTGTGGCCCCATTCCGAAATACAGTGCGCTTCGTCGACCACCAGTAATGAAATCGGCACCTGACCGATAAACTGCCGAAAACGCTCATTTTTCAGCCGTTCTACCGAAATCATCAACACTTTGATGTGTCCGTCGCGTACGCCCTGCATGATATTGCGGCTTTCTTCAGCGCTCTGGGTGGAGTCGATACTGGCGGCGGTAATGTTCATGCGTCGCAAAAAAGCCAGTTGATCCTGCATCAGGGCCAGTAATGGAGAGATAACCAGAGTGAGATGCGGCAGTAGTACCGCCGGTAGCTGGTAGCACAGTGATTTACCGGAGCCGGTAGGAAAAATCGCCGCTGCCGATTGACCAGCCATGATGTGTTCTATGACGGCCTGCTGACCCGGGCGCAAGCTAGAAAATCCAAAGTGGTGTTGCAAGCTGTTGAGCAAATTCATTATTTTTGATCCGAGAAAGCGGTGCTTATAGCTTGGCTTGCAGAGGTGGCTTTGGCAACGTTAAAGTCAGCGCCATACGCCATACGCCATACGCCATACGTCATACGCGATAAGAGAAGATCAAATGTCCGTGTTCGTTTAGCCTACGGCTTAAAGCTGCCCGAAGGGCTTAGATACCGTGGCGAGAGATTGTGTTCCGCCTTCGGCGAAATGCGAGAGCAAGCGTTCGCCTACCAGTACCAAAGCTAACGAGATACCGGTAATAAGGCATAAAAAGCCAAGATCCTGATTCGGATCTTGGCTTTGGTTTTGGATTTTTCTTTAGCTTATGGCTTAACGCTGCTAGTTAGAAGGTCATGAAGTCTTGATGGAAGGACTTTTCGCAGTAGCTACAGCGAAAGCGTACCTGGCCATTGATGGCACGCACCTTGAATTTGCTGCTCACTGGCTCGTTATGGCTGATGCAGTTGGAGTTGGGGCAGGAAAACACACCTTCTACCCGCTCGGGCAACTGCAACTGGAGTTTTTCCACCACTTCAAAGTCTTCAATCAGATTCACGGTGGCATCGGGAGCAAACAGCGCCAGCTGGTTGGCCTGTGCGGCCGAGAGCCGAACATTTTCCACCTTGATGATATCTTTGGCGCCCTGTGCCTGAGAGGGCAGATTAAGACCGACGGTGATTTTTTCCTGGTTTTTCACCAGCCCGAACAATTGCAGTATCTTGATGCCTTGGCCGGCTGGAATATGGTCGATGACGGTGCCATTGTGAATGGCTTCAACTTGTAGTTGGCTTTTGTTCATGATGTCTCTCACAGGCTCTCGTTCAGTACCAGGGCAAGCAGGGCCTGGCGTGCATAAACACCATTCTCTGCCTGTTCAAAGTAATAAGCGTAAGGGGTGTCATCCACTGCCGCCGATATTTCATCGATACGCGGCAGAGGGTGCAATACCTTGAGGCTGTCTTTGGCGCCTTCCAGTACTTCTGGGGTCAGCACGTACTTTGATGCCACATGCACATATTCTGTTTCGTCGAAGCGTTCTTTTTGCACTCGCGTCATATACAGAATATCCAGCTCGTCCATCACCTCTTCCATGCTGTCACGAATTTCGAAGTTAATGCCTTTTTCGCTCAGCTCATCACACAGGTAGCTGGGCATGGACAAGGCTTGAGGGGCAATAAAGTAGAACTTGCAGCCAAACAGGCTGAGCGCCTGGGTGAGCGAGTGCACGGTACGGCCATATTTCAGATCGCCCACAAAGGCGATGGTCAGCCCTTGCAGCGTGCCCTGGGTTTCGTAGATGGTAAACAAGTCCAGCAGGGTCTGCGTGGGATGCTGGTTGGAGCCATCGCCGGCGTTAATCACCGGTACAGAAGAAAACTCGGCAGCCAGTCGAGCGGCCCCTTCCTGGGGGTGGCGCACGACAAAGGCATCACAATAAGAGCTGATTATTTTGACCGAATCAGACAGGGTTTCGCCTTTTTTTGCCAGTGAGGTGCTGGTGCTATCGGAAAAGCCGATCACCGAACCACCCAAGCGGTGAATCGCGGTTTCAAATGACAAACGCGTACGGGTCGAGGCTTCAAAAAAACAGCTCGCCACAACCTGGTGTTGTAATAGATCGGGATGAGGCTGGGTTTTAAGCTTCACGGCGGTATCTATGATCAGTTCCAGCTCGGGTCGAGTGAAGTCGGAGATAGAAATTACATGCTTTTGATATAGGGGATTTGCCATCAGCAACGCTCTTGCAGGTATAAGGTGAAGGGCACAAAAAAGCCCCAATACGGGGCCATTAGAGCTAATCGACTGCAAACGCCGGTACTTTCACCGTCACCAATAGGGGCGGATCTCAATACAGTGGACTGTTCAAAAACAGCAATGAGCATTTTGGGGTCACTCCGAGCGCTTGCGAATCGTGCAGATTATAAAGAAATGTAGAACATAAGCAAAATATCCTGTGAATGCGGTGAAAATATAAGCGAACAAACCAATTAATGCCAAATAGCACTTTACCTTTGAGCAGGTATCTTTATAATTCGCTTCGTATTGCAGGGGCGTAGTTCCAATTGGTAGAACGGCGGTCTCCAAAACCGATGGTTGGGGGTTCGAATCCCTCCGCCCCTGCCAACTTCTTGCAAAAAGCCAGCCTAACCGCTGGCTTTTTGCGTTATGGAGTAGCTAAATGACGCCGAATCAAACACAGCTCTGGCAGCTGCTGGCATTGCCAGCCTGGCACTGCGCTCACCCCGAGCGACTGCCTTTTGCCCCTTCTCCTGCCGTGACGGCCGCCGAGGTACTCATCATCCTTGGTCAGGGAAAGATATTGTCTGCTACCTTTATTGCCGATATCAGGCTGGCCCTGTCGTTAACCGAGGCCCAGTTGCAGGTAATGGATGAAGCAAGCTGGCTGGCGGCAAAGCAGCCATTGGCCCCCATATTGCTTGGTTTGAATCTCACCAGTGCCTCGAACCATTTCCACTGGCATGACAGTCTGCCGATGGCTGATACCGGCAAGCCGGCGATGGACTTGTCTGCTCAGCAAAAACAAGCACTCTGGAGTTGTTTATGTCGCCTGTATTTCGCCCATTAACACCTGACGATCTCGATGCCATGCTCGCACTGGAGCAAGCAGCCCATGCCCATCCCTGGAGTCGCAATGTGCTGGCTGACAGCTTTGGCAATCGCTACTTTACCGGATCCTTGTGGTTGCAACAGCAACAAGCGGCCACTGAAAAGAGTGAGCAGCTATTGGGGTACTTTATTGCCGACGGCATACTGGATGAAAGCACCCTGATGAATATATGTGTGGCGCCGGAACAGCAAGGGCAGGGGTTTGGTCGCCAGCTGATAACGCATTACCTGCATCTTTGTGAACGGCAACACATCACCCAGTGCTGGCTGGAAGTCAGGGCGTCCAACATGGCGGCCCAGGCTTTGTATCAGGCTTGCGGTTATCAGGAAAATGGCCGCCGGCGCCATTATTATCAAAGTGCGGCTGGTGCTGAAGATGCGGTATTGATGGCATTATTGCTGAATAAGTAGCCTGATTGTTTCTATACTTAGTTGCACACTCTCTTTCAAGGACAGAAAAATGAGAGGTTTATGGAAAGAAGGGGCTGGTATCGGGCTCGGTATGGTCTTGTTTGGCAGCCTGTGGCCATGGTCCTGGCATGCACAGGCGGATATACATCGTTATCATGATGCCAATGGCGTGGTGCATTATACCGATAATCAAAAATATGTCGTAAAGTCGCTTCCCGCCAGCGGGCAAGAGCACGCCTTCAACCGCGATGGCGTCCTGGTTCGAGTGGTAGAGAAGCCGGATGGCCATTATTTCTTTGTCTTGAATCGACTGACCGTCGCCGTGGATCTGCGCTTTCGCTTTTCTCGCCAACACAACGTGACTATCCCCAAGCCGATGCGGCAGGTACTGACCCTACCGCCCACGGAGGAGCTGTTTGTTGGCAAATTGTCGGCACAAGCCGGTGGGGACTGGCGCTATGATTATGATTTTGATTACAGCAACGACGATATAGCGCAAGCCCATTCAGAGACGTCAACCAAACGGGATGCCCGCTCCATTTCATTGCCCCCCGGTTTTGTCAGCAATAAAACCACCGGCTCTTATTTTTCTGCCCATCATGATTTGGCTTCACCGGTTGCCGGGCGCTATCGTATTGCGCAAGGGTTTAATGGTGACTTCAGCCATAACAAGCTGTCGAACCGTTATGCGCTGGATATTGCCTTGCCCGTGGGCACGCCTTTGTTCGCCACTCGAGATGGGGTCGTCATCGCTGCGGTGGATACGCATACTGGCGGCGGACTGGCGCCACAATATCGTGGCAAGTCCAATCACCTGCGTCTGCGTCATGCCGACGGTACCATGACTTTGTATGCTCACTTGCAAGCCGGATCGCTACGCGTGCGCAGGGGGGATCGCGTTAAGGTGGGGCAGCGGGTTGCGGCGTCGGGCGACACCGGTTATAGCTCAGGGCCTCATTTACACCTGGCGTTACAAATAGACAAAGCCGGGCGCAGAGAATCCATTCCGTTTACCTTGCAAGGCAGTCAGCCTGTTGCCGGACTCTGGATGCTGGGTTCGGCTTTGGGTGATGAATAGTGAAATATGCCAAACATCCTGTTCCGTATTATATAGGGCATATAAACATCATTTAGTCAGTCCGGTTGGTGAAGCGCCTCTGCGTTAGGTTAAGATTCTATTTGTATGTTTTGTATTGGTTCTTTATGTTTCAATGGGTGGTGTGTGAATACAAAAACCAGTTGATTTATCCATTCCCCTGTGGCCTTTTACTTTCTTTTTTATGTGAAAAGCAAAGCTAACAGACAGGGTATTAAAGATGTCAGAGTTAATTGATGTTGCGAAAGATGACACCCGCAGCATAAGTCACTACATGCAGGTGCTGGGCCCCGGCATTCTTGGGGCTGCTGCCGCCATCGGTGGCTCGCACCTGGTGGCCTCAACCCAGGCCGGCGCCATTTATGGCTGGCAGCTGGTGGGCCTTATCTTGTTGGTCAACCTGCTTAAATATCCGTTTTTTCAAATCGGCGCGCGCTACACCATGGCGGCAGATGAAACCCTGATCCAGGGTTACGATCGCATTGGTCGCGGCTATCTCTATTTATTTACCACGTTGAACCTGGTAGCTGCGGTGATTAGCGCCGCCGGCGTGGCCATGCTGTGCGGCAGCATTCTGGGCTTGTTTATCGGCGACAGCCTGACCGTCACCCAGCTCAGCATGATAGTGCTGGCCGGCTCGCTGGTGTTCTTGCTGACCGGCCATTACAAGACCCTCGACAAGGTGACCAAATGGATTATCGTCGGCCTGGCCATTGCTACTGTGACGGCGGTGTGTATCGCCCTGAACAAGGGCGGCGTGGCTCCCCCCGATTTTGTATCCCCCAGCCCGTGGAATCTGGCCTCGGTCGGCTTTCTGGTGGCATTAATGGGCTGGATGCCGGCTCCTATTGAACTTTCTTCCTGGAACAGCGTCTGGCTACGGCAGAAAAAAGCCCTGAACAACAGCCTGGACTACAAAGATGCGCTGGTGGATTTTAACGTCGGCTACATTACTTCTACCTTGCTGGCGCTGGCCTTTGTTGCCCTGGGTGCCCTGGTGTTGCATGGCAGTGGTACCAGCCTGGCCACCTCGGGCATTGGCTTTGCTCATCAGCTGGTTGATGTTTATGCCAGTGTGATCGGTGAATGGAGCCGTTGGCTGATCGCTCTAATCGCATTTTTATGCATGTTCTCTACAACCGTGACGGTACTGGACGGCTACAGCCGTGCCTTGAGCGAGTGTTTTGTGCAGTTTGGCCAGCCCCAGGGCAGCGGCCCTACCGGCAAGGGGAGTCGCTATACCTACCCCTTGATGATTGCCATGGGCATTATCAGCGCCTTTATTATCATGTTTTTTAAAGGTGCCTTACTGGCCATGCTGGAACTGGCGATGATTTCTGCCTTTATCAGTGCGCTGGTGTTTGCCTGGCTGAATTATCGATTAATGAGGCTGCCGCAGGTTCCCGAGCGTTATCGTCTGGGGCGGGGCATGATTGCCCTGAGCTGGGTAGGGATACTATTTTTTGCCGGTTTCAATTTGCTGTTTTTTTATTGGTATCTCTTTGTAAAGTAAGCTAAAAATAATGCTTTTGGCGGCCTGGCGGTTGCCATTGCTCAGCCTGTGTTTTACTTCGCGGCCAGCTGTATAGCTGGCCGTTTTTCATGGAGCCTTCATCGGTCAGGCTGGAGGTGGGGGCTGGCTTTCTCTTTTGTGATCCTGGGCGCTAAAACCTTGCCATCTTGGACGGCAATCAATGCTAACGTAGGAGAGCAAGTTAAAACTTGACCAAAAACAGGTTTATTTTCAGGTGAAGATAAATATATAGTGTGCAGGCTGCACACTATTTTTATGCAACTTTATTGACTTGTTACGCCTTTTTGTTTGGGAGCAATCGAGTGGTTTGTGGTATCGAACCGCGCGATGCGTGCTTTAAGGTGGGTGAAAAGTAGCAAACCGTCGAGTCAGGTGCGGCCTTTGGGCGAGTACCTATAAGTGAATGCGGCTTATGGACGGAACAAGCAGCTTGCTTAACGCCAGGCAAGCAATGGGCCTGGTGGCAATATCAACATTAATTAGGGATGTATTATGTTAATCGCAATTCCAAAGGAAACGCTTGGCGGCGAGACTCGGGTGGCTGCGTCCCCCAAGTCGGTAGAGCAGCTACGCAAACTGGGGTTTGAGGTGTGCATCGAGCAGGGCGCGGGCAGTTTGGCCAGCTTTGACGATAGCGCCTACCAAGCCGCGGGTGCCACGTTGGCGGATGCCAGCCAGGTATGGCAAGCGGCCATTATCTACAAGGTGAATGCCCCCACTGCCGAGGAAATCGAGCGGCTGCAAGCAGGCACTACGCTAGTCAGCTTTATCTGGCCGGCACAGAATCCAGAATTGGTCGAGCAGCTGAAAAACAAAGGCGTGACCGTGCTGGCCATGGACATGGTGCCGCGTATCTCGCGTGCTCAGTCACTGGATGCGCTGTCTTCCATGGCCAACATTGCCGGTTACCGCGCGGTAGTGGAAGCCGCTCACGAATTTGGCCGCTTTTTTACCGGTCAGATCACCGCCGCCGGCAAGGTGCCACCGGCCAAGGTGCTGGTGATTGGTGCCGGTGTGGCCGGCCTGTCGGCCATTGGTGCCGCCGGTTCACTGGGTGCCGTGGTGCGCGCCTTCGATACTCGCCCCGAGGTAAAAGAACAAATCAACTCCATGGGCGGCGAGTTTTTAGAGCTGGATTATGAAGAAGATTCAGACTCAAGCGATGGTTACGCCAAAGAGATGAGCCAGGCGTTTATCGATGCGGAAATGGCGCTGTTTATGCAGCAGGCCAAGGAAGTCGACATTATCATCACCACGGCGCTTATTCCCGGTAAGCCGGCGCCCAAGCTGATTACTGCCGACATGGTGGCCAACATGCAGCCCGGTTCGGTAATCGTGGACTTGGCGGCGCAAAACGGCGGCAACTGCGAATTGACTCAGCCGGGCGAGCTGTTCGTATCCGACAACGGCGTCAAGATTATCGGTTATACCGACCTCAACGGTCGCCTGCCTACCCAGTCTTCCACTTTATATGCCACCAACCTGGTGAATCTGGCCAAACTGCTGTGCAAGGAAAAAGACGGCAATATCAAGGTCGACTTCGACGACGTGGTACTGCGCAACATGACGGTGGTCAAAGACGGCGAAGTGACTTTCCCGCCGCCGGCCATCAGCGTGTCTGCCGCTCCCAAGGCACAAGCCAGCGCGCAGCCTCAGGCCAAGCCCGAGCCAAAAGCGCCTGGCAACCTCAAATATTACCTGGGGGGCATTGGCGTCTTGCTGTTTGCCTGGTTGGCCGCCGTGGCACCGGCGGAGTTTTTATCGCATTTCACCGTATTTGTACTGGCCTGCATCGTGGGGTACTACGTGGTGTGGAACGTATCCCACTCGCTGCACACGCCCCTGATGTCGGTGACCAACGCCATTTCGGGGATCATCGTGGTGGGCGCCTTGTCTCAGGTAGGAAACGGTGGCTTTGTCAGTTTTCTGGCCTTTGTGGCGATACTGATAGCGTCAATTAACGTGTTCGGCGGTTTTACCGTGACACACCGCATGCTGAAGATGTTTAGAAAGGGCTAATAGAATGTCACAAGGACTTGTAACTGCGTCTTATATTGTTGCCGCCGTGCTCTTTATTTTGAGCTTGGGCGGTTTATCCAAGCAGGAGTCGGCCAAGGCCGGTAACTGGTATGGGGTAGCGGGCATGACTATTGCGCTGCTGGCCACCATTTTCAACCCGGAAATCACGGGACTGGGCTGGATTATCGTGGCCATGGCCATAGGGGCCGCCATTGGTATTCGTCTGGCGCTTAAGGTCGAAATGACCGAAATGCCCGAACTGATCGCCATCTTGCACAGCTTTGTGGGTTTGGCGGCAGTGTTTGTCGGTTTTAATACTTATCTGGATCATGAGCCGCTGTTCGGTGCCATGCTCAATATTCACAATACCGAAGTCTTTTTGGGCGTGTTTATTGGTGCGGTCACCTTTACCGGCTCCATTGTCGCCTTTGGCAAGTTGCGCGGGGTGATTTCCTCCAAGGCACTGCAACTGCCTCACCGTCACAAGCTGAATCTGCTGGCGGTGGTGGTGTCGGCATTGCTGTTGATCTGGTTTGTGCAGGTAGAAGGTTCTACCTTCCCGTTATTGGTGATGACCCTGATCGCACTGGCCTTTGGCTGGCACCTGGTGGCCAGCATCGGTGGTGCTGATATGCCGGTGGTGATCTCCATGCTGAATTCCTACTCGGGTTGGGCAGCGGCGGCGGCAGGCTTTATGCTGTCCAACGACTTGCTGATCGTCACCGGTGCTCTGGTGGGTTCCAGCGGTGCCATTCTGTCTTACATTATGTGCAAGGCCATGAACCGCTCCTTTATTTCGGTGATTGCCGGTGGTTTTGGCTCCGATGACACCGCCAGCAGCGGTGATGAAGAGCAGGGTGAGCATGTTGAAGTGACGGCGGAAGATGTGGCCGACATGCTGAAAAACTCCAGCTCGGTGATTATCACCCCGGGTTATGGCATGGCGGTGGCCCAAGCGCAATATCCAGTGGCCGAGCTGGTCTCCAAGCTGCAGGCCGCGGGCGTAAAAGTACGCTTCGGTATTCACCCGGTGGCCGGGCGCTTGCCCGGACACATGAACGTCTTGCTGGCTGAAGCACGGGTCCCTTACGACATCGTATTGGAGATGGATGAAATCAACGATGATTTCGGCGATACCGATACCGTACTGGTGATTGGTGCCAACGATACCGTTAACCCGTCTGCGGCAGAAGACCCCGCCAGCCCCATTGCCGGCATGCCGGTGCTGGAAGTGTGGAAGGCCCAGCAGGTGGTCGTATTCAAACGCTCCATGAATACCGGTTATGCCGGGGTACAAAACCCGCTGTTTTTCCGTGAAAACAGCACCATGCTGTTTGGCGATGCCAAAGACAGCGTGGATAACATCCTCAAGGCGCTGTAATCGTTTTGAAAACATGAAAAAAGGGAGCTTCGGCTCCCTTTTTTATTGCACTGCTCTTTTACTGCGGTTGGTGGGTATTTTAATCCAGCTGGGAAATGCCAACGACAACACCAGCCCTGGGGCTGGTGTTGAATTATACAGGGTAAAACAAATCTTAATGCCTTAGGGCAGAGGCTTAGTTACCGCGATAGGTAGAGAAGCCGTAAGGGCTCAGCAACAGGGGCACATGGTAATGCTCTACGCTGGCATCGGCAGAGAAGATAACCGGAATTTCAGGGAAGAACGTCTCGGTATCGTGCTTCTTGAACCATTCGCCGGTTTCAAAGGTAACGCGATAGGTACCTTGCTCCAGCTTTTTACCTTCCGGGTATAAGGCGGTGATGCGACCTTGCTCGTTGGTCACGCCGGTATTGAGTTGAGCCCAGTCATCACCCTGCTTTTGTTCCAGTACGACTTGTACGCCTGGTGACGGCAAACCGTTTTCCAGGTTGAGTACGTGTACGCTCAAAGGATTGCCTGCGGCAAAGGCAAAGCTGGAAGCACCGGCCAGCATGGCACCGGCCATAACATATTTAAGTTGTTTCATAGGATTTCCTCGAGTTGATAGCATGATTAAGGTGAGACCTTAATTTCCTGCTCGCCTGGTCATTTACCAAGGCGTGCGTGTGTTCTGGACTCATCATGCCTGCACCTGGCTATCAAACCCATTACCGGTTTATTACAAAGCTGTCATCTTTCTGGATCCGGTTATCGGCAGATAAGTCAACAGTGATAAAGTGACGACTATTCACTGCCACGCACCGAAAAAGGGGAAGGTCACCATGAAAATACTTGTCGTGGAAGATGAGGCTAAAATAGCTGATTATCTGAAAAAAGGTTTTAGTGAGTCCGGCTATTCGGTGGAAGTTGCCTTTGATGGACGAGAAGGCGAGTTTCTGATCCGAGAGGGGCATTTTGATCTGATTATTCTCGATATCATGCTACCGGGACTGGATGGCTGGCAGCTGCTGCAGATTATTCGCCGTACCTCCAGCACGCCGGTTATTTTTCTCAGTGCCCGCGATGCGGTAGAAGACAAAGTGCGAGGCCTGGAGCAGGGCGCCGATGATTATCTGGCCAAACCGTTTTCGTTTGCCGAATTGCTGGCGCGGGCACGCAAGCTATTGCAGCGTGCACCGGTACGCGAAGTCACCTTATTCCAGCTGGCCGATTTACAGCTGGAATCTCTGAGCCGGCGCGTAACGCGAGCAGGACAGCGCATCGAGCTGACCAACAAGGAGTTTACCCTGCTGCAGCTGTTGCTCGGTCATCAGGGGGAAGTGCTGTCTCGCACCTATATTGCCTCTCAGGTGTGGCACATGAACTTTGACAGCGACACCAATGTGGTGGATGTGGCTATTCGTCGATTGCGCGCCAAAATAGACGACGGCTATCAGCCCAAGCTTATTCATACCATGCGCGGCATGGGCTATGTGTGTGAGGTGCGTACGTGAGAGGGTGGCGCAACTCCCTGAGCCTGAAACTGGCGCTGATGTTTGCCGTAGTCAGTGTTTGCTTACTGGGCGGCATAGGTTTTTACCTGAATTACTCGCTGCAACGAGAGTTGGTGTGGCGTGATGATCAAAGCCTGCTCGGGCGCCTGGAGCACATAGAGGCACTGTTGGGCGAGAGCGACAGCGTGACCGAGCTGCGTAGTCGGCCGCAGTTGTACGCCAATATGCTGGGTAATCAAGACAGTCTGCTATGGGTATTGGATGACACGGGCGAGGCCTTGATCAGCGTGAATCCCGGGCAGTTACCCTTACCCGAACTTGGCCGTAGTGAACACTCACAATTGGGCTTTGATGATAACAAGCAGGCGCGGCTGGCATGGCGGTATCTTGAGCATGAAGGCCAGCCGCTGTTGCTGATTGCCGGCAAGTTGCTGGCACCACGGGAGCAAATGCTGGCCGCCTATCGGCTGAAATTACTGGTCACGCTGGCGGTGGGTGCCTTGTTGGCGTTTGTGCTGGGCGGTTGGGTCAGTCGGCGTGCTTTGCAACCCTTGCGAGCGCTGGGGCGCAAGGCCGAGACGATTGATGTGCGCCGGTTACATGTGCGTTTGAACCAGGCCGATTTACCTCAGGAATTACAGGGTCTGCAGGATAGCCTGAATCAGATGCTGGCGCGTCTGGAAGAGGGGTTTGCCCAATTGTCGCGTTTCTCTGAAGATCTGGCCCATGAAGTGCGCACCCCCTTGAGCAACTTGATGGGACAAACCGAGCATACCTTGCGCAAACCTCGGCCGCTGGAAGAATACGAAGGGCTGCTGGCATCTCACCAAGAAGAATACGAACGCTTGTCGCGCATGGTCGACAGCATACTGTTTTTGGCCAGAACCGAGCAACCCAAGGCGTCGATGAATCAGCGCTGGGTCGATCTGTCGGAGTTGACCACCCAGTTGTGTGAATACTTCGAGGGCATGGCCGAAGAAGCCGATATGGTCTTGCACAACGAGATGAGCAAGTTAACCGAGGCACACTTACCGCCAGCGGCCCGGGTCTGGGCCGATGAAGACCTGTTGCGCCGTGCACTGGCTAACCTGATCAGCAATGCCCTGCGCTACGGTGCCAAGGGGCAGCCCATTCGGATAAGCAGTTATCAAATGCCGGGACAAAGGGTCATCCGGGTGAGTAATCAGGGCCCGGTCATCGCCGAGACGCAGTTAGCACTCCTGTTCGAACGCTTTTATCGCTGTGACCCCTCCCGTGCCAACCCCGGTCAAACCGGTGGTCTGGGCCTGTCGATTGTGCGCTCGATCATGCAGCTGCATCAGGGCCGGGTGTGGGTTGAGAGCGATAAGGGGAGCACCCGCTTTATGCTGGCGTTTCCTGATCGCCCATAGTATGTGATATGAGGTGAGGCTTAATGAATGTTAATCTGCATCTGTTGCCTTTCGAGTGGCTATTTCCTTGCTAAAGACTAATAAATCCCTTATTTTTTAGCGCTTTATAGTTATTAAGGAAAGTAAATGACCAGTTGGCGTAGTGCCTTGCCGCTCACATTTCCGGTAATGATGGGCTATTTACCCTTGGGGGCCGTATTTGGTGTGCTGTGGGTAGACGCGGGTCTCGCCTGGTACTGGGCTCCCTTGATAAGCATTATTGTATATGCGGGCGCCTTGCAATATCTGGCCGTGGGCATGCTGGCGGCGGGCATTGGCTGGATTGATCTGGCGGTGGCTTCATTACTGGTTAACTTTCGTCATTTGTTCTATGGCCTGTCTTTGTATCACCTGCTGCCCAAAGGCATCTTGGGTCGTCCCTATTTTATCTTTGGTATTACCGATGAAACCTATTCGTTGCTCAGTGCTCCGGGTCAGGTAACCGACAGTAAAACCGCGCTGCAAGTGGTGCTGTTTAACCAATGCTACTGGGTATTGGGTACCCTGATTGGCATAGTGCTGGCGCGGGGGCTGCCGCCTGGCTTGCAAGGGCTGGACTTTGCGTTGACTGCCTTGTTTGCGGTGCTGGCGGTAGAACAAATACGGGCCAGAAAAGATTGGGGGGCCGTGCTCCTGGGGCTGGTCTCCGCGGTTGTTGCGGGAGTCTGGGTCAGTGAGTACTTCCTGTTGGCGGCGTCCATCATGCTGGTATTGGTACTGCTGGCATGGCCACAACCTCGGTTACAGGAGAAAGAGGCATGAGCGAACTGGATTATCTGATCAGTGCCCTGATCATGGCGGCGGTTACCTTTGGTTTGCGGGCGTTTCCTTTTGTGGCCCGTGGCTTTATTGCTCATCACAGGCGCATTCAAATACTTGGCCGCCGCTTGCCGGTCGCCATGATGGTACTGCTGACCCTGTATGCCATGAATGTGCATAACTGGAACCAGCCCAGTGATGGTTATGCACAGATCATCGCGGTGGTGGTGGTGGCGGTGTTGCAGCTATGGCGCCGACAGGCCTTGCTCAGTATTTTAACCGGCACCCTGGTGTATATGGCGTTGGTGAACGGCTGGGTGGGCTAACTTGCCGTGATCTGGGCAGAGTACACACTGGCTAGAGCGCCGCGAAGCTTGTTTTCAGCGCTGGCTGGTGAATTTTTTGCTGCTGTATGCGTACAAATGATCGCTGACCCTTTACATAAGATATAATCGTTACCCCCGCTAATTTTGGACGATGATTATCATGGATTGTTTGGTTGCTCGTATTTTGGGACGATTGCGTCCTCTTTGTTTGACCATCTTGTGTCTGGCCGGAGCCGTTGCTGTTCCCGCGCAAGCCCAGCCTTTTGTGTTTACTGCCATTCCCGATCAGGACGAGCGTCACCTCACCGAGCGCTTTGGCAAAATTGCCGACTACCTGAGCGACAAGCTGGGTGTCGAGGTTGAATATATACCGGTCAAAAGCTATCCCGCTGCCGTCAGCGCGTTTCGTAATGATCAGGTACAGCTTGCTTGGTTTGGCGGTCTGACCGGCGTACAGGCGCGCGAACTGGTGCCCAATAGCGAGGCCATCGCCCAGGGTAAAGAAGATACCGAGTTCGTCAGTTACATTATTGCCCACACCAGCACCGGATTAGAGAGAAGTGAGCAGTTGCCAACCGAGTTGGCCGGCAAGCGCTTTACCTTTGGTGACAAAGGCTCGACGTCTGGCCGCCTGATGCCCGAGTTCTTCTTGCGTGAGCACTACGGCAAGGCTCCGAATGAACTGTTCTCGCGCGTCGGCTTTTCCGGCGACCATAACCGCACCATTAGTCTGGTGCAGTCTGGTGCCTTTGAAGTGGGTGCCTTGAACTACGCAGTGTGGGACGCTGAACTTGCCAAGGGCAACATAGATACCAGCAAGGTCAAGGTGATTTGGGCCTCGCCGAGTTATCCGGATTATCAGTGGACCATACGCGGCGATGTAGACGCGCGCTTTGGTACCGGTTTTAAAGACAAGGTACAACAAGCCTTGCTGGACATGACGGATCCGGCCTTGCTGGCGGCCTTTCCTCGCTCGGGGTTTGTAAAAGCCACCAATCAGGATTATTCCCCTATTCGCGATACCGCCGTGGCCATTGGCATCATGGATGACAAATAGTGGACGCCAAATCTCTGCTGGTTGTGGAATGATTAAGGGTACCAGGTGCACATGAGTGCCGATAACTGCCTGTTTCAGTTTCAACAACAGGATCTGGGCTATGGTGCCAGCCCGGTGCTGCATGAGCTCACCCTGAAGATACACCAGGGTGAGCGGGTGGCATTGCTGGGCAAGTCCGGTACCGGCAAGAGCACCTTGCTGCGCAGTATGCGCGAGTTGCGTGCCAGCGAGGTGGCCTGGTGTCCACAGCAGCCCGGCCTGGTGCCGGTGTTGTCGGCGTTCCATAATATTTACATGGGGCGCCTTGCCCGTTATTCGGCCTGGTATAACCTGGCGAACCTGATTCGCCCCCAGGCCAGGCCCAGGGCTGAAATTGGTGAGCTGGCCGATCAGCTTGGGTTGCAGGACCAGTTATGGCAGCCGGCCGAGCGGTTATCGGGCGGTCAGCAAAGCCGGGTCAGTCTGGGCCGTGCCCTGTATCAGCAAAAAACCATCTTTATTGGCGATGAGCCGGTATCGGCACTGGATGAACGCCAGGCCGATGCTCTGTTGCAGCTGTTATGCGCGCGGCATCAAACTCTGGTGCTGGCGCTGCATAATATCGAGCAAGCGCTCACTCACTGCACGCGCATCATCGGCCTGCGGGCCGGACGAGTGGTACTGGATGCACCGGCCCAGTCGCTAAACGCGGGTGAGCTCAGCGACTTGTACCAAACGACTTGATGTCTGTTTCTCGTCCCAATCGTGCCATGGTGCACAGCAGTCTGCTGTTTGTGTTGCTGGCGGTGGCGTGTTTGCCCTGGGCCGATTTATCCATCAGTGCATTCGATCCCTGGTTTGAGCTGACACGGCTGGGTGCCGGGTTGCTGCTGCCTAGCTGGCCGCCGCTCTCCATTCTGGGGGCGGCACTGGCCAATACCCTGGCCTTTGCGCTGCAAGGGGTCGCGCTGGGGGCGGGGGCGGGGTTGCTGCTGGCGGCAGGCTATCGCCGTGGCGCTATTCGCCGTCTGGCGGCGGGCCTGCGGGCGGTGCACGAGCTGTTCTGGGCCTTGCTGTTTATCCAGTTGCTGGGCATTTCGCCACTGACTGGCGTATTGGCTATCGCCCTGCCTTACGCCGGTACCTTTGCCAAGGTATTTGGCGAGCTGTTTGAAGAGGCCGATCCGGCTCCCGAGCAGGCATTGTTCGCCGATTCGGGAGAAAAGCCGGGTTGGTGTTCCCGGTTGTGCTTTTTACAATTGCCACTGTGCTGGCGACAAATGTCCAGTTATATCGGTTATCGCCTGGAGTGTGGCATTCGCAGCTCGGCGGTGTTGGGCTTTATTGGCCTGCCCACCTTGGGGTATCACCTGGAATCGCTGCTGCGTCAGGGGTATTACGCCGAAGCGGCCAGTTTTTTTTACGCGCTGGTATTGCTGATTGCCACGTTGAAGTGGTGGTGGCGCCCCAGGTTGCTGCTGGCGTATTTAGCGGCGGCTTTATGGTGGTTGCCGCCTCAGGCCGTTTTTAACTGGCCGCTGACGGTACGCTTTTTTACTCAAGATATCGTGCCCACGCCGCTGCGCAGTGGAGAATGGGGTGAATTCCTGCCCTGGTTGCAAAGCTTGTGGGCAGAGCAGATTGCGCCCGGTTTGTTGAATACCCTGGTGCTGGCCTTGTTGGCTCTGGTGGTGATGGCCGTATTGGCCTTGTTATGGTTTCCGGCCATTTCGCGCCGATTTGGCAATAGGGGGACCCGGATTGGCAGCCATTTGGGCCTGGTGCTGATGCGTGCCTTGCCGGAATATTTACTGGCCTTTATCGGTACCTTGTTGCTGGGGCCCAGCATGTTACCGGCCATAGCGGCACTGGGGCTGCACAATGGCGCTATTATTGCGCACTTGCTGGGCCACCACCTGAACAGCTTGAGGTTTAGAGAAGACGCGCCCACAGGCGTTAACCTCTACCTGTTTGAAGTGTTGCCGCGTTTGTATCGCCCCTTTATGGCCTACAGCCTGTATCGTTTTGAAAACCTGGTGCGAGAAACGGCTATTCTCGGCATGTTGGGTATTCCCACCCTGGGCTTTTACATCGATTCGGCCTTCAGTGAGTTTCGCCTGGATCGCGCCATGCTGCTGTTACTGGTATGTGCGGCGTTAAATATGACCATTGATGCGCTGGCAAGGCGGTTGCGTCAACACCTCCATTTAAGCGAAGTGCAAACCACAGCATCCAGCCGCCCAGCATTACGCTAAATATCATCAGGTGGCCAACAATAAAAAAACACCAAACCTCGGGTTTGGTGTTGTCGTTTTAACCAGGTGGCCCGCGATGATTAATCTCTTACAGCACCAGGCCGCCGTCTATTTTCAGTACTTGCCCCGTGATGTATCGCGCGCGGTCACTGGCTAAAAACAGCACCCCTTCGGCAATATCCTGTGGCTCGCCCAACGCACCCAATGGAATACGCGCCGTCATTTTCTCCAGCACCTTCTCGGGCACGGCTTGTGTCATTTCGGTATTGATAAAGCCAGGGGCGATGCAATTGGCGCGAATGTGTGCTCCTCCGTGCACCAACTCTTTGGCCCAGCCCTTGGTCATGGCAATAATACCGCCTTTGCTGGCCGCATAGTTGGTCTGGCCAATATTGCCGTCTGTGCCCACGACTGATGAAATGCTCACTATGCTGCCTTTGGCCTGAACCTTGATCAATGGCAGCATGGCCTGAGTCATCAGAAATACCCCTTTCAGGTTGACGTCCAGCACCTGATCCCACTCTGTTTCCGTCATCTTGGTGAGCAGCGCATCGCGGGTAATGCCGGCATTATTCACCAGCACATCGACACGGCCTTGCTCATCGAGAATGCGCTTGCTCAAGGTATTGAGGGCTGAGCTGTTACACACATCCAGGGTAATGGCAGAGATATTGCTGTAATCGCCAATCCAGCTTTCTGCCGGTGCCATATTGATATCGCAGGCATAAACGCGCTTTGCTCCTGCTTTGGCCAGGGTTTCGCTAATTGTGCGTCCTAACCCTCTGGCGGCTCCGGTAACAACGCAGATTTTTTCGTGCATATCCAGATGAGATGTATTCATCAGCAAAATCCTCGAGTGAGTAAAAGATCTCGGCCTATCAATAGATGATGGCGAGGCTTCGATTGTAGCCTGAATTTTGCGCTGCATTGTTATGTTATTCTTAAATAATCTTAATATAACCTTGGATATAAGGCATTTAAAAGGAAGGGTTTAGGTATGCTTTTTTTGCTCTGCATTGTTGGCTGTGCAGGCACACGGAAAATGCAGGGAAGCAGGGGGGCAGAAACAACAAGGCCCGCACGGGGCGGGCCTTGTTTAATTGGCGTTGACTAACTTACTGGCCATTCCAGGCAGCAATCATGTCACGCTCTTCATCTGTCATCTGGGTCATGTTACCCAAAGGCATATATTTACTGGCGACCACTTGCTTGATGTGATCAGCCTGCAACAATATTTCCTTTGGCGAGTCCAGCAGAATGCCAAGAGGCGCAGCAGCAAAACCAGCCTGAGTCGGGTTTACCGCATGACACTCGACACAACGGTTGTTCATGATGGTTTCTACTTGCGCCAGTGTTACAGCGCCAGAAGCAGCGGCTTCGGTTGCTGCTTCGCCAGCGTCTGCTTGCTCACCTTCAACGGTTGCATCGTCAGTCGCTGCAACACTGGTCTGGGTCTGCTCTACAGGCGTCACCGGAGCCTGTACTGCTTTCTTGGCAGTCGGCGCACCAATCCAGACGGCAACCAGAATCAATGCCACACCGGCAATCGGGTAACCCGGACGGATTTTGCCGCCGTGCATCAGTACAAAGTACTGACGAATCAGGGCACCGGCAAAGATAAACAGCACCATGATCACCCAGGACAGAGAGTGAGTAAAGGTGAAGGCATAGTGGTTGCTCAGCATCAACAATACTACTGGCAGGGTGAAGTAGGTGTTGTGTACAGAACGCTGCTTACCGCGCAAACCATCGATCGGGTTTGGTTTTTCACCGGCCTTCATGGCATTAACCATGCGGCGCTGGCCCGGGATGATCCAGAAGAACACGTTGGCAGACATGGCTGTCGCCATTACGGCACCGGTCAGCAGGAAGGCGGCACGGCCAGAGAAGATGTGCGTGCTTAAATAAGCCACCACAACCATCATCACGGCAACGGCAATACTCAGGATACCATCGCGGGTCATGTTGGGGCTGATGCGCTTACACAGCTCGTTATAGATAATCCAACCTAACAGCAGGAACGCCAGAGCGGCAATGTTGGCCTGGGTGCCGGTCATGTTGGCGGCCCATTCCCACGGGCTGTTACGATTGACCAGGTAGAAGCTGGGCTTGGTCAGGTATAACAGGGTGAACAGACCAAAACCTGACAACCAGGTGGTGTAGGCCTTCCAGAATGACCAATGCAGATCTTCTGGCAGATCTTCCGGGCTGCTTGCGTACTTTTGATTGTGGTAGAAACCACCACCGTGTACGGCCCACATTTCACCGAATACGCCTTTTTTCTTGCAGGCTTCACCCTTGGGTGGCTTCAGGCCGTTATCCAGCATAACGAAGTAAATTGACTCACCCAGCCATGCGATGGCTGCGATGACGTGCAGCCATCTTATCAACAAGTTACCAAATTCCAGCAGATACGCTTCCATGGTCTTACCTTCTCTGTTTCATATTTATTAGTTGGGACCCTAGCGCATCGAAACAGGTGCCCAGCTTACTTTGAGCTGGGGGCTGAGACCACATGCGCTGCCTTCTTGTGTTCAAATTGTGTACTTTTCAAAAATCAAAATGTTGACAATTTGTGTGTAGATTTTTTTCAATTACGTGATGAATGTCAATGCTATTTAACAGTTAAATTATATTAATACGCTTGCAAAGCCTGATTTTACATTTTCACAAAGCATTAATCTTAACCTTATCAATTACTTACGATTTTCAAGGTGGTGGGCCTTTTTATCGATGCAATACTGATTAAAAAACATTCACCTAACATCAGGCGGCGTAATGATAGCGGATTTTGTGATCAAATGAGCAGTTAAATTCTGAAAAATGTATCGGATATGCTAAAGAGTTTCATCGGGGCGCTGGCCGTCGCCGTACTCGGCGTCTGAAGTGGTGTCTGAGCTATTTATTTATCAGGTATCGCCGGCGGTGGTTCTCGCTTCAAATTGCCGTACACGGGCCGCTAACAAGGTATGCAAATGCGCCGTGACAAAGTCTGGCTGCAAACGGTGCAGTACATGACTGACACTTTCCAGTGTCGACAGTGCCTGGCCGCCCGGACCCTTGCGAATGTGATAGGCGCCTTCAGGGGCCTGGCTGAAGCTCAGGCAGGGTAATTGACGTAGCCAGGGATTCATGTGCAACAAACGCCGGGTTTTACGCCAGGTACCATCCAGCACCACAAGGCCGCCAATACCTGAGCTGGCTTGTCCGCCTTCTTCGCTGTCCAGATCCAGTGCCTGGGGGCCCGGATACAGCAGCCACCAGTCACCCCGAGACAGTGGTGGCAGCGGAGCCAGTTGCTCGGTAATCTCGACGCGGATGTCGGGCAGGGCCAGACGCAGCAGCGGCACCGTACTTTTGGCGTGTCTGGCTTCCAGCGGGTGCTGTAATATCACCAGGGGTAACGGGCAGGGCTGAGTCACGACATGAGCGCACAGGCAGGCACTTTGGGGTAGATGACAATGCGAACAGTAAGCACGAGACATAAGAGTGCGACCCCTTGATGAAAAAGGACATAATAACGGCAAGCCAGTGGTGGGTGAAGTGTCCGGTTACCATTGTCCTTTTCAGAGGAAAGCCTAACTGTTGATTGAGGATCCGCCGCGGATCGGCGACAATAGCCGCCGTTTTATCTGTCGTTCCCCGAGTGAGGCCCAGTTTGGCCCTTTGCTCTTTCATCAAAGTAGAAGAAATCCGACCATGTCATCATCGCAATTTCTACAGGAAGTCGCCAAACGCCGCACTTTCGCCATTATTTCGCACCCGGATGCGGGTAAGACCACCATTACCGAAAAAGTATTGCTGCACGGCCAGGCCATTCAAAGTGCCGGTACCGTAAAAGGCCGTGGCTCTAACCAGCATGCCAAGTCTGACTGGATGGAGATGGAAAAAGAGCGGGGCATCTCGGTGACCACCTCTGTGATGCAGTTTCCTTATAACGGTTGTTTGATCAACCTGCTGGATACTCCGGGCCATGAAGACTTCTCGGAAGATACCTACCGTACGCTGACGGCAGTGGATTCCTGCCTGATGGTGATTGATGGCGGTAAAGGGGTGGAAGACAGAACCCGCAAGCTGATGGAAGTCACGCGGCTGCGCACCACTCCCATTATTACCTTTATCAACAAGCTGGATCGGGATATTCGTGATCCCATGGAGCTGCTTGATGAAGTGGAAACCGAACTGAACATGATGTGCGCGCCCATTACCTGGCCTATCGGCAGTGGCAAGTGGTTTAAAGGCGTGTATCACCTTAAAAATGACGAAATCATTCTGTATCAGCCAGGTCAGGGGCACACCATTCAAGATATCAGGGTCATCAAAGGTCTGGATAATCCGGCGTTGAATGACATTCTGGACGAGAAAGAGGTTGCCGACTTGCGTGAAGAGCTTGAGTTGGTGATGGGGGCGTCCAACGAATTTGATCAGGAGTTGTTTCTGGCTGGCGAGTTGACGCCAGTATATTTTGGTACCGCGTTGGGCAACTTCGGTGTGGATCATGTGCTGGACGGCTTTAGTAACTGGGCGCCCGCGCCCATGCCGCGACCTACCCAGGAGCGTGATGTCGAGGCCGGTGAAGAGAAGTTTTCAGGTTTTGTATTTAAAATCCAGGCCAACATGGACCCGCGTCATCGTGACCGTATCGCCTTTATGCGTATCGTTTCTGGCACCTATAACCAGGGCATGAAGATGAAACATGTGCGGTTGGGTAAGACCGTGAATATTTCCGATGCGGTCACTTTCATGGCGGGCGATAGAGAGCGAGCCGAAGAAGCGTTTGCCGGCGATATCATCGGCTTGCATAACCACGGTACCATTCAAATTGGCGATACCTTTACTCAAGGGGAAGACCTGAAGTTTTCCGGTATTCCCAACTTCGCCCCCGAACTGTTCCGTCGTATTCGCTTGCGTGATCCGCTCAAGCAAAAGCAGCTGCTGAAAGGGCTGGTACAGTTGTCGGAAGAGGGCGCGGTGCAGTTGTTCCGTCCACTCGATAACAACGATCTGATCGTCGGTGCCGTGGGTGTGCTGCAGTTTGATGTGGTGGTAGCCCGCTTGAAGTCGGAATATAACGTAGACGCCCTTTACGAGGCGATTAACGTCTCTACCGCGCGCTGGGTATATTGTGACAATGCCAAGAAGCTGGATGAATTCGAGCGCAAGGTGTCAGCAAACCTGGCATTGGATGGCGGCGATAACCTGACCTACATCGCCCCCACCATGGTGAACCTGAATCTGACCCAGGAGCGTTACCCCGATATTCAGTTCAGCAAAACCCGCGAACACTAAGCCGACGGTTACCGTGCTTTGATATTGTAACGCCGGCCTTGTAGCCGGCGTTTTTGTCTTCCTTTATCGAACGAGTGAGTGAGCGCAAGGAGGCTTTCATGCTGATGACCGACAGTCACTGCCACTTCGATTTTGCCGCCTTCGAGCCAGACCGTGCACAGCACTGGCGGCGCGCACAATTGGTGGGCGTACACAGGTTGGTGATCCCCGGCATTGAAGAAGCGCAATGGCCAGACTTGCCCCTGCTATGTGCGGCCCACCCAGGGCTGTATTATGCGTTGGGCTTGCATCCCTGGTGGTTGGCCAGGGCATCGACCGCCTGGCAGAGCACACTTGCCAAGGCATTGGACAACGCCGATAACCGTTGTGTGGCCGTTGGAGAGATGGGGCTGGATCGTAGTCTGACACTGGCACCCGACATTCAGGAAACGGCCCTGATTGCCCAGCTTGAGCTGGCAATCCAGTATCAGCTGCCGGTCATACTGCACAGCCATGGCACTCACGACAGAGTGTTGAAATGGCTGCGCCGCTACCCGGTAAAGGGCGGCGTGGTACATGGTTTTTCAGGATCCGTTCAACAGGCGGAGACCTTTTGGATGCTGGGCATCCATATCGGTGTGGGCGGTACCATTACCTACGACAGAGCCAATAAAACCCGTCAGGCCGTGGCGGCGTTGCCGGTAGAGGCTCTGGTACTGGAAACCGATGCCCCCGATATGCCCTTGTGTGGTTTTCAGGGCCAGCCCAATCATCCGGCACAACTACCGCGAGTCCTCACCGCCCTGGCCGAGCTGCGTCAGCAGGATGAAGCCTTGCTGGCCGAGCAACTCGAGAGCAACGTCAACCAGTTATTCGATTTCAGCGAGTAGTTAACTCGGTGCCTGGCGAGGGTGTTTTCCCGCTTTTGTGATGTTGTCGCTCGATTATCGAACACGCACACCTATACTGCTTGGCAGTGAGTTTGATTATTAAATCAAAGGGATAGTGCGATGACATTGATCATGAGTCTGGTCGGCATGCTGAGCCTGGTGCTCATTGGTTTGTTATTCTCCAGTAACAGAAGTGCCATTCGGCTGCGTACTGTGGGTGGTGCATTTGCCTTGCAGCTGGGCCTGGGAGCCCTGGTATTGTATGTGCCGCTGGGCAAGGAGATGCTGCAAGCTCTGTCGGCAGGAGTCGCGCAGGTGATTGCCTATGCCAATGACGGCATGGATTTCCTGTTTGCAGGGCTGGTAGGAGAGGCCGCGTTCGAGAGCGGGCTGGGCTTTATTTTCGCGGTGCGGGTACTGCCGATCATCATTTTTTTCTCGACCCTGATTGCGGTGCTGTATTACATCGGCGTGATGCAATGGGTGATCCGTCTGCTGGGCGGTGCCTTGCAGCGCTTGCTGGGCACCTCGCGTACCGAGTCGTTATCGGCCACCGCGAATATTTTTGTCGGGCAAACCGAAGCACCACTGGTGGTGCGCCCCTTTATTGCCACCATGACCCGCTCTGAACTGTTTGCCGTTATGTGCGGTGGCCTGGCCTCGGTCGCCGGTTCGGTATTGGCGGGATATGCGGCCATTGGGGTGTCGATGGAATACCTGATAGCCGCTTCTTTTATGGCCGCCCCCGGCGGACTGTTGTTTGCCAAACTGCTCATTCCCGAAACCGAAACCCCGGCCAGCAACGAAACCTTGGCCAATGCCGAGCTGACGGGCACGAATGACACCGACAAGCCGGTCAATATCATTGACGCTGCTGCCACCGGGGCCAGTTCTGGTATGCTGCTGGCATTGAACGTGGGGGCCATGTTGCTGGCTTTTATTGGCTTGATTGCCTTGCTGAATGGCATGCTGGGCGGCCTGGGCGAACTGATTGGTGTCGAAGACTTGAGCATGGAGCTGCTGTTGGGCTGGCTATTTGCACCTCTGGCATTTTTAATTGGGGTGCCCTGGGATGAGGCGGTGGTGGCGGGCTCCTTTATTGGGCAAAAGCTGGTGCTCAACGAGTTTGTTGCCTATGTTAACTTCGCGCCTTATCTGGGGAACGAGCTGCTGGTCGCCACCACAGGCCAGGCCATGACGGAGCATACCAAGGCCATTATCTCGTTTGCCTTGTGCGGCTTCGCCAACCTGGCTTCGGTGGCTATTTTACTCGGTGGGCTGGGCGGCATGGCACCCAGTCGGCGCCATGATATTGCCCGCCTAGGCCTGAAAGCCATACTGGCCGGTACACTGTCGAACCTGATGTCTGCTGCCATTGCCGGCTTTTTTCTGGCATTGTCGGGCATCTAGCCGTACCGGCATCCCTGTGAATTAATGATGGGTCGAGGCTGTAATGAGTGAGTCTGTATTGGCGAGAATTGCTCGTCAGGCGGTGGGTTTGATGGATTTAACCAGCCTGAACGAGGATGATAGCGAGCAAAGCATAGTGGCTTTGTGCCAACAGGCGGTAACGCCGGTGGGCACGGTGGCGGCCATCTGTGTGTATCCGCACTTTATTGGCATTGTGAGCGATACCTTGCGCCGTTTGCAGGTGAGTGAGCAGATTGCCATTGCCACCGTGGTTAACTTCCCCCATGGTAATCACAGCATTACCAAGGTTGAGCAGGATATTGCCGCCGCCGTGCAGGCTGGCGCCCACGAAATCGATCTGGTATTGCCGTATCGCCAATTGATGGCGGGTGATGATGCTTTTGCTCTGGCCATGGTGCGTGCTGCCAAGGTGGCGTGCGCTGGGGTTGAGGACAAGGGCGCTATCTTGAAAGTGATCATCGAAAGCGGCGAGCTGGCTACGCCTGCGCTGATTAACCAGGCCTGCGAATTGGCCATTGCCGGTGGCGCCGATTTTATCAAGACCTCCACCGGCAAGGTGGCGGTCAATGCTACGCTGGCCTCCGCCGAGATCATGCTCAAGGCCATTAGAGCCAGCGGCAAAGACGTGGGTTTCAAGGCTGCCGGCGGGGTGCGTACCACCGTCGATGCCCGGCAATATTTGCAATTGGCCGCCACCATCATGGGCCCAGACTGGATCAGGCCGAGCCACTTTCGATTTGGTGCCTCCAGCCTGTTGAATCAGCTATTGGATACCCTGGGGGCCAACCATGATGCATCGTTATCCCGGGGCTATTAAGCCACCATGCAAGGAGACATCATGAAGCGCGCAATAGTGTTGGTACTTGACTCGTTTGGTATTGGCGCCGCCGCCGATGCCGACAAATTTGGCGACCAGGGTTCTGACACCCTGGGCAATATTGCCGCCGCGTGTCAGCAGGGCAAGGCAGATATCGGCCGACAGGGGCCATTAACGCTCCCCAATTTGGCCACCCTGGGCTTGTTTCATGCCCATCAGGAAAGCACGGGCCAGCTGGCGGCAGGGGTTAGCTTGCCAACCGAGGTGCTTGGCAGCTACGGCTATGCCAAGGAAATTTCTTCCGGCAAAGACACCCCTTCGGGGCATTGGGAGCTGGCCGGGGTGCCTGTGTTGTTCGAGTGGGGCTACTTTTTACAGACCGAGAACAGTTTTCCCGCAGAGCTTATCGATGATCTGGTTCGCCAGGCAAAACTGCCCGGTATTCTGGGCAACAAGCACGCCTCGGGCACCACTATTCTGGAGCAATTAGGAGAGGAGCACATCCATACCGGCAAGCCTGTTTGTTATACCTCGGCCGACTCGGTATTTCAGATTGCCGCCCATGAGCAGCATTTTGGATTGGAGCGACTTTATCAGCTGTGCGAAATAGCTCGAGAGCTGCTGATGCCCTACAACATAGGGCGAGTCATAGCGCGACCATTTGTGGGCGAAAGCGCCGCCGAGTTTGCACGCACCGGCAACCGGCGCGATTACAGCATAGCGCCCCCGGCGCCGACCGTATTGCAAAAGCTGGTCGAAGAGCAGCAAGGACAGGTGGTGTCCATTGGCAAGATTGCCGATATTTATGCGCACGTCGGCATAACCCGCAAGGTGAAGGCCACGGGGATGGATGCCTTGTTTGATGCTACCCTGAGCGAGCTTGGTCGGGCCGGTAACAACACCTTGATCATGACCAACTTCGTTGATTTTGACTCCAGTTTTGGCCATAGACGCAATATTGCCGGTTACGCCGCCGAGCTGGAAGCTTTCGATCGTCGCTTGCCCGAGTTGCTGGCCTTGCTGGCACCGGATGATCTCTTGATCCTGACTGCCGATCATGGCTGTGATCCCAGCTGGAAGGGCACCGAACATACCCGCGAGCATGTGCCTGTGTTGTGCCTGGGGGCTGGCTTAAGCGCGGGATCCCTGGGGCTTAGAGGGACCTTTGCCGATGTCGGGCAAAGCCTGGCCCATTATTTTGGCACCAGTGCCATGGACTATGGCACTTCGTTTTTGTAACCACTAAAAATATTTCGCAACGGAAGAACACGGAACCGACGGAAACATTAAGCCGAGACAAGAGCGAAAAGTACCGAAGGTAATAATGGTAAGAGCTTTGGTCGCTATGTTTTTATTAATAGAATGCTTCAGATTTGATCTTTATTTTTCTGCGGTTGCTGTGGGTTCCGTTGCGAAGGTAATTGTTTTTTATTAGATGTAGATCTAAACAAACTGATACAGGAAAAGAGCAATGGCGACTCCTCATATTAATGCCGAGCGGGGCGATTTTGCCGACACCATTCTGATGCCGGGCGATCCGCTGCGGGCGCAATACATTGCCGATACTTTTTTGTCGAACGTCAAACCGGTGAATCAGGTACGCAATATGCTGGGCTTTACCGGCACCTACAAGGGCCGGGCCATTTCGGTGATGGGCCATGGTATGGGTATTCCGTCTGTGTCTATTTATGCCAAAGAGCTGATCACCGAATTTGGCGTCAGCACCCTGATCCGGGTGGGATCGTGCGGTGCGGTGCGCGATGACGTGGCACTGCGGGATCTGGTGATCGGCCTGGGTGCCAGCACCGACTCCAAGGTAAACCGCATGCGTTTCAAGGATCACGACCTGGCGGCACTGGCCGACTTTGATCTGGTCAGTCGGGCGGTGGCGGCGGCCAAGGCGTGTAAGGTACCGGTAAAGGTGGGAAATCTGTTTTCGGCCGATTTGTTCTATTCGCCGCAACCGGAATTGTTCGAGCTGATGAAACAGTACGGTATTGTCGGCGTCGAGATGGAAGCCGCCGGTTTATATGGCGTGGCAGCCGAATACGGTGCTCGGGCGCTGACTATTTGTACGGTTTCGGATCATATTCTGCGTAAAGAGGCACTCACGGCAAGTGATCGACAAAACACCTTCAATGACATGATGGAAGTGGCGCTGGAGTCGGTATTGCTGGAAGACTGACATCTATGGTGAAGAGTGAAGAGTGAAGAGGCCGTACCTGGAAACTTTGTGTTGGGCACCTCACTCTTCACTCTTTATCGTTTTTGGCGGCGCAGTCGCCAGCTTTGTATGCCTAACCCCAGCAAAATTCCCAGTAACAGACACAGTGGCAACAGCCAGCTTAAATGATGTTGCAGTTGCTGCCAGATACTGCGTTGCGCAAGCGCGATGGGATTGTTTGTCAGCTGTAAGCGCAAGAAGCCGATGGGAATGCCTTCTTGATATAAGGGCCGTACATAGGGCAGGGCAAGCTCTTGGTGTGCGTCGACGATGGCGCCGGATTCTGCCAGCAAGTGACCATTATTGTCATACAGCTGTGCCGAGCTGATCAGGCTGGCGCCGGCCAGTTCTTCTACCAGTTGGCGGCGTTGTGTGTCGTCTTCAGCCTGCAAGGCACGCACGGCTTGTTGTTCGGCATAATCCGCCAGCGGAGTGGCCAGAGTGCGCTGGGGAAATTGTTGCCAGTGATGGCCCAGTTGCGTGACCTGCAGCCATTGCCAGCCGGTAAACAGCACCAGCAGCAAGAGTAGCAGCCATAGCAGGAGTCGAGGTCGAGTAAGTTGCTTTTTCCACATGGTGGGCAATATGTCTCTTGCCTGCTTAAAAAGCAATACGCTACCCTGTGCGCTGGCCTTTGTAAGCATAGGAAGAGCAAGTGACATTGTTAATGGATGTGTTACCCGAGCAGCTTGGTGACTGGACTGACGTCTTGTCTGGCAATCGCTATCTTTGGCAGTCTGGCCAGCTGAAACCCGGGCATTTAAGTACGGTTAAAGGACATTTAGTGTTGCTGGCAGAGCAACTGCATAAATCGGCCCTGCAACAGAGTTTGCAGGAGCTGGATGCTGCCGGTATCAACGTTGAAATATCAGGGATGAAACGCGTTGCCGAGCGCGACGTACTGAGTTTGCGTTTGTCTGACTGGTCGTTGGAGCTGAAAGCTCGTCTGCAGCAGGTTGCTAACGGCTGGGATCTGGCGTGTGTACCGGCGTTGCCTGACGGCCATCAGCCTGGCCTGGTCTTGATGGACATGGACTCCACGGCCATTCAAATCGAGTGTATTGATGAAATTGCGCGTCTGGCCGGAGTGGGTGACGAAGTGGCTGCCGTAACCCGTGCTGCCATGGAAGGTGCCTTGCCCTTTTCCGAAAGTCTGCGCCGCCGAGTGAAGGCGCTGGCCGGTGCCGATGCCGCCATTATCGAACAGGTGATTGCCAGTATGCCGCTGATGCCGGGCTTAATCACTCTGGTGGAAGGCTTGAAAGCCATGGGCTGGAAAGTGGCGCTGGCATCTGGCGGTTTTACGCCCTTTACCGGTTACTTACGACAAACACTGGCGCTGGATGCGGATTTTGCCAACACCCTGGAAATTAAAAACGGTCGTTTCAGTGGCGACGTGCTGGGCGATATAGTGGATGCCGAAGCCAAGGCGCGTATTCTGGTGGAGCTGGCCGAGCGCTATGACATCCCCTTGAGTCAGACGGTGGCCATTGGTGATGGTGCCAACGATCTGCTTATGCTTGCCCAGGCCGGCCTGGGCGTGGCGCTGCATGCCAAGCCGTTGGTGCAAGAGCAAGCTCCGGTATGCCTGAATCAGCTTAGTCTGGAAGGGGTACTTGGCTTGCTGCAGGCCGGTTAACCGGCTGCTGACACAGGACCATTTCTGTAATATCAAATATCTGGCTCAGTACGGAAAGCTCGGCAAGCTGTTGTTCCAGCTGCTGGGTTTTATATAGCGAAGTCTGAGTCAGTTTCTCCCATTCCGGAACCACATAATCGAGCTGACGCAGCTGTAGTCGATTAATGACCACCAGGCTGACACGCAGATCCTTGCTATGGCGAGGATCCTGTAAAAAGGCTCTGCGATTGGGATCGGGATCGATCAGCAACCAGCTTTGTTCACTGTTGTTTGCCGCACTGGCGGTCCATATTTCAAGGCAGTGATGGTGTCTACCGTCAGGACGCAGTAGTTGAGTGAATATCGACTGCAATAACTGGCGAGACACCAGTCGACTGAAGTTAGCTTGTTGAAACTCATTGGACAGAAACGACATTAATGATGATTGCAACAGGCAGGCAATGGCACCTTGCAGATAAAACCCTCCCTCGTTGCGGCCCAGTAAAAACGTGGGCGCCGATGGCTGCTGCAATGTTTGGCGGCTGAGCCAGGTTAACCATGCCGGAGTATGATGAGTCTCGGGGCGGGCACGAAGTTTATCCTGGTTCTGCTCGAACAGGGCGGTTAAAAACTGATAAGCGGCATGACTCTCTTCCGCTCCTTCAATGCGCAAATGCAGGCTCTTGCCGTTGCCGCTGATATTCACCACGCGATAGGGGAGACCTTTCAGTTTCCACTGCGGACTGCGCTTATTCAAATCCGATAAGTGCACTGTGACCAGGCAGGGGACTTCAAGGCGAAGCGGCTCTGTCAGCAACACCTTGATCCCACTGCTCGACAAGTCTTCGGTATGGCCACTAACGGTTTTGCCGGCCAGGGTTAATTCCAGCGCGCTTTGCAACTTGAAACGGGTTTCCCGGCGCTTGGATGCCTGTCTGCCCTGGGGCGTGATGGTAGGGGAGTGCAAGCGCTGCGGGCGAATAAAGGGCGCAAGCTGCTGAATGTTCACCTTTTCTGCAACCGGTGCCATGGGGGCCGGAAGTGGCGTTAGCCAGAGTTGCCATTTCAATAGTTGCAACTGGCGTATACCTTGCAGGTCCAATGCGTTAACGGTTTGCTCGTCATATTGCAGCGGGCGAATATTAACGTAATAACATAGCAGGGTGCCGGTTCTTAATCCTTCATTGATAAAGGCGGCATAGGCCTGCTTGTGTGTCAGCTCCTGCTGGCTGGCGGTGAAGTAATAAGGTTGATGTTGCCCCTGATGACGAAAGCTGTACAGCAAGGTTGCCGATGAAGGCTGTCGGCTCATTTGCAGAACCCGCTCCGGCGATAACAAGGTCGTCAGCAAGTCGCCGGGTTTTTCTTGCTGCCAGGGCGCCAGCGTTTTACTGCTGTAGCGATTGGTCAGTATATGTTGCAGCTCGCCCTGTTCATCAAAAAACAACGACAGGCTGAGGCCGGTTTCCAACAAGGCCTGACCCCAGCATTGGGTTTTGACCGTGGTATATAAATCTTCGGCATCCAGACCATAGCGAGGGCGATTCTGTTCGATAAAATCATTCAATGCTTGTTGCCAGTCCGGTGCTTCTTCCAGGCGTTGCATCTTCAGGCGGCTCAGATCGTTCGTATCCTGCTTCAAGCGGTAGCGCCGTGGCGTGGCCAGGCAAGCCATGCCGGGCTGTTTGGCCAGCTCTGGCAACGATAGATTGACTTGCTCTGGCAGGCGAAGGGCATCGGACAGCTGTACCAACAAGCCTGCCGCAGAGATATCAAGACTGTTTCCCTGCAATGGTTCGCTATCATCAAGATGAAGCAAAACCGGTGTGACGAAGCGCAGCCTGCTTTCTTTACGCTGCAAGCCCAGTGAAGGCAGGTGCCAGGGGACCTTGTTGAATTGAGCCGGCAGTTTTCGCAAGGCGGCCAGCTCGGCCAGCAAAATCTCATACAGGCCGCGGGTATATTCCCCATTAAAATCTTTGAGCAAGGCGTAAAAGCGATGCGCGAGTCGCTCGGGCAGCCTGTGGTCCAGCCCCTGATGACGTACCAGTTGGCAGGGTTCATTAAAGAGACTACGCAAATCGAGTACCCGCAGGCACGGACTGGTCAGGCGACTCACCTCGGCCTGCAGCTGGTAGCGGGTTTCTTTATCGGCTTCGGGCAGCAGGCTGTCTAGCAAGCCGTCGATGTCGTTATGGTAACTCAGTGGTACCAGTCTATTGAGTAATGTCTTGTATGGGCTGAGATCCATCTTGGCCTAGTTTGGGGTTGAGTGGCTGAAAAACTTGGTCCAGTATAGCAGCTCGTCAATAAATGAGTGAGTAGCATGGCCAAGTCTAAAACGGCATTTGTGTGTGGGGAATGTGGTGCCGAGTTTCCGCGTTGGCAAGGACAATGTTCCGAGTGCAAAGAGTGGAATACGGTCACGGAAATCCGGTTGGCACCGGCAACTGCCGTCAGTCGCAACAGTCGTTTTGTGGGCTATGCGGGCACTCAAGACAACAAGGTACAAACCCTGGACGAAGTGGCATTAACCGAGCTACCGCGCATCAACAGTGGCTTTACTGAACTGGATCGCGTGCTGGGGGGCGGCATGGTGGCCGGCTCGGCCATTTTGATTGGCGGCAGCCCGGGGGCGGGTAAGAGTACGCTGCTATTGCAGGTGATGTGCGGGCTGGCCAGCCGCATGAAAACCCTTTATGTGACCGGTGAAGAATCACTGCAGCAGGTGGCGATGCGCGCCCAGCGGTTGGGATTACCGCGGGATCAGTTGCGCATGTTATCCGAAACCAGTGTCGAGCAAATTTGTCATGTGGCGCGAGAAGAAAAGCCCGCCGTGGTGGTGATCGACTCTATTCAGGTGATGCATGTAGCTGAGGTGCAATCGGCTCCCGGATCCGTGAGCCAGGTGCGAGAAGCGGCGGCGCAATTAACGCGATTTGCCAAGCAGCAAGGGGTGATCATGCTGATGGTAGGGCATGTGACCAAAGACGGAGCTCTGGCCGGGCCCAAGGTATTGGAGCACTGCATCGATTGTTCCATCATGCTAGATGGTGCCAGTGATAGCCGTTTTCGTATGCTGCGCAGCCACAAGAACCGCTTTGGTGCCGTCAACGAGCTGGGTGTGTTTGCCATGACCGAAACCGGACTCAAGGAAGTGAGTAACCCATCGGCTATCTTTCTGAGCCGGGGCGAAGAGCAAACCACCGGCTCTGTGGTGATGATCATCTGGGAAGGAACGCGCCCCTTGCTGGTTGAATTGCAGGCCTTGGTGGATTACTCCCAACTGGGCAATCCGCGTCGGGTCACAGTAGGGCTGGAGCAGAATCGCTTATCCATGCTGCTGGCAGTATTGCACCGTCATGGTGGCTTGCAAATGGCGGATCAGGATGTGTTTGTCAACGTGGTGGGCGGGGTAAGAGTAGAAGATACCAGTGCCGATCTGGCCTTGTTGCTGGCGCTGGTGTCGAGTTTTCGGGACAAGCCGCTGCCGCAAGAGCTGGTGGTCTTTGGCGAAGTGGGGTTGTCGGGAGAAATTCGTCCGGTGCCGTCGGGGCAAGAGCGCCTGATGGAAGCGGCCAAGCATGGCTTTACCCGGGCCATAGTGCCCTGGGCAAATAGACCGAAACAGTCACCACCAGGTATGGAAGTGATAGCGGTTAAAAAACTAGAAGAGGCGCTGGAGGCGCTTTAAAAGAAAGAACAACAAGCTTGAGGTATAACCTATGGCAGGGTCGAATTCATTCGACCCTGCCAAGTCTATTCCGTTTTTCGGTCATCTATTAACTCTTCAAACTGGCGCAGGAGCAAGGCTTCGTCGCCAAGATTAAGCTCTACCAGTCGACGCAGGTGTTCGGCACTGTTGATATCCAGTTGCTGGCATTCCAGGCCGATGGCTCCCGGTTGATGAAAACGCTGGTACGCCAGCATGGTAATGTGCTGGTCGTATCCGTCCAGTGCCAGCCGCAGCTCGACGGGCTCACCATTTTGCACCGTCCAGGGCTCGGTCACCGTCACCAGAGCCCCCTGCAGTGAAATATCCTTTACCTCGGATTGATGCTGCTGGCCGTCTGCTTGTACCAACCAGGCGGGAGTACTAAAACCGATACGGATAAATAGTCTGCGTTCAGCCATGTTCGGCACTCCTGGTTAGGCCGGTTCGCTGGTATTGAGATGATTCAGCAGTGAAACGGCGAATACCAGGCGATCTTCAAGGCTGAATCGTTCTTCCAGCATTTCGCCAAGCTGGCTTAGGTCCTGATCCAATTCCAGCAAACCGTCTTCATCTGTCTGGGCGTACTTGTCATGAAAGTCCAGCGCCTGTACCGTCCCTTTTTTGAGACGTGGATAAATACGTTCTGCCAGGGTACGGCCATTGCCGCGTGCCGCTTCATATGCCGCCATGACATAATCGTATATTTCAAAGTGGGCGGCGCTAACATAATCCACCAGCTGGCTGCAGAAATTCGACAGCTCCTGGGGGGTTGGCAGGGTCTTTTTATTGGTGGACAAACGAATATATTCCACCAGCAACTCTTGTCGGGCGTTGATAAAGGTATCTAACGCTTGATGTTTTCCGGCAAGCCGAGCTTTGGTTTGTTCCATTTTCCTGAGCATGATTCCCTCCTTGGGGTGACCTGAGCAGGTAGTGACTACCATCATTAAAGAAAAGCCTTGCCCGGGTCAATAGCGTTGCGCATAACTTGAGCGCCAGCTCGCTATTAAGCATAGCTGCCAACAGAAAAAATACGTGAAAAATAAAACAGAGCATCATAAAGAAAAAAAGCTTTAATTTTAGATAGATGCCGGAAAAAACCTAGTGTCACTATCCATAGCGATAGAGAAAGACACCCAGCTTACGGCTGATTGGGGCTTTATGGCTTCTGATGTTACAATGTCGGCAATTTGCCACCTGTTTTGGAACGATGGAATGAAACCACTCAAGAATGATCGTTACTTACGTGCTCTTTTGCGTGAGCCAGTAGACTGCACACCGGTATGGATGATGCGTCAGGCGGGCCGTTATTTGCCCGAATACAAGGCGACCCGAGCCGAAGCGGGCGATTTTATGTCGCTGTGTAAAAACGCCGAGCTGGCCTGTGAAGTGACGCTGCAGCCGTTGCGCCGATTCCCGCTTGATGCGGCAATTCTGTTTTCCGATATTTTGACCATCCCGGATGCCATGGGGCTGGGTCTGTACTTTGAAACCGGTGAAGGCCCCAAGTTTCAGCGTCCTATTACCTCTATGGCCGACGTGCAAAAACTGGGTGTTCCCGATCCCGAAGGCGAGTTGCAATATGTGATGAATGCCGTGCGCACCATCCGCCGTGAGCTAAAGGGTGAAGTGCCTTTGATTGGTTTCTCTGGCAGCCCCTGGACACTGGCCACCTACATGGTGGAAGGCGGTGGTTCCAAGGCGTTCACCAAAACCAAGAAAATGATGTTTGCCGATCCGAAAGCCATGCACCTGTTGCTTGATAAACTGGCCGACAGTGTGACCAGCTATCTGAATGCGCAAATTGCTGCCGGTGCCCAGTCGTTGATGATCTTCGATACCTGGGGTGGGGTTCTGAGCACGCGTGATTACAAAGAGTTCTCACTGCAATATATGGCAAAAATCGTCGACGGCCTGACCCGTGAAAATGAAGGCCGCCGCGTACCTGTAACCCTGTTTACCAAAAATGGTGGTCAATGGCTGGAGGCGATCGCCGCCACCGGTTGCGATGGTATTGGTCTGGACTGGACCATTGATATGGCCGATGCCAAGCGTCGCGTGGGTGACAAGGTAGCCCTGCAAGGCAACATGGATCCTTCCATGCTGTATGCTCCTATTCCTCGTATCGAACAGGAAGTGTCGACGATTCTGGAAAGCTTTGGTGAAGGTCCTGGCCATGTATTCAACCTGGGCCACGGTATACACCTTGATGTTGACCCCGAGCATGCCGGCGCCTTCATCGAGTCGGTTCACCGTCTGTCTCGGCCCTATCACGCCAAGTAACGGCATTAAGTCATAAAAAAAGCGCCCAATGGGCGCTTTTTTATTGGCTGCTGTTTATCCCGCCAATTCTTTTTGATATCTGGCAATGGTGGCCAGGAAGGTACGCTTCTCGTTACCGGCCAGGCCCTCGGCCATGGGGAGTTTCACCTGCATGGCATCGACCGCGCGGTTGTTCACGTGAAATTCATAATGCAGATGCGGGCCGGTAGAGCGGCCGGTGTTGCCCGACAAGGCAATGCGTTGCCCCCGGCGTACTGTGTCACCCTGTTTCACCAGAAACTTGCTCAAATGCAAAAAGCGCGTGGTGTACTGGCGACCATGACGAATGACCAGATAATTACCGGCCAAAGCATGGCGTACCGCTTTAACCACGACACCGTCGCCGGGAGCCAGCACGGGAGTACCGATGGGCACGGCAAAATCGGTGCCCTTGTGGGGCTGCACACGACCGGTAATAGGGTGTTTTCGGTGCAGGTTAAAGGTAGAGCTGATACGGGATGAGCGTTCAAGAGGTATGCGAATGAAGCCACGCTCCAGACTCTGTCCCTTGTTGTCGTAAAATTTTCCATCTTCGTGACGAAAGGCGTAAAAGGTACGGCCTTTGTTGGTCAGCTCTACGGCCTGCAGCTCGGACTTGCCGGTGCTCTGACCCTTGACGAATTCGCGCTGCACCAACACCTTGAAGCTGTCTCCCTGGCGCAAGTCGCGGGCAAAGTTGAGTTGCCACTGAAACAGGTTTGCTACCCGTTGAATCTGGGTAGCCGATAGCCCGGCATCACGGGCACTGATATAAAAGCTGCCATTGATAACACCGGCCAGGGCGCGGGTTTCCCAGTTACTGGTTTCAGTCTGAATCTGGCTGTCGTAGTTGTCACCGTTGCGGGTGAAAGTGCGGGTGTGCAGCAGATCCTGCTGGATCTTGAATTCCAGCAGCAGGTTCTCGGGGTCAATCAGCATGGACAAGGTTTGTCCGGGTTTGAGTCCGTCCAGTATTTTTTCTTTGTCCGCATCCAATAGCCGGTACATGGTGGCCAGTGGCAGCCCAAGGCCGTTGAAAATGGTGCTGAGCGTATCGCCATTTTGTACTACATATTGCTGCCATTCCGGCTCTGTAGCGGCTATGTCATCCAGTGCGTCTACCGGCTCTACCGGGCCCAGATCATCGTTGGGCAAGGTATAAAATTCGGTATTGTTTACTTTGGTTTTTGCTGCGGTTTGCGGCAGGTTCAGGCTGCTTGGAACACTGATGCTGACCGGCCGATCCAGTATATTCTGGGTCGAGGGCAACATGATGGCGGTGGTCAGCGTCAGCGTGCTGAGCAAGACGATGCCATAGAGGTGCCGCTTGGGTAATTGTGCGGGTACGTTCTGTAGTCTTGCTTGTATCGGGCGGAGAAGATTCATCCGGATTACCTATGCCTGTTAGGTGACTGAAATAATGAATGCAAAAACCGCTTTATCTATCCAGGCATAGATCCAAAGATAATAAAGCGGTTAATATTTATTACCAAATGGCCCATACATGGTATGGGCCCATCGGTTGGAACGACTTAAAACAAAAAAGTTCCCTATTGTATCGGATTTAATTTTAAAGGTTTAGGGAACTTGGTGTAAACAAGCGACCATAGCGTCGGCTAACTGATGCATAAACGTAAAATAACTGCCCGGGGTCGGTTCAATGTCGGCCGCCAGTGGATCCAGTATGCCGATGCGGGCCTGCGTATTACGCATAACGGCTTCTACCACGGCTGGCTTGAACTGCGGCTCGGCAAACACGCATTTTGCCTGGGACTGGCGTAGTGCCTGATGTATTTTTGCGACGGTTTTGGCACCCGGAGCCCGAGCCGGATTCACGGTAAAGTGGCCAAGCGCAGGCAGTTGATAATGACGTTCCCAGTAACCATAAGCGTCATGAAATACGAAAAATCCCATGCCTGTTAGCGGTTCCAGTTTGGCGGCAACTTGTTGATCTGCCTGGGCCAAGCCTGCCTGAAAAGTGGCAAGGTTGCGTTGATACCGATCAAGGTTGTCCGGATCCAGCTGCATGAGGCGCTCGGCCAGCAGGCGGGCAATGGTGTGTGCATGATGCGGATCCAGCCAGATGTGGGTATCCTGTGCCCCGTGATGGTGGCCATCATCGTCGTTTCCGATGCTGATTTTATCTGTATCATGGTTGTCATGATGTTGAGAACGAGCATCATGGTCTGCATGGTCTGCATGGTCTGCATGGTCTGCATGGTCTGCATGGTCTGCATGGTCTGCATGGTCTGCATGGTCTGCATGGTCTGCATGGTCTGCATGGTCATCAAGGTTGTGGCTCTGTTGCGAGTGATGATCGTCGGTATCTATCTGTGCCAGCAGTGCCAGACTGTTGGAGTGTTGATCAAGCAGTGAGGTTAAAAATACTTCCAGCTCAGGGCCAACCCACAGCACCAGATCGGCTTTTTTAACGCGCCGTACATCTGATGGACGTAAAGCGTAATCGTGAGGCGAACTGCCAGGTGACAGCAGCAGCTCGGGCGCGGGCCCGCCCTCTGTAATGGCGCTGGCAATCAGTTGCAGCGGTTTGAGCGAGGTTAAGACTTCCACGGCACGAGCCTGACTGATGAACAACAAGGGCACGATCAGCGATAAGAGAAGTTTCATGAGGTGCTTGATCCAGATGGGTAATAGAGTTTGGTTGGTAGGCAATGTTATAATATTACAAATTGAGATGTAAAGGCGTAAACGAATGACCAAACTGGTTGAATTGACCGATGTAGGGCTGAATATAGAGAACAATGTCATTCTCGAACGTATTTCACTCACGCTGCACAGCGGTGAAATTCTCACCATTGTCGGGCCGAACGGGGCCGGTAAAAGTTCATTGATGAAACTGGTGTTGCGCCTTAACGAGGGGCACACGGGCACGTTATGGCGAAAGCCCGGCCTGCGTATCGGCTATGTACCACAGAAGCTGCATCTGGATTCGGTACTGCCCCTGACAGTGGCGCGCTTCATGAGCCTGTCTCATGGCCGTCGTTTCACCGTGTCCCAGGCGTTGGCCAAAGTGGGCGCCGAGCGTCTGGCCGATCGCGCCATGCAGGCGTTGTCTGGCGGAGAAATGCAGCGCATTCTGTTGGCTCGGGCCTTGATGATGGAGCCGGAATTATTGATCCTCGATGAACCCGCCCAGGGGGTAGACGTACACGGACAAACCGAACTTTACGCTTTGATTAAACAGCTGAGCGATGAGCTGCAATGCGGTGTGCTGATGGTCTCCCACGATTTGCATCTGGTGATGGCGAGTACCCACAGGGTCATTTGTCTGAATCAGCATATCTGTTGTCACGGCGAGCCGGAAACCGTGGCCCGCCATCCAGAGTTTGCCCGTTTGTTCGGCCGCCCCGAACTGGCGCAGCTGGCAGTGTATACCCATCATCATGACTGTGACGATGAGCACCACGGAGATGTACGTCATGTGGGATAGTTTTTTATTGTATGCGCTGTTGGCCGGTCTTGGCATTGCCATTCTAGCGGGGCCGCTGGGCAGTTTTGTGGTGTGGCGGCGCATGGCGTACTTTGGCGATACCCTGGCGCATTCTTCGCTGTTGGGGGTCGCCTTTGGTTTGCTGCTGCAAATCGATTTAACGCTGGCCGTTTTGGCCGCGTGTTTGTGTTTGGGTATTTTGCTGGCGGCCTTGCAGCGCTCCAGCTGGCTGGCTACCGATACGTTGCTGGGCATTCTGGCTCACACCTCGCTGTCGCTGGGTCTGGTGGCTCTGGCCTTTATGGACAACGTGCGCGTCGACTTGATGGCTTACCTGTTCGGTGATTTGCTGGCCATTCAATTGGTAGATCTGTACTGGATTTACGGTGGTGGCCTGGTGTTGTTGTTGATCCTGCGCCATTACTGGAGTCAATTGCTGTCTATCACCGTGAGCGAAGAGCTGGCGCGGGTAGAAGGCATTCGGGTTGAAGCGCTCAAGTTGTTACTCTTGATGATGATCAGTGTGCTGATTGCGGTGGCCATGAAGTTTGTGGGGGCCTTGATTATTACCTCGTTGCTGATTATTCCAGCCGCGACTGCACGGCGCTTTAGCCGCACGCCAGAGCAGATGGCATTTTATGCAATGGGACTGGGTATGGTGGCGGTACTGGGCGGTTTGCAGTTGTCGGTCAGCCATGACACCCCGGCGGGACCTTCTGTGGTTGTCGTCGCCGCTGCGTTATTCCTGCTCTCACAACTGGTACCCAAGCGGGGTTAATAAGATAGCTGTCAGCGATAAGCTTTAAGCGGTCAGACAAATACAGAGCCAAGCTAAAGAAGATGTTTATCTTTAGCTGATCGCTTACAGCTCTAAAACCTGGTGTACCCGCTGGCGCAGGGCCGGCAGCTCTTCCTGTTCAAACCAGGGATTCTTGGTCAACCAGTAGCGGTTACGGGGAGAAGGGTGGGGCAGGGGTAAACGAGTGGGCGTAAATTCCTGCCAGTGACGGACGGTTTCGGTCAGGGTTTTGTATTGCTTACCCAGGTAGTGGCGTTGGGCATATTGGCCAATCAGCAGGGTAAGCTCGATATTCGGCAATACCTCCAGCAATTGCTGATGCCAGGCGGGTGCGCATTCCGGTCTGGGGGGCAGGTCACCACTTTTTCCCCTGCCCGGATAACAAAAACCCATCGGCATAATGGCGATCAGCTGCGGATTATAAAATTGCTCTCGGCTCAGTTTTAGCCAGCGACGCAGCGTATCGCCGCTGGGGTCATTCCAGGGAATGCCGGTTTCATGAACCCGCACACCCGGTGCCTGCCCGATGATCATGATGCGGGCAGCGGGATCCATTTGCAGCACAGGGCGAGGCCCCAAAGGCAAATGTGCTTCGCAGATGCTGCAGGCTCGGGCCTGCATCAATCTCTGCTCGAACAAACTGCTCATGAGCCCTCCCGAACTTAATAACCCAGATTAAAATCGACCATGCCTTCCATCGGCTTGCCCTCTATGTACCTCAGGTAGTTACGGCTGAAGCGAGTGACGATTTGTTCAGGAAAGCTGTACCCAGAGTTGTGTGGCGTGATCACCACATTGGGCATATCCCACAGCGGGCTTGCGGTAGGCAGAGGTTCGGTGGCAAAAACATCCAGTACGGCCGCGCCAATGCTGCCCTGACGCAGCGCCTGGATCAAAGCACCTTCATCAACGACATCACCCCGGCCGACGTTGAAGAAAATGGCGCCCGGTTTGACATGGTTGATGCGCTGGGCATCAAACAAGCCGCGAGTTTGCGGAGTTGACGGCAAGACGCTGACCACAACATCGGCACGAGACAGTACGTTATTGAGTGCCGGTAGCTGATAGGTGTGGTCAAAACCCGCCGCTTCTCGGCCCGAACGGCTGATCCCCAGTACCGTCATGCCAAAATGTTTGGCGGTGTGGGCGATATGCTGGCCAATGCTGCCGGTGCCGATAATCAGCATGGTTTTGCCATGAATGCTTTGATAGGGAATGGGCTGCCAGTTATGCAGGCGCTGCTGTTCTTTGTAGTGGCGCAGATGGCGGGTCAGCGATAACAGGTGGGCAAACACATATTCGCTGACCAAGGGGCCAAAAATGCCTCTGATATTGGTGAGCAGATAATCTTGGCGACAGTCCGGGTCCAGCAATGCATCTACTCCGGCATAGGTAGATTGTGCCCATTTAAGCGCCTGGGCTTCTTTCAAGCGGGCACGCAGTCTGGCCGGTTCGCCAAGCAATATGTCGGCTTTGGTCAAGGCGGCCTGAATATCCACTTCTTGTTCCGGTGCCAGAATAGTCAGCCCGGGCAGGTAGGCCTGCCGTAATAAAGCCTGGTATTCGGCGTTATCCTGGCTGAGCAATAACAGGGTATGATTGGCCATACCTTCTCTCCTTAATATGCTTTTTGTAGCGGCATTTTATGAGACAATGACACAAGCATATACTTATACCAGCGTTTGCCCCATAAAATGTGAACCTTGGCTGTAAAGAGCCATCATGGCAAAAACGTCGCCGCTTAACCACAAGGAAATATCCGTGTTTGGTGAGAAATTCTACAAAAAAATCAATAAGCTAGCACCTTGGCAACAAACCGTGTTTGCACTGGCGCTGGCCCAGCGGATGTATCCCAATTATCAGCTGTTTAGTGATACCAGTCATTTTGGTAATGGCACCCGTTTTCGCGAAACCCTGGATGTGCTCTGGACGTATCTGACCGTAAAAGGGTCTCGAGTCGATCTGAGTGCCGAGCTTGAATCATTTGAAACCCTTATTCCCGATCCCAGCCGCTTTGAGCAATACGGTGCTTATCCTGCTCTGGATGCCTGTGTTGCCCTGGGAGCTGCCTATAACTCTGTTATTTGCCGAGTGGGTGAAGAAGTCATGGAAGCCAGTGGCGCCTCTTTGGGGACGGTTGCCGGGTTTGTCGAATTGCTGGCCGAGCGGGATCTCAGCGAGGAAGAGCTATACGACAATGAATTAATCATGGCAGAAATGGAATTTCAGGTCGAGTTGCTGGAAAAAGTAAGCCAGCCAAGAGACGCCGAGGCTATTCTGGCGATCCGCGACTTTGCCGCCCAGGAGGGCGTGTCCAACATCGGGATCAGTTTGGAATAGGGCTAAGCGCCCAGCGTAAAGATAGACACCGTCTTGTTTATGCCGTCTTACCGGGCTTGCCCCGGTATCTTTCTTTTGCTGGGCTCTTTCACTTATCTTAAAGGCTGCAAGCTGTCCGCAGGGCCTTTATTCGTGCAACAGACTGCCGACTTGCAGTAGTGGCGCCACGTCCAGGTCGTCGGCGTTCATCATGGATGACACGCGCTGTACCGACGACAACAGCAGATTCTGCTCCCAGGCTTCCAGCGCCTGAAAACGCTGAATAAAGCTTTCCTGCAAGGGTCTTGGTGCCGTCTTGATTTTGGCTTTGCCATCATCGGTCAGCACGGCATACACCTTGCGCTTGTCGGTCTGACTGCGTTCACGCCGTACCAGCTGCTTCTGCTCCAGCCGGTCGATAATGGTGGTGGCGGTGGCCTGACTCATGTGAGTGGCCTGAGCCAGATTGCGCATGGTAATGTCGCCGTGCTCGCTGATAGCCTGCAGCAGCAACAGCTGAGGGCCGGTCAGGCCAGAGGCCTTGCTGAGTTGGCGAGAGTGAAGGTCGATTGCGCGAATGATCTGGCGTAGTGCCACCAGCACTTCTTCATGTTTTTCCATGGTATTCCTGCCGATGGCTGACTGACTGAATTGGCGCGCACCATAGCGTAAATCGATGGCTGTTTAAAGCCCTGGCAGGATCCTGCTGGTGGTTTAATCAGAGAGCATGTGACAATGTTGCAATTGTATGTACAATTGAGTTTGTTACAGGAGGCCTCGTGACCCAATCCATTCCCCTATATCAGCAGATCAAACAGCATATTCTGGTTCGAATCGAGTCCGGGGAGTATCCGCTGCATCAGCAGATACCGCCGGAGCAGGAGCTGGCCGGGCAATTCCAGGTCAGCCGAATGACGGCCCACAAGGCGATTCGGGATCTGGTACAGGAAGGTTATCTGATGCGCCGGGCCGGGCTGGGCACCTTTGTTACCGAGCCCAAGGCGGAATCACCGCTGGCGGATATCAACAATATTGCCGACGAAGTACGGCTGCGCGGTCACCACTACAGCAACCGCATTTTGGTGCTGGAAGCGATGCGAGCCAATGAGGAAGTGGCCCTGCACATGGGGATGCGGCTGAATGCCCGGGTCTTTCATTCGGTGATTGTGCATTTGGAAAACAAGCTACCGATACAGGTGGAAGAGCGTTTCGTTAATCCGGCGCTGGCGCCCGGCTATTTACAGTGTGATTTTGGCCAGCAGACGCCCAACGCCTATCTGGTGGAGCACTGTCCGCTGTCGGATATGGAGCACATTGTCGAGGCACGCCTGGCGCCGGCCAATATTGGCGACTGGCTGCAGTTATCACCAGAAGCCCCCTGTTTGCTGGTGACTCGGCGTACCTGGTCGTTACATCAGCTGGTCAGTTTCGCCCGGCTGTGGCACCCGGGCGACAAGTACAAACTGCGCTCAACGCTAAAATTGTAGGGATTAGGGACCGGAAAAATGCACAAGTCGCCTAATCCCAAGTTCCTATTCCCCAGTCCCCTGTCCCTAAAATTTACCGCCACTGACTCAACTTCAAGTCCAGGCTGCGTTCACCATCGGTAACCTGCACTTCACTTTCCTGCAGAGTGGCAAACAGATCTATGCTGCGGGCACAGAGCTCGGCCAGCTGTTCTGGCTGCGGGTCGTCAAGATGATAAATCTGCAGTCGAGGCAACCGCCCCAGCTCGTTCTGGTGCTTGTTCCACCATTCCTGGGCGCTGCGCCCGCCATAGCTGTATACCACCACCTGTTCGGCCCGAGACAATGCCTGCTTGATGCGCTTGGTGCTGGGCTCTCCCAGTTCTACCCACAATACAATGCGACCATCCGGTGATTTTTGCCACAGCTCCGGCTCGTCGTCGGTGCTCAGGCCTTTGGTAAAGCTCAAGTCGTCACCGGCATGGCGCATAAAGGCCAGCAGACGCACCATCAGCCGGGTGTCGGTTTCGGACGGGTGCTGGGCCACGGTCAGGCTGTGTTCTTGATAATAGTGTCGATGCAAGTCGCTGATATTCATGCGAACTTTATGCAGGGTGGCAGTCAGGGCCATGAGGTTGTCTCGTGTAAAAGGCGACATCTTAACGGTAAGCCGCAGTCGGAGCCAGCCCGGCGCCACCACTCTGCCCATCATTTACTTCTTTCATTGCTTTAGAGCCAGCGGCTGTCAGTGCCAGAGGGATGTGTATACAAACATTTCCGAGTTGTTAATTTTCTGGGTGGTATTTGTGTGATCTTGATCGTTTTATTTGCATTAAGTAACACATATCGCTTGCGAACAATGACGGTAAGGTTTAAATGTATATACAAATAACGCATCAAGGACGCTTACATGGATCAGTCATCACCTTGCCTCTGGGTAAATGCCTCTCTGTTTGATGGCCTGAACGGCGCCGCCGAGCCGATGGCGGTGGCCGTGCAGGAGGGCCGTATCGCCTGGCTCAAGCCGATGAGCGAACTGAACGCCGCTGATCAATCCGGTTTCGAGTGCATCGATGCCAAAGGCGCCCTGATGACCCCGGGACTGATTGACTGCCACACCCATCTGGTGTTTGGCGGCAACCGTGCCGGTGAATTCGAAGCCCGGCTGGAAGGGGCGAGCTACCAAGACATCGCCCGCGCCGGCGGTGGCATCATCAGCACGGTGCGCGCCACTCGCACCGCTAGTGAAGACGAGTTGTTCGAAAGCGCCAAGACCCGGCTGCAGGCCCTGATGGCCGACGGCGCGACCACGGTTGAAATCAAGTCCGGTTACGGCCTGGATCTGGAAAACGAGCTGAAGATGCTGCGGGTGGCGCGTCGTCTTGGCCGCGAACTGCCGGTTCGGGTGGTCACCACCCTGCTGGGTGCCCATGCTCTGCCGCCGGAATATAAAGACGACGCCGACGGCTACATCAGCCTAGTGTGCAACCAAATGATCCCGGCCGCCGCCGCCGAAGGGCTGGCCGACGCAGTGGATGTGTTTTGCGAACACATCGCCTTCTCGGTCGAGCAGTGCGAGCGGGTTTATACCGCCGCCAAGGCGCACGGCCTGGCCATCAAGGGGCACACAGAGCAATTGTCCAACCTCGGCGGTAGCGCCGCCGCCGCTCGGGCTGGCGCATTGTCGGTGGATCACATCGAATACCTGGACGAAGCAGGAGTCAAGGCGTTGGCCGAAGCCGGCACAGTCGCCACCCTGTTGCCCGGTGCCTTCTACATGCTGCGAGAAACCCAGTTGCCGCCCATCGAATTGTTGCGCCGGTATGGCGTGCCGATGGCGCTGGCCACCGATGCCAACCCGGGCACTTCACCTATCTTCAGTCTGAAACTGATGCTGAACATGGCCTGCACCCTGTTCCGCCTGACCCCCATCGAGGCCCTGCGCGGTGTGACCGCCCACGGTGCCCGGGCGCTGGGGTTGCAGGAAGAGGTGGGGCGGATCGCCCCAGGACTGCAGGCGGACTTCTGCCTGTGGGACACCACTAATCCGGCGGAGCTGGCCTACAGCGTGGGCCTGCCCCGGTTAACCCACCGTGTCGTTGCTGGAATGGTTGCCGAAAAAATATCAGAAGATGCAGCATGAAGCCGGGCATAAATGCCCGGGGTCGTACTGGATGTAATTGAACGACTGACTGAACAGATTCGGGCCTGCGGCAAGCTGCGGCTGGCGGAACCGAATCCCGAGTATGAGCTTGATGGCCACAGGACCAATGGCGGCTCGGTTAATTTATACTTTGACACTGTAGAGGGATCACTTAATGTCACAGCAAAATACGTCACAACAAGACAAGCGTCACGCGCCCGGCCGCGTTATCAAATCACCGACCGGCGTCAACAAGATCTGCAAGAGCTGGCTGACCGAAGCCGCCTACCGCATGCTGCACAACAACCTGCACCCGGACGTGGCCGAGCGCCCCGAAGATCTGGTGGTGTACGGCGGCATCGGCCGTGCGGCCCGTGACTGGAACTGTTTCGACCGTATTGCCGAAGTGCTGACTCGCCTGGAAGACGACGAGACCCTGCTGGTGCAGTCCGGCAAGCCGGTGGGGGTGTTCAAGACTCACGCCGACGCGCCGCGCGTGCTGCTCGCCAACTCCAACCTGGTGCCTCATTGGGCCAACTGGGAGCACTTCAACGAGCTGGATAAGAAAGGCCTGATGATGTACGGCCAGATGACCGCCGGCTCCTGGATCTACATCGGCTCGCAAGGCATAGTGCAGGGCACCTACGAAACCTTCGTCGCCGTGGCCAAACAGCACTTCAACGGTGAAGCCAAGGGCCGTTGGGTACTGACCGGTGGCCTGGGTGGCATGGGGGGCGCTCAGCCGCTGGCCGCCACCATGGCCGGGTTCAACTGTATTACCATTGAATGTGACGAAACCCGTATCGACTTCCGCCTGCGCACCCGTTACGTCGACAAGAAGGCCTACAGCCTGGACGAAGCGCTGGGCATGATCGATGAAGCGAAAGTCAAAGGTGAAGCGATTTCCGTCGGTCTGCTGGGTAACGCCGCCGATGTATTTCCGGAGCTGGTCGCGCGCAACATTACCCCGGATGTGGTTACCGACCAGACCTCCGCCCACGATCCGCTGAACGGCTACCTGCCCCAGGGCTGGACCATGGAGCACGCCGCCGAGATGCGCAAGCAGGACGAGGCCGCCGTGGTCAAGGCCGCCAAGCAGTCGATGGCGGTACAGGTACAGGCGATGCTGGATCTGCAGGATCGCGGTGCCGCGACTCTGGATTACGGCAACAACATCCGCCAGATGGCGCTGGAAGAAGGCGTGAAGAATGCCTTCGACTTCCCCGGCTTCGTACCCGCCTATGTGCGTCCGCTGTTCTGTGAAGGCATAGGTCCTTTCCGCTGGGTGGCCCTGAGTGGCGATCCGGAAGATATCTACAAGACCGACGCCAAGGTGAAGGAACTGATCCCGGACAACCCGCACCTGCACAACTGGCTGGACATGGCGCGTGAGCGTATCGCCTTCCAGGGTCTGCCTGCCCGTATCTGCTGGGTCGGCCTGAAAGACCGCGCCCGTCTGGCGCTGGCCTTCAACGAAATGGTCAAGAACGGCGAGCTGAAAGCGCCCATCGTGATCGGTCGTGATCACCTGGACTCCGGCTCCGTTGCCAGCCCCAACCGCGAAACCGAAGCCATGCTCGACGGCTCCGATGCGGTTTCCGACTGGCCGCTGCTGAATGCCCTGCTGAACACAGCAGGCGGCGCGACCTGGGTTTCTCTGCACCACGGTGGTGGTGTGGGCATGGGCTTCAGCCAGCACTCCGGTGTGGTGATTGTCGCCGACGGCACCGATGCCGCCGCCGCCCGTCTGGGTCGGGTACTGCGTAATGACCCGGGTACTGGTGTGATGCGTCACGCCGATGCCGGTTATGATATTGCTATCGATTGTGCCCGTGAACAGGGTCTGGATTTGCCAATGGTTAACAAGGATTAATGTGATGACAACGCTGACTATCAACCCCGGAAAAATGACCCTGGCCGAGATGCGCAAGGTCTACGAACAGCCGGTCCAGATCAAGCAGGCCCCCAGCTGCCACGATGCCATTCAGGCCTCTGTTGACTGCGTTAACCGCATGGTCGCCGAAGATCGCACCGTGTACGGCATCAACACCGGTTTTGGCCTGCTGGCCAGCACCCGTATCAAGCCGGAAGATCTGGAAACCCTGCAGCGCTCTCTGGTGCTGTCCCACGCCACCGGCCTGGGCGAGCTGATCAGCGACGAGCTGGTACGACTGATTATGGTGCTGAAGATCAACGGCCTGGCCCGTGGCTTCTCCGGCATCCGTCTGCAGGTGCTGGAAGCGCTGATGACCCTGGTCAATCACGAAGTGTATCCCTGCATCCCGGCCAAGGGCTCCGTTGGCGCCTCCGGTGACCTGGCGCCGCTGGCCCACATGAGCTGCGTGCTGCTGGGCGAGGGTACTGCCCGTTATAAAGGTGAAGTGATCAGCGCCGGTCAGGCGCTGGAAATTGCCGGTCTCAAGCCGATGGCTCTGGCACCGAAAGAGGGCCTGGCTCTGCTGAACGGCACCCAGGTATCCACCGCCTTCGCCCTGCGCGGCCTGTTTGAAGCGGAAGACCTGTTCGCCAGCGCCATCGTGATTGGTGGCCTGACCGTAGAGGCTACCCTGAGCTCTCGTCGTCCCTTCGACCCGCGCATCCATGAAGTGCGTGGCCAGCAGGGGCAGATCGACGCCGCCGCCGGTTACCGTCATGTGCTGGGCGAGACCAGCGAAGTTAGCCAGTCTCACAGCAACTGCTCCAAGGTACAGGACCCGTATTCTCTGCGCTGCCAGCCCCAGGTCATGGGTGCCTGCCTGACCCAGCTGCGTCAGGTTGCCGAAGTGCTGCTGGTAGAAGGCAACGCCGTGTCCGACAACCCGCTGGTATTTGCCGAAGACAACGACGTGATCTCCGGCGGTAACTTCCATGCCGAGCCGGTGGCCATGGCGGCGGATAATCTGGCGCTGGCGATTGCCGAAATCGGCTCCCTGAGCGAACGCCGGGTATCCCTGATGATGGATACCCACATGTCCGGCCTGCCGCCGTTCCTGGTGGAAAACGGTGGCGTCAACTCCGGCTTCATGATCGCCCAGGTTACTGCCGCAGCGCTGGCCTCCGACAACAAGGCGCTGTCGCATCCGCACTCGGTTGACTCGCTGCCGACCTCCGCCAACCAGGAAGACCATGTGTCCATGGCGCCCAACGGCGGGCGCCGGCTGTGGCCGATGGCGGAAAACACCCGTGGTGTGCTGGCCATCGAATGGCTGGCCGCCTGTCAGGGCCTGGACTTCCGCGGAGGTCTCAAGACCACAGAAGCGCTCGAGGTTGCTCGTCAGGCCCTGCGTGAACAAGTCAGCTACTACGACAAGGACCGCTTCTTCGGCCCGGATATCGAGCAAGCCGATGCGTTGCTCAAGGCCAACAGCCTGAGCCATCTGGTACAGCCGGGTCTGTTGCCCAGCCGCTGAGTTGAATGAATAAACAGGGGAATTTGGGGGCGGCTTTGGCAGCCCCCTTTTTTATGGGCGACATAGAGTAACGATAAAAAAGGGCTCCTATGAAGCCTGTTTTTTTATCCAGTATCTGCTGCTACACTCGCGGCCTTTTATTAGCCTGGAAAGTGGTCGATGGCAGATTTTAAAACTCATGTGCAAGTCGCCTCAGTGGTGAGCGGCGCACTGGCGGGAACTTTGGCCTGGGCGCAACTGGTGAGCTTGCCCGAAGCGGGCCTGTTGTGGTTAACCGGCAGTCTGGGCGGCATTATGCCTGATATAGATGCCGATACTTCTCGCTCCATCCAGATTATCTTTCGGCTGTTCGGCATGCTCGGCACCACGCTGACGCTGCTCTATGGTCGCCAGCATCTCCCGCTGCCTGATACCCTGCTGCTGGGCGGAGCCGCTTATCTGCTGGTGCGCTATCCTTTGTGCTGGGCGTTTGCCCGCCTGACGGTGCACAGGGCCAGTCTGCATTCCCTGCTGGCCAACCTGGTGTTTGCCATGATAACGGTGGTGATTAGCCATCATCTGTTTCATCTCGGTGACGAGCTGGCCTGGCTGATGGGGGTATTCATGTTCACGGGGGCGGCGATTCATTTGCTGCTGGATGAGCTGTACAGCATCGACCTGGAAGGACGGCGGTTGAAAAAGTCGTTTGGCACCGCCTTTAAAGTCATTGCATGGCCGGCCCCTTTGCCCAATATGGCCTTGTTGGCGCTGCTGTTGCTCTGCTGGTGGCTGGTTCCTCCGCCGCAGCCCTTATTTGTGGTGTTGCGGCAACTATTGCCGCTTTCTCACATCTGATAAGATAGCTGGACTGGTATGGCTCGCTACCGCCAAACATAATTATAAAAATCGAGTGGCGACGGCCAGTGCCGATTAATATTCCACACACAGGACACAAATGATGAGCCTTGCAGACAAGGTATTGGCCGTAAACAACGACCTTCCTATTCGTACCCAGCAACCCGTACACAGCGGCAAGGTACGCTCGGTATACTGGTTGACCGAAGCAGACAGCCGTCGTTTAATTCAAGAAAAAGGCTACCCGGTTGCTCCCGATGCGCCCTTGGCCATTATGGTGATCAGCGACCGAATTTCGGCGTTCGATTGCATCTGGCATGGTGAAGAAGGCATGCAGGGCGTGCCCGGCAAAGGCGCGGCGCTGAATGCCATTTCCAACCACTGGTTCAAATTGTTTAAAGAGCAGGGACTGGCCGACAGTCATATTCTGGATATTCCCCATCCCTTCGTGTGGATAGTGCAAAAGGCCACACCGGTAAAAATAGAAGCCATCTGTCGCCAGTATATTACCGGCTCCATGTGGCGCAGCTATGCCAAGGGCGAGCGGGAATTCTGTGGCATTCGTCTGCCCGATGGCCTGCAAAAAGATCAGAAGTTACCCGAGTTGCTTATGACGCCCTCGACCAAGGGCATTCTGACCGGCATTCCCGGTGTGCCGGAAGCTGATGACGTTAATATCACGCGAAAAAATATCGAAGACAACTTTGCGGCCTTTAATTTCAAACGGCCCGAAGATATCGCCCATTACGAGCGGTTGTTGAAAGAAGGCTTTGACGTGATAAGCTCGGAATTGGCGAAACTGGATCAGATATTCGTGGATACCAAATTTGAATTTGGTTACGTGGAAGATGCCGAAGGTAATGACAAACTGATTTATATGGATGAAGTCGGTACCCCTGATTCTTCCCGGATCTGGGACGGCACCGCCTATGCTGAAGGCCGTATCGTTGAAAATTCCAAAGAAGATTTTCGCCAGATGCTGCTGAATCATTTCCCCGATCCGGATATTTTACTGAATAAAGAACGTATGCCAGAGCGGGAAGCACTGGCGCGAGACAACGCCTTGCCGGTGGACGTATTAATGAATATTTCCCGTACTTATATCGGCATCGCGGAAAAGGTGACCGGCCAGCGGCTGGAATTATCCGATAATCCCAAAGCGGATATCATCGCCATACTACGCGAGCAGTACGCACTGATTGATTAACGTAAAAACCCGGGCATGCCCTAACACCGATCAGTTAAGAATTTTGGCGATCGGTTGACCGATCCTTATACGGCGTCAGAATACCCTCATCACCACATGGTATGAGGGTATTTTTTTGCTTGGTCACTGGTTACTAGACACCGATACATTTGCCGCTCCTGAGTCGTTATCGACCTTCCACAAACACCTCCCGCTGGACTGGATACATACCGCGCTAGAGCAAACGGATAAAGCGAGTGTCAGGCGGCGCAAGCTCCCCGCCGAGCTCGTGGTCTGGTTGGTTATCGCCATGGGATTATTTCGCGACCGTTCGATTAGTGATGTCGTGGACAAACTCGATCTTATACTGACCGATAAGCTCGGAGCGTCAGTCGCACCGAGCGCCATTCCCCAGGCCAGGCAACGTCTGACTAGCGAGCCATTAGCCGCTTTGTTTGACCTCACAGCTGCACGTTGGATTGAAGAAGAAGACGGCAAAGATACATGGCATGGACTTCGACTTTTTTCTGTCGACGGCACCCAGTTTCGTACTGCTGATACGCCCGAGTTAGCCAAGCACTTCGGTTACGTTAAGCACAGTAAAACGTCTCATACCGAATACCCCGTTGTTCGTCTGTGTGCCTTTAGTTCACTGCGCAGCCGCATGGTGCATCATGTTGCTTTTGGCCCGAGTCATCAGGGAGAGGTCACCTATACCAAGCAACTGCTTGCGCATGTCTCCGATCACAGCCTGACGATATTTGACCGTTGTTATCTCAGTGCAGAATTATTGATTAACTGGCAACGCCAGCATCCCCACGCTCACTGGATGGTACCCATAAAAAGCAATACCAAATATACGGTGCTGCACTCGTTTTCAGAGTGCGATCATCTGGTGGAAATGAAAGTGTCACCTCAAGCAAGAAAATTAGATCCTTCATTGCCAGAGTACTGGCAAGCTCGGTTGATACTTTATCCGGAGCCTGTCAGCAGCAACCATATCAAGGGTGTACTGTGCTCGTTAGTTGATGAGCGGCAGTGCTCAGGCCAAGCGTTACTGGATGTCTACTTTGAACGATGGGAAATCGAGAATAGTTACGGTGAAATTAAACATCGAATGTTAGAGGACACTATTTTATTGCGTAGTCAGTCGGTCGAGGGAGTCACACAGGAGTTGTGGGGAATTTTATTGGCCTACAACTTAGTACGGGTGGAGATCAGCCGCATTGCTCACGAGGCAGAAGTCTCACCGCTGCGGATTAGCTTTATGATGGCGTTAAGAGATATTCAGGATGAAGTGATGTGGTGCGCCATCGCCGCGCCCGGCACTATACCCAAAAAGCTGAGGGCCATGCGCGAACGAGTGAAGCGGTATATTCTGCCTGAAAAAAAGAAAACGGCCCAAGAGTAGGACCGTTCGGATATCAAAAACTCGGTACACCATTCAGTCTAAACACGCTTAACTGAATGGTGTTAGCCCGAAGGCGGTTTTTAAACATAACAGGCAGATAGTGGCTTACGGGCGCATGGATTTTTCGCCGCGAGCTACGCCGCAAACACCACTGCGAACCACTTCCACCACTTCGGTGGTATCACTCATATTACGAATGAAGGCGTCGAGCTTGTCACTGGTACCCACCAACTGCACCGTATACAAATTGGGGGTTACATCGACAATCTGGCCGCGAAAGATATCGGCGGTGCGCTTGACTTCATCGCGGTTGGCACCGTCGGCGCGTACCTTGACCAGCACGATTTCCCGTTCAATATGATCGCCTTCGCTCAAATCACTGACCTTGAGCACGTCTACCAGCTTGTTCAGCTGCTTGGTGATCTGTTCAATCACCCGTTCGTCACCCGTGGTCACTATGGTCATGCGTGACAGGGTAGGATCTTCGGTAGGCGCCACCGTCAGTGTTTCAATGTTGTAAGCCCGTTGAGAAAACAGCCCCACTACTCGGCTCAAGGCGCCGGATTCGTTTTCCAGCAACAGGGATATAATACGCCGCATCAAGTTCTCTCCGTTTTGCTTAACCACATTTCATCCATGGCTCCGGTTTTAATCTGCATGGGGTAAACATGCTCTTCCGGATCGATCACGATATCCATAAATACCAGCTTGTCGGTCAGGGAGAAACATTTCTCCAGTGCCGCATCCAGCTCTTTGGGATCCGAGACCCGGATACCCACATGGCCGTAGGCTTCTGCCAGTTTGACGAAGTCCGGTAGCGAGTCCATGTAGGAATGGCTTTCGCGGCCCTCATAGAACATCTTCTGCCACTGCTTGACCATGCCAAGAGAATGGTTGTTCATGGAAATGATTTTCACCGGTATGTTGTACTGCATGCAGGTGGACAGCTCTTGAATATTCATCTGAATAGAGCCATCACCGGTCACACATACCGATACCGCGTCGGGCCTTGCCATTTTGGCACCCATGGCTGCCGGCAAACCGAACCCCATGGTGCCCAGGCCACCGGAGTTGATCCATTGGCGCGGCTTGTCGAAGGGATAATAAAGCGCGGCAAACATCTGGTGCTGCCCCACATCCGAGCTGACCATGGCTTCACCCTTGGTGATGCGATAAACCGACTCAATCACCTGCTGGGGCTTGATGTATTGCTCGCTGCTCTCGTAGCGCAAACACTGGCGTGCACGCCATTGTTCAATTTGTTCCCACCAGTCACTCATGGCCTGCGGATCGGTTTTCAGACCCAGCTCACGAATGGCATCCAGCATCTGACCCAGTACCGCATCGGCAGAGCCCACGATGGGAATGTGCGTCTTGATGTTTTTGGAAATGGAAGTGGGATCCACATCCACATGCACTATGGTGGCATGAGGACAGAATTTTTCGACATTGTTGGTTACCCGGTCGTCGAAACGCGCACCGATGGCCAGAATGAGATCCGAGTTGTGCATGGTCTTGTTGGCTTCATAGGTACCATGCATGCCCAGCATGCCCACAAACTGCTTATGAGTACCCGGCATGACACCCAGGCCCATCAGGGTGTTGGTCACCGGCAGATTGAACATTTCGGCCAGCTGAATCACCAGCGCACTGGCTTCTGCAGTAACGGCGCCACCGCCCACATACATAATGGGGCGTTTGGCATCGGCCAGGGCTTTCATCGCCTTTTTGATTTGTCCTTTATGACCCACACCGGTGGGATTGTAAGAACGCATCTCTACCGACTCGGGATAGGCATAAGGATGCTTTTCCAGTGGGTTTTGTACATCTTTGGGAAGATCCACCACCACAGGGCCCGGACGACCACTGGCCGCAATGTAGTAGGCTTTTTTGATGGCCAGCGGAATATCCGAGGCTTTTTTGCACAGGAAGCTGTGTTTTACTATCGGCCGCGAGATACCGATCATGTCGGTTTCCTGGAAGGCATCATCGCCGATATAAAAAGTAGGTACCTGACCGGACAGGATCACCATGGGAATGGAGTCCATATAGGCAGTCGCGATGCCGGTAATGCAGTTGGTTGCTCCCGGGCCCGAGGTGACCAGCACGGTACCCACTTTACCGGTAGCACGGGTATAACCGTCGGCCATGTGTACCGCAGCCTGCTCGTGGCGTACCAGTACATGCTCAATTTTACTGTTTTCAAATAAGGCGTCATAGATATCAAGCACTGAACCGCCGGGGTAACCGAATAAATGCTCGACTCCCTGATCTTCCAGCGCCCGTACTACCATTTCCGCGCCTGATAACATCTCCATGATAAGCCCTCCAGGCTTTACTTTATTCGCTCTGTTATTTGCGGCGGTCCAGGCCGCTCGGCCAGAACACCATGCCATAACAAAACGGATAGTTTTTATCTTTATAAAACAAACACTTCTGCCAGATAAGGTTAGAATAAGCAGAAAAAGGAAGAAAATTCACCTTAACCTGCTTTAAATCGCTTGTCTACGAGCTTTATTAAAAGCCGGAAGACAAGGTTGACGCACTCTCTCTATCTTCTGGCAGCAGAATGAATGCCATCCAGAGTCGGCTCAATATGAGCCTGACAAAGGCTAGCAGTAACACGCCAAACCGGCACTCTCTTTTTATTTGAAAAACTTGCTACAGAAATACCTTCCCTTGGCAGCCCCGCTATTTTGCTGTAATTATCGACACCCGACCACACGCCCCCCGGAGCACCAATCGTGCCATTTATAATGCAAAAACATCCCTAATCAGGCCATAAGTCCAACCTTAAAAAACAATGCAGCATAAAAAACCAATCAACAGCAAATCAACAACTGCAATATTTTGTACTAACTTATTTTAAATATGATCTAAAGCGTTGACACCATCACGGTTTCCCGTTATTTGTATACTGTTGTTATACGAATTATTCTTCGGTGATGAGTACGATGCCCAAACATATTCAGCTACTACTACTTCTAACCTCACAGGTGCTAACGCGCACGGGTCGGGCGTAGCTGGAATTCATCATCCACACATATTCATACAAAAACCCGTGCCATCCGCACGGGTTTTTTATATCTGTCGCGGGCGGCAAGGTAAAACAGAGAGGAAAGCGACATGTCGAACCAGGTCATGATTTTCGATACTACTTTGCGAGATGGCGAACAGGCGCTTTCCGCCAGCCTGACGGTCAAAGAAAAACTGCAAATTGCCTACGCATTGGAGCGTTTGGGTGTAGATGTGATGGAAGTCGGCTTCCCCATTTCTTCACCCGGAGATTTCGAGTCGGTGCAGACCATAGCACGTCATATCAAGAACAGCCGCGTGTGTGCCTTGGCTCGCGCTCTGGAAGCCGATATCGACGCGGCGGCCGACGCCCTGAAAGTGGCCGATCAATTCCGTATCCATACCTTTATTTCTACCTCTGATATTCATGTACAAAGCAAGCTGCGCAAAGACTTCGACTCGGTATTGGAGATGGGCGTACACGCAGTCAAGCACGCTCGCCGTTATACCGATGATGTAGAGTTTTCCTGCGAAGATGCCGGCCGCACACCTATCGATAACCTGTGCCGCATGGTCGAAGCCGCCATTAATGCCGGCGCGACTACTGTTAATATTCCCGACACCGTGGGCTACACTGTGCCCAGCGAGTTTGGCGGCATTATCCAAACCCTGTTCAACCGCGTGCCCAACATAGATAAAGCGGTTATTTCGGTACACTGCCATGATGATCTGGGTATGTCGGTAGCTAACTCGATTGCCGCCGTACAGCAAGGCGCACGCCAGATTGAATGTACCATCAATGGTATTGGCGAACGGGCAGGTAACTGCTCGCTGGAAGAAATCGCCATGATCCTGAAGACCCGTAGCGAATTGCTCGGCGTCAACACCAATATCAAGCACCAGGAGATTTATCGTACCAGCCAATTGGTACGCAACCTCTGCAATATGCCGGTACAGCCCAACAAGGCCATCGTCGGTGCCAATGCCTTTTCCCACTCTTCCGGTATTCACCAGGACGGCGTGCTGAAGAGCAAGAACACCTATGAAATCATTACCCCGGAAAGTATTGGTCTGCAGAAGAATGAGCTTAACCTGACCTCTCGCTCCGGTCGTCACGTGATCAAGCATCGCATGAGCGAGATGGGTTATACCGAGCAGGACTACGAACTCGACACCCTGTACGACAGCTTTTTGGCCTTGGCCGATCGCAAGGGTCAGGTGTTCGATTATGATCTGGAAGCCCTGGTATTCTTCAGTCAGATCCACGAAGAGCCTGAACAGTTCAAGCTTAAATATGTCAGCGTGCAATCCGGTAGCAATGTGATGGCAACCGCCAGTGTGCGCATGGAAGTGGGCGGCGAAATTGTTAACGAAGCCGCCGTAGGCAACGGTCCTGTCGATGCCGTGTATCAGTGCATCAACCGGGTAACCGGTTATGACATCCGCGTCGATAAATACGAACTCAAGAGCAAGGGCGAAGGTAAAGACGCTCTTGGCCAGGTCGACATCGTCGCCGAGTATAAAGAACGCAAGTTCCACGGCATGGGGCTGGCGACCGACATCGTCGAATCATCCGCCCAGGCCCTGGTGCACGTGATTAACAGTATTTGGCGTGCCGAGCAGGTTGCAGAGAAAAAAGAACAAATTCAAAAGAAAATACGTATGGAGACAGTGTGAGTATGAGTGCAAATTACAAGGTCGCCGTCTTGCCCGGAGACGGCATAGGCCCGGAAGTGATGGCAGAAGCCCTCAAGGTACTGGACAAGGTGCAAACGGAGTTTGGTTTTACGCTGGAACTCAGCCACTTTGATGTAGGTGGCATTGCCATCGACAACCATGGAGCACCGCTGCCAGCGGCGACCTTGGCCGGCTGTGAAGCCGCCGATGCGGTACTGTTTGGCTCGGTAGGCGGCCCAAAATGGGAGCACCTGCCACCCAACGACCAGCCCGAGCGCGGTGCACTGCTGCCTTTGCGCGGCCATTTCAAATTGTTCTGCAACATGCGCCCTGCTCGCATTTACCAGGGCCTGGAAGGATTTTCGCCACTGCGTGCCGACATAAGTGCGCGCGGCTTCGACATAGTGTGTATGCGTGAGCTGACCGGCGGCATCTACTTTGGCCAGCCCAAGGGCCGCGAAGGTGAAGGCGCACAAGAGAAAGCCTTCGATACCGAGGTATATCACCGCTATGAAATCGAGCGCATTGCCCGCCTGGCCTTTGAAGCCGCTCGGGGCCGTCGTGGCATTGTGACTTCCGTCGACAAGGCCAACGTACTGCAAGCCTCTATTTTATGGCGTGAAGTGGTCATCGAAGTGGCCAAAGACTATCCGGACGTCACCTTGAACCATATCTATATCGATAACGCCACCATGCAGTTGATCAAGGATCCGGCGCAGTTCGACGTTATGCTGTGCTCCAACCTGTTTGGCGATATTATTTCTGACGAAATGGCCATGCTGACCGGCTCCATGGGTCTGTTACCCTCGGTTAGCCTGAACGACCAGGGGTTTGGTTTGTATGAGCCAGCCGGCGGCTCGGCGCCGGATATTGCAGGCAAGGGTATTGCCAATCCAGTCGCACAAATTTTGTCCGCCGCCCTGATGCTGCGCTACAGCTTCAAGCAGGAAGAAGCCGCCCAGGCGATAGAGCGTGCCGTCAGCGAAACTCTGGCCGAAGGCTACTTCAGTGGCGATCTGTACAGCAGTGATGCCAAGCACCCAGTACAAACCACGGTACAAATGGGTGAGCACATCGCCAACCGCATCAGGAGAGCAAACTAATGGCCAAGACACTGTATCAAAAAGTATTTGACGCACACCTGGTGCGTAATGAAGCCGGTGAAACGCCGTTACTGTATATCGACCGTCACCTGGTGCACGAAGTCACCTCGCCCCAGGCCTTCGACGGCCTGCGTGAAAAGGGCCGCAAACTGCGCCGTCCGGATCGCACCTGGGCGACCATGGATCATAACGTATCCACCGAAACCAACGACATTGCCGCTTCCGGCGAAATGGCGCGCATTCAGATGGAAACCCTGGCCAAGAACTGTGAAGAATTTGGCGTGCCGCTGTATGACTTGCACCACAAGTACCAGGGCATAGTGCACGTGATTGGACCCGAACTGGGCCTGACTCTGCCCGGTACCACCATTGTATGTGGCGATTCCCATACCGCGACTCACGGTGCCTTTGGTGCCCTTGCGTTCGGTATCGGTACCTCTGAAGTCGAGCATGTAATGGCCACCCAGACCCTGAAGCAGGGTCGCGCCAAGACCATGAAAATTGCAGTGAACGGCGAGCTCAAGCCCGGCATCAGTGCCAAAGACGTGGTGTTGGCCATTATTGGTAAAGTGACCCATGCTGGCGGTACCGGCTATGTGGTGGAATTCTGTGGCAGCGTCATTGAATCCCTGTCGATGGAAGCGCGCATGACCATTTGTAACATGGCCATCGAGCTGGGTGCCAAGGCCGGTTTGGTCGCTCCCGACCAAATCACCTTCGACTACCTCAAAGGCAAACCCTTTGCCCCCGAAGGCAGTGACTGGGATCAGGCCGTCGCCTATTGGCAGACCCTTAAATCCGACAAAGATGCCGAGTTTGATGCAGTGGTTGAGCTTGATGGCGCCGATATTGCCCCTCAAGTCACCTGGGGCACCAACCCGGGTCAGGTGATGGCCGTTAATGCCATCATTCCCACTCCTGCAGATATTCCTGATGCCACCGAGCGTCAGTCTGCCATAAAAGCACTGCAGTACATGGACTTGCAAGGTGGCACCAAGCTGACCGATGTCAATATCGATAAGGTATTTATCGGCTCTTGTACCAACAGCCGCATCGAAGATTTACGCGCCGCCGCCGCCATTGCTCAGGGCCGCACTGTTGCGGCTGGCGTACAGGCACTGGTGGTGCCCGGCTCCCAACAGGTGAAGGCGCAAGCCGAAGCCGAGGGGCTGGACAAGATTTTCATAGAAGCCGGCTTTGAATGGCGTCTTCCAGGTTGTTCCATGTGCCTGGCCATGAATAACGACCGCCTGCTGCCCGGCGAGCGTTGCGCGGCCACCAGTAACCGTAACTTTGAAGGTCGTCAGGGCCGCGGTGGTCGTACTCACCTGGTCAGCCCGGCCATGGCGGCTGCGGCTGCCGTATTCGGTCACTTTGTCGACATTCGGGAATTATAAGGGGTATAACATGAGCGGATTTAAGCAATTAACCGGTATTGCCGCCCCTTTGGATGCGGCCAACGTAGATACGGATCAGATCATTCCCAAGCAGTTTTTGCAAAAAGTGACACGCTCCGGGTTCGGTCAGCATCTGTTTCACGACTCACGCTTTTTGGATGACGCAGGCCTTGAGCCCAATCCGGATTTTGTGCTGAACCAGGCGCCTTATGACAAGGCGGTGATCCTGCTGGCACGTGAAAACTTTGGCTGTGGCTCCAGCCGTGAGCACGCCCCCTGGGCGCTGGCCGATTTTGGCCTGCAGGCGGTGATCGCTCCCAGCTTTGCCGATATCTTTTATGGCAACGCGATCAACAATGGCATGGTACCGGTACGCCTGACCGACGCCGAAGTCGACGCCCTGTTTGCGTACGCAAGTGCCAACAAAGGAGCTGAAATCACAGTGGATCTGGAAGCCCAGCAAGTACGGGCCGGCGATCTCAGCTTCTCGTTCGAAATCGACGAGTTCCGACGTTACTGCCTGCTCAACGGCCTGGACAACATCGGGCTGACGTTGCAGCATCAAGATCAAATTGACAGCTTTGAGGCCCAGCAACCCAGCTGGCTGTAATCTGTTCTTCCATAACGCCGGCCTGTGCCGGCGTTATGTTATTTCTTCCAGCTGCATTATCTGTTGCTTCAAGGTGTCACTCAACGTCGCCTTTCCTCCCGTTGTCACATTCAGCATCACAATCCGCGCCGTCCCTTCTGTGGTGACCCTTCCCTGTGCTTTACTGGTTATTTGATACTCCATGGTAAAGCCATGTTCAGCCAGCTTGCTTACCCTGGCTTCCACCAACAGGGTATCGGGAAAGATAACCGGCCTGCGATAACGGGCGCTGGTTTCTGCCAGCACTGGGCTCACTTGCTTGTTGGCCAACACTTCCAGCATGCCAATACGGCGCAGATATTCGATACGTATGGTTTCAAAGTAGCGAAAATAAACCACATTATTTACATGCTGCAATGCGTCCATGTCTCCCCAGACCACAGGAAGGTCAAGACTCACCGGAAAGAACGGTTTGGGCGTCGTCGTCACCTTAACGGACCTCGCTCAAGCAGAGCGCCACCATATCGGTGGCCACTCCGGGATCGACTCTTAATACTTTGGCCGTGGCCTTCAGCGGCTCCACGCTATTGTCGGCCGATGGCACCACCAACTGCCATTTTTCGCCCACCTGACATCGTCCGGCACTCACTTCCATCAGCGCTCCCTTGGCACTGATGTTGCGACAAACCCCCTCTATTCGAGCCTGGGGTGTCGCTAAAATGATTTTGGTATCCAAACGCATACGTTGAAACAGGCGCTGTTCTTCATTAACAGATATCATGATTTACCTTCCTTGTAAGTCTGACATTTATAAGGTGCTGGTTTAGCTTGCAGAATAAACCTACAATAACGCCCATTCCAAACGGGGTGCGGTCAACCGCTGAGATCATACTCGTGTATCGCCCTCGGCTGACGCCGACGCACAATGTGACGCTCTCGGCTCTATTTCATCCACAAGGAGTGTCCGGTGAACAAGTTCCTCATCGCTTTATCTCTGTTCGCTGCCAGCCAGGCAGGAGCACAAATTCCCACTCTGACTGTTTATACATATAGTTCATTTGCATCCGATTGGGGGCCAGGACCGGCAATTAAACAGGCTTTTGAAGCAGAATGTGCCTGTCAGCTCGAATGGGTCGCACTGGATGACGGCGTTTCCATCTTGAATCGACTACGGCTGGAAGGTAAGCATACCAAGGCAGACGTGATCCTCGGCCTGGATAATAACCTGCTGCAAGCGGCTAAAAATACCGGTTTGCTGGCCGAGCATCGGCAATCGTTGTCCACCTTGAAAGTCCCCGGTGGCTGGACCGATACCACCTTCGTACCCTACGATTACGGTTACTTCGCCTTTATTTATAACGCCGACAAACTGCAACGGCCACCACAAAGCTTCGCCGAGCTGCTCGAGCGCCCCGAACTGACATTGCTGTATCAAGATCCGCGCACCAGCACACCAGGCCAGGGGCTGATGCTGTGGGTGCAAAAGCTGTACGGCGATCAGGCTCCCGGCGTGTGGCAAAATCTCGCCAAGCGCACCGTGGCCGTAACCAAAGGCTGGAGCGAGTCCTACGGCATGTTTCTTAAAGGTGAAGCCGATCTGGTGTTGTCTTACACCAGCTCACCGGCTTATCACATTCAGGCAGAACAGCAGCATCAGTATCAAGCCGCCAGCTTTAAAGAAGGCCATTACCTGCAGGTAGAGGTCGCGGCCAGGCTCAACACCAGCAAGCAGCCCGAGCTTGCCGAGCAATTTATGCAGTTTATGGTGAGCCCGGCGTTTCAAGAACAGATTCCGGAGGGTAACTGGATGTATCCGGTGATAGAAACACCGCTCCCCGACAGCTTTGCCGATCTGGTTCAGCCAGCACACACGCTCAGCTTTAGTGCCGAGCATATTGCCGATCAACGCAGTAGCTGGTTGAGGCAGTGGCTTAACGCCGTTACTCACTAGGGTCTGTTGACCTTCCGCGGTTAACTTTTGTTCGATATAAACGCGTTTTTATCGCGACGAGAGGGTTGTAGCCTAGTTATTCTAAGCAAAACTCTTCTCAACAAAGAGAAAAACGCGTTTAGCCGAACCCGAAGGGCATCGCTTGTGGTGCCTTTCTACTGCGTTCTCGCTTATTTATGTAGAGTACTACACGGCATAAGCTCTGCCTTGTATAAAGGCACCACAAACTGATGCAAAAATCATCTCTAAAGGTCAACAGACCCTAATGACACGCAAATACTGGTGGTTGCCCGGCGGCTTGAGCCTGCTGGGCATTTTATTATTGAGTGCCGGGCCTATCGGTGCACTGTTGGTACAAAGCAGCCAGCATGCTTGGTCCAGGCTGCTGCACGACAGCTATTTACATCATGTTATCTGGTTCAGTTTTTACCAGGCGCTGTTATCTACCCTGCTCAGTCTTGTACTGGCCATTCCGCTGGCTCAGGCCCTGTCACGCCGTTATTTTACGGGGCGGAAACTGCTGTTGCGATTGTTTGGCCTGTCTTTGGTGTTACCGGTGATCCTGGTAGTGTTCGGCATCGTTACCGTGCACGGTCGCCAGGGGTGGATCAATCAACTATTACAGGCTGCGGGCTTTGAGTCCGTTGGTTACCTTTATGGTTTAACCGGTATTTTACTGGCGCATGTGTTCTTCAACATGCCGCTGGCGGCGCGTATTGTATTGCAGGGCATCGACGCCATACCTGCGAGCCACTGGCGTATGGCCAGTCAGCTTGGCTTTACTGGCTGGCAGTTGTTTCGTTGGCTGGAATGGCCGGTGATCCGAAGTGCACTTCCCGCATTGGCCAGCATGATTTTCATGCTCTGTTTTACCAGCTTTGCCACCGTGATGGCCTTGGGCGGCGGCCCAAAATCCACCACCCTGGAAGTCGCAATTTATCAGGCATTACGCTTTGACTTCGACTTGCCATTCGCCGGTATGCTCGCCTTGCTGCAGCTGGTTTTTTGCAGCGGCTTTCTCTTGCTGCAATACCGTTTGACCAAAAGCTCCCCCGAACAAGCAGGCCGTCACCCATGCAGGCTACGTCCGGACCGAGATTTGATTCGAGTACGCATCTGGGATGCGGTCATACTCACTATCTGCCTGGGCATTTTTCTGCCTCCCCTGCTCGCCATTATCAGCAACGGCATCAATCCCCGGCTGTGGTCCGCCTTGACCTCAGCCGTGTTGTGGCACGCCACGCTGACCTCAGTGCTGATTGCCACTGGCGCGGCGGTGCTGTCGATATTGCTCACCGTCGGCCTGCTGAGCAGCAGCCGCTATTTACGTTTGCAACTACGGCACCGAGCCGCCGCCGGATTAATGGAGGCGACCGGCTCGGTGATCCTAGTACTGCCTGCCGTGGTGCTGTCCACCGGCTTGTTTATTCTGTTACGCAATGTGGCCGACGTTTTTACCCTGGGCCCCGTGCTGGTGTTATTAGTCAACGCACTCATGGCGCTACCTTATGGCCTGCGTGCCTTGCAACTGCCCATGGAACGGGTGGCGCAGCAGTATAACCGCCTGTGCACCAGCCTGGATATTGGGGGCTGGTCACGTATAAAACACGTCGAATGGCCCTTGTTACGCAAACCGCTGGCACTGGCCTTTGCCCTGGCCATGATGCTGTCACTGGGCGATTTGAGTGCCATTGCGCTGTTTGGCAGCCAGTCGCTGCAAACCTTGCCGTGGCTTTTGTATCAACAATTAGGGAATTACCAGATGACAGATGCGGCCGCTACCGCTTTGGTGCTGCTGGTGCTGAGCCTGAGCTTGTTTGGCCTGGTTGAAGGAGTATTAGGAGGCAAAGATGCTGCAACTGACTGATCTTTGCGCTCGCTATCCGGAACAAGAGCTGTGCTTTACGCTTTCGGCCAGCGCGGGTGAAATTACCGCGCTGATTGGCCCCAGTGGTGCAGGTAAATCCACGCTGCTGGCCATGGTCGGTGGTTTTGCTGCCATCGATGCCGGGCAACTGTTGCATGAAGACCAGTCGTTATTGCCACTGTCACCGGCACACAGGCCCATCACTACGCTGTTTCAGGATAACAACCTGTTCTGGCATATGTCTGTCTATCAGAATATCGCCATCGGCTTGTCTGCGTCATTACGAGTCACCGCCGAGCAAGAGGCCATAATACAACAGGTCGCCAGACAGGTGGATATCGCAGATTTACTGGATCGCAAACCGTCCAGCCTTTCCGGCGGCCAGCAACAAAGAGTCGGGCTGGCTCGCTGCCTGGCCCGTCGTCAGCCTGTATTACTGCTCGATGAGCCTTTTTCTGCGCTCGATCCTGCCTTGCGCTTCGAATTGCTGGACCTGTTACGCAGCCAGACCAACCAATTGCAGCTCACGGTATTGCTGGTTACCCACCACCCGGATGAAGCGGCGAGAGTCGCCGACAATATCGCATTTATTCATAATGGCCGTATTCTCGAGCAGGGAACCAGGGAGCTGCTGACGGCTCCCCAGACTCGGGAATTAAAAGCTTATTTGGGACGAGGGAGAAATGAAGGGTAAGTTAGCTCCTCACCCTTCACATTATCAATCAGAGGTTTTCTTCGGCAAACGAAGCCAGGCGGCTACGCATCACACCATTAAGGTACACATTGGCACTGCCTTCAAAGTCTTTAAAACGTTCGACTATATAGGTCAGCCCTGAGGTTACCGGAGTCAGGTAGTTAGAGTCTATCTGGGCCAGATTACCCGAACACACCAATTTGGTGCCTTCACCACAGCGAGTAATAATGGTTTTAAGCTGTGAGGCCGTCAGGTTCTGGCATTCGTCCAGCAGTACAAAGGTATTCTGGATACTACGCCCTCGCATGAAGTTAACCGATTTAAACTGAATATTGGCCTTACCCATAATGTAGCTGAGCGAACCGTCCATGCACTCGTCCTGTTTGTGCAGTACTTCCAGGGTGTCGGTAATGGCCGCCAGCCAGGGCGCCATTTTTTCTTCTTCGGTGCCGGGCAGGAAGCCGATACTTTCGGCGATTTCCGGCGTATTACGCGTCACTATGACTTTATCGTAAATCCCTTTTTCGATGATCATTTCCAGTGCCGAGGCCATCGCCAGCAGGGTTTTACCACTGCCGGCCGGCCCGGTCAGGATCACCAGTTCAATATTGGGGTCAAGCAACGCATCCAGCGCCATGGCTTGATAGATATTTTTCGGTTGAATTCCCCAGGCTTTGCGGCCCATCATTCGCTCGCGGCCCAGATCGATAAAGCGTATTTTATTACCGTCTTTATCCAGTACGCGGCCGGCAAAATCATCGGTATCATCAATCAGATACTGATTGATATGCGCCCCCGGAAGCAATTCATCGGCGACCGTATGAATCACCTCGCGGCCATGGGTTTCGCTTGCACACTCACCGACACGATCCCAAAAACTGTTTTCTTGATGATAAAAGCCTTTTGATAACAAACGGATATCATCAACCAGCTGATCGGACCTATAATCTTCGACATGTTGCAGCCCGGCCCCTTTTGCCTTCAGCCGCATATTGATGTCTTTGGTGACCAACACCGCCATACCTTCGGCGGTATGCTGCTGCAGATAAAGCGCGGTATTGATGATGCGGTTATCGGCTTCATCATCGGTAAACACCGCATAGCCTTCCGGCAACTGCCTGTCTGTAATAATGGCGATGGTCCCCGAGGCATCATCGTCCTTCAAACCAAGGGGTACCCCTGCGACTATCTGCTCCGGTGTAGCGTCATGAAAAATGCCTTCCAGCGTTCGAATGGCCACTCTCGCATCCCGACTGACATCTTTCTGACGGTCTTTGATGCGGTCCAGCTCTTCGAGCACCGTCATGGGTATAACAACGTTATGTTCACTGAAAGAGTAAATGGAAAGAGGTTCGTGCAACAGCACGTTGGTATCCAGAATAAAGCGTTTGCGGGCGTTATCATCCATAGACATGCTCCCTTGGGCTCAAGCCCTTATCATAATCATTACCCAATTAAGACTGGGCATAATGACATCCTGATGACAATCTAACGCTATGCCGTTTTACTCTTTTCGGCAAGTAATAGTCTTTAATGAATAACAATCAATGAGTGTTATCTCACTAAATCAATAATAGAAGATACAGCGGCATCGTATTCGCATAGCCACATTGCAGGATGTTGCTGCGCAACATTGCGAAGCTGAAGCATCGCCTACATCTGTGCAATATTTTCATTTTTCGGTAACACGTAGACGAAAAAAAGCCCGACGCTTTCGCATCGGGCTTTTTAAATTGGGTGCCTGGCAGTGACCTACTTTCACATGGCAGCTGCCACACTATCATCGGCGCGG
>NZ_BMKE01000021.1 GCF_014643915.1 Oceanisphaera marina
AACACCACTGTATGTTTATCCAGCTATACTTGATGTGAATTCACTTCCCCGAGCCTGCGAGGCAAGTTCAACAGCTAATTCAACGACAAATGACATCTATGCAAAACGCATTTACTTCTGCTGAAGCATCAATCTCATCATTAAAAATTCAATTTTATCAAAAACTTAAGGCACCATAAAAATGACACCTCGAGGAATAAGCGTCAAAGGTCGCTTTTTACGCAGCATGTCTGTTCGCTTATCCACTTTCAACCTTATTAAATATCATATATTTTTCAGTGACTTATAATCTATACAGGCCCAAAATCACGAAGTTTTGCGACAACTGTCGTATAACTCCGCTTGCATCAAGTATGTAATGAGCACAACCAGACTCTAAAATACTGTTTTTTCATACAGACACCATCAGCAGAACGTTCCTGTAACAGGCACGCTACCGCCCGAGTCTTGTGGGCGACCTTGCCTCTCCTCTTCCCTGTTTTGAGGCTGATCTCCATTATTGTATTGGAATCGTATGAAACCATCGCATTATGACGTTGCAGGTCGCAAAATGGAAGAATATCCCCCACATTGAATAACTCCATATACAGTCGAGCTTCGACTTTAAATACTGCATTGATTATTCACTGTTGAATCGTGACAGTAGGCATCAATCATAATCCGTTACCGTCGAGAACCGACCACAGAAATTTATACCGGCTCGATTTCAACGTGGCTGTCGGTAACGGATGTGATAAGCGCGCTATTTCATATTTAAGCTGCGCGTTTTAATCAAGGGTAATAAGCAATATCTCATCACTGGGGATACTTGGGCTGTCTTTCCTTCCTCGTCACCCTCGCGAAGGAACGTTATCCTCGCGTAAGCGGGCACGGGGCCAGTGTCTTTGCAGGAGCAGCACGGGCTGATGAGCTGCGTCACAGGCCCAGGATTCTCTCCTTCGCGGGAATAACGACACAACCACGCAGGTTATGCGGCATTACTGTTGTAGGATGCCTGGTGAGTAAAGGGCTGGTGCCTTGGCCGCATAGTTGGCTAGGGTCTGTTGACCTTTCTTGGTTAAGTGTTGTTCGAGTTAAACGCGTTTAGCCTAACCCGACGGACAGCGCCTGAGGGGGGGCTTTCTACTACAAACGTCATGATCAGCAGGCGCCCAGAAGACGAGTCCAGTTCGCAAACTATGATCGATAATATTGACGATTTAGTTTGACGCTACCCCTCTACTGCCGTACTGTGCACCACACAAGCAAGATGTTTCAAGTTAGCGCGGCCTTTGTATATTGTTAGTTCCTCACGGTTCCACAGTCACCAAACTTCCCTTATTTGATATTTATTGCACTTTCGAGCGTATGCTCACTCCTGAATGAAGGTAAGAACAAATGGCTAACGGCACCGTAAAATGGTTCAACGAAGCGAAAGGTTTTGGTTTTATTACTCCTGAAGATGGCGGCAAAGATTTGTTCGCACATTTCTCAGAAATAGTAAGCAGCGGCTTCAAAACACTGGCAGAAGGCCAGGCAGTATCCTACACCGCCACTCAAGGCGCCAAGGGTCCTCAAGCTTCACAGATTCAGGCTATCTAATTACCCCTCGGGTAATGAACAGTCTAAAAAACCCGCTTCGGCGGGTTTTTTTGTGCCTGAATTTTACCAACTCACTGGCTATCGATACTACGCCGTTATGTTCAAACGGGGAACTGCACGGTCGGCTTAAGCGCATGTCAGGTATAGTGTTATACCAATTTGAATAAAGATCTGATCATTTTTAAACCCGAGCTCAGAGGCAACACAGTCGCCTTCCACGACACGCCATGAACTCATCCCTGAGGGCTCGGGAAATGCCGTCCATGGCATTTCACGGTCGTGGGAGTCGATCTCTGTTGCCTATTCTCGAGCATCGAGTTGTCTGTGGACGGCGCTAACAGCCAACGCCGGTGCATCAAGAAGGACAAAGGGATCTGCTCAGCCGACCATCCGCGCCACGGATGGCGCGGCTGAGCCTCCAGGGAGGGATCCACGGCGAGTCGGGGGAGCCGGCCACTTTGTCCGACCTTTTGTAGAACAACCAAATAGATCAGTTATTTAATCTGTTTGGTATTACTCCTGGTTGCTCGTTGCTTCCCGCAAGACAGCGACCGGATCTGCATCTGAGGCTAGACCTTCCACGGAAGAAAGGAATACCAGTGTATCGTTCACAATTGCAAACGCATGCGCTGACTGGTAACTCCCTGTACCTACGGAACGCACCACAATAATAACCTCTTGCTCCTGGTCGCCATTGATATCAGCAAGGAGCGTTTTTTCTACAAATCCATCTCGAGCGCGAATCAGCCCAGTAATGAAAAAGGTAGTTTCATCCGGCGCTGCCGCGGCCTCATAGAGCCGCACGCTGAAGCTACCAATAGAACGAGCCTCAAAATCACCTTCTGCGATGATCAGTGTTTGTCCCGTTGAGGTGGTAAGCTTCGAAGAGAAGCGGTCCTGTGCCACGGCACTAATGGGAACAGCCAGGAACAATAGGATTGCGGCTTTCCAGATTTTTATCACAACGTCTCCCCTCTAGTTCAGCCTGCCGACAATGCGCACCAAAGATGCCTAACAACATGATTTAATTGTTATTTTAAATCTACATAAAAATACACACCGGCAAAAACACGCATACTCATCTTGAGGCATGGCAGTGCGCAGTATCTACGCTGATATCCCTTATCAAGATGGAATCGTATGAAACCATTTTATTATGACTATGCGGGCCGCCGAATGGAAGAAGACGCCCAGCATAAAAGATCACCCTGAATTGGTCGCTGATAGCTGTGTTTCATTTCAAATCATGCATATATGTTTATTTGCATATGCTTTTTACCGCATGTAACATTCAGCCACGTTACTCAGAGGGTATTCAATGAAACGAGTCCTGTTTGTCTGTACGGCCAATTCTGCCCGTTCGCAAATGGCAGAAGCCTTGCTGCGCCATTTTGCCGGCGACAGTTTCAAGGTATTCAGTGCGGGTACAGAGCCCTCCGAGGTCGATCCGCGTACCATTAAGGCGCTGCAGGACTTTGGACTCACAAGCGAAGGCCTGGTGTCCAAGTCCATCGACAGTATTGCAGATCAGCATTTCGATTTCGTGATCAGCTTGTGCGACAAGGCGCATCAAGAATGTCGGCACTGGCCTGGCAGTGGCGTGGTCATGGCATGGGACTTTCCCGATCCCAAAACCAGTAACGCCCCCAAAGCCTTTGCACTGACGCTGCAGGATCTCGGTGAACGGATCCGCCAGTTTGTGCAGGTCAACAGCAAAGAAGTGAAGTCCGAGGTCAAATCCATACAGCCGCTGGATTTTTACAAATCACTGGCAGATGAAACCCGCCTGCTGTGTTTGCTGCTGATCGAACAGCAAGGTGAGCTGTGTGTCTGTGAACTGATGGCCGCGCTGAGTCTGCCACAGCCCAAGATCTCAAGGCACCTGAGTCAGTTGCGAAAAGTGGGCCTGCTGCTGGACCGGCGTCAGGGGCAATGGGTGTTCTATCGCATACACCCGCTGTTGAACGACTGGATGCACAACATTGTAAAAGACACGCTAACCCATAATCCACAGCTGCTTAATACACCCGGGGCACGCCTGAACTACATGAATTCACGCCCTTCACAGGGGGGCAATGTGTGTGGTGAGGAGAAGATTAATGACCAATAACATAAATGACCTGCCCAACCTTGATGGTGAGCAACTTCCAGCTATGGATCATGACGCTTTACGCGCTTCGGGCCCCGAGCACGCCCCCAGAATCTTGTTGCTGTATGGCTCCTTGCGCCAGCGTTCCTTCAGCCGACTGGTCACCGAAGAGTCGAACCGGCTGCTGCAGGTACTGGGAGCGGATACCCGTATCTTCAACCCCAGCGGCCTGCCATTACCGGACGATGCCGATGAAAACCATCCCAAAGTACAGGAATTGCGTGAGCTGGTGCAGTGGTGCGAAGGCATGGTGTGGTGCTCACCCGAGCGCCACGGGGCCATGACATCGGTAATGAAGGCGCAAATTGACTGGATTCCGCTGAGCATGGGAGCCGTGCGCCCAACGCAAGGCAAAACCCTGGCCGTTATGCAGGTCAGTGGCGGCTCGCAAAGCTTTAATGCGGTTAACCAGATGCGCATTCTAGGACGCTGGATGCGGATGATCACCATTCCCAATCAGTCGTCGGTGGCCAAGGCATTCATGGAGTTTGATGACGACAACCGCATGAAACCCTCGCCTTATTACAATCGCATTGTCGATGTCGTGGAAGAGTTGATGAAGTTTACCCTGCTCACCCGAGGGGCCAGCGATTACCTCACCAATCGATACTCGGAGCGCATCGAGAATGCCGAACAGCTCTCCGCTCGCGTTAACCAGCGCGCAATTTAGGGAAGCGACCACTGTAATGGGTATTTTTGAACGCTACCTGACCCTCTGGGTCGCACTGTGCATTGTTGCCGGTGTAGTGCTGGGCAATCTGGCTCCTGATGTGTTTTCCGCCATCGCACGGCTGGAGCTGGCTCACGTTAATCTGGTGGTGGCACTGCTCATCTGGGTGATGATTTACCCCATGATGGTGCAAATAGACTTCAGTGCCATCAAGGATGTAGGCAGAAAACCAAAGGGACTGGTGCTGACGCTGGTTGTTAATTGGCTGATCAAGCCCTTTACCATGGCGGCACTGGGCTGGCTGTTCTTTCGTGTGCTTTTTGCCGATTGGGTTGATCCGCACAGTGCCGGGGAATATATCGCGGGCATGATCCTGCTGGGTGTGGCGCCCTGTACGGCCATGGTGTTTGTCTGGAGCCAGCTGACCAAGGGCGATGCCAATTACACCCTGGTGCAGGTATCGGTCAACGACATCATCATGATCTTCGCTTTTGCCCCGATTGCCGCTTTTCTGCTGGGCGTCAGCGATATTCAGGTTCCCTGGCAAACACTGCTGCTGTCTGTGGTGCTGTATGTGGTATTACCGCTGCTGGCCGGCATATGGACTCGCCACCGCCTGGAGCGAAAACAGGACACTGCTCGTCTTGACGTCTTTTTACATCAGCTCAAACCCTGGTCGATGCTGGGTCTGCTGGCCACCATAGTGCTGCTGTTTGGTTTTCAGGCACAAACCATTCTCGATCAACCCCAGACCATTGGCCTGATCGCCATTCCGTTGCTCATTCAAACCTACGGTATCTTCATCATCGCCTATGCTGCGGCCTACTGGTTGCGCCTGCCCCACAATGTGGCTGCCCCTGCCTGCATGATTGGCACCTCCAACTTTTTCGAGCTGGCGGTGGCGGTGGCAATCTCCCTGTTCGGCCTGCATTCGGGGGCGGCGCTGGCCACCGTGGTCGGGGTTCTGGTGGAAGTACCTGTCATGTTGTCGCTGGTTTATTTCGTCAATAAAACCCATCACTGGTTTGCCAAATAAGAGGATTATTCATGTCTGTATCCCATCCGTGCTGGTCACTCCCCGTTCACAATGGCACCTTGATCCTGACGCCCTGCCCCGGCACCCGGGATGTGGCATTGAGCGAGTCGCTGGCGCAACTGAAAGCGCAGGGAGCCACGGCCGTTATCACCTTGATGAGTAGCGAAGAGCTTGCTGAATCGGGCCTGCCCGATTTTGCTGGTGCCGTAAACGCCAGCCACCTGGATTGGTTCCAGTTACCAATACCGGACTTTGGCGTGCCGGGGGCAGATTTTGACCAGGCCTGGCGCGCTTGTCATACCGAGCTGCTGCAGCGTCTGCAGTCAGGAGCCACACTGGTCCTGCATTGCAAAGGGGGTTCCGGCCGTACTGGCATGGTGGCCGCCAAGCTGATGCTTGCCTCGGGCGAGTCGCCCGAAGCGGCAATCTCGGCCATTCAGGCGCTACGCCCACGGGCGTTCAGCTATCCCGCACAACGGGATTATATTTTTAATTCAGCCACCCTGTCAGCGGAGTAACAAGATGACCATCAACATAGGTATCAACGGTTTTGGGCGCATGGGTCGCCTGACCGTGCGGGCACTTTTCGAGCACAGTGACGTGAAAATTGTGCAGATCAACGACCCTGCCGGCGATGCGGCCACCCTGGCCCACCTGATGAATTTCGATTCCGTACACGGCCGCTGGAATCATGAAGCCACCGCCAACGGTCACAATATACACATTGGTGACCGCACCATGACGGTCAGTCACAATAAAACAATCGAGGAAACGGACTGGTCGGGCTGCGACCTGGTCATTGAAGCTTCCGGCAAGATGAAGAGCAAGGCCGTGCTGCAAGCCTACCTGGATCAGGGCGTCAAGCGGGTAGTGGTGACGGCGCCGGTGAAGGAAGAAGGCGTGCTGAACGTGGTGATGGGAGTCAACGATCATCTCTATGATCCCGCGCAGCATCCCATAGTGACCGCTGCCTCCTGTACCACCAACTGTCTGGCGCCCATCGTCAAGGTGCTCCACGAGCAGCTGGGCATCAAGCACGGCTCCATGACCACCATTCACGACATCACCAACACCCAGACTATTCTGGATGCCCCGCACAAGGATTTACGCCGTGCCCGTGCCTGCGGCATGAGCCTGATCCCGACCACGACCGGATCGGCGACCGCCATTACCCATATTTTTCCCGAGCTGAAGGGCAAGCTGAACGGCCATGCGATTCGGGTGCCGCTGGCCAATGCGTCGCTGACGGATTGCGTGTTTGAAGTCGCGCGCGAGACCACGGCCGAAGAAGTCAATGCACTGCTGCAAGCCGCCGCCGAGGGTGAGCTGAACGGTATTCTGGGCTACGAAGAACGGCCACTGGTGTCCATCGATTACAAGACGGATCCGCGCTCCAGTATCATAGATGCCCTGTCCACCATGGTGGTAAATGGCAGCATGGTGAAAATCTACGCCTGGTATGACAACGAGTGGGGCTATGCCAACCGTACTGCCGAACTGGCGCTGAAGGTAGGACGAGTCTGAATGCTGGGCCAGTTTTCTCCGGCCATTCGCCAATATCTGGTGGTCACCGGCAACTACTGGGCTTTCACGCTTACCGACGGTGCCTTGCGCATGCTGGTGGTACTGCATTTTCATGGCCTGGGTTATTCTCCACTGGAGATTGCACTGCTGTTTCTGTTTTACGAAATCTTCGGTGTGATCACCAATCTGGTGGGAGGCTGGCTAGGCGCTCACCTGGGGCTCAATCGCACCATGAACATTGGCCTGGCATTGCAGGTGGTGGCACTGACCATGCTGCTGGTGCCGCCTGTCTGGTTGAGCGTGCCCTGGGTGATGGCGGCCCAGGCCTTGTCGGGCATCGCCAAGGATCTCAACAAGATGAGCGCCAAAAGCTCCATCAAGCTACTGGTGCCCGGAGATGCCCAGGGCAAGCTGTATCAGTGGGTCGCCATTCTTACCGGCTCCAAGAACGCACTCAAGGGCGTCGGCTTCTTTCTGGGCGGCGTGTTGCTCATGGGGTTGGGTTTCAGCGGTGCCGTGGCGGCAATGGCGGTGGCGCTCACCCTGGTGTGGCTGCTGAGTCTGGTCTTGCTTCGGCAGGATCTTGGCAAGGCAAAAAACAAGCCCAGATTTCGCGATATCTTCTCCAAAAGCCGGGCGGTCAATATTCTCTCGGCGGCCAGAATGTTCCTGTTTGGTGCCCGTGATGTGTGGTTTGTGGTGGCGCTGCCGGTATTTTTGTCTCAGACCCTGGGCTGGAATCACAGCCAGACCGGCGGCTTTCTGGCCTTATGGGTAATCGGCTACGGCCTGGTGCAAACCCTGGCACCGCGCATTACCGGCAAGGCTTCGGGCAAGGTGCCCGATGGTCGGGTGGCGACCCTCTGGGCATTGGCGTTAACCCTGCTGCCCGGGCTGATTGCATTGGCGCTGATGCTGGAGCAGGATCCGGCTATCATGCTGATTGGTGGCTTGCTGCTGTTCGGGGCCGTGTTTGCGGTCAACTCGTCATTGCACAGTTACCTGATCATTCGCTATGCCAAGCGTGATGGCGTATCCATGGATGTGGGCTTCTATTATATGTCCAATGCCATGGGCCGCCTGTTGGGCACCCTGTTATCGGGTTGGATATTCCAGTGGGCAGGCCAGGGCAGCGCAGGTCTGCAAGCCTGCTTATGGGTGTCGCTGGCGTTTTTACTGCTGGCAACACTGGTGTCCGTCAAGCTGCCACGATCGGAACAAGCAGCCAGATCCCAATAGCGCAAAAAATACGCTTCAACGTCCGCCAGCTTTCTTCTTGTGTCTGTCATGTCACAAGAAGAAAGCCTGGTTAAGCGCTCACCTTCGATTTTCACGTCATTTATGGTAATCTGCCGGCTCTTTGGGGAGTAGCCTGCTTTCGGTTTTTGAAAGCGTTCGTGTCAACATACTTGGCCATATGCCATGGTGCGAACACCGCTCGGTTGGCGAGACCATCGATATATCCATGCTGAAGGTCAGGCGTGTGGATATGTCGTGGACTCGAAGCCTGACCAGAGAACTAGCAATGAACCCTGTCGCCCTGCTGTTACTTTCATTTTCCATGTCTGCCGATGCTTTCTCGGTGGCCATAGGCAAAGGAGCCAGCCTCAAAAATCCCCGTTTTTCCGAAGCACTGAGAATGGGCCTTATCTTTGGAATCATAGAGGGCATTACGCCCATCATAGGGTGGTTGATTGGTAATTCGGCCGCATCTTATGTAGAAGCATGGGATCACTGGATAGCCTTTACTCTGTTGGTCGCCCTCGGCATGCACATGCTCTATGAAGGCCTGAAACCCGACGACGACAAGACCGATTCGGCGCCCAGACACTCCTTTTTCAAGACAGCCCTGACCGCATTTGGCACCAGTATAGATGCGATGGCGGTCGGCATCAGTCTCGCGTTTATAGAGGTCAATATCTTGCTGGCAGCGGGGTTGATTGGCCTGGCTACCACCATAATGGTGACGCTGGGTATTATGCTGGGAAAAGTGGTGGGTTCTCTATTCGGCCACAAGGCCGAGATAATGGGCGGTCTGACGCTGATTGCCATTGGTGCCTGGATTTTGTTCAACCACCTTTGATGCTGATGACAATGCATCACTTTGCAGGCAGTGTGATGCATTGCCACAAGATAGTGGGTACACATAAATCTACCTCCCCGAGCCGATAACAAATCAGAGGAGGCAGATATGATTAAAAAGCGGGAACCAAATCCGGAGCCCGTTCTGGCTGTTCCGTGATGGTAGAGACCATATCGGCAGGCCCGGGTCGGCCCAACAAGTACCCCTGTAGGGTGTCACAGCCCAACCGGGTCAATAGCTCTTGTTGCTCTGGCGTTTCTACGCCTTCTGCCACAATTTTCATGCCCAGTGTTTTACCCAGCGCAATAATCGCCTGAATAATGGCCTCATCATCGTTACCCTGCGCCAACTCGGTAATGAAGCCACGATCTATTTTCAGCTCATTGGCCGGCAAGTGCTTCAGGTAAAGCAAGCTGGAGTAACCGGTACCAAAGTCGTCAATGGAAATGGAGACCCCCAACGCTGCCAGCTTGTTCAGCACCTTGAGGCTAGCTTCGGCATCACGCATGGCGGTAGACTCGGTGATTTCCAACACCAGATGGGCGGGCGACAACTCATGCTCTTCCAGCGCCTCTCTAACCACATCCACCAGGCTGATGTGCTCCAACTGCACGGCAGATAAATTCACCGCCATACTCCAGTCACTATGTCCCTGATCGAACCAGACTTTCATCTGCCGGCAAGCCTCATTGATAACCCAGTTGCCAATCGGAACTATCAGCCCCGAGCTTTCGGCCAGCGGCAAAAAACGGTCCGGAGTAAGAAAGCCGTGTTCCGGGCTTTGCCAACGGATCAAGGCTTCTATTCCCGTGAGGGGCCCAGCCGGAGCCACCAGCTTGGGCTGGTAATACAGCACCAGTTCGTTGTTATGAATCGCCTTACGTAGATCTTGCTGCAACTGCATCTGCTGGTGTACATCGGCATTCATAGCATGCTCAAAAAAGCGATAACCGTTGCGCCCCTGTTTTTTAGCGTGATACATGGCAGCATCGGCGTTCACCATCAGCTCATGTTCGGTTTTGCCATCATGAGGGTAAATGGCAATGCCGATGCTGGCTGATATATGCAATGAAATATTCGAAATATGAAAGGGTTGCGCTATGACGTCAATCAATCGCTGTGCCAGTAAGGCCGAATTTTCAGGGGAGTCCGGCTCCATCAACAGCACAAATTCGTCACCACCCAGCCTTGCTGCCGTGTCTTGTTCTCGCGAGATTTTCTGCAGACACCGAGCGACTTCTTTCAACAGCAAATCGCCAATATGATGGCCGTACATATCGTTAACAGCCTTGAATCCGTCCAGATCCATAAAGAGCACCGCAAACTCGCCTTGCTTGCGTTCTGCCCTGTGTATGGATTGTTCCAGACGATCGCCCAATAACATGCGATTTGGCAAACGGGTTAAATTGTCATGCAGCGCCAGCTCAAGCAACTCGTTATTGGCTTTATCGAGCGAGTTGGCCAACCGGTCGGTACGAACATCGAGCATAGAAATAATCAGCGCAATGGCAAACACCGCCAGGCTCACAATAATCACCAATATCGCCAACCACTTGGTATCGATGCCACTGTTGGCCGCACTGCAAAAACTGTTCAATGGAAATTTAGAGGCGGCCATTCCCGTATAATGCATCCCCACGATGGCGCAGCCCATCACCAAGGCCGCGCCCATGCGTGTGAAGGGAGTGCGTGTGGAGTCTTTACGCAGACGAAAGGCCAGCCACAAGGCCGCTATAGACGCCAGAATGGCAATCACGATAGACAGCACAAATACCCAGGGTACATAAATGATCCGCGGAGTCATCAGCATGGCTTCCATGCCGGTATAGTGCATGCTGGCAATCCCAAGCCCCATCAGCCCCCCTCCCGACACCAGTCGGCTCCAGGGCAGGGTTTCCTGACAGACCAAATACAAAGCCAACGCAGAGGACACTATGGCAATGAGTAATGAAACCAGAGTAAGGGGGACGTCATAGCCCAATGAGATGGGAAGGCGAAAGGCGAGCATGCCGATAAAATGCATCGACCAGATACCAAACCCCATAGCAAAAGAGCCGCCAATCAACCACAACAAGGCAGATCTACCCGAGGTACTGGATACCCGGCTGGCCATGTTAAGGGCCGTATAAGAGGCCAGAATGGCAACGATTACGGAACAGATAACGAGAATCTGGTTGTAGCTGCTTGATAACATTGAAAACCTGTTGTGTGTAATGTCATTAAAGGTGCATGGCTATCCTGCCTTGCGCTTGATTTAAACACCGATCCGGGTGCCCGTATTCTAACGGCAACGAGTTAAGTTGGCTGTAAAAATACGCGATTGACGACAAAAACACTTCGATTATCCGTGAAGCTGCCCGACCGGAATATAGCCTGACAAGACGATATGATTAAACAAAATCGTCAGATAAGAATTAGACATGACCGTCAGACAATCCAGCTTCACTGTCTACCCCAGCACTCTGACTCTTGCTGCGATTAATAGAAGCCAGCAGCGGCTAATGCATAAGTGATATTATTATCGTTCTTGCACATGAAACCGCTCGTAAATAGCAGCAAGACCAACTGTAGCACGGTCACTATTCCGCACACCATTCCTTATATCGGTGTGATTTAGTTCAAGTAAATGTTGCTACCACTTAAAAATCCGACTTAAACACCCTCATATCCGAAGTAGACAATGAGCTTGCCGAACCACGCAAGCGCAGGCAGAGTAAGTGTTTATTTTCATTTCAGCTAATCCAGATTTTAACTGATTCTGGGCTTATCATTATCTATGGCGATATCTATGAATAAATCCGGTCAGGTGCATGACTCGATGGTAAAAAGCGTGCTGATCACCGGCTGTTCGTCGGGTATTGGCCAGTGTGCCGCACATTTTTTGCAACAACAGGGTTTTCAGGTGATTGCCTCGGCAAGACGGCAAGCGGACGTAGATACCTTGCAGCAAGCCGGTTTTACGGCGGTATTACTGGATCTGGCCGATGAAGCCAGCATTGACGCAGCGGTAGCCCAAACACTGCAGCTTACCGGCGGCAAGCTGTATGGATTATTCAATAACGCAGCTTACGGCCAGCCCGGCGCGCTGGAAGACTTGCCAACCCAGGCATTGCGTGAACAGTTTGAAAGCAATCTATTTGGTCTGCATCATCTTACCCGGTTAATTCTGCCCACCATGCTGGCAGCCAAAGAAGGCCGCATCGTGCAAAACAGCTCTATTCTCGGACTGGTCGCCCTGCCCTTTCGTGGCGCCTATAACGCGTCAAAATTCGCATTGGAAGGCTACACCGACACCCTGCGTTTAGAGCTGCATGGCACCGGTGTTGCGGTCAGCCTGATAGAGCCAGGCCCTATTGAAACTCGCTTTAGAGCCAATTCAAAAACCGCCTTCTTGCGCCATATTGATGCCAATGCCAGCCGCCACCAGGCCGGTTATCAGCAAACACTGGAGCGACTGCAACGGCCGGGGCCCAGCTCGCGCTATAGCCTGGAACCGGAAGCCTGCATGGCCCCCTTGTTACATGCACTCACCAGCCCCAAACCGAAAATACGCTACCCCGTTACCCGGCCCACCGTGATGATGAGCTGGTTGCGCCGCCTGCTGAGCGCACGGGCATTGGACAAACTGTTATTAAAGGCAGGAGGCTGACCCCCGTGTTCAAACTCTTTTCTTTGTTGTTGCTATGGTGCAGCAGCACTTACAGCTTGGCCGCTCCCGCCTTGTGGTCCGCTACCAAGGGCGAGCAGCAATTATGGCTGTTTGGCTCTGTTCACCTGGCAGATGCGCGGCTTGGCGCCCTGCCCGAGCCCTTGTTGCAGCGTTTGGCAGCAAGTGAGCGGCTTTATCTGGAAATAGACCCCGACACCCTCAGCCCGGCGATGCTGGCTCCTTATTTGACGCTGGCAGATAACGAGACCTGGCAAGCCCGATTAGGGAAGCCACTCGCCACCGAACTGGAACAGCATATTGATACGCTGGGGCTGACACAGTTAAAACAACTGCCCCCCTGGTTTGCCGCCATGCAACTCAGCCAGATCAATGCCCAGCGTCTGGGATTTTCCAGTCACCAGGGAGTGGATATGCAACTGCTGCGCCTGGCAAAACAGCAACAGGTTCCCGTGGTAGGGCTCGAGTCACCCACGCTGGTATTTGAGCTGCTGGCCTCGCTGCCCGGGCGCCAGCTGGAACAGGACTTTGTGCGCCATACCCTTGCCGAGCAAGAGCATCTGGCCCAGCAACTAGACCGGCTGTTAACCACCTGGCAAAGCGGCGACGAACAGGCCCTGCTGGCGTTATTACACGATGAACAATCCCCCGTGCTGAGTGCTTTTATCGAGCAGGAACTCTTGCTGGCACGCAATCAACACTGGCTGGCCACACTGAAGCAGCAAGCGCCGCAAAAAGCATTGCTGGTGGTGGGGGCGCTGCACTTATACGGTGAACACGGCCTGCTGCAACTATTGCAACAAGCCGGCTACCAAATCAAAAAAGTGAAGGGTCATGGGTGAAGAGTAAAAGGGACAAGCTGAGTTATAAAATACCTGGCGGGATGCAGAGAGCTGTTTTCTCATCCTTCCCCCCTGTTCATGGGCTAAGCAAAGTGATTTAAAAGCCGACAAATGCGCTGAACGTCGCTTTATTGATCGAGATCAGCATTACATTGGGGCCAGTCGATAAGATACCGTCATAGCGCACACGAAGGGAGACGACTATGGCATTCTGGCTTGATTTAATGTTTGGTAGCGACGTTGGTTTAATGGCGATGCTGACGATTATTTTTACAACGATTATCATCAGCTTTCTGGGTTGCTACTTTGTCTATAAGGTACGTACCGCCCAGCCAGAAAAATAATCCCAGTTTACAACGGCAGGCCCTCACCTCCTCCTCCCCGGGGCTTGTCGTTTCCTCTTGTTCAATAACTTGCTTATACTGCAGTCCCCTATTTTACGGAGCTGCCCATGTCTTATTCTGCCTTAACCCATCACTTTGAACAGCTCCATCACTTGCAGCATTTAGGCGCGATTTGCGGTTGGGATCAGGCCACCATGATGCCGCCCGGTGGTAATCAGGCCCGAGCAGAAGCCATGAGTGCATTGGCCGTGTTAAGCCACCAACAATTGCAGGATCCAAAACTGGAAGACTGGTTTGCCGCCGCCCAGCAGGCATCATTAACGCCTGCGCAAAGCGTCAGCCTGAGTGAAATGCAACGCCAGTGGCGCGATGCCACCCTGTTGCCCAGTGATTTGGTGGGTGCGTTTTCGCTGGCCGGATCGCGCTGTGAACACGCCTGGCGCACCCTGCGCCCCGCCAACGACTGGGCCGGTTTTTTGCCGTTGTTTGAAGATGTATTGAACTTGTCGCGTCAGGTTGCGGCAGCGCGCGCCGATGCACTGGGGCTATCCCGTTACGACAGCTTGCTGGAACAATTCGAGCCAGGCATGCGCAGCGCCACGCTCGATAATGTATTTTCCGGCCTCAAACAGTGGTTACCCGACCTGATAAACCAGGTACAACACCAGCAAAACGGCGAGAGTGTCTTGCTGCCCCAGGGGCCTTTTGCCATCGAGCAGCAGCGCGCACTGGGGCTGGATGTGATGACGCTGCTGGGGTTTGATTTCAACCACGGGCGACTGGATGTCAGCGTGCACCCATTTTGCGGGGGTGTCAGCGAAGATGTGCGCCTGACCACCCGCTACGACGAACAGGACGTGGCACAGGCACTGATGGGCGTGATCCACGAAACCGGCCATGCCCGCTACGAACAGGGGCTACCGGCACAGTGGCGCAAACTGCCGGTTGGCCAGGCCCGATCCATGGGCGTGCATGAATCACAAAGCCTGTTCTTCGAGATGCAGCTGGCCCGGCACCCGGCCTTTATTATCCAGCTGGCCCCCTTGCTGGAACGCCACTTTGGTTCACAACCCGCGTTTGCGCCGGACAATCTGGCCAAGCTGTATACCCGAGTGAAACCCGGTTTGATACGGGTCGATGCCGACGAAGTCACCTATCCCGCGCACATTATGCTGCGCTACGAAATTGAACGGGATCTCATTGAAGGCAAACTCGAGGCCAGAGACGTGCCCGAGCGTTGGGATCAACTGATGCAGCGCTATTTGGGCTTAAGCACTCAGGGCAACTATAAAGACGGCTGTATGCAAGACATTCACTGGACCGACGGCAGTTTTGGCTACTTTCCCAGTTATACCCTGGGCGCCATGTATGCCGCTCAGCAAGCCTCGGCCATGCAACAACAACAAGGTTCACTGGATCAACTGATTGAGCAACGTCTGCCAAGCATATTCGACTGGCTGCAACAGAATATTTGGCAGCACGCCAGCCTGCATGACACCGACACCCTCATTACTCAGGCCTGTGGTCAGCCATTGAATGCAGATGCCTTCAAACAGCACTTGCTGCAACGTTATCTGGGTTAACCGTTAACAGGATTCCGGTTAATGCCGTCTATGCTTAATATGTGGATCTGGCAGACCAGTAATGGATGGAGAGTCTGACTATGGATGGGAAAAAGCCTCGCCATCAACTGGTGGTGTTTTATGACGGCAGTTGCGAAGGTTGCATCAAGGATCGCGCCAACTACGAACGCTGGGCCGGTGAAGGGGGCAGTGATATCTACTGGTTTGATATTACCGGCCGCGAAGATGTATTGCTGAGCCTGGGGCTGACGCCACAAAAAGTACTACGCGAGTTGCATGTGCAAACCGCCGATGGCCAGGTATTCTCGGAAATCGACGCCTACATTTTGTTGATGCGTCGAGTGCCAAGGCTCAAGCCGCTGGCCTGGTTTATTGGCCTGCCCATTATTCGACCTTGTCTGTCTTGGCTTTATCGCACCTGGGTAGAGCGCCGCTTGCAACGACAAGGTCGAATCTAAGTACCAGAGTAAATTGTGAAGGGTAAAGAATTAAGGGGAAAAGTGAAGAGAACGACATAAACACCAAAAGCGACAAAATCCCCCGCCCCCTGTAGTCCGGCGCTTCAGCTGCCGGTTCTGCGTTAGCAGGAGGGTTTTAAATCCCGCTGAGACGGGCGGGAGTGCCTGCTAAAGCGGCACCCTACAAAAAATAAAATCGAGATCCTGCTGTTCATCAGGATGACGACCAAAAACACCGGCTCTGCAAGTTCGGGGGAGGCTTGTTCCCTTCACCCTTCACGCTTCACTCATCACAAAATGACTTAAATTTGACAGCCAAACATGGCTGGGGCATAACCGGTAACAGACTTTATCACACCAAGCAGGGCTTATTATGCGCTACGCCAATATCACGGGTTGGGGAAAATGCTTGCCCCCGGCAGCCTTGAGTAATGACGATCTCAGCACCTTTCTGGAGACCTCTGACGACTGGATTTACAGCCGTACCGGTATTCGCTCTCGTCGTATCGCTCATGTATCCACCTCCGAGCTGGCCACCGTCGCCGCTCGCCATGCGCTGGCCGCCGCCGGACTGGCGCCGAATGATCTGGACTGCATTATTCTGGCCACCGCCAGCCCGGACACCCTGGTGCCCAGCGCCGCTTCTGCCATACAGCGTAATCTGGGGGCTGGCAGTGCTGCCGTATTTGATATCAATGCCGCCTGTACCGGTTTTATTTATGGTTTGAGTGTGGGCAGCGCATTAATCAAGGCCGGCACCATGCAACGGATATTGGTGATTGGTGCCGAGCGGTTGACCCATTATCTCGATTGGACCAAACGCGACACCGCCGTGCTGTTTGGCGACGGTGCGGGTGCCGTGATACTGGAAGCCAGCGAGCAAGCTCTGGGGTTGATTGCCGACAAGCTGGGCTGCGATGCCGAAGCCAACGACATTCTGGCCGTGCCCAACTCCGGCACCAACCGCGAGCGTTTTGCCCATACCGATGGTCTGTTTGAAGTGAACTTCGAAGGTAAAGAGATTTTCAAGCGCGCGGTCAAAGGCATGGGCGAAGCGGCTGCCAATGTACTGGCCCAGGCAGGAGTAGAAGGACGGGATATCGACCTGTTGCTGCCTCATCAGGCCAACATTCGCATTATTGAAACCCTGGCCAAAAAGATGGATTTGCCCAGCGACAAGGTCATGGTCAACATTGAGCAATACGGCAATACCTCAGCCGCCACCGTGCCTATCGCCCTGTGTGATGCCCTGGAGCAAGGCCGCATTCAGCCGGGTGCGCTGTTACTTACCGCCGCCTTTGGCGCAGGCCTGACCTGGGGTGCCGGCGTTATTCGCTGGGGCGATCGCGTCACGCCATTACAGCAGTCCAACGCCGCCCTGCCTCCCTGCGAGTTAACGGCACTGGAGCTACTGGCCCCCGCCATCAAGGGCTGCCAGGAAAGCCCGATGAAAGGTGATTAGTGATTGGTGATTGATGATTGATGATTGATGATTGGTAAAGAGAACAACATAAACACCGAGCCTGAAGCTCGGTGTTTTTCCCTTCACTATTCACCATTCACCCATCATGCTTTTAACGCTTCCAGCACCGACAGGATGCGGCTGGGATCTTGTGGCAAGGTGCTGGTCATGTATTCACCGGCCAGTCTTGCCCGGGTGCGGGGGTTGAGGTTACTGCTGACGTCGGTTGGCAATACGTCATTGCTCACCCGCAGCGGCTCGGCACGCATGGCCAGCATCAGGCGCAAGCTGTCTTGCTGTAAACCACTAGCCAGGGCCGATAACTGGGGAGCCCGTATTTCATCCTGCTCTTCGGCATACAGCGGGTTTTGGCCCGGCAACGCAAAGTATTCGCGCCAGTCTGGTTGCCCCTGTTCATTTTTTGTTTCTTCAATGCGCGGTAAATCCCGGGCATCTTCAGACAACAACGCCAACAATAAACCAAAGTCGCTACGACGACCTTCCCGGACCGCCTGATTAAGGTGGTCTCCGAGTTGGCTGTCGTTAACGAGCAGTGTGTTATTGAGTTCTGGCAGCATAAAAAAGTGCAAATATTAGGCGTTTGATTAGTTATCGGCAGCAAACCCTGTTTAATTAGCAAAAAATTACACTTTAGGGGTTCACAAGCCGGATCTTTTTGGTAGTATGCGCTCCACAAAGTGTGGAGGGGTTCCCGAGTGGCCAAAGGGATCAGACTGTAAATCTGACGGCTCAGCCTTCGCTGGTTCGAATCCAGCTCCCTCCACCATCTATTTGTCACTCGTTGCTGTGGGTCAGCAGTTAAATAGGTCATTTAACTAAAGCATCGAGCAAGCAGTAAACGGTTAGCCTGTTCCACAGTGCAAAGCGATACCGTATAAAAGTTAACTGTGGAGGAACGGCTCAGCCTTCGCTGGTTCGAATCCAGCCTCCTCCACCATCATTAAAAAGCCAGTGCATCGCACTGGCTTTTTTTATGCCTATTGAAAGTGGTGATGGGTGAAGGGTAAAGAGTAAAGTGCAAAGAGCTAGCCCTACTCCAGCCTCCCCTTATGCCGTCATACCGTATTTTAAATCCCGCCAAGACGAGAGTGCCAGCTAAAGCGGCCCCCTACAAAATACCAAGAACCTGTCAGGATGACGGCAAGCCACAAACCCCCAATCCCCATTATTTTATTGCCATTCGTCCGTGTTCTTCCGTGTATTCCGTGGCAAAAAATTCTTGGGCCCTGTGTTTGGTATGGTTAGCTTATTCTCTTCACCCTTCACTATTCACCCGTCTCTTCCAGCGCCGCCTCTAACAACTGTTGCTGATGCTCGGGTGACTGAGTACCTTTGGCCAGCAGTCGATACATGGCCGGTACAATAAACAGCGTCAGCAAGGTAGCCAAAGACACGCCGGCGAATACCACTATCCCCACTGCCTGGCGGCTTTCGGCACCGGCGCCACTGGCCAGAATTAGCGGAATGGCGCCAATGATGGTGGTGAAGGCAGTCATGAGGATAGGCCGCAAGCGACGAACTGCCGCTTCTACTATGGCGTCACTGAAGGCATGACCGCGATCGCGTAACTGATTGGCAAATTCAACAATCAAGATGCCGTTTTTGGTCACCAACCCTATCAGCATCACCATGGCGATCTGGCTGTAGGCATTCAGCGTCATCCCCGCAAAATACAATCCCAGCAGGCCGCCTACCAAGCCCAGAGGCACGGTCAGCAGTACGATAAAGGGGTGTATAAAGCTTTCAAACTGTGCCGCCAGAATCAGGAACACCACCACCAGCGCCAGCCCGAATACGAAGGCTACATCGCTCTGATTGCTCTTGTATTCCAGTGACTCGCCCTTGTAATCGACAATGGCATAGTCGGGCAGATTATCGCGCACCTGCTGATCCAGATAATCGAGCGCCTCGCCCAGGCTGTAATTGCCGACCAGGTTGGCACTCAGGGTGATGGCTTTTTTACGGTTGTAATGGTTCAGCGACGGCGACGCGCCCTGCTCGTTCAGGGTGACCAGATTATCCAGCGAAATCAGCTCGCCATTACCGCTGCGCAGATAAATACTGCCAATGTCACTGAGTTGGCGAAATTCATCCTGAAGCCCCTTGAGATACACATCGTACTCTTCGCCCTGGCGCTCGTAGGTGGTGATGGCCTGTCCGCCCAGCATGACATTCAGGCTATCGGCCACCTCGGTGACCGAAATGCCCAGCTTGGCGGCCCGCTGCTGATCCACTTCAACCAACAGCTCGGGTTTGGTTTGCGCATAATCCAGATCCAGATCGCTCAAACCGGGATTATCCCGCGCCAGCACGCGTAATTGCTCCGCCCAGTCGTACAGCTCGTCAAAGTCGGCACCACCCAGCACAAACTCCACCGGCGAGCTGGACCCGCCTCGAATGGATGACGGCAAAATGGGGATCACCAGTACATCGGCCACGTCTTTGGTCATGCCTCGAATTCTCCCTACTATATCTTCGGCCGATACCGCGCGTTTATCCCAGGCTTCCAGACTGGCAATGACGATGCCGCTGTTTACCCCGCCGCCAAAACCGGGGGTACGCACCGTGAGGCTGGTCACTGTCCCCTCTTCCTGCAAGGGGCTGAGCCTTTGCTCCACCTCGCCCATGGCGCTGCTCATGCGCTCAAAGCTGGCCCCTTCGGCCCCTTTTACCATCACGAACACCACGCCCCTGTCTTCTTTGGGGGTCAGGCTTTGCGGCACGGCACTAAACAATATCGTCATCCCGCCCAGCGCCAGCACCATAATCACGGGAGCCCACCAGGGTCGCTTCAAGTTAGCACCCAGCATACGGCGGTAGTGTTGTTCCAACCGGGCAAAGCCGGCATTGAAGCGGGTGGCCAGCCAGCCTGGCGTCTGGTTGGCGGTTAATATCTTGCTACTCATCATAGGGGTGAGCGTCAGCGCCACCAGTGACGAGAAAATAACGGCACCGGCCAGCAACACCGCAAACTCGGTGAAAATACGGCCAATAATGCCGCCCATAAAGACGATGGGTAAAAATACCGCCACCAGGGTCAGGGTGGTGGCGATCACCGCAAACCCCACCTCTCGGGCACCGTGATAGGCCGCCGCCAACGGTGAACGTCCCCGCTCCAGATGGTGGTAAATATTCTCCAGCACGACTATGGCGTCATCCACCACCAGGCCAATGGCCATGATCAGCGCCATCAGGGTGATCAGGTTGACCGAATAGCCCAGCGCATAGGCCAGGATAAAGGCACTGATCAGAGAAACCGGAACGGTCACCGCCGGAATCAAGGTGGCGCGCACCTGCCCCAGAAAGATGTAAATCACCAATACCACCAGCCCCACCGTGATCAGCAAGGTTTGGTATACCTCGCTGATGGCGCTCTCGATAAATACCGAGCTGTCGTAGGTCCAGGTAAGCTCGGCGCCTTCGGGTAAAAAGGGCTGTTGTGCAACGATGGCCTGCTTGACCTTATCTACCACTTCCAGGGTATTGGCCTGGGTTTGCTTGACAATGCCCAGCCCCACCACGTTTTGGCCATTGGAACGAAACAGGGTATCTTCGGGCTTTTCGCCCTCCCATATCTCGGCCACATCCCCCAGATAGACACGGCTGCCCGAGTCGATACGGCGAATGCTCAGGGTGTTGAAATCGGTAGCCTGGTCATAGCCTCGCTGAATGCGGGCGGCAAAGTTCTGCTGGCTGTTTTCCAGGGTGCCGGCGGGCAGCTCGACGTTTTGTGAACGTAACGCGGCCCGAATATCCGCCACGGTAACGCCCCGCGCCGCCATGGCCATGGGGTCCAGTCGCACATTCATCACCCGCTCTTTGCGCCCACCCACCCATACCGAACTCACGCCATCAAGCAGACTGAACCGATCCGCCAGTACGTTTTGGGCATAGTCACCCAGGGCCAGTGGCGACATGCCAGTCGAGCGCAGCGTCACCCACAGGATGACGTCGTTGCGGCCGGTGTCTTTGGTCACTATGGGCGCGTCTGCCTCGTCGGGCAGGCTGCGGGAGGCTCGGGCAACCGCTTCACGCACGTCACTGGCCGCATTGTCCAGGTCACGGGCAGGATCGAACTCAATGGTGATACTGGAACGACCGTCGCTGGTGCTGGAGCTGATATATTTCACATCGCTGATGCCCGACAGTTCGTCCTCCAGTCGTTTGGTGACCTGGGTTTCCAGCACGCTGGCGCTGGCACCGGTATAGTCGGTACGCACCGTGACCACCGGCGAGGTGGTGTCGGGCATTTCGCGCAGCGGCAGTTCAAAAAAAGAAATCACCCCAAACACGCACAGCATCAGGCTGAATACCGTAGCCAGTACCGGGCGCGCGACAGACAGATCAGAGAGCTTCATTGATCACCTCAACCATGCTGCCTTCACGCACCTTGACGGTGCCTTCACGGATCACCTGCTCGCCCACTTTCAGCCCATTGGCAATGGTCACCATGTCGCCCAGGTTACGGCCGGTGTTCACGTTGCGGCGGCTGACTTTGCCCTCTTCATCCACCACATACACATAACGCTGCTGGCCCGCATACAGCAGGCTCTGGGCAGGAATGGTCATTTGCGTGTTGTTGGCAATGGTCAGCTGTACCCGCATCAACATGCCCGGCACCAGCAGTCCATCGCTGTTATCAAATACCAGTCGTACCTCGGCATTGAGGGTATCGCTGTTCACACTGGGCGCAATCACCGCCAGCTCGCCGATAAATGCCTGCTCACCATAGGCCTGGGTATAAGCGGTTAATTGCTCACCCACGGTCAGCTTGCCAAAGTATTTTTCGGGTACTGCCAGATCAAGCTTCAGGCTGCGAATATCCAGCAATTCGGCCACGGGGGTATTGGCTGCCAGCAAGGCACCGGGAGCAACGTCGCTCAGCCCCATCACACCGGCAAAGGGCGCGCGCAGCGTTAAATAATCCACCGCCACACTGGCCGCTGCCAGCTTGGCTTCGGCCATGGCCACGGCGGCCTGTTGCCCGTCCAGCTCGGTTTGGGTCACCGCCTTGCGCGTGAACAGGGTTTGATAATTTTTGGAAATTCGCCGTGCATCCATCAGCACGGCGCGGGCTTCGCGCACCGCCGCTTGCGCCGCCCTGTCGTCCAGGCTTAATAACAGCTGATCTTGTTCAACCTCCTGGCCCGGCACAAAATGTACTTCCGTAACCCGAGCACTCACCTGCGGCGCTATGGCCACTTGCTGGCTCGCCTTCAAGGTACCGATCAGTTCAATGTTGGCAGAAACTGGTTGTTCAGTTACCCGCACCGTGGTCACCACGGCACTGCGCTGCGCCAGCACGGTAGCCGGAGTAAGTGCGACCAATGCCAGTAACCCCGCTCCCAGCCACCCAGAATATTTGTTATCAAGCATGCTTTTTTTATTCCTTATAACAGGGCCTGTTAACCCTAAACCTGGCTTAGTTTACCTGTTTCCCCACGCCAGACTATGTCAGCAAGCCGCTAAAATGTGACAAAGTGTGGCTGACACACAGCTGGAAGCTGAAAGTAAAACACTGAATATCGGTGATGGGTGAAGCGTAAAGAGTGAAGAGTAAAGAGTGAAGAGAACGACATAACCCCAAAACCTGAAAAAATACCACATCCTGTCCTGACGATAGTCAGGATGACGGCGAAGTCATCATCAATGGTAGGGTCGAATGAATTCGACCCTACCAAAACACACCGGCACCCTGTAGTCCGGCGCTTCAGCTGCCGGCCCTGCGTTAGCAGGGTTGATTGTAAATCCCGCTAACGCGGGAGTGCCAGCTAAAGCGGCACCTACAAAAAACCAAAACCGAGACCCTGATGTTCATCAGGATGACGGCCAAAACACCGGCTCTGCAAATTCGGGGCTGGCTTATTCGCTTTACCCTTCACTCTTCGCCCTTCACTACCAATATTTCGCTGGAGCCGATGCTTTCTGCTAGCATAGCGTCATGTTTTTGCATCAGGCGCAGTTATGAAAGTTATTTCCTTTAATATCAATGGTCTTAGAGCTCGGTTACATCAATTGCAGGCGCTAATCGACAAGCATCAGCCCGACATTATCGGACTGCAGGAAATCAAGGTGCACGACGAGGTATTCCCGGTAGCAGCAGTGGAAGCCATGGGGTATCAGGTGCATTTTCATGGCCAGAAAGCCCACTATGGCGTGGCCTTGCTCAGTAAACACACGCCGCTGGAAATTCGCAAAGGCTTTCCCAATGATGAAGAAGATGCCCAGCGCCGCATGATCATGGGCCGCTTTGCTCGCCCCGACGGCAGTGAAGTCACGGTACTCAACGGCTATTTTCCTCAGGGTGAAAACCGCAAGCACGAAACCAAGTTTCCGGCCAAGGCGCGTTTTTATGAAGACTTGCAGGCCTACCTCACCGAATACCACACCCCGGATGAAGCCGTGATTGTGATGGGAGATGTCAATATCTCGCATACCGATCTCGACATCGGTATTGGCGAGCCCAACCGCAAGCGCTGGTTGCGCGATGGTAAATGCTCATTTTTGCCGGAAGAACGAGAATGGATGGAGCGCCTGCTGAGCTGGGGGCTGACGGATACCTGGCGCTTGCAGAACCCGGAGCAAGCCGAGCAATATTCCTGGTTTGATTATCGCAGCCGGGGCTTTGATGATAATCGCGGCCTGCGTATCGATTTGGTGCTGGCTACCCAGCCGCTGGTTGAACAACTGCAGGAAACCGGCATCGACTACCAACTGCGCGGCATCGAAAAACCCTCGGATCACGCCCCCATCTGGGCGACATTTAAATAAAACCCGATGATGGGTGAAGCGGAAAGAGTGAAGAGAACGACATAAGGCCAACACCTACGAACACCATACCCTGTAGTCCGGCGCTTTAGCTGCCGGCTCTGCGTTAGCAGGGTTGATTGTAAATCCCGCTAACGCGGGAGTGCCAGCTAAAGCGGCACCTACCAAAAACCAAAACCGAGCCCCTGATGTTCATCAGGATGACGGCCAAGATTGGGGTTAGGTTTTAACTTACAGCTTCTGGCTTAAAGCTTACGGCTTTCTTTTCGCTTCACGACCCAAGCTTTGGTTGCCACTCCAACCGCCAGCCGGCTGCTGTTGGGTCGGGGCTGAACTCCTGACACACAAACAGGCCGAGGGCGGCGACCAGGGTATCGCCGTGCATCAGTAGCGGAATATGTGCGCGTTGCCAGGGGGGCACGCCGTATTCTTGCCAGAGCTTTTTCAGCGGCCGGGAACCGGCGCGGCCTACCGGCTGAGCACGCAGGCCCGGCACCTGAAACGCAATACGTAGCAGGGCAGAATCCAGCTCCGCGGTTAAATCGGCATGTTGCTCCACGGCACTCAACCTGAGCAGTCCGGCGCCGCAGCTCAGCCATTGTTCCGCCATAATTTCCGCTAACGGCTGAGGTTCGGCCAATGTCGGGGGCACGTAAAGCGCGCTGTGATAACGACATACGCGAGATTCACCCAAACGCACTTCTGGCGTGGCATCGGCGCGAGCCAGCGCCACTTCCTGCCAGATAGCCTGCAGCTGACTACGGCCGGGATGAATCTGGTGTAGTTGTAACCAATGGCGTAGAACGTTCGAGCGCCGGGCCGGGCTTAATGCCTGCAACCCCGCAATCATCAACCCCAACTGTTCGTTCATCAAGGCAGGCAGGTCTTGCTCCGCCACCTCCTGAGCCAAGTCCATCTGCTCGGCACACAGTTCGGCACTGCGGGCCAGGGTGTGATTGAATGACGGCCATTGCACCAGCAAACCGGGCAGGATGCGATTGCGCAAAAAATTGCGATCGAAGGCATCGTCGTTATTGCTGGGATCCTCTACCCAACTCAGCTGGTGCCGTTCGGCATAGGCCTCCAACGAGTGGCGCGAGCAGGTTAATAACGGCCGCCACTGTTGGTTGTTTTTTTTCTGTTCGCCAAAGGGCTTGCGCTCTGGCATGGCGGCCAGCCCGGCTATACCCGCCCCCCGTTTAAGCGCCAGCAACAGGGTTTCGGCCTGATCATCAAGATGATGTCCGGTCAGTAATATGTCGTTGGGCTGCATGGCATCGGCCAATGCCTGATAACGCGCATCTCGGGCCGCCGCCTCCAGACTGACTCTGGGCCCCAGTTTCACCTGCACCGCTATGGTTTGGCAGGGAACACCAAGCTGCTCGGCGACCTGGGCACAATGCGCCGGCCAGACCTCCGCAGCCGCCTGCAAGCCATGAGCAATATGAATCGCTCTAAGCGAGGCGCCCTGCTCTTTTGACCAGCGAGCCGCCAGTGCCAGCAATACGGTAGAGTCCAGCCCGCCGCTAAACCCCACCACCAGGGATGAATCTGGGGGTAACTCACGCATATTGCGGCAAAATACAGGGTAAATATCCATCACCAAACCTTAAAACCAAAACCGAGATCCTGACGAGCGTAGGATGACGGCAAAAAAAGCAACCGCCGGTGTTGAACCTGGAGCACAAGAATAACAAAAAACCGCCAGGCTGGCGGTTTTTTGTATTTAGCTCGACGCTGTTATTCCAGCTCTCGGCTTACGGTTAGCTACACTTGGCGCTGGCCGCGGCTGCTCTGGCTTTTTCTATGCGCTCGGCGCTGGATGGGTGGCTGGAGAACAAACCGCCGCCATTGCCCGAGTGCTTAAGCAATACCTGTTGCGCGCGCATGGCGGCGTAAGGGTCCATATTCAACTGGCAGAGTATCTCTATGCCGTAAACATCAGACTCCAACTCGTCACTCTGGGAGAACTGCGCGCTCATGAACTTGGTGCCAATATCCGCATACTGAGACGACGCCAGAGTTCCCAGCGTGCCACCAGCGGCGGCGGCGGCTTGCCGTGCAGCGGTCGTCATATACGCCGTTTTAAACTGGCTGAGAGAATGCTCGAACTTGACGTGACCAATTTCATGGCCAATAACGGCGACCAGCTCGTCGTCTTTCATCACGTCCATCAGGCCCGAGTAAACGCGCACTGTACCGTCTGGCATGGCAAAGGCGTTGATTTCATCGGCCAGATAAACCTGAAAGTTAAGCGGCGTCGCATCAACAAACGTCAGTCCTTTGGTCAACTTGGCTAACCGCTTGCTGTAGCGGCTGTTGGCCGGCGCCAATTTGTTCTCGCTGTCCATTTGCTTGGCAGACAGGCTTGCCTGGGCCTGCAGTTCATCCTTGCTTAATGTCATGCCTTTAAATGCAGTTAATCCTGCCTGCATATAGCCACCACCGTCGTTGGATACACAACCGCTTAAGCCAAGAGTGAGTAACGTTGCTGCAATTAATGTTTTCTTCATTTTCGTCTCGTTGTGTGTGCTCGTAAAAATATTAATAAGAATTAATCTAATCGCGTTTATATCTTTAATAATAAACATTGCGTGCGGGCGCAACTTGCAATACGACCAAGCAGCTCCATTCGAATCATAACCCGATTATCGTTTTTATTAAACAACGGAAATATAAATAAAATGACATTCAAGAGCCAGATGCCTAATAAAAAACGAATACTAAAAAAGGCCTCGGAATGGCTATCCTCTCTTGCTGCAAGAGGCGCCAGCGTCCAAACAAGATACTGAGTTTCGTCAGGATGGCGGCGAAAATAAATTTCCACTCTTTATTGAGTTTAAAGCCCGGAAATAAAAAACCGCCAATCTGGCGGTTTTTGTATTTCGATATCAGCCGGGTGCTTATCTTCCCGATCCCGGCGTCCATCTGCCGACTTTTTAGCGACAGCTGGAATTTGCGGCGGCGTCTCTGGCCAGCTCAATACGCTTGGCGGTAGCCGGGTGACTGGAGAATATTCCGCCACCGTTGCCAGACTGGCTCATCAACACCTGCTGGGCACGCATGGCCGCATAAGGGTCCATATTCAGCTGGCATAATACTTCTATACCGTAAACGTCGGATTGCAGCTCGTCTTTCTGCGAAAACTGCGCACTCATGAACTTGGTGCCAATATCGGCGTATTCCGACGATGCCAGAGCACCGACGGTTCCGCCAGCAGCAGCGGCAGCTTGTCGAGCGGCACTGGTCAAATATGCGGTTTTAAATTGGCTGAGCGAATGCTCGTATTTAACGTGGCCCACCTCATGGCCAATCACGGCAATCAACTCATCGTCTTTCATCACGTCCATTAACCCGGAATAGACCCGCACCGAACCATCCGGCATGGCAAAGGCGTTGATCTCGTCGTCCAGATAAACGGCGAAGTTAAGCGGCGTACCGTCTATGCTGGTCAGCCCTTGTGTCACCTTGGCCAATCGCTTGCTGTAGGCATTGCTGGCCGGTGCCAGCTTGTTCTCGCTGTCCATTTGCTGAGCCGCCAGTCGGGCTTCAGTTTGCAGTTGATCTTTGGTCAAGGTCGCACCTTTAAGTGCAGTCAGGCCAGCATTTAATAATTGTCCATTATCATTCGCTACACAACCGCTTAAACCTGCCGTCATCAATATGGCGGTTATAATCGTTTTTTTCATCATCGCTCCTGAAACCCATCGTCATGACACTCATAGTCCGCAAATATCATTTACCCGCTTAACCCGAGCAATGTCAATCATGCCAGACGAAGCGGTGACTGCGTGCGACGAAAACGCGTCAAAAACACACCCTGCCCTGTAGCCCGGCGCTTTAGCTGCCGGTTCTGCGTTAGCAGGAATGATTGTAAATTCCGCCCAGGCGGAAGTGCCAGCTAAAGCGGCACCCTACAAATACATCAACCCCAACCCACGAAACACCGCACTCTGTAGCCCGGCGCTTTAGCTGCCGGTTCTGCGTTAGCAGAAATGATTTAAATCCCGCCCAGGCAGGAGTGCCAACTAAAGCGGCACCCTGCAAAAGAGCGAGATCCGGGCGTGCGTCAGGATGACGGCACAAATAAAAAAGCACCGAACCCTCGAGTTCGATGCTCTTGCACTTAACGCTTTACCCTTTACTCTTCACTGAGAGATCAGCAGTAACCGTAGCCCATCAGGCGCTGGTAGCGCTGTTCCAGCAGAGTGTCCATATCCAGCTGTTCCAAATCGGCCAGATCGCTCAACAGACGGGCTTTAAGGAAATCGGCAGCCAGCATAGGGTTAACGTGAGCACCGCCCATTGGCTCTTCAACCACGTTGTCGATAAGCTTCAGCTCGTGGATCCGCTTGGCGGTAATGCCCATGGCTTCGGCGGCCAGCGAGGCTTTTTCGGCACTCTTCCATAAAATGGAAGCACAGCCTTCTGGCGAAATCACCGAGTAGGTGGAGTATTGCAGCATGTTAACGCGGTCACCCACGCCAATGGCCAGGGCGCCACCGGAACCACCTTCACCAATAACGGTACAGATGATGGGCGTCTTCAAACCCGCCATAACCTTGAGGTTACGGGCAATGGCTTCACTCTGGCCACGCTCTTCTGCACCCACACCCGGATAAGCGCCCGGGGTGTCGATAAAGGTTAAAATCGGCATCTTGAAGCGCTCGGCCATTTCCATCAGGCGCAAGGCCTTGCGGTAGCCTTCGGGGCGTGGCATGCCAAAGTTGCGGCGAATTTTTTCTTTGGTTTCACGGCCTTTCTGCTGACCAATCACCATCACAGGGCGACCGTCGATACGGGCCACACCACCGACCATGGCTTTGTCGTCGGCATAGGCACGATCGCCGGCCAGCTCGTCAAACTCACCAAAAATATGCTCAAGATAATCCAGGGTATGGGGACGACGCGGATGGCGAGCCAACTGCGAAATCTGCCAGGGACCCAGATTGCTGAACACTTTTTTGGTCAGCTCATCGCGCTTGACTTCCAGGCGGCTGACTTCTTCGTCCAGATCGACGGCGTCGCCTTCATTCACATGGCGAAGTTCTTCAATCTGAGCCTGCAGCTCGGCAATCGGTTGTTCAAAATCCAGAAAATGGTGGCTCATAAGTCCCCTCTATTCAAAAAAGTAGTTCGACTTTATCCGGGCCCAGCAGCTGCTTTAACGATGCCAAGGTCTCGTCGGTGGGGGTTACCCGCCACTCGGTACCAAGCATCAGCTGCGCCCGCGCTCCCGGTCGATAATAGGTCACTCGAACAGGACACACTCCCGCCCGTACGGGGGTGAGTATGTCCAGCAATTGGGTAAAAAAGTGCTGATCAATCTGGCTCTTATTAATATTCAACGCCAAGCCACGCGCGAAACGCTCTCGTGCATCACTGATGTCCAGCACTTCTCGTGCCGACATTTTAAGGCCGCCGGAAAAATCATCAAAGCTGACCTGTCCGCTGATAACCAGGATTTTATCCTTTTCCAGCAAAGACTCATAGCGTTCCAGCGCCTCCGAGAACAAGGTCACGTCCAATCGGCCGGATCTGTCGTCCAGGGTAATGATGCCCATGCGGTTACCGCGCTTGGTGGTCATGACTCGGGCGGCAATCACCAGGCCCGCCGCGGTCGTGGTTTTATCACGGCTGGTGGCCTGCAATTCAATCAGACGGCCGCTGGTGTAATGGCGCAGTTCTTTTGCATACTGGTTAATGGGGTGCCCGGTTAAATACAGCCCCAGGGTGTCGCGCTCGCCGTCCAGCCATATTTTATCGGGCCAGGCGGGCACATCCACAAACGCATGCTCGGTCTGCTCTTCGGCTACCAGCACGCCAAACATATCGCTTTGGCCCAGGGCCTCGGCCTTGGCGTGCTGCTCTGCCGCCTTCATGGCTTCGGGCAGGGTCGCCATCAGCGAGGCGCGGTGCGGGCCCAATTGGTCCATGGCGCCAGACAGCACCAGCTTTTCCATGACTCGTTTGTTGAGCTTTTTCAGGTCGACTCTATTACAGAAGTCGAACAGATCCCGAAACGGTCCTGCTTCTCGCGCCGCCAGAATCGAGTCGATGGGCGCCTCGCCCACGCCCTTGATGGCACCAATGCCGTAGACGATATGGCCTTGCTCGTTCACGGTAAACCGATAGCGCCCCGAATTCACATCCGGCGGCAGCAAGGTTAACCCCATGCGCTGACATTCATCGACCAGGGTCACGACTTTGTCGGTATTGTCCATGTCGGCGGTCATCACCGCCGCCATAAACTCGGCCGGATAATGGGTTTTCAGCCACAGGGTTTGATACGACACCAACGCATAGGCGGCGGAGTGGGATTTGTTAAAGCCGTAACCGGCAAACTTTTCCACCAGGTCGAAGATTTTCATCGCCAACTCGCCGTCGATGCCGTTGGCTTTGGCACCTTCTTCAAAACCGGCGCGCTGCTTGGCCATTTCTTCGGGCTTTTTCTTACCCATGGCACGACGTAACAAGTCGGCGCCACCCAGCGAATACCCCGCCAGGATCTGCGCAATCTGCATTACCTGTTCTTGATACAGAATAATGCCGTAGGTGGGCTCCAGAGTAACTTTAAGAGACTCGTGCTGCCAGGTTTCATCGGGGTAAGACACCGCCTCGCGGCCATGCTTGCGGTCGATAAAGTTATCCACCATGCCCGACTGCAGCGGCCCCGGGCGGAACAAGGCCACCAGGGCGATCATGTCTTCAAAGCAGTCGGGCTGCAGCCGCTTGATCAAATCCTTCATGCCGCGGGATTCCAGCTGGAATACCGCGGTAGTTTCAAAGCGCTTCAACACCTTGAACGAGGCGGGATCATCCATGGGAATGGCGGCAATATCGACCGGTGGCTTGCCTTCTTTGGCCAGTCTGGGATTCACCATGCCCAGCGCCCAGTCGATAATGGTCAGGGTGCGCAGCCCCAGAAAGTCGAACTTGACCAGGCCCGCTTCTTCTACGTCGTTTTTATCAAACTGGGTAACCGGGTTGTTACCATGTTCATCACAATACAGTGGCGAAAAATCGGTAATGCGAGTGGGGGCTATTACCACGCCGCCGGCGTGCTTGCCGGCGTTACGGGTCACGCCTTCCAGCTTGCGCGCCATGTCGATCAGCGCCTGTACTTCCTCATCCTGGTCGTACAGCTCGGGTAGCTTGGGCTCGACTTCAAAGGCCTTGGCCAGCGTCATGCCCGGGTCCGGCGGGATCAGCTTGGAAATGCGATCCACAAAACCATAGGGGTGGCCCAGCACCCGGCCCACATCCCGTATCACCGCCTTGGCGGCCATGGTACCAAAGGTGATGATCTGACTCACCGCATCACGGCCGTACAGTTCGGCTACGTGATCAATAACCTCGTCACGGCGGTCCATGCAGAAGTCGATATCAAAATCGGGCATCGACACCCGCTCGGGGTTCAAAAAACGCTCGAACAGCAAGTCGAATTCCAGAGGATCCAGATCAGTAATCTTCAGCGCATAGGCTACCAAAGAGCCGGCACCCGAGCCCCGCCCCGGCCCCACGGGAATGCCGTTATCCTTCGACCACTGAATAAACTCCATCACGATCAAAAAATAACCGGGAAAGCCCATCTGGTTGATCACGCCCAGCTCTATTGCCAGTCGCTCGTCGTACTCGGGGCGTTTGGCTTCGCGCACCGCCGGGTCAGGGAACAGGAACTCCAGTCGCTCTTCCAGTCCCTTCTCCGAGCACTTAACCAGAAAGTCTTCAATGCTCATGTCGCCGGTAGGAAAATCCGGCAGGAAATATTCGCCCAGCCGCACGGTAACGTTGCAGCGCTTGGCAATTTCCACGCTGTTTTCCAGCGCTTCGGGAATATCACTGAACAGTTCGGCCATTTCGGCCGGGCTTTTTAAATATTGCTCGGGGCTGAACCGCCGCGGCCGGCGTTTATCATCCAGAGTAAAGCCGTCATGAATGGCCACCCGAATTTCGTGGGCATCAAAGTCGCTTTTATCGAGAAAGACCACCTCGTTGGTCGCCACCACGGGCAGCTGCTCGCGCTCGGCCAGCGCCACCGCCATGTGCAGATAGGTTTCTTCGTCGGGCCGCAGGGTACGCTGCAATTCCAGATAATAACGATCGGCAAAGTGCTGCTGATAAAAGGCCAGGCACTCATTGACCAGCGCCTCGTTGCCCTTTAGCAGACCCATGCCCACATCGCCTTCACGCCCACCCGACAACACAATAATGCCGTCGTTGAATTCGGCCAACCACGCCTTGTCGACCAGCGGCCTGTGCTGTACATGGCCTCGCTCGTAGGCGGCAGAAATAATGCGGGTAATACTTTGATAGCCGTCGTTGTTCATGGCCAGTAGCGTCAGGCGAAACACCTGATCGCCCAGCTCATCGCTTTGCACCCAAACGTCGGTACCCACCAGCGGCTTTAGCCCCTTGCGATGGGCGTCACCATAAAAGCGCACCAGACCGCACAGGTTCATTTGATCGGTCAGCGCCAGCGCCGGATAGCCCAATTCCTGGGCGCGCTGGTTAATGGGGCCAATTTTGGCCACCCCATCCACCATGGAAAAGTCGGAGTGTACCCGCAGGTGAACAAAGGCCGTGGTCATTTAGCGATCTCCCCGCTTAACAACAGCTGGGCTGCCACCGGCTTGAAGCTGCGCCGATATTCCGGCAACACCCCATGCTGCGCCAGCGCGGCAAAATGCGCCTTGGTGGGGTAGCCTTTATGCTGGGCAAAGCCGTATTGGGGATGCAATGCGTCCAGCTCTATCATGTCTTGATCGCGGGCTACCTTGGCCAGAATGGAGGCGGCGCTGATTTCGGCCACCCGGCTGTCGCCTTTGACCACCGCCTGGGCGGGCATAGGCAAAGACGGGCAACGATTACCGTCAATAAACACAAAGCCGGGCTGCACGCTCAAGGCCGCCACGGCACGGCTCATGGCTAGCATGGTGGCGTGCAATATATTCAGCTCGTCGATTTCGGCGGGCGAACAACGGCCAATAGCCCAGGCCAGGGCGTGTTCGCGTATCAAGGGTGCCAATAACTGGCGCTTCTTGTCGCTCAACACCTTGGAGTCACCCAGGCCGGCAATGGGATGTTTGGGGTCCAGAATAACGGCCGCAGTCACTACGTCGCCGACCAGCGGGCCACGGCCCACTTCGTCTACGCCTGCCACCAACACCCCTTGGGGATATACAATTTCCAGCATTACTTGTTTGCCACGGATCGGTTTGTCACAGATCGATTAGCCAACGGCCGCTCAGCCAGCTCCAGCACCGCCATCGCCGCCTGTTCATCGGCGTTGCAGCGAATTTTTTTATGCAACCGGGTAAATTCGGCAAGCAGCTCGCTGGTGTCAAAGTCAATCAGCTTGCTCACTTCATCCACTATATGGTCTGGCGTGCATTCGTGCTGAATCAGCTCCGGCACCAGCATATGGTCCGCCAGCAGATTGGGCAAAGAGGCATAGGCGGTATGCACCAGCTTGTTGGCCAGCCAATAACTCAGCGGCTTGAATCTGTACCCCACCACCATCGGCTTTTTCGCCAGCATGGCTTCCAGGGTAGCGGTGCCCGAGGCCAGCAGAATAATATCCGCCGCCGTCATCACCTCACGGCCCTGGCCTTCAATCAAAATGATGTCCAGATGCGGTGCCACCAGCTCTTTAATGGCCAGAAACTCTGCGCGGCGCTTGGGGTTCACCAGTGGCACCACAAACTCAAGGTCGGGGTGGCGCACTTTAAGCTGCTTGCAGGCTTCCAGATACACGGGGCTGAGCAAGGTCACTTCGGCGTGACGGCTGCCGGGCAACAGCGCCATGTAATGGCCATCGGCCTTTAGCCCTAACCGCTCGCGGGCACCCTGGGTGTCGGGTACCAGGGGCATTTGATCGGCCAGGGTATGCCCAATAAAGCGGCACGGGGCGTCAAACCGATCGTAAAAGGCTTTTTCAAACGGCAAGAAGGCCAGCACCATGTCGGTGGCCTTCTTTATTTTATGAATGCGATTTTGTCGCCAGGCCCACACGGAGGGACTCACATAATGCAGGGTGGCAATACCGGACTTGCGCAGTTTAAGCTCAAGATCGATATTGAAGTCAGGCGCATCTATGCCCACGAACACATCCGGCGGGTTATCCAGAAAATGGCGGGCAATCTGTTTGCGAATGCTCAAAATACGCGGCAGTCGGCCCAGTACTTCCACCAGGCCCATGACCGACAGTTCGTCCATCTCGAACAAGGCGTTGCAGCCTTCGGCCACCATCTGTGGTCCGGCAATACCTTCGAATATGGCATTGGGATGACGCTGGCGCAGTTCGCGGATCAGGCCGGCACCCAGGGTGTCGCCCGACACCTCACCGGCGACCAACCCGATGCGCAACGGGCGTGGATCAACCTGAGCCCGGTCGGGTGACTGAGACTCAGGCACGAATAATACCGCGCTCGTTTTGCTGCAAAAACTCGATCATCACGCCCACTTCCGGCTGCTGCTTGTTCAACGCTTCCAGCTCGGGGATCACATCGGCCACGGTTTTACCGCTTCGGAAGATGATCTTGTAGGCCTTCTTGATGGCCGAAATCGCCTCGGGCGAAAAACCACGACGGCGCAAACCTTCGGAGTTCACACCGAACGGCTTGGCATACAGGCCGGCTGCCATCACATAGGGCGGCACGTCTTTATTAAGGGCGGCACAGCCGGCAATAAAGGCGTGGCTGCCCACACGACCAAACTGGTGAATCGCCGCATGGCCACCAAAAATCACGTGCGAGCCAATATGTACGTGGCCGGCCAGAGTGGCGTTATTGGCAAAAATACAGTCATCGCCAATACGACAATCATGAGCCACATGCACGTTCACCATAAACAGGTTACGGCTGCCGACTCGGGTCAGGCTTTCATCTTGGCTGGTGCCACGGTGAAAAGTGCAAGACTCACGAATCACGTTATCGTCGCCAATTTCAAGTATGGTGCGCTCGCCGGCGTATTTCTTATCCTGGCAGTCTTCCCCTATCGAGCAAAACTGAAAGATATGATTGCGCTTACCAATACGAGTTGGCCCCTTGATCACCACATGAGGACCAATCCAGCAGTCGTCGCCGATTTCGACCTCGGCACCAATCAGCGTCCAGGGGCCTATTTCGACCCCCTTGCCTATTTTGGCATCCGGATGAACAATGGCGGTTTCATGAATCTTTGCACTTTGTTCGCTCACACTCAGCCCTCGCGTTTGGCACACATCAGTTCCGCGGTACACACTACCTCGCCGTCTACGGTGGCCACACCGGTAAACTTGGCGATACCACGACGCTCTTTAAGATAGACCACATCCAGCACCAGTTGATCTCCTGGCACGACCGGACGCTTGAAACGGGCGTTATCAATAGAGGCAAAATAATACAGTTCGCCGGGCTTGGGTTTGCCCACCATTTTAAAGGCCAGAATGCCGGTGGCCTGGGCCATGGCTTCCAGGATCAACACACCCGGAAAAACAGGTTTACCCGGAAAATGACCGGTAAACATAGGCTCATTGAAAGACACGTTCTTGATGCCTCTCAGGGTCTTGCGCTCAGGGCTAATTTCATAATGTGCCACCTTGTCTACCATCAAAAACGGGTAGCGGTGCGGCAACAGTTCCAGAATTTCCTGGATATCCAACTGATTCTGTTCTGTATTCAGTTCGTTATTCAAAATGTAACCCTACCAATTGTACTTAATTTTTTTTGTCTGACTGCTTTTCAAGCCGGTTCAACCGCTTGTGCATATCATCGATGCGCATTACCCGAGCCGCCGTTTTACGCCATTCTTTGTTTGGCTGCAACGGAATACCGGAAGAGTAGATGCCTGGCTCTGTGATGGGTCGCATGACCATGCTCATGCCGGTGATCGTCACCCCATCACAAATCTCTATGTGGCCGTTGATCACAACGGCGCCGCCAATAATACAATATTTACCGACTTTTAGACTACCCGCCATTACGGTGCCACCGGCCACGGCGGTGCCATAGCCAATGTTGACGTTGTGGGCAATCTGACACTGATTATCGATAATCACGTTATCGGCGATGCAGGTATCACCCAGGGCGCCGCGGTCTATGGTGGTGCAGGCGCCAATTTCGACCCGATTACCAATAACAACGGCACCCAGCTGCGGGATCTTGACCCATTCGCCCTTGTTGTTGGCATAGCCAAAGCCATCAGCACCAATCACGGACCCCGATTGTACCAGACAGTCCTCTCCCAGGGTGACTCTGTGATAAATACTCACATTGGCCCATAACCGGCTGCGAGCCCCCAGGCTGGCGTTTTTGCCGATAAAACACCCCGAGCCAATCACCACCCCATCGCCCAGCGTCACGCCCGACTCGATAACGGCATTGGCACCAATGGCGACTCCCTGGCCCAACACGGCATCGTCGGCGATCACGGCGCTGGGATGAATATCAACCGCAGGCTGCGGCGTGGTATCCAGCGCCTGAGCGGCCAGGGCAAAGCCAAGATACGGGTTGTCCATCACCAGACTGGGCACGGGACACAAGGCCTGATCGGCTGGTTTGACAATAACCGCACCGGCTTTGGTCCCTTCAAGCAGATGGTGATATTTGTCGTCCGTCAGAAAAGCCACTTCATCCGGTCCGGCTTTATCCAGGGTGTTTACACGGCGAATAACAACGCTTGCATCACCCTTAAGGTCTGCATTCAGAAGCTGTGCCAGTTCTTGTAACGTGATTGTCATAACCAAAAGCTCTTACTTGCTAACCCGACTGATCACCTGCTGGGTGATATCGAGGCTGGGTGAAACATGAATAACGGCGCCGCGCTCAATAACCAGATCGATACCTTGTGACTGGGTAATGTCGTTAATGGCACCTTGAATACGCTTTAACATTTTTTGGCGTTCTTCGTGCTCACGACGCGCCTGATCTTCTTCCAGGGTGCGACGTTTTTGCACATAGGTACTCTGCATTTCGTTCAGCTTTTTCTGGGCATCGGCTTTTTGCTGATCGTTCATGAATGCCATGTCTTTTTGCTGCTTTTCAATGAAGGTGCGACCGTCCGCTTCCAGCTTTTGCACTTCTTTAACCCGGCTGCTGAACTCGCCTTTCAGTTTGTTGGCAACCTGTTCGCGCTGGGGCATTTTCTGAAATACCGCCGCCGTGTCGACCACGGCAATCTTGGTATTCTGCGCATAGGCCATACCCGCGCTCATCATGAGAGCCAATACACCAAACACTTTAATCATCTGTTTCAAAGTTATTCTCCTTTTAAATCAATGTGAGGAGTGAAGGTAAAGCGTGAAGAGAACAAGCCACCTAATCCACAGGTTCGGTGTTATGTCGCCCTATTCACTATTCACAGAGGTCGAATACTCTTGCTTAAAATAAGCCGACCCTACAAAAACACACCCAACCCTGTAGTTCGGCGCTTCAGCTGCCGGTCCTGCGTTAGCAGGATTTATTGTAAATCCCGCTAAGGCGGGAGTGCCAGCTAAAGCGGCACCCTACAAAAACACACCCAACCCTGTAGTTCGGCGCTTCAGCTGCCGGTCCTGCGTTAGCAGGATGTATTTTTAAATCCCGCCGAGGCGGGAGTGCCAGCTAAAGCGGCACCCTACAAAAACACCGAGATCCTGGCGTTCGTCAGGATGACGGCTAAAACGCCGCTCCTGCAAGTTCGGGGTTGGCTTGTTCGCTTCTCCCTTCACTCTTTACCCTTCACGAATTTTTAAAACGTTCTACCGATATTGAAGTTGAATATTTCGGTTTGATCGCCTTCTACTTCTTTCAGCGGTGCCGCCAACGAGAACACCAGCGGGCCCAGAGGTGACAGCCACTGCATGCTCACACCTGCCGAGGCACGGATGTTGGACGGATCACCAAAGTCATAAATCAGGTCACAGTTGCTGGCACAGTTGCCGGCGTAGTCGGCCGAATAGTTGGTGTTCCATACCGTACCTACATCCATGAATACACTGGTACGCAACGAACGCTGCAGATCTTCACCGGCAAACGGCGTCGGCACTATCAGTTCGGCGGACGCCGCCACCAGGGCGTTGCCGCCTATGGTGCTGTCGTCACCACGATAATCAGGATTACCTGGCGTACCATCGTTATAAACAGCCCGCGGGCCTACCGAGTTGCTCTTGAAACCACGCAGGGTATTAAAGCCACCGGCATAATAGTTTTCAAAGAACGGCAGACGCTGTGCGCCCGAGTCCGTATCGCCATAACCATCACCGTAAGAGGCGCGGAACTTGCCGGCCAGCACCCAGTTGTGCTCGCGGTCCAGCGGGAAGTAATGGGCATCGTCGAAGCTGGTTTTGTAATACTGCAAATCCGAGCCCGGCACCGTCACTTTAAGCGACAGATTCTGGCGATCACCCGCAGTCGGGAAGTAACCCCGGTTCAGGGTATTACGAGTCCAACCGGCGGTAATATCAAAGGTATCGAAGCTGATTTCGTTGCTGCCCGCCACCTTGTCGCCATGTAACGCCCAAAAATCATTCAGCTGTTCATAGCTGTCACTGGGCTTGCCCAGGGTATTGTGCTCGTAACCCACACTGAAGTTGAGTCGGTTATCTTCGTTAACCGGAAAACCGCTTAATGCGCGTACGCCGTACAAGGTGCTGTCGTAGTCGGCTATGTTGGCGTCTCGGGCATCAAACTGACGATAATAAATACGTCCACCCAGGCTCACACCATCCACGGTAAAATACGGATCGGTATAATCCAGAGAAACATCTTTCGAGTAGTCGTTCATCTGGGAATTGATGCCCACCCGGTTACCGGTACCCAGGAAGTTCTCCTGCTGCAAACCGGCCTGAATGCTGAAACCCGAATCGGTACCAAAACCCACACCAAAGTTGATGGAGCCGGCGGGTTGTTCTTTAACGTTAACATCCAGATCCACTAGATCCGCTTCGCCCGGCACACGGCGGGTTTCCACTTCAACGGTTTCAAAATAACCCAGACGGTTCAAGCGAGTACGCGACTGCTCTATGTCTTCGCTGGACAGGCTGGCCCCTTCCATCTGGCGCATTTCGCGGCGCAGCACTTCATCTTTGGTGATGATGTTGCCGCCAAAATTGATGCGGCGCACATACACCCGGCTGCCCGGATCGATATTCACCACCAACTCGACTTTTTTGCTGGCTTCGTCTATTTGCGGAAAGGTCGACACCTTGGGGTAGGCATAGCCAAAACGGCCCAGAAACTTGGACAGCACTTCTTCCATGTGGGCCACGTCGGCGGCGGAATACAAATCGCCCGCCTGCAGGGGGACCAGGGCTTCCAGTTCAGACCGTCGATCCACCAGGTTACCGCGCAAGTTAACACCGGATACGGTATAACGCTCGCCTTCGCTCACGTTCAGGGTGATATACACGCCTTCCTTGTCGGGAGACATGGCGACTTGAGTCGAGCTGACTTCGGCTTTCAAATAACCTCGGTCACGATAGTAGGAACGCAGGGTTTCAATATCGCCGGCCAGCTTTTGCTTTTGGTAGCGCTGGTCGCCCATAAAGTTCCACCAGGGTACGCTGTCGGACAGTTCAAGCTGAGACAACAACTGCTCTTCACTGAACGCCTTGTTGCCCACAATGTTGATTTGCTTGATTTCGGCGGCGGCGCCTTCCACAAATTCAAACTTCAAATCAACCCGGTTACGCGGCAACGGCGTTAATACCGCCTTCACCTTGGCCGAGTATTTGCCCACACCGTAATAGAAGTCTTCCAGGCCTTTTTCAAGCGAGCTGAGAGTCGTACGATCCAGAGGCTCCCCCACCCGCACGCCGGCGCCTTCCAGGCTCTGGTTAAGTTGCTCTTCTTTTATTTCTTTATTGCCGCTGAAGCTGATGCCGGCAATGGTGGGCCGCTCGGTCACCTGCACCACTAAAATGCCGTTGTCGCGCAGTAATTGTACGTCTTCGAAGTTACCGGAGGCATACAGACTCTTGATGGCCGCCGACAGACGCTCGGCGTCTACTTCTTCACCCACCCGCACCGGCAGGCTGAGCAAGGTGGCGCCCAGAGTCACCCGTTGCAAGCCATTAACCTGAATGTCCTGCACCACAAACGGAGTCATACCGCTCTGAGCCTGGGCCATCATACTGGCCCCCAGCAAACAGGTAGCCACCAGCGTATTGGTAAAAGCGGGGGTCTTCACCGCCTTTTGGTTTTTTGCCCTTTCTTTAACTGACATGGTCTGACTCTATCCTTGTAAGTAATTTTATAAACTAAACTCGGGAAAGCGAGTGAAGGGTGAAGCGTAAAGAGTAAAGTGGTCAACCCGACGCCTTACGTTTCACACCTCACGGCTAGATCATTATCAATCGTAGGGTCGAATGAATTCGACCCTACCAAAATACACCGGCACCCTGTAGCCCGGCGCTTTAGCTAAGTGGATACTCATCATTTCAGCCCACTGCGAATATTCACTGGATATTCGATTAAGCTGAAATGATTCGTCACGGCGAGGCAGGCTCGCCCCTGCGTTAGCAGGATTTATTTTAAATCCCGCTAATGCGGGAGTGCCAGCTAAAGCGGCACCCTACAACTCAATGTGAAGTGTAAATGGTGAAGAGTGAAGGGGGGCTCCATACCGGCCCAAAAAACAGATCCTGACGTTCGTCAGGAAGACGGCTAGCACACCGTCTCTGCAAGTTCGGGGTTGGCTTGTCCGCTTTACCCTTAACTCTTCACCCTTCACCCTTCACAACCTCACAGCCGAGCAAAATCGTTAAACAGCGCTAACCCCATCAACATCATCAATAAGGCGGCTCCAATTTTAAAACCGATTTCCTGAATTTTTTCTGGCACGGGTCGCCCGGTAACGGCTTCTACCAGGTAAAACAGCAAGTGGCCGCCGTCCAGCACCGGTAATGGCAACAAGTTGATAATGCCCAGGTTAACGCTCACCAGCGCCATAAACCCTAAAAAATACACCAGGCCGTATTCGGCGGTGGCGCCAGCGCCCTTGGCAATAGAAATGGGGCCGCTTAGGTTATCAACCGACACCACGCCTGTTACCAGCTTGCCCAGCATCTGAAAGGTCAGCACCATTAAGTCCCAGGTGCGACCAATACCGGCGCCAATGGCATCCAGCGGCCCGTAACGCAGATCGAAACGATATTCGTCGGCTACCTGCTCTACTTCAGGCGCCACACCGGCATAGCCAAACACCCGCTGTGCACTTTCGCGACGCTCGGGCGTTAACGCCAGGCTCAGCCTCTGACCATTGCGCAGCACTTCAAGTTCCATTTCAATCTCGGGTGAGGCCTGTACCTGATTGACCAACTGACGCCAATCGGTAAGTGGCTCGCCATTTATCGCCTGCAATACATCGCCAGGCTGTACGCCAGCGGCACTGGCCGGACCATTATCCACCACCTGCGCCACGGTAAGCGTAAGCTGTGGTCCTACCGGCACCAGTCCCAAGGCACCGATGGGCGATTCCTGATCGGGATCAAATTGCCAGTTGGCCAGATCAATGCGCGCTTCGCTGCGCTGACCGGCATTATTCTGAACTTCAAAGCGGGTTTCATCGTCACCCAGGCGAGCCAGCAACGCAAAATTGACCTCTTCCCAGGTGCGCACCGGCTTGCCATCGATACCGACTATTTCCATGCCCGGCGTCAGCCCGGCTTCGGCCGCCGGAGACGACATGGTTACGTCATCAAGTACCGGCTTTACTGCCGGCACACCAATCAAAAACATCAACCAGAAGGCAAAAACGGCAAACACAAAATTTGCCATGGGGCCCGCCACCACGATGGCCATTCTCGCCCATACCGACTTATGGTTAAAGGCCTGATCTTGCAGCTCGACCGGTACATCATCCACCCGGCCGTCCAGCATTTTAACGTACCCACCCAGGGGGATCATGGCCAGCACATATTCGGTGCCGTCTTTACCCATGCGCCGCCAGATAGCCTTGCCAAAACCGATGGAAAAACGTTCCACCTTGACGCCATTGCGCCGTGCTACCCAAAAGTGGCCGTACTCGTGCACCGCCACCAATATTCCCAGCGCGACAATAAAGGCGCCCAGGTTCCATAAAATACCACCCATTATCGCTTCCCTATTTCTGCTGCGGCACACCGTCGTGCCTGATTATCGAGCGCTATAATGTCATCCAGATTATCCACCTGCGTGCTACCCAATTGCTGCATCACCGCCTCGTTGACTGTGGCAATGCCCATAAAACTCAATTTGCCGGCCAAAAAAGCCGCCACTGCCGCTTCGTTGGCGGCATTCAGCGCCGTGGTGGCACCCTGGCCACTGGCGCAGGCGTCTATCGCCAGCTGCAAGCAAGGATACCGCGCCATGTCTGGCGCCATAAAGCTTAAATCGCCCAGGGTACAAAAATCGAGCGGCGCCACACCCGAGGCAATCCGTGCCGGATACGCCAGGGCATGGGCAATGGGGGTCATCATATCTGGCTGGCCCAGCTGCGCCAATACCGAGCCATCGGAATACTGCACCATGGAGTGAATAACCGACTGCGGATGCACCAATACCTGCAACTGATTAGGGGCGGCATTAAACAACCAGCGGGCTTCTATATATTCCAGGCCCTTGTTCATCATGGTCGCCGAATCAACGGAAATTTTCGGGCCCATGCTCCAGTTGGGGTGTGCCACCGCCTGGGCCGGCGTTACCGCCGCCAACTGTTCAACCGGGGTGTAACGAAAGGGTCCGCCCGAACCGGTGAGTAAAATTTTACTGACTCCGGCATCGCTCAGGCAGCCGCGTCCCGGATTTTGTTGCAGAGTAGTTGGCAGGCACTGAAAAATAGCATTGTGTTCACTGTCTATCGGCAACAGCTCGGCACCATGGCAGTGCACCTTGTCGATAAACAGCTCACCGCTCATCACCAGCGCTTCTTTATTGGCCAGTAACACCCGCTTGCCCGCCTCAACCGCAGCCAGAGTCGACAATAAACCGGCCGCGCCCACAATAGCGGCCATGACGGTGGTCACTTCCGGCTCGGCGGCCACCTCACATAATGCCTTGGCGCCGCTCAATACCTGAGTGGGGCAACCATGCTGTGCCAGCTCATGGCGCAAGGTTTTGGCGGCGGTATCATCCACCATCACCGCATAGCGAGGTGCGAACTCGAGGCAATCGGCCAGCATGCGCACCACATTCTGGTGTGCGCTAAGGGCAAACAGCGTAAAGCGCTCCGGGTGCTGGCGCACTACCGCCAGAGTACTCTGACCAATAGAGCCGGTAGCACCGAGTATGGTTAGCAACTCCATCTTCTCCCCCCCACTAAAAACGAGGCTGAGAGTTGGGCGGCAGAGGCGAGTGCTCGTGAGCAGACCTTCTGCGCCAGGGATGGCGCAGCAGAGCCCCCATGGATGGGTTTACGGCAAGTCTGCGTTCGAGTTTCGCCTCTGCCGCTGAATGTGACTCGATTTATCATCATTAACCTAACAACCAGACGACGACAACAAACACCGGCAGTGCCGCGGTAAGACTATCAATGCGGTCCATAATGCCGCCGTGGCCGGGCAGGATATTACCCGAGTCTTTAAGGCCGGCTTCGCGCTTGAACATGCTTTCTGCCAAATCACCCAGCACAGAAGCAAACACAGAGACAATTGACGCCACCAGCAATACCACGCTGGTATGCATCGGCAAGGCCATACTTTGGGTAACGATCAGAGCCAGCACGCTGGCCGCCACTACGCCACCTACCATGCCTTCTATGGTTTTACCCGGGCTGACATTGGGGCACAGCTTGTGTTTACCAAAGGCTTTGCCTGCAAAATATGCACCTGTGTCTGCCACCCACACCAGTGACATCACAAACAACAGTAACCAGGCGCCATAATGAGCGTCCTGATCATACTGATAGCTGCGCAGCACCAGCAGGGCCCAATAAAACGGCACCAGCGTCAGCATGGCAAACAGCGCTTTCAAACCCGGCTGCTCTCGCCAAAAACCGGCGCTGCGCGGAAAGGTCAGCACCAGGCCCAACGCCAGCAGCCACCAGATACTGCCCGCCCCCAATACCCAGACAGCCGAGGCTTGCAGGCCGCTCAATAAACTCTCTTCACCCGTGGAGCCCAGCCATAACTGACTCTGGGGAATAAAGGCCATAGAGCCGATGAGTATCAGGGCCAACGACACCATGAACACACTGGTTTTCTGTGGATCAATAAAGTTGCCCCACTCCCGGGCCGCCAGTAAAAACACGCCCCCCGCAAACAAGGAGAAATACGTCAGTGGCAGCAAAAACATGGCGGCCAACACCAGGGGAACCAGGCATAAAGCCGTGATAATTCTAAGCTTTAACAAAATAAATCCTCTTTTTAAAAGTGAGGAGTGAAGGGTGAAGAGTAAAGGGGGAAACACCAGACTCATCACTCCTTACGCCTCACCCTTTCTTACCGTGAGGGGCACACCATACCGGCCCAAAAAACAGATCCTGACGATAGGCAAAATAACAAAACACACCGGCACCCTGTAGTCCGGCGCTTTAGCTGCCGGTCCTGCGTTAGCAGGATGTATTTTTAAATCCCGCCAAGGCGGGAGTGCCAGCTAAAGCGGCACCCTACAAACACATCAACCCCCAACCACACCGCACCCTGTAGCCCGGCGCTTTAGCTGCCGGTCCTGCGTTAGCAGGATGTATTTTTAAATCCCGCCTAGGCGGGAGTGCCAGCTAAAGCGGCACCCTACAAACACATCACCCCCAACCACACCGCACTCTGTAGCCCGGCGCTTTAGCTGCCGGTCCTGCGTTAGCAGGATGTATTTTTAAATCCCGCCAAGGCGGGAGTGCCAGCTAAAGCGGCACCCTACAANAAATCCCGCCAAGGCGGGAGTGCCAGCTAAAGCGGCACCCTACAAACACATCAAACCCAACAAAACACACCGGTACCCTGTAGTCCGGCGCTTTAGCTGCCGGTCCTGCGTTAGCAGGATGTATTTTTTAAATCCCGCCTAGGCGAGAATGCCAGCTAAAGCGGCACCCTACAAATACATCAACCCCCAACCACACCGGCACCCTGTAGCCCGGCGCTTTAGCTGCCAGTCCTGCGTTAGCAGGATGTATTTTTAAATCCCGCCAAGGCGGGAGTGCCAGCTAAAGCGGCACGCTACAATTCAATGTGAAGTGTAAATGGTGAAGAGTGAAGGGGTACACCAAACAAGGCTCTAACCCTTTGCTCTTCACTCTTCACTCTTCACCCTTAACCAGCAACGCGCGAATCTGTTCTCCGGTGCAGCCAAAGCGGCGCTCTCGGCCGACAAAGGCGGCAATGGCTTCACTAAAGGCGGTGTCGTCAAAATCTGGCCAGAGCACCGGGGTAAAGTGCAGCTCGGCATAGGCCAGCTGCCAAAGCAGAAAATTGCTGATCCGCTGCTCGCCACCGGTGCGGATCAATAAATCAACCGGTGCCAGATCGGCCATGTTCATCAGGCCGTTTAAATAGTCTTCGTTAATATCAGCCGCATCGAGTTTGCCACTGGCCACCTGCTTTGCCGCACGGCGACAAGCTTGAGTAATATCCCAGCGGCCACCGTAATTGGCGGCAATATTTAACGTCAGTCCGGAATTGTTGGCGGTGAGCGCTTCGGCGTCGGCGATTTTACGCTGCAAATGCGCGCTGAAATCACTCCAGTCGCCAATCACCTTAAGACGAATGTTATTGCGGTGCAGCTTCTTCACTTCCGAGCCCAGCACGGCAATAAACAGGCTCATCAAGGCACTGACTTCTTCTTCGGGTCGGCGCCAGTTCTCGCTGGAAAAGGCGAACAAGGTCAGCGCATCCAGCTTTAGCTGATGCGCAAAACTCACCGCCACCCGTACCGATTTAACGCCAGCCTTGTGACCACTTACCCGAAATTTACCCCGTTGCTCGGCCCAGCGTCCGTTACCGTCCATGATGATGGCCACATGGCGAGGTAACTGCGCCGAATGCTCGAATGCTGCCATGGTTTGACTCGCTGGCATTAACTCACTCCTGCACAAAGAAAAACGCCGCACAGGCAGCTGCGCGGCGTCGGTCACTATACCCGATGTAACTATCAGATTTCCATCAACTCTTTTTCTTTGGCAGCCAGAGCTTCGTCTACCTGCTTGATGAAGGCATCGGTCAGTTTCTGGATGTCGTCATGGGCGCGACGATCGTCATCTTCAGAGATTTCCTTGTCTTTCAACAAAGATTTAAAGTCACCGTTGGCATCGCGACGAATGTTGCGAATGGCCACTCGGCCCTGTTCTGCTTCGTGACGTACTACCTTGATCAGATCTTTACGACGCTCTTCGGTCAGTGCCGGCAGCGGGATACGGATCAGGGTACCGGCGCTGGACGGATTAAGGCCCAGATCTGAACTCATGATGGCTTTTTCTACCGCCTGGATCATGGAACGATCGAACACGCTGACCGCCAAGGTACGAGAATCTTCGGTGGTAATGTTACCCACTTGCTTGAGCGGAGTGGCCGCACCGTAATAGTCCACATAAATGGTGTCCAGCAGACTGGGGTGTGCACGACCGGTACGCACCTTGTTCATTTGGCCCTTAAGAGACTCAAGGCTTTTTTCCATCCGCGTTTTAGCGTCGTTTATAATTTCGTTAATCACGGTTTATATCCTTAGTTATTTTTGTAAAGGGTAAAGGGCGAAGTGTGAAGAGTAAAGGGGACGACATAACACCAAACCTGTGGCCTTCACGCTTAACCCTTTACTCTTTACAGGAAGGCGCTTGACGCCATCTTTAACCCTTCACTCTTCACGCTTTACCCTTCACCTGAAATTACTTCCGGCTGATCAGCGTGCCTTCGGTTTCACCCATAACAGCACGACGCAAGGCGCCCGGCTTGTTCATGTTGAACACGCGAATGGGCAAGTTATGATCCCGCGCCAGGGTAAAGGCAGCCAAATCCATAACTTGCAGCTCTTTGTTCAGCACTTCACTGTATTCCAAGTGGCTATACAGCTCGGCATCCGGGTTTTTCATGGGATCTTCGCTGAATACACCGTCTACCTTGGTCGCTTTCAATACTACGTCGGCTTCAATTTCAATGCCACGCAAACAGGCGGCAGAATCGGTAGTAAAAAACGGGTTACCGGTACCGGCAGAAAAAATCACCACTCGACCTTTGCGCAGCAAGCTGATCGCATCCGCCCAATTATAGGGGTCGCACACACCTTCCAGTGTAATGGCAGACATCAGGCGGGCATTCACATAAGCACGGTGCAAGGCATCGCGCATCGCCAAGCCGTTCATCACGGTCGCCAACATACCCATGTGGTCGCCCACCACGCGGTTCATGCCCGCCTGAGCCAGGCCTGCACCACGAAACAGGTTACCGCCGCCGATCACCAGGCCAACCTGAACGCCCAGTTCAACCAGTTCTTTGATCTCTTGCGCCATACGTTCCAGTACGGTGGGATCAATACCAAAGCCCTCTTCACCTTGCAGCGCTTCGCCGCTCAGTTTAAGAAGAATGCGTCTGTATGCGGGTTTAGGATTGGTACTCATGCTTATCTATTCCTGATCATAGAAAGACCGCAACAAATGTCGCGGTCTCGGTAGCACTAACAACAGCGGTAATTACGCCTTGGAAGCAGCAATTTGTGCCTGAACTTCAGCAGCAAAATCTTCTTCTGCACGCTCAATGCCTTCGCCCACTTCAAAGCGAACAAAGCCAATGGCGTCTGCACCGGCCTGCTTCAAGCGCTCGGCAACAGTGATAGAAGGATCTTTAACGAACGGCTGACCGGTCAAAGAAATTTCACCGGTGAACTTCTTCATGCGGCCTTCAACCATTTTCTCGGCAATTTCTTTTGGCTTGCCGGAGTTAACAGCGATGTCTACCTGAATTTCGCGCTCTTTGGCAACAACTTCTTCAGATACATCTTCAGGCTTAACAAACTGTGGGTTAGAAGCAGCAACGTGCATGGCAACGTCTTTCGCTACTTCTTCGTCACCGCCTTTCAGGTTGGCGATAACGCCAATCCGGGTACCGTGCAGGTAAGTAGTCAGGTTGTCACCTTCTACCAGTACCACACGGCGCAGGCTCATGTTCTCACCGATCTTGGCGATCAGGTTGGTCAGCGTGGTTTCAACGCTTTCGCCGTTCTCGTACTCGGCCGCTTTCAGGGCGTCCAGGTCATTAATTTTGTTTGCCAGAGCAATGTCGGCTACTTTCTCACCAAAGGCACGGAAACCCGCATCTTTCGCTACAAAGTCAGTTTCGCTGTTCAGCTCGATCATCACGGCATTGTTGTCGGCTTGACGCATCAGGATCACACCTTCAGCAGCAATACGACCGGCTTTTTTAGCCGCTTTAGCCTGACCAGACTTACGCATGTCTTCAATGGCCAGCTCAATATCACCATTGGCTTCGGTCAGTGCTTTTTTACAATCCATCATGCCAGCGCCAGTGCGCTCGCGCAGTTCTTTTACCATGGCCGCGGTAATAGTCGCCATCTTTAATATCCTCAATCTTGGTCTACAAGAAAACAGGGGCACTTGGCCCCTGTTAACCCATTACTTTCGTATGGTTAATAGAGCATCAGCCTAGGCTTTTGCTTTATTATTCTTCTACGACGTAGTTGTCTTCGGCTTGCACGGCCAGGTCTTGTGCACGAGCAGCAGTCACGGCGTCAGCAGCAGCGTTCAGGTACAGTTGAACGGCACGGATGGCGTCATCGTTACCAGGAATGATGTAATCGATGTTGTCCGGATTAGAGTTGGTGTCTACGATTGATACCACAGGAATGCCCAGGTTGTTGGCTTCCTTGATAGCAATGTGCTCGTGGTCAGCGTCTACTACAAACAGTACGTCTGGCAGGCCGCCCATGTTTTTAATACCGCCCAGTGACTTCTCCAGCTTTTCCATTTCACGAGAACGCATCAGCGCTTCTTTCTTGGTCAGCTTGTCGAAAGTACCGTCTGCAGACTGGGTTTCCAGCTCTTTCAGGCGGCTGATAGACTGGCGAACAGTCTTCCAGTTGGTCAGCATGCCACCCAACCAGCGGTGGTTTACATAGAACTGGTCGCACTTGGTAGCGGCTTCTTTAACGGCTTCAGAAGCTGCGCGCTTAGTACCAACAAACAGGATTTTACCTTTTTTAGAAGCAACGCTGCCCATGTAGTTCAACGCATCGTTGAACATAGGAACGGTTTTTTCCAGGTTGATAATGTGAACCCGGTTGCTGGCGCCAAAAATAAACGGCTTCATTTTTGGGTTCCAGTAACGAGTCTGGTGACCAAAGTGAACGCCGGCTTTCAGCATGTCGCGCATAGATACTTGTGCCATGATTTCCTCAAATAAGTGTATTGGGTTAGGCCTCCACACATCCCATGTCTCCAACTCCGAAGAGCACCCTAGAGCATGTGCCGATGTGTGTGTGTGTTAAAAAAGTGAATGTGTGTAACGCCAAGCCGTAAGCTGTCGGCCATAAGCCGCAAGCAAAACAAGATCGGAACTACGGCGCGTTTTATATCATAAAACACACCCAAAATACCAGAAAAGATTAGCGCCCCGTGCCAGCTCTCACCCGTCATACCGGACTCGCTCCAGTATCTCGCTGTAGCCCTTCTACCGACATACCGGGCTAGCCCCAGCACCTTTTTTACTCTTTAAAAGCTTTAAAAACCAAAACCTTCTTCGCAACGGAACCCACTGAAAAATAGAGATCCAATCTGAAAATACATATCTTTTTGTTAAGACCTTATAAAACATATGCCTTAGTCACTTTTCGCTCTATCTCATCTTGCTCTTTCCGCGTTCTTCCGTGGATTCCGTGGCAAAAACTCTTGGCCCTTTGTTTTCTTAGTCGCTTGGCGTTACAATTTTCGGCCTGATAGCAGCCTTCTTGTCCATAAATAGTGCCCGTTATCACTCCTATTCATTCGACGCCCAGCGCTAAACAACGCAATACCTACCGGGCGCCAACTCACAGAGACCAAGATTCAATGAGCATAGTCATCAAAACTCCGGAAGAAATGGAAAAAATGCGCGTGGCTGGCCGCCTGGCCGCCGATGTACTGGAAATGATTGAAGAGCACGTAAAAACCGGTGTTACCACCGAGCAGCTCAACCAGATCTGTCATGACTATATCGTGAACGAACAGCAAGCCATTCCGGCGCCGCTCAACTATCATGGCTTTCCCAAATCAATCTGTACCTCGGTCAACCACGTCATTTGCCATGGCATTCCGGCTGACAAAAAGCTCAAGGACGGCGACATCATCAATATCGACATCACCGTAATCAAGGATGGCTATCACGGTGACTCGTCAAAAATGTTCATGGTAGGCAAGCCCAGCATCATGGCCGAGCGCCTGTGCCGCGTCACCCTGGAATGCCTGGAAATTGGCATAAAAATGGTCAAGCCAGGCCGACACCTGGGCGACATTGGCGAAGCCATTCAAAAGCACGCCGAAGCCCACAACTATTCAGTGGTACGTGAATACTGCGGCCACGGCATAGGCGCCGAGTTTCACGAAGAACCTCAAGTGCTGCACTATGGTAAAGCTGGCACCGGGGACGTGCTGGAAGCCGGTATGTGCTTTACCATAGAGCCGATGATCAACGTAGGCAAACGCCACAGCAAAATGCTCGGCGACGGCTGGACCGTGATCACCAAAGACCGCAGCCTGTCTGCTCAATACGAACATACCCTGCTGGTAACCGAAGACGGCTGCGAGATTTTAACCCTGCGTAAAGATGATACCTTGCCACGGTTTATCAAGGGCTGAGTTTTTAGTATTGAATGTTGAGTAAAGGTCAATAAAAAAACACCGAGTCTGATAACAGACTCGGTGTTTTTTTATTGACCGTCATGCTGATACTGAATCTTCGTTTCGCTAGGCGCCGGGCGCTATGCTTCACTCTTCACGTTCAAACCGAAACTCCATTCCCTTTAGCCCGCCCATTTATTAGGCGGCCTGCGTAGCTGGAACAACACCAACACAGCGCGAACAAGTATGCGCCTACAAACACAGCCCTTTATTTAGCCGGGTGTTGGCCCCCTGACACCGGGCGCTACCTTTTCGGACTCATACGCCCTTAACGTGCCCCATAACACAACAAGCCAAAAGGCATAAACCATAACGCCGCTGTTATGACCGAAAAACACCTGCGACAAACCAAAGTCCATAAAAGCGACCGGTAAAATGGCTCCCGCTGTGGCGAGCGCACGCAGCTCCAAATTAGATTCAATCAAGCGCTTGGAAAAAAGCCGTAATGGCACCAGGTACAGCGCCAACAAAGACAGTAAACCCAGAATGCCGCGACGGGCAAAATTATCCAGGTACTCATTATGAGCATGGTTATCGGCGGCAAACTGTGGTACTTCGCCTTTATCTACCAATGCCTGCATGCCCACGTGGTACCCCTCCCAGCCCCATCCGATAAGCGGCTTTTCGGCAATCAAGTGTGCCGCTCCCTGCCACATCTCAAATCGCGCCCCTAAAGAGGTGTTTTGGCTTTGCCCACTAATATACAAGTCAATATCGGTAAAGGCCTGATGCACTCGAGACTGTACGCCGGTTTGTGGCATAACATACACCAAGGCGACCAGCGCCAATAAACCTGCCATGATGCCTAGCCGTAGCTTAACCGCCAGCAAGTTGCCATAGGCTCGATATAGCACCAAAAAAACAAACGGAAATCCTATCCAACCACCACGAGTTCCGGACAACAAAGATCCCAGCACACCAAATACCGCCCCCATTAGCAGTAATACTACCCATCGCCTAGCATGATGTTGCGCCACTGCCCAGCCCAAACCGGCCAAACAGAACAAGCCAAACAACATGCTTATGTTGCCAAACTGGATCACATAGGTATGACCCGTTGCTCTATCCACGCCCAAAACCAGCTTTTGCCAAATCGCCCAGCTGCCGGTAAGTACAGAGCCCACTGCCAGCCCGCTCCACAACCAACTCAGCCTGGGTGGATAAGCCAACACAAACAACAGCACCGGTACGGCAAACAAAAAACGACTGGGTCTGTCATAAGTCCGGGAGTCGGCTCCGTCCAACATCAGCTGGACAAGAAATAACAGACTGTAACCGGCAATCACCGCCATCAGCCATTTATCTTCGGTCTGCAAGTTCAATACCGGGCGGCGCCACAGCAAAATTACACTGGCCAACAACAGCAAGGCCGGGCCATAGGTGTAACCGCTATCTAAAACCAGCGCCAACGCCCCCATCAAAAATACCGCCAGACTGGTGTAGCGCCTGACAAGCGAAAAAGATACCTTATTAAAAGGCAAATCCGCACCATATTGATATTGCGATTCAGTAAGCATTTTTGTTGATAAAACCTTTAAATATCGTCAAAAAGATAATTCTCAAATCCAGCCACAGTGACCAGTTATTGATATACCAGAGATCATGTTCTACTCTTTTTTCCATTTTATCCAGAGTGTCGGTTTCTCCCCGCAAGCCATTAACCTGAGCCCAGCCGGTAATGCCCGGTTTAACCTTATGGCGCTTCATGTAAGATTCAACTTGTTCTTTATAAAACTCGTTGTGCGCCAATGCATGTGGCCGAGGGCCCACAATAGACATCCGCCCCTGCAACACATTGTAAAATTGCGGCAGCTCATCCAGAGAAGTCCGGCGCAAAAAAGCGCCAATAGGCGTAATACGCGCATCACCTTTGGTTGCCTGGGTTACCTGCTCACCTTGTTCCTGATGCACAGTCATCGAACGAAATTTATAGACTTTGAAATTTTTACCATTCACTCCGGTGCGATACTGCTTAAACAATACCGGCCCAGGGGAGGTTAACTTGATAGCACAGGCAATCACCAAACACACCGGAATAATGACGAGGCAGAGCAAACCACCAATTAATAAATCTTCCAGTCGCTTAAGCATTTGAGCCACACCATTCATCGGGGTCACACTCAAATCAAAGGCATACTGGCCAGCCACTTCACTCATACGGTGGTTAAGCAGTTGCATATCTCTGAATTCGGGAATAAATCGCACTTCAGCAGTGTGGTGACGTAACGCATAAAAAATAGCGCGCACAACAGAACCCATCTCCAGGGGGACACAAATCCACACTTCTTGCGCGCCACATTCACTCACACGTCGCGACAGTGCAGACAAAAAATCAGGGTCAACCTCTACACTTCTCAGTCGTTGCACTCCTGCTATACGGTAACCCTCCTCTGAACTGTTACGCATACCACGCCCCACATGCGTAATATTCTGCCCAGGCCCTATCATAAATACCGAGCGCAGTGAGCGACCTTGTTGGCGGGCTCTGCGCAGTAATAGTTGAATACCTATTCGCACCCCCGCCGATAAGATAAATGAAACAAGTAGCGCCATACCAACCCATAGCCGGGAATAACGATCGGCAGACTGCGTAAAATAAATGACTGACGTCACGACAATAGCAACAGCTAGCCATACTAAAAACTGGCGAGCCAGCAATGTATAAATGCGAGTAATACGCCAGCGTTCATAGGCACCAATAAAGCTATTAATAAAGGTAACCAGCAAGGTGATAATAACGACTGCCAACCAATAGCGGTCGTGCAGTTCAATATGGCCAAAGCGCATAGCGTGAGCCAGAACAGCTCCAATTAGCAATGATACTGCATCAAATAATGGTACTGTGATTTGGGCAGGATAACGATCAGTAAGACCGCGTTTAGTTCGAGACATAATATACTCTTGGTTCAAGCGCGTAAACAGGTTAACAGCTCTTCCGTTTGATCAGGCTGAGTCTCTCTGTTTATTAGTCTGCAGCTTGCACTGTATTCTGTTGCAGCTCAGTCAGCACCAGCCTGAGATCCTCTTTCCAATTGGGCGAATGAATCCCCAAATTTACGAATAACTTGGTGCAATTCATCACAGACCATGCAGGCCGATGTGCCGGTGTAGGATAATCAGCCGTGCTGATCGGTGACAGCTGCGGGGATTGTTGCAGCAGACCGAGTGATTCAGCCTGATGACAAATTTCTTCAGCAAAATCAAACCAGGTGCAGTGAGGAGTGCCACTAAAATGGTACACCCCCCAAGGTAACTGCTGACGCGCTTGATAAATGTCGGCCAGCTGCCAAAGTGCAGTTGCAATACTGGCTGCAGATGTCGGTCCGCCTTGCTGATCAGCAACGATGGATAGACTGTCTCGTTCCCCTCCCAGGCGCAACATGGTTTTCACAAAATTACTTCCATGTACACCAAACACCCAACTGGTTCTCAGCACAAGATATTGGCTACAAGCCGACGCCAATGCCTCTTCGCCAGCCAGCTTGCTGGCACCATAAACACCACCAGGATTAGTTGCATCCGATTCACGATAAGGTGTGCTTGTGTCACCAGCAAACACATAGTCAGTGGATATATGGAAGACCGGAATACTCAAACCTTCAGCAGCAGTAGCCAGATTAGCTACGCCTACATGGTTAACTGCCCAAGCACGTTCAATATCGGATTCAGCCTTATCCACTGCAGTATAAGCGGCCGCATTGATGATCAGCGCAGGTTGGAACTGAGTAACGGCTGACAACACTTGATCAGCACTGGTGATATCAAGGGAAGCAGAACCCAACCCACACACTTCAAATTCAGCTGGCGCAAGTCGCATCAGCTCTTGCCCCACCTGCCCCTGAGCGCCGGTAATCAATACTCGCATTATGGTGTTCCTTTAGGTCAGCCCCTTGAGATTGGGGTAGTGTTTATCTTTTTCAGAAAGCTGCACATCTTGCAATGGCCAGTCTATCGCAAGCACAGGGCAGTTCCAGGCTACTCCTCCTTCATCGCTAGGATCATAGTAATCTGTGCACTTGTACACAAAATCAACTTCCTCGCTCAACACCACAAAACCATGGGCATAACCGGGTGGCACCCAAAGCTGGCGATGATTATCTTCACTCAATTCTACCCCTACATATTTCCCAAAAGTTGGTGAATTAGGGGTAATATCGGCGGCCACATCGTACACTGCACCGCGTACTACGCTAACCAACTTGCCCTGTGGTTTGGTTTTCTGAAAATGCAGGCCACGCAATACCCCTTTGCGGGAACGAGAATGGTTATCTTGCACAAATTCAAGATCAATTCCCGCCAGCTCTTTATAGCGTTGGACATTAAAGGTTTCTTTAAAAAAACCACGATGATCGCCAAACACACTGGGCTCGATAATTTTCACCCCAGCCAGGGCGGTATCAATCACTTTCATATTAAATCTTCTCTTCTTATGCCAGCTTGAGCAGGTATTGACCATAACCTGTTTTAGCCAATAGCTCGCCCTGTGCCTGCATCTGTGCACGAGTAAGCCAACCGTTACGGTAAGCAATTTCTTCGAGGCAGGCGATCTTCAAGCCTTGACGATGTTCAACGGTTTGCACAAACATACTCGCTTCAAGCAGGCTTTCGTGAGTGCCGGTATCCAACCAGGCAAAACCACGGCCAAGCAGTTCCACATTCAGATCACCCCGTTCCAGATAAGCCTGGTTGATACTGGTAATCTCCAGCTCGCCACGGTGCGAAGGCTTAACCTGTTTGGCGATCTCAACCACATCATTATCGTAGAAATACAAGCCGGTAACCGCATAGTTGGATTTGGGCTGGACAGGTTTTTCTTCAATCGAAAGCGCCTTGCCATTGGCATCGAAGTCTACCACTCCAAAGCGCTCGGGGTCATTAACTAGATAACCAAACACAGTCGCACCGGAAGGACGGCTAACAGCCGCCTGTAGCTGACGACTAAAGCTTTGACCGTAAAAAATATTGTCGCCCAATACGAGGCAAACACTGTCGTCACCAATAAAATCTTCACCTATGATGAAGGCCTGCGCTAAGCCATCTGGCGAAGGCTGCTCGGCATAGCTCAGTTCAATACCGTAATCCGCGCCATCACCCAATAGTTTCTGAAAATTGGGTAGATCTTCAGGGGTAGAGATCACCAACACTTCACGGATCCCCGCCAGCATCAATACCGACAACGGATAAAAAATCATCGGCTTGTCATAAATTGGCAATAGTTGCTTGGAGACGCCTTTGGTAATCGGATACAAACGGGTGCCAGATCCACCGGCTAAAATAATACCTTTCATGCTTTCTCTCCCAAACGGCCTAGCTGATACTCGCCACTCAATACCCGCTGCCACCATTCAGGGTTATCCAGATACCACTGCAGGGTTTTACGAATTCCTGTTTCAAAAGACTCTTCGGGAACCCAGCCCAGCTCTCGCTCAATTTTACTCGCATCAATGGCGTAACGCACATCGTGGCCGGGGCGGTCTTTCACAAAGGTGATCAACTCTCGGTAAGTGGCAACCTCAGATACAGGTGACCACTTAGTATGCACATAAGATCCTGGTGGAACGATCTCTTGCAGCAGATCGCAGATAGTTTCAACCACTTCTAGATTACGTTTCTCATTATGGCCACCAATGTTGTAGGTCTCGCCAACTTCACCTTCACTTACGACTTTTACCAGCGCTCGAGCATGATCTTCCACATAGAGCCAATCACGGATCTGACTGCCATCGCCATACACGGGCAGTGGCTTGCCGGACAGAGCATTCAAAATCATATGCGGAACCAGCTTCTCGGGAAAGTGATACGGCCCGTAATTATTAGAACAGTTGGTGATCAAGGTTGGCAAACCGTAGGTGCGCTGCCATGCACGCACCAAATGATCTGAGCTAGCCTTTGAAGCCGAATAAGGCGAGCTGGGTGCGTAAGAGGTTGTTTCGGTAAACAGATCATCTGTGCCTTCCAGATCCCCATACACTTCATCAGTAGAAATATGGTGAAACCGGAACTCACTCTTTTCTTTAGCAGGCAAACCATTCCAGTAGTGCCGAGCAGCTTCCAGCAAAGTGTAAGTACCCACAATATTAGTTTCAATAAAATCCGCAGGGCCATCAATAGAGCGATCCACATGACTCTCGGCCGCCAAGTGCATCACATGGCTGGGTTGAAACTCGGAAAATACCCGACCTAGCGCTACAGCATCGCAGATGTCTACCTGATCAAAACGATACCGTGGTGAGTCACTCACCTCAGCCAAAGATTCGAGGTTACCCGCATAGGTAAGTTTATCCAAATTCGCCACTTGGGCAGTGGTGCTTTCAAGCAGGTGACGCACAACAGCGGAGCCGATAAATCCGGCACCGCCAGTGACCAAAATACGCATAATCACTCAATTTCCTTAGTTTTTAGGGTACCACTTCAGTAAAAGTTGCTCATATTCCTGCAATATTTTTTGCCAAGTAAAACGCTCATAAAAGCGCGCTCGGCTGGCTGCTTTCATATCCGCTTGACGAACAGTTGCACCCAATAAACTGTCAAACAACTTGGCACATGCCTGCTCATCTTGAAAGTAAGCTGCATCAGGACCTGCCACCCAATGATTAAAATGGTTATCATGGGCAATGACCGCACAACCTGCACCCAGTGCTTCCACCAATGAAGGGTTAGTACCCCCAACTCGATGGCCATGAAGATAAAAACGAGCATAAAAGCGTAACGCTTCTACCACTGGGGCCTCATAAATCGCACCAGGGAAGATAACTTCATCAGAAGCAGCATCCATCACCGAACGGTGAAAGTTATTAGTATCGGGACTGAAATTCCCCAAAACTACTAATTTATGATTACGCTTGGTACGACTAAAGGAACGTACCATTTCAAGAAATGAGTTTTCTGGCTCTGGGCGTGCAATAATTATTGAAAATTGGTTAGCTTCTAAACCATACTTCTGAAGTAAAGACTCATCTGCTGAAAGTACTTCATCCCCTCCATAAGGGATCATAGTGATTTTATCAGCATTCACACGGGTAGCCAGATGTTCCTTAATTTTCGGATGATCGGCAACAAGATGATTACCTACCCAACAGCCTGCACGTTCGTTTAGCCAAAACCAGGTTTTGGCAACAATGCCCCATTTATCCCGACGCCATTCAATCCCGTCCATATTGATGACATTAGTCTGACCTTTAACCCGTTGTATTAAGTTAAAACAAGCCGTGTTATAACCCAGAGTCAAAAACAAGCCTTTTTGAGCTAATGCATGTCGTGTGGCTTTCCAGTCAAAAATAACAGTACCCGCTGCGCCGGCACGTTGAACTGGAATATGAATACGTTTTACACCTTGCCATTCGGATTTGTAAACTTCACCCTCCCCATCTTCTTGGCAATAAACAGTCACTTGCCACCCTTGCGCTACAAGATAAAGAGAGAGTTTTTCGGCAAATGTTTCAAAACCACCATGTTGAGCAGGAATACCACGTATACCAAGTATAAACAACATTTTCATTAAAATATGACCATCCGCTGATATAAATTAAAGCTTATCTAAAAAGAAACCTTTCAGATTAGAAGAGAATATTTCATACCTGTAACTACTCAAATATGAATTTCGTGAGTTAAACATCATCCCCTCGTAATACTTTTTCCCACTCCAAATTCTATACATTTTCTCTATAGCTTCAGCCAAACTGCCAGGGTTTGAATGGTCAACCAAAAATCCATTATAATCATTTATTATTACCTCCGAAGCTCCTCCATGAGAAGTCGAAATAACTGGCTTACCCGCTCTCAACCCTTCTAACACAGTAGTAGGAAATGGATCTCTCATTTTTGATGGGACAAGCATCACATGAGAACAATTTATTAAGTCGAGAGGATTTGTAACAAAGGCATGTAACGTTATAACTGATTCAAGTTGTAAGGAAACTATCTTTTCCTTTAACTCTTCAAGTAAGTACTCTCGGTTAGGGGGAGGAGAACCGACTATAGAAACTGTAATTTCATTAAGGATATCATCAGGTAAAAGTTCAAGCGCATCTAGAAGGAACCATTGCCCCTTCTCTGGCATCAGCCTTCCTAATAATAGAAACTTCATCTTTTCACTTTCAACTCTTTTATTGATATCAAAACTAACATCAGGTATACCATTCTTAATAACCGAAAGTTTCTTGGCTCCGAGCCTCCTATAGAAAGAAAACAAACCATCCTCGATATCAGCTTTTACAGCATCCGACACACAAATAACATGATCTGATAAAAACACAGAAAAATTAATAAGAAAGCGACCTAAAAAACCATGTTCGGATACAATCTCATGAACGTGAAGAATTATACATTTTCGCGCAAGATAAAAAGCAGGTAACGTCAGTGCTGCAGAAAGAGTATTTACATAGATAGCATTATATTTAAACGCTTCAAAAAATCTTGTAAAAGAAAAAGTAAAAAAATCAACTAACAACTTCAATACATTTGAAACCCCTAAAGCACTCCTGACGATAACCGGAAGATTCCTACTTACATTAACATTTGACTTCTTACTTAAAAGAGAATTTAAAGCTCCTTGTGAGGGTAATATAACATCAACTTCATACTTACTTGAAAGAATATCTACAGCCAGCTCGAATATTCGATCAGCCCCATACAAGTCAGAAGAAGAATGTACACAAAGAATTTTTTTCACAATACACCGCCAAACCAAGCAGAAAGCTGGTAATGATATGTTTTAAAAGACCAAACAAAAATTCCAAACAACACTGAAACTCTCATCATTGCGCCAAACTCACGAAATATCATTGTAAACACAATAATATTAATGGGAATGAAATAGTAGAATATTCGATCCGCAACCATTTCATCAAAACTAAAGACGCCTAAAAAAAGCCACCCAACCAAAGACGCCTTGTAAATAAAAGTAGCACCGATACGGTTCACACTAACAAAAAGTACATACACATTCATCAATATCAATAAAAAATAAAAATGTTTAAATTCCCATCCTACGCTATACTGCCAACTGAAATAATCTAGAAGCCGTTTAGAAGCCAAACCCGACTCATAAAGAAAGTGAACAAAGATAGTTACAAATTTATATACCCCCACCACTTTAATTACTATAAAAATCGCGACCACCCAAGCAACAAGAGTTAAGAGGCGGATGTAGTAAACAAGAGGAAGAGCGAAAAGGAAAATAGCTGAAGAGTGAAATAAAGTAGCTAACGCAACTAAAAAAAAATAAGCAAAAAACCTTCTCTTCAAAAAAAACAACAAAGCAAACAGAAAAATAGACACCGCTATCGACTGTCGCATTATACTTAACGATAAATTTAAGAAATAAAAAGAAGAAGTTAAAACCAAAAAATAAAAAGACAAAAACCTACTATCTTTAAAAAAAAACTCAACAAGCTTGTAAGAAGAACACAAAACAAGGAAAGAATTCAGAAATGAAAAAACAAAAAAACCATAACTTGAAAGCGAAAGAACCTTCATCAACAATTTAAAAAAATATTCAAAATCATCACGTTCAAGACCATTATACATGTAGTCATAGTACATGACTGAATCTATTCCAACACTTGGAAGTCGAAAAGAAAAAATTACAACAGGAAACAAAAAAAACAAATATTGTACATATAATTTAGTACGATAAAAACACAAAAAAAAGGAAGATAAGTTAACAAAAAGCAACCAAATAGACAAAGAAGCCTTTAAGCTAAAAAAAGAAATCACGCTACTTTCTCATCTTTATTATTTTAGCTGGCACACCGGCAACGACAGCATAATCAGGGATAGAATTTGTTACTACACTCCCTGCCGCTATAACCACTCCCTGACCAATTATAACGCCGTCTAAAATAGTACTTTTAGTACCAATCCACACATCATCTTTAATTATTATACCTTTATTTTCTACACCTTGCACAATCATGGGCTTATCTATATCAGAGAACACATGATTTTCTGCAATAATAGAAACATTAGGCCCTATCATCACATTATCACCAATTTCAATAAAACCAGAGCAGCCAATATAAGAATATGCTCCAATCGAGGAATTACTACCAACTTTTAACCCTTCACCTATACTTCCATTCCAATGACCGGTTGGCCTAATCAAAGCACCTTGACAAATAGTTACACTATCACAAAATATAATACCTTTTTTAGAGAACGCTTGAATAAAGACAGAATCTTCAACTTTACAAAAACCACCAAAAAACAACCCTCCCTGAATATTTCGAATCTTTGCACTTCTTGATACCGAAATTAATTTTTTATATTTGAAACCTTTAGTGAAAGATAAAAACAAACCGACCATACATGTTACTATAGCCCATCCCTTTACCCATAAGTCCTTGAATGAGTATCATCAATGCCACTGAACAACAGGTGTAGCGACGAGTGACATGACGAATTGGGTTGAGCAGGAGTTT
>NZ_BMKE01000022.1 GCF_014643915.1 Oceanisphaera marina
ACGCAGCCGCGCCGATGATAGTGTGGCAGCTGCCATGTGAAAGTAGGTCACTGCCAGGCACCCAATTTAAAAAGCCCTTCACTGATGTGAAGGGCTTTTTTTCGTTTGTAGGCACTGCTTCAGCTATGCAATATTGCTCGTACACCAGAACCTGCTACGCAGGTTTTCGCGGCTAAAGCGCGCGACTACATCCGTGCGGTATACGAATACGATGCCGTTAAAGGCTCGAGGCTATCTCTTCTTTTTCCAGCTGTAATTTTAGTTCGGCGATGCCGTCTTCCAACTGTATTTTCACCTTGAATCCGAACTTGCGGGCGAGGGTGATCATGCCGCGATTGTTGGGCATGGTTATGCCACTCAGGCTTTGCAGTCCTCTGGTATGGGCATAGCGTATGATTTTTTCCATTAACAAGCGCCCCAGTCCCACTCCCTTGAGGTCGGAGCGCACCAGAATGGCAAACTCGGCGTCTTCATTGTCGGGATCCGATATCGCCCGGACCACGGCCAGAATCTTGCCATCCTCTGCCACTGCTACAAACGCCATTTCCCGGTCGTAATCGATCTGTGTCATGTGGGCCAGTTCTTCATGTCCGATCACCACATCTGCAAAAAAACGTTTATAGCGGTCTTCATCGGACACATGGCTGACGAACTCTTTATGAGCGGGTTCGTCTTCCGGCAATACCGGGCGGAGCAAGATGCTTCTGCCATCTTTGAGGCAGGTCTGTTCTTCCCATTCTTTAGGGTAAGGACGGATCGCCAGCCGAGCCTGACCCTCCCCTTCAAAGGGCTCGAGCTTCATGCCCACATCCAGGGCTATGAGTTCCTTGCCGGTGGCCAGCAGCGGGTGAATATCGAGCCGGGTGATTTCGGGGTGATTGATAATCAGATGAGAGACCTTGGTCAGTACCCGGCAAATGGCTTCCATATCCAGCGATTGTTGCGAGCGGTTGGCCCTGACCTTGCCGCTTTTAAGGGCATGGATGACCAGGTAACGGGCCAGGGTCATGTTTAGTGGCAGCAGGGCCACGGCGGCCTGCTCTTCGCCTTCCCAATCGATACCACCGTCGCCGAGCAGAATCACAGGGCCAAACACCGGATCCGAACGTACGCCGATATGTAACTCCTGGGATCCGGCCCGACGCGCCATGCGCTGTACGATGAGGCCGTGAATGCGTGCGCCGGGATAAGCCTGCCTTACTCGATCCAGAATGGCATCGGCGGCCTGTGCGACCTCTGCGGCCGAGCGCAGGTTGAGTACCACGCCAGATACGTCGGACTTGTGCGCTATGTCCGGTGATCGCAGCTTTATCGCCACTGGATAACCGATTTGTTCGGCAATATGGGCAGCTTCGGTGCTGTCCGAGGCAATCCAGGTCGGCAGGGTCTGAATACCGTAGGCCGCCATCAGGCGGCTGACTTCATGGGTATCCAGTTGAGTGATGCCCTGGTCAAAAGCTTCCTTGATCAGTAATTTCACCGTCTCGCTGTCGCTGGGCATATCGGAGATGGACTCCGGAGTTTCCATCAATTGCTTCTGGTTGCGACGATACTCTACCAGATGCATAAAGGCGCCGGCGGCACTTTCCGGTGTGCGATAAGTGGGAATACCGGCTTCGGTAAAGCAGCGGCGCGCCTCGAACACACTGGTTTCACCGGACCAGTTGGTGAGGATGTTGAAACGCCGGGCGCGCGGATGCTCTTTGATGATCTTGATGATTTCTCTGGCCACCAGAGTGCTGGAGACGGCGGCGGAGGGCGCATGCATGATCAGGATGGCGTCGCAGTCATCACTGTCGAGCAACACCTTCAGGCTGTCGGTATAGCGTTTGATCGGTGCATCGCCGACGATATCGATGGGGTTGGTTCGAGACCATGCCGGCGGCAGTATCTGATCCAGCGCCGCCCTGGTCCCGTCGCTCAGGGTGGCCAGTTTGCCACCCCGGGCCAGCAGGGTGTCGATGGCCATGATAGCGGGGCCGCCGCCATTGGTGAGAATGACCAGCCGTTCGCCGCGCAGGCTCTGGGCATGATTGAGGGTTTCTACTGCTGCAAACAAATCGTGGGTGTCCCGTACTCGCAGCATGCCGGCACGACGGATAGCGGCGTCATATGCGGCATCCATACCCACGCTGCCGCCGGAATGCAGATGGCCGAGCTGGGCGCCGATGCGGGTCTTGCCGCTCTTGACCACCAGTACCGCCTTGTTGCGTGAAGCGGTTCGCGCCGCCGACATGAAGGCGCGGGCATCTTGTACCGCATCCATATACAGCAGAATGGCGCTGGTGTGCCGGTCCCGCGCCAAATAGTCGAGTAACTGGGCGAAGTTGATATCGCAGGCGTCTCCCAGAGAAATAAAATGCGAAAAACCGATATCGTTATGTCGGGCCCAATCCAGGATGGTCGAACAGACGGCGGCCGATTGTGATACAAAGGCAATTCGCCCCGGTTTTGCCGGAAAAGGCGCAAAACTGACATTCAGCCCCAGGTGCGGCAGTATGATCCCCATGCTGTTGGGGCCGAGCAACCGCATGCGATGTTCGCGCGCGCTGGCTTTCATCTGCTCCAGCTGCTCTGAAGAGGTACCGGCGGCCAGTATAATAGCGGCTTTGCAGCCCTTGCGGCCCAGTTGTTCGATAATGTCGGTATTTTTAGCAGCCGGGGTGCAAATAATGGCCAAATCGGGTATGCGTGGCAAACTCGATATGTCGGGGTAGGCCATCACGCCCGCCACGGCTTCATACTTGGGATTGACCGGCATGATGGGGCCGCTGAAGTTACCGGCCAGCAGGTTTTTCATTACCAGCTTTCCTGCGCCATTATCTCGCTGTGTGGCGCCGATCACGGCGATACTGGCGGGACGAAACAGGGCATCGAGTCCTTGCAGCGGCATGGGGGTTCCTTATTATAGGGAGAATGCTGTTATCTATGCCTGAATAAGGCTATATAGAGGCATGATAGACCCTAAGGGTTGTAGCATATTATCCCTTACTTGGCCTGTTCCTGATGTGATAGACGTGAACTTGATTGAGGTATTGGATGGATCCCTGGTTGCTTTTTATTCCCGCCTGTCTGGCCCTGAACTTAACACCCGGGCCGGATATTTTCTTTGTGTTGTCGCAAGCATTCAGCGAGCGGCGCTACGCGGGCCTGTGGGCGGCGCTTGGTTTAGGGTTGTCCTACCTGGGACATACCCTGCTGGCGGTGATCGGGCTGTCGGCTTTGATTATGCAGTCGGCGACCGCTTTTATGGTGATTAAATATCTTGGCGCTGCGTATCTGCTGTATCTGGGCTGGAACAGCTTGCGCAGTGCTTCGGCGATGACACTCCCTCAGGCACAAAACAGTGGCAGTATCGGGCGTATTTTTTATCGGGGCCTGATGGTCGGTTTGCTTAACCCTAAAGTTGCGTTGTTTTTTCTGGCTTTTCTTCCGCAGTTTATTCGTCAGGAGTCGGGTGCTGTTCCCTTGCAGCTACTGACCTTGGGGCTGGTCTTCACCCTGACTGCCACCCTGTGCAACGGGGCCTATGGCTTACTGGGGCAGCGTTTAAAACGAGCACTACAAGGTCGGACGCGAGCGTCCGTTATGATGAATCGACTGTCGGGGGCGATTATGATGGCACTGGGCGTCAGGCTGATTATGTAAGTGATATACCCGATGACTAAATAAGCTTTCGAGACCCATGGTCGCATCGGGTAAAATGGCATAACCGCATCGCTTCAAGGATTAACAATGCAATTTCCCACCATAGAGGACTTTGTTGGCAAGACCCCTTTAGTACGCCTGCAACGCCTGGCCAATCACACCAATAGCCAGGTTTTGGTGAAGCTGGAAGGCAATAACCCGGCGGGTTCGGTAAAAGACAGACCCGCCCTCAACATGATTAGCCAGGCCGAAGCCCGTGGCGATATCAAACCGGGCGATACGCTGATTGAAGCCACCAGTGGTAATACCGGTATTGCCCTGGCCATGGCGGCGGCGATCAAGGGCTATAAGATGGTGCTGATCATGCCGGATAACGCCACCGCAGAGCGCAAAGCTTCTATGTTGGCCTATGGTGCCGAACTGATCCTGGTCAGCAAGCAGGAAGGCATGGAAGGCGCACGGGATCTGGCCGATAGCATGGCCGCCAATGGTCAAGGCGTGATTCTGGACCAGTTCAATAATCCTGATAATCCCCAGGCGCACTTCTTGAGCACAGGGCCCGAAATTTGGCAGCAAACGGGCGGCCAGTTAACGCACTTCGTGTCCAGCATGGGCACTACCGGCACCATCATGGGCGTGTCGCAATACCTGAAGCAGCAAAATGAAGGTGTACAGATTATCGGCTTGCAGCCCTGTGAGGGCAGTAATATTCCGGGTATTCGCCGTTGGCCCCAGGCTTATCTGCCGGGCATCTTCGAACAGAGCCGTGTCGATCAGGTGCTGGATATCAGCGAAGATGAAGCGGTGGCGACCATGCTGCGCCTGGCCAAAGAAGAAGGCATTTTCTGTGGTGTCAGCTCCGGCGGTGCCGTGGCCGGTGCACTCAAGCTGGCCGAACAGGTTGATAACGCTATTATTGTGGCCATCATCTGCGACCGGGGCGATCGCTATTTGTCATCCGGGGTGTTTAACGGGTAACAGCAGGGATTAGGGAATAGGAGTTGGGGACTGGAAAAGCGTGTCTGCCAATCCCCAGTCACTAATCCCCTTTTTTATCCTTTCAGGCTGTTAGCGCCAGGCTACCATCGGTAATTTGTTGCTCGCCCACATAGATGCGGCCGCCCTGGCTGCCCAGATATAAGGTTTGGCCGCGTGTCACTCCGCTCAGGTGCTGGTGGGGTAGCTGTGCCTCCATTAGCTGGCCGGGCCAATTTTTGGGTTCCAGTTCCAGCTGGATCAGGCTGCCACGGGCATTGATGTCGGTGACCAGGACCGGCAGCGGATGTTGTGCGTTGGCTTCGGTTCTCAAGCTGATTTCGTGGGGGCGTAAATACCAGCTGGCCTGGCCCTGTTTATGGCTGGCCACCGGGAGTTGCAGTGGATAATGCCCCACCTTGAACCGACTGCCGGTGAGTTCACCGTTAATTTTGTTCACTTCGCCTAAAAACTCCAGTACAAATCGACTGGCCGGTGCTTGCCAAATGGCATCCGGGGTACCGATTTGTTCGACTCGGCCCTGGCTCATCACTACCACCTGATCCGACACATCCAGTGCTTCTTCCTGATCGTGGGTGACGAACACGCTGGTGAAATGCAGCTCGTCGTGCAGGCGGCGCAACCAGCGGCGCAGTTCCTTGCGTACCTGAGCATCCAGTGCCCCAAAGGGTTCATCCAGCAATAATACGCCCGGTTCTACTGCCAGAGAGCGCGCTAATGCGACCCGTTGACGTTGGCCGCCAGACAGCTGGGCCGGAAAACGATCCGCTACATGAGATAACTGGATCATTTCCAGCAGCTCGTTTACTCGACGCTTGATCTCGCTTTTTGCCGGACGCTGGCCCTTGGGCATGATGCTCAAGCCAAAGGCGATATTGTCGAACACCGTCATGTGACGAAACAGTGCGTAGTTTTGAAATACAAAACCGACGTTGCGGTCGCGAGCATGCAGGTCGGTAACGTCAGATCCGTTAAAGTGAATGCGCCCGCCGTTAGCGTGCTCCAGGCCGGCAATAATACGCAGCAGCGTGGTTTTACCCGATCCTGAAGGGCCTAACAGGCCCACCAATTGACCGCTGGGCAGGTCGAGGTTGATATTGTGCAGCACCCGGGTTTTGCCGAAGGACTTGTGAATACCCTCAATGTGAATACTCATACTGGATTACTCCTGTGCTTCGGCGCTGTGCAGGCGCCATTCAAGATAAGATTTAATTAACAAGGTGAGCACCGCCATCAGCGTCAACAGCGCGGCGGCGGTAAAGGCGCCGACCGCGTTATAGTCCTGATGCAGTAACTCAACGTGCAACGACAGGGTATTGGTTTCACCACGAATACCGCCAGACACCACGGATACCGCACCAAACTCACCTACGGCGCGGGCGTTGGTCAGGATCACGCCGTACAACAGCGCCCAGCGAATATTGGGCAGGGTGATCTTGCGAAACAGCTGCCAGCCGCTGGCCCCCAGCAATACTGCCGCCTCTTCCGAGTCCGTACCCTGGCTGCTCATCAGCGGCACCAGCTCTCGCACCATAAAGGGGCAGGTGACAAACACGGTGACCATAACGATACCCGGCCAGGCAAACATCAGCTGCATATCGTAGCCGTCGAGCCAGCCGCCCACCGGGCCGTTTACGCCATACATCAGCAAATACAGTAAACCGGCGACCACGGGTGATACCGCAAAGGGGACGTCCATCAGGGTGAGCAGTAACTGGCGACCGCGAAAATTAAAACGCGTCACCAGCCAGGCCAGCAGGGTGCCGAACACCAGGTTGATGGGCACCATCAGTGCCGCCACCAGCAGGGTCAGGCCGATGGCGTGCAGCATGTCCGGCTCGTTGAGGTTTTCTATCACGCCACCCACACCGGCGGCAAAGGCACCGGCAATAATGGCCAGCAAAGGCACCACCAGTAGCAGCAGGGTCAGCACCACCCCGGTGCCAATCAGCAACCAGCGACCCCAGGGGCGCGATGCTTTCAAGGTTAAGGTCTGGTCCATTAGCTGTTGCCTCGTACCCGGCGCATAAAGCGACTTTGAATGCCGTTGATCAAGAACAGCAGCACGAAAGAGGCCAGCAATATGATGCTGGCAATGGCACTGGCAGCCGCATAATCAAATTCCTGCAGCTTGATGAAGATCATCAAAGAGGTAATTTCGGTTTGCCACGGCATATTGCCGGCAATAAAGATAACGGCACCAAATTCACCCAGGCTTCGGGTGAACGACAGCGCGGTGCCGGTAATCAAGGCAGGTTTCAGCTCGGGTAATACCACCCGACTGAAGGCCTGCCAGGGGCTGGCGCCCAACATGGCGGCCGCTTCTTCGTATTCCGGCCCCAGGTCTTCCAGCACCGGCTGAACCGTGCGTACCACAAAGGGCACGCTGGTAAATACCATGGCAATCACGATCCCCATCCAGGTATAAGACACCTTGATACCCAGCTCGGCCAGCCATTCTCCATACCAGCCGTTGGTGGCAAATAAAGAGGCCAATGTTAGACCAGCGACGGCGGTAGGCAGGGCAAAGGGCAGGTCCATCAGCCCGTCGAGCAGAGCACGGCCAGGAAAGCGATAGCGGGTTAAAATCCAGGCCATCAAGAGGCCAAACACCATGTTGAACAGGCTGGCGGCCGCCGCGGCGCTGGCAGTCACTTTATAGGTGGCCACCACTCTGGGGTCACTGATCACCTGCCAGTATTGCGACCAGCCCATTTGGCTAGTATTCATCATCAAGCCGGTTAATGGCAGCAAGATAATGAGACTGACAAACAGCAAGCTGGTGCCCAGACTCAGGGTAAAGCCGGGTAGTACTCGCTTGGATGACCCCAACAGCGCCGCCATGACTTAGCGTCCTTTAGCCTGTAACTGATCCAGAGTACCGCCGTTGGCAAAGTGATCGGCCATGGCCTGTTCCCAGCTGCCAAATACGTCTTCTACCTTGAACAGCTCTGTTTCAGGGAATTTGTCTGCCACTTCGGCTGCCACGGCCTTATCGTTTACGCGATAGTAGTGCTTGGCCAGAATGCGCTGTGCCTCGGGGCTGTACAAGAACTCCAGATAGGCCTTGGCTTGCTGTTCGGTGTCGTTACGCTTCACGTTACGATCAATCCAGGTCACCGGGAATTCGGCCAATACGTCTACCGAAGGTACCACGACCTGGTATTCATCATCGGCGTACAGGTCGCGAATATTGTTTACTTCCGATTCAAAGGTGATCAGCACGTCGCCGATACCCCGTTCCACGAAGGTGGTGGTGGCACCTCGGCCGCCGGTATCAAACACCGCCACCTGCTTCACCAACTTGCCCATGTGCTCCAGGATCTTGTCCTGGTCGCCGTCAAACTGCTTATCGGCGGCACCCCAGGCGGCTAAATAAGTGTAACGGCCGTTACCGGAAGTTTTAGGGTTGGGGAACACCAGCTGTACATCTTCGCGGGTCAGATCGTTCCAGTCTTTAATATTTTTGGGGTTATCTTTGCGTACCAAAAACGCCATGGTGGACACATAGGGCGAGCTGTCGTTCGGCAGGCGGGCTTTCCAGTCTTCGGGGATCAGCTTGCCTTTTTGATACAGCACATCCACATCCGTCACCTGATTGTAGGTAACCACATCGGCCCGCAATCCCTGCAAAATAGCCTGCGCCTGGCGTGAAGATCCTGCGTGGGTCTGTTTGATATCCAGCTTTTCACCGGTTTCTTTTTCCCAGTGTTCTATGAATATCGGATTGATTTCGGCGAACAGTTCACGGGCAATATCGTAGCTGCTGTTCAGCAGTTCTTTGGCCTGAAGGGGCAGAGCGGTGCTTAAGCCCGCAGTAAACAGCAGGGTCGCGATAAGGGATTTGCGCATGATGAACTCCAGGAACAGGGTAGTTGATGAAGTCAGTCTAATAGATCCACAAGTAATTGATAAGATGGTTTATATTCACTTTTAATATATATAAGCAGGGGCGGATATAATGCGGAAGAGCAGCGGTAAGCGATCAATCAAGACAAATACAATTTGGCAACGGAATCCACGACTTTCTGTTCACGATAAGCGCGGAAAAATTAAGTTGAGATAAGGTCGACGAGTATTAAAAACGTTAAGCGCTGCCTAATATATTGCACCCTGTAGCCGCGGTTTCAACCGCGAAATAGCGCAGCGCGCCATCTCTATGCCATGTTCATCCCGTGGCGCGGTTTTTAATAATGCCGTGGTTGGCTCGTCCTCTTCACTCTTTACACCTCACCCCTCACGCGCATAAAAAAGGCCTGCATCTGCAGGCCTTTTGGCAATTCTTGCTGTGGCTATAACACGTGGCGGCTTATTGCGGGGCGACCGGTGCAATAGGTTGTGCCGGTTTGGCGATCAGCGAGCGAGTATCTTCAATGGCTTCGGTGATGATCACCTGTACCGCCTGACCCAGCTCGTACAAGGGCGCCTTGTCCAGATACACGCGGCCGTCGTCCCAGCTGCATTCCAGACGATCACGGTTGGCCAGAATCAGTGACGAGGGCATAAAGACCACGGCGCCGTTTTCCTGCAAGCGCAGCTTGACGCCACCACGACCAATATCGATCACTTCGGCATCAAACACCTTGCCTTCGGCGACAGCCGGTTGCAGATAGCGGACGTACAACCAATCGGCAATATCGCGCTCGGCACGGCGATGCATGCGACGCTGTTCCGACAAATGCACGGCCAGTTCGTCGCTGGGCACAAAGGCGTCGTGGGCCTGTTCGGCCAGAATGGCCTTGATCAAGCGATGGTTAACGATATCGCCGTATTTACGAATCGGCGACGTCCAGGTGGCGTAGGCGGTCAGGCCCAGACCGAAGTGCGCACCCGGGGTGGCGCTCATGGCGGCAAAAGACTGATAACGACGGGTGCGGCTGTCCAGATACGTGGTTTCGCGTTCGTCCAACCAACGGCGCAGCGCACAAAAACCTTCCAGGCTGGTGACGGATTCTGGTTCAAACGGCGCTTCGTGAGCTTGTAACAGCTCGACCAGGCCTTCCATTTTCTCGCTGTCAAAACCGGCATGCACGTTAAAAATACCTGTGCCTACGTGTTTGTTCAGCCAGTTACCGCAGGCCAGGTTGGCGGCGATCATGGCTTCTTCAACCATCTGGTTGGCGATACGACGATAGTCGACCAGAATGGCGGTCACGCTGCTGTTTTCATCCAGCGCAAAGCGATAGTCGGGTCTGTCTTTAAACACGATGGCGTGCTTGCTGCGCCAGGCGCTGCGGGTGTGCGTCAGCGTGGTAAGGTCACGTAATTGCTCGGCAATGACTTCATTGGCGGGCTGCCAGTCACCGATTTGCTCAACCCAGTCAGACACCTGGTCATAGCTCAGGCGAGCCTGTGAACGAATGGTGGCGGCAAAGAATTCGGCCTCGTCATCCACTTTGCCATCATTGTCGATAAACAGACGAGCACACAGGGCTGAGCGGTTCACGCCCTCTTGCAGCGAGCACAGCTCATCGGCCAGGGTGCGCGGCAACATGGGGATGTTGCGGCCTGGCAAGTACACGGTAAAGGCGCGCTCGGCGGCCACCTTGTCCATGTCACTGTTATGGGCCACATAAGCGGTAGGATCGGCAATGGCAACCAGCAGTTCCCAGCCGTTATCCAGCTTCTTCACGCTCAGCGCATCATCCATATCCAGCGTGGATTCACCGTCTATGGTGAAGAAAGGCACATCGGTCAAATCGCGACGGGGCAGCGACTCTTCCACGGTTTGCCATTCTTTATGATCCGCTGGCGCCTGATTGGCCAGTTTGTTGCGAGCCAACACCACCCACCAGGGAGCAATGGGGTCGTCAACGCCGGCAATCACTTCTACTACGCTGGCGAAAAAGCCGTTGTTGTCCTTCAGGGCGTGGCGGGTTAATTCGCCCAGCACCCAGTCGCCTTCTTTCAGGCTCTTTTCATCCAACCCCTTGATAGCGCGCGCCTTGATGGCATCTTTCATCAATGGATGATCGGGCACTATATTCAGACGGTCGCGAAACCACTTAACGCGAGCCACAAAGCGAGTTACGCCTGCTTCAATCAATGTCTCGGGCTCGACCAGTTCGCGGTCATTCTCGGTGCGTACCACGGCGGTAATGTGGTCACCATGCATGACTTTTTTCATGTGCGGCGGCGGGATGAAGAAACTTTCTTTCTCGCTGACTTCCAGAAAGCCAAAACCTTTGGAGGTGCCTTTAACGACGCCTTCTTTAATGGGAAGGGTCTCGCGAATTTGCTGCTTTAGCTGAGCTAATAGGGGGTTGTTTTGAAACATAGTTAGAAACCTGTCGAAATATGCAGCTGACTATACGGATTTACCCCCAGGATGCCAAGAAGTCCTTAAGTGCTAGATAGGTGTGAGTCCTGTGAGATGGGGCTGTCCCTGGTCATTTATGCCAGAGTCCAGCAAGTAGTTGCAACGACCCAGTGCCGCCTGTGTATCCGGATTCCATTGCTGCGATAAACGAGCGAGCTGGCGCTGGCCCAGGCCACTTTGCAGACTGTCGGCCACCATTACCTCCAACCCTTTCAATCGAGCCTGTTCAATTAATTGTCGGCAGGTAGCGAGCCCGCCCAGCTCGGCGGGCCTGAGCACCACCGCCTTTAGCTGTTCAAACCGGGGTAGCCTTGCCATCACCCCAGATTCAGCATGATAACGGGCCAGATCAAAGGCCACCGGCAGCTGATATTGCTCGGCCAGCTGTTGGCCGGTGGGTATATCAAGGGAGGGGTCCAGCAACCAGTCGATACGGCTACCATCAATGCGTTGCCACAGGGCCGATAATTGCTCTGAATCAAGCCGGCCACCGGCATCCAGTACCAGTCTGACATTGGGGGCCAGCAAACACAGCTCGCGCACCAGGCCGGCGTCATATTGCACGTTGCCGGTCAGAGTGAGCCAGGCGCGAGTTGGATGCACTCGGCGGCAGCGCCAGGCGCGGACTATCGGATCGCGCGGGCCCTCCAGCAAAGGCAGGCTGGGCGCCGAATCATCTGCCGCCCAGGCGGCGGTGCTGATATTGGCCAAGGCACAATCGAGCCCAAACTGTACCGCCGCAATAGCAGCGTCATGAGCAAGCCCTTGGCGAAGCCGCTGGCAGGCCTCCTGCAAGTCTTGTTGTACCTCCTGCAGTGAACTGCCAGGTAAAGGGGCTATCTCGCCCCAGGCGCCGTCAATGTTGATATAAAAACCCTGACGTCGCTCCAGGGCAGTGCCGTTAATCAATCGCGGCAGGGTCAAGGGCAGCTCGTAGGCATAAATCTCAATCTGCATGGTAATAGGTCTCGTCAGGGCACATATATAATTCCACATGAAAATAACATCTGGATCGGGCGCTGACCAGCAGCAGAAGCGGGCAATTACCTCCTTCTCCGATTTGTTATTATTTTGAGGGAGTAGTGGCTTTGCTTTTGCGATCTGCTTCTGGTTATACTGGCCGCTATCTTGTCGGAGTGCTCTATATGGGCTGAGACCACGAAACAGTGGGATCCGTTGAACCTGATCAGGCTAATACCTGCGTAAGGGAAGCAAGTGAGAATTTGGCGCTACCTCTTCTGCCAACTTCTTCCTCAACACTCCTGACAAGCATTTTCACCCAACATGGATTTAAAGTGAGATTGCTATGTCAACGAAAGCACCAAACCCAAGCTCTAAAAAAGTAAACCGTCGCGAAGTGCGCACTCAGGCCCAGGAATTTATCGATAACCTGAAAGGCGAACATTTTCCAAACTCCCATCGTATTTATCTGCAAGGGTCGCGCCCGGACATCAAGGTCGCCATGCGCGAAATTCATCTGGCCGACAGCTTCAAGGGCGGCAGTGAAGAAAATCCCATACTGGAGCCCAATGCGCCGATCCCCGTTTATGATACTTCTGGCCCTTATGGGGATCCCGACGCCGAGCTGGATGTGCGCAAAGGCTTGCCGCAACTGCGCCGGCAGTGGATTCTGGACCGCGACGATACGGTGGAGTTAGATCAGGTCACCTCTTCGTTTACCCAGCAACGCATGGCCGATGATGGTCTGGATCATCTGCGTTTCGAGCAGATGCCCAAGCCGCGCAAAGCCAAGCCGGGCGCGTGCGTCACGCAAATGCATTATGCCCGCAAAGGCATTATCACCCCGGAAATGGAATATATCGCCATTCGCGAAAACATGGGCCGTGAGCGGGTGCGCGACCAAATGCTGCTGCAACAGCACCCAGGCCAGCACTTTGGCGCCAACCTGCCAGAAGATATTACCCCTGAGTTTGTGCGTAAAGAGGTGGCTGAAGGCCGCGCCATCATTCCGGCCAACATCAACCATGCCGAATCCGAGCCGATGATCATCGGTCGCAACTTCCTGGTGAAAATCAACGCCAACATCGGCAATTCGGCGGTTACGTCGTCGATTGAGGAAGAAGTCGAGAAGCTGGTATGGGCGACCCGCTGGGGTGCCGATAACGTGATGGACTTGTCTACCGGCCGTTATATTCATGAAACCCGTGAATGGATTTTGCGTAACAGCCCGGTTCCTATCGGTACCGTCCCTATCTATCAGGCGCTGGAAAAAGTCAACGGCGTGGCCGAAGACCTGAACTGGGAAGTGTTCCGCGATACCTTGATTGAACAGGCCGAGCAGGGCGTGGATTACTTCACCATACATGCCGGTGTGCTGCTGCGTTACGTGCCCATGACCGCCAAACGGGTGACCGGCATTGTATCGCGCGGCGGCTCTATCATGGCCAAGTGGTGCCTGTCCCATCATAAAGAAAGCTTCCTCTATGAGCGTTTTCGCGAGATTTGCGAAATTTGCGCCGCCTACGATGTGTCATTGTCGCTGGGTGACGGCATGCGCCCGGGCTCGGTGGCCGATGCCAACGACGAAGCCCAGTTTGCCGAGCTGTATACCCTGGGCGAGCTGGCCAAAGTGGCCTGGGAATATGATGTACAGGTGATGATTGAAGGCCCGGGCCATGTGCCGATGCACATGATCAAACGCAATATGGAAGAGCAGCTGGAGCATTGCCACGAGGCGCCGTTTTATACCTTGGGTCCGCTGACCACCGATATTGCTCCGGGTTACGACCACTTTACGTCGGGCATAGGTGCCGCCTTGATCGGTTGGTATGGCTGCGCCATGCTGTGCTACGTTACCCCGAAAGAGCATTTGGGTCTGCCTAACAAGGAAGACGTGAAGCAGGGCCTGATCACCTACAAGATTGCCGCCCATGCCGCCGATTTGGCCAAGGGCCATCCCGGTGCACAAATTCGTGATAATGCCATGTCCAAGGCACGCTTCGAATTCCGCTGGGAAGATCAGTTCAATCTGGCACTCGACCCACAAACCGCCCGTGCCTATCACGACGAAACCCTGCCACAGGAATCCGGCAAGGTGGCGCACTTCTGCTCCATGTGCGGGCCCAAGTTCTGCTCCATGAAAATCACTCAGGAAGTACGTGAGTATGCGGCGGCACAAGAAGCCATTGCCATTCAGATGGTCGACATCAATGGCGACCGTGAAACCGTGGTCACCGGCATGGCGAAAATGTCGGAAGAATTCAACAAGCGCGGCGGTGAGCTCTATCACCAGGCCGATAAACTGGAGAAAGAATCCATATGACAAGACCCATAGTCTGGACCGTTGCCGGTTCCGATTCGGGCGGCGGCGCGGGTATTCAGGCCGATCTGCACACCATTCACACGCTGGGCGGCCACGGCTGCTCGGTTATTTCCGCCATTACTGCGCAAAACTCGGTGGCGGTGTCCATGGTGGAGCCGGTGCTGATGCAGGCGTTCACCAGCCAACTGGTGTCGCTGGCCACCGATATGCAGGCCAAAGCCATTAAAATTGGCTTGCTGCCCGGTGGCTTGCGCGCCGAGGTGCTGGCGCGCTATTTACGGGAATATCGCCGCCAATGGCAGCCGTTTGTGGTGCTGGATCCGGTGGCGATAGCCAGCACCGGCCAATCGATGGCCGAGGCGAGCCTGCTGCCGGCCATCAAGCAGCATTTGCTGGCAGAAGTCGACCTGATCACGCCCAATGCCATCGAGTTGCAAGTATTGTCGGGCATTACGCCCGACTCACCTGCTGCGGTGCGGGCCGGCGCGGCTGCGTTGCTGGAAATGGGCGCGCGGGCGGTATTGGTCAAGGGCGGACATCTGGAGTGGGCCGGTGAACAGGCCATCGATTTTTATACCGACGGCGAGCGCGAAATCTGGCTGGCCAGTCCCAGAGTCGACACCCGGCATGGTCATGGCACAGGTTGTACCCTGTCCTCGGCCATTGCCACGGCCATTGCGCTGGATTATCCCATCGAAGATGCACTGGTGCTGGCCAAGGCCTATGTGAATCAGGGGCTGAAAGGCGCCGAGTCCATTGGTGCCGGAGCCGGCCCCGTGGCCCATTTAGGCTGGCCGACCGATCTCAATGATTTCCCGACCGTGGTGATGCCGGGCTCGGCCCTGGCCGAACAGCTGGGCATCAGCGGACCCCATCCACAGGGTGAGTTTGCCGCCATGGATACCCTGAAGCTGGGATTGTATCCGGTGGTCACCAGCGTCGCCTGGCTGGAGCAGTTGTTGAACTGGGGCGTGCGCACCCTGCAGTTGCGTATCAAGGATAAAACCGACGCCGAGGTAGAAGCCGATATCAAGGCTGCCGTCGCGCTGGGCGAGCGTTTTAACGCCCGCCTGTTTATCAACGACTACTGGCGCTCCGCCATCAAGCACGGCGCTTATGGCGTGCATTTGGGGCAGGAAGATATTGAAGTGGCGGATCTGGAAGCCATTCGTGCCGCCGGCCTCAAGCTGGGATTGTCGACCCACGGTTACTACGAGATGCTGCGTGCCCGGGAGCTTAAGCCTTCATACCTGGCGCTGGGGCATATCTTTCCTACCAAAACCAAAGACATGCCGTCCCGTCCGCAGGGCCTGGAGCGTTTGCACCGTTATGTGGCGCTGATGGAAGCCGAGTTCCCCCTGGTGGCTATTGGTGGCATCAGTCGCGATCGTGTGCCTTTGGTGGCCGAAACCGGCGTGGGCAGCATAGCGCTGGTCACCGCCATTACCGAAGCAAGCAACCCTGAAGCAGCCACCCGTGAGCTGCTGGCGTTAGTGGAGAAATAACATGCTCAGCGACAGCGAATTCATACGCTATAGCCGGCATTTACTGCTGGAAGAGGTTGGCGAAGAAGGTCAGCTGAAGTTGAAGCAAGCCTCTGTGCTGGTCGTGGGGCTGGGCGGGCTGGGCTCGCCGGCGGTGCAGTATCTGGCCGCGGCAGGCATAGGCACCCTGTGGCTGGCGGACTTCGATCAGGTCGACGTCAGCAACCTGCAACGCCAAACCCTGTACGACATGGACAGCCTGCAGCACAGCAAGGCAGAAACCGCTCGGGCCAAGCTACAGCAGCTGAACCCGGAAGTGGAAGTGATAGCCGTCAATCAAAAACTGGACGCGGATAATCTGGGTGACTTTGTATCCGAAGTCGATCTGGTGCTGGATTGCACCGATAACATCCTGATCCGCCAACAGTTGAATGCCGCCTGTTATGCCTGGGGCAAGCCCCTGCTGGTGGGCGCCGCCATTCGCTTTGAAGGCCAGTTGCTGGCGCTGGATCCGGCCCGTGACCATGGTTGCTATCGCTGTCTGTATGGGCCCGATATTGGTGAGCGGCTGAACTGCAGCAATTCCGGTGTGATTGGCCCGGTAGTGGGCACTATCGGCATGTTGCAGGCGCTGGAAGCCATCAAATTCTTCACCGGTACCGGCACAGTGCCCTGGGGTGAACTGAAACTGTTTGATGCCAAAAATCATAGTTGGCACGGCCTGCGGGTACCTAAAGATCCTGCTTGTCCGGTGTGTGGTGTAAAGAGGGAGGAAACATGATCACGGTAATCTTAAATAACGACGCGCTGGAATTAGCCAAGGGCACCACGTTGGGCCAGTTACTGCTGGATCTTGAACAAGACAAGCCCGGCGTGGCGGTGGCGCTTAACCAACAGGTGGTGGCGCGCAGTCAATGGTCGGAACAGCCACTCGCCGCTAACGACAAAATCACCTTATTTCACGCCATAGCCGGAGGCTAACATGAGTCTTATTATTGCCAACAAAACCTTTAGCTCTCGCCTGTTCACCGGAACCGGCAAGTTTGCCAACGGCCAACAAATGAAAGACGCCTTTATTGCCGGCGGTACCGACTTGGTGACCATGGCGATGAAGCGACTGGATCTGAAGAACCACAGCGACGACATACTGCCGCCGCTGCTGGAACTGGGTGTGAATCTGCTGCCCAATACCGCCGGTGCCAAAACCGTAGAAGAAGCCTTGTTTGCGGCGCGTCTGGCGCGCGAGGCGCTGGGTACCAACTGGTTGAAGTTGGAAATTCACCCTGACCCCAAGTACCTGCTGCCCGACCCGATAGAAACTCTTAAGGCGGCAGAAATACTGGTCAAAGAAGGCTTTATCGTGCTGCCGTATTGCAGTGCCGATCCCGTGCTGTGCAAGCGACTGGAAGAAGTGGGTTGTGCCGCCGTGATGCCGCTGGGTGCTCCTATTGGCACTAACAAAGGGTTGGTGACTCACGATTTTCTGCAGATCATCATAGAGCAGGCCAATGTGCCTGTGGTGGTGGATGCAGGCATAGGTGCCCCCAGCCACGCCGCCTACGCCATGGAGCTGGGTGCCGATGCGGTGCTGGTGAATACCGCCATTGCTACCGCTCGTGACCCCATTGCCATGGCCGAAGCCTTCAAGCTGGCGGTGATTTCCGGGCGCATGGCTTATGAAGCCGGGCTGGCAGGCAAAAGCCAGTATGCGCAAGCGACCAGCCCTCTGACCGATTTTCTGGATACCTTATGAGTTTCTTTGACGTGTGGTCATCCATGGATTGGGATGACGTCAAGATGAGCATCTACGCCAAGCAGGCAAAAGATGTCGAGCTGGCGCTGGCCAAGCCCAAACGCGATTTGCAGGACTTTATGGCGTTGATTTCGCCAGCCGCCGAACCCTATCTGGAACAGATGGCGCAGCAGTCTTATCAATTGACTCGTCAGCGCTTTGGCAGCACGGTCGGATTTTATATTCCGCTGTATCTGTCCAACCTGTGCGCCAATGACTGTACCTATTGCGGTTTTTCCATGAGCAACCGCATCAAGCGCAAAACCCTGAGCGCCGAAGAAATCGAGCAGGAATGCCTGGCGATCAAGGCCATGGGTTTTGATACCGTGCTGCTGGTCACCGGTGAGCACGAAGGCAAGGTGGGGCTGGATTACTTCAAGCAGATGCTGCCCATCGTCAAGCGCCACTTCAGCTATGTGATGATGGAAGTACAGCCCTTGTCCGAAGCCGAATATGCCGAGCTGCGCCAGTATGGTCTGGATAGCGTTATGGTGTATCAGGAAACCTATCAGCACCTGACCTACGATGAGCACCATATTCGAGGCAAGAAAAAAGATTTTCGCTGGCGGCTGGAGACACCCGATCGACTGGGCAAGGCGGGTATCGATAAAATCGGTCTGGGTGCCTTGTTCGGCCTGGAAGACTGGCGTGCCGACAGCTTCTATGTGGCGGCACATCTGCGCTATCTGCAAAAGCAGTTCTGGCAAACCCGTTATTCGGTGTCATTTCCGCGGTTGCGCCCCTGCGAGGGCGGCCTGGTGCCCAAGTCGATCATGAGCGACCGTCAGCTGGTACAGCTGATTTGTGCCTATCGACTGTTTGATAATGAGCTGGAACTCAGCCTGTCGACCCGTGAGTCACAGGCCTTTCGCGATAAGGTGATCCCGCTCGGCATCACCAGCATCAGCGCTGGATCCAAGACTCAGCCGGGCGGCTATGTCGACAACGTCAAGGAAGAGCTGGAGCAGTTTGAAATAGACGACGACCGCAGCCCGGCCGAGGTGGCCAAGGCTTTGGTGGCTACCGGCCTGCAGCCGGTGTGGACAGATTGGGATAACAGCTATTCCGCCAGCCGGTAATCTTCAGCGGGAGCCCTGTTGCGAGCTCCCGCTGCTTGCCTTCTTTCCTCTTACCATGCCGCCCAAAACAGACCTGCACTCAGCAGCAATAAATACAGATGAATAAAGATAACGTTGAGCCCCAGATAAGGGGTTAGCGCCTGGCTATCGCTGTGCTGGCGAATGCCCCCCGGGAGTAGTTTGAACAGTACGCCTGCGGACAGCAAAGCCACCAATGTATGCTGAGGTAGCCAGGCCAGACTTACCCCCAGTACCAGTAAACCGAGCGCTACAAGGTGCAATACACTAAAAATAATCGCGCAAGGGCCTAAGCCAAGCAGGATGGGATAATGGCGTCTGCCTACTTGCCGATCGGCGTCCACATCGGGAAATTGATTCAGTAATAACAGATTGCTGACCAGCAAGGAGACGATGACAGCCAACAACCAGGCACCGGCCGGCAAAGACTGCTGCAACACCCAAATCGAACCCAGGGTCATTAGCATACCAAAGCCGATACCCGGCGCCACCAGGCACACCAAGGGGGAGCGATTGATGTATTGGGTATAGGTGCAGATAATAAGCACCCCGGGCAGGCCAATCCAGAGCAAAGGCCAGCCATAACGGCTGATCAGTATCAGTCCCGCTACCATTACTATGCCTAAACAGCCCCAGGCTAAAAACAAGGCCAGCCTGGCCTGCTGAGGGTGAGTGACCAGGGTGCCGCTGCCGCCGCTAAAAGGGGTTTTGGTGGTTAAAAAATCCAGCCCGGAGCGAAAGTCAAAATACTCGTTAAAGGCATTAACGCTAATGTGCGCAGGGAGGGCGATCATCAGCACCAAAACGAGATCAAGCCACTGCCATGCGGCACCTTGAGATAGGCTGAATGCCAGTGCGAGCAGCACACAAGCCAAGGTCAAGGTCAGAAAATTAATGCGGGACACGCCCAGTAATGTTTTTAACACAAGTGACTCCCTTTTTTAGTCACTATAGCCATTAGCGCCCAATAGGGTTTTGATTAGACACAAAGCCACCATCAATAGTTTAATGGGCCGTTTATTTTTCATCTGCTTACGTCAAGAGCAAACCAGAGCTGCGACGTGACATATTTCGTCTTGCTGGACAATTGCGTTATGGCGTCAGCCGAGCAGAGTAGCTAAGCTGTTATACTGAGTCTTTATGCAGGGATGAAGCTAAGGTGAATAACACACACAGCAAGGTGATCGGCTACATATTGTGGATTTTTGGCTTCATGGGTGCCCATCGCTTTTATTATGGTCGGCCCATCAGTGGCGTTTTGTACTTCTTTACTCTGGGCCTGTTTTTTATTGGCTGGATTGTGGATTTATTTCTTATTCCGTCCATGGACCGAGACGCAGATGAGCGCTATACCACGGGGGCTACCGACTACAACATTGCCTGGATCCTGATGACCTTTCTCGGCATCTTCGGCATCCATCGCCTGTATATGGGCAAGTGGGTGACCGCCATCATCTGGTTCTTCACCGGCGGTTTGTTTCTGGTCGGCTTTCTCTACGACTTTTGCACTCTTAACACGCAAATCGATGAAGTTAACCGCAAAACTCGTCGCTTTGGTTAAATTTCACTGCAATCGGCTGCCATCAATGCCAACTGCCTGGCGTTGATGGCAGCCTGTTTATTCCCCTGCACATGCGCTTGCACCGTCACTCCTTCTTTTAATAAACACAGTGTTGTTGCCAATCGCTCGGCCGCCTGTGGCGCTAATCCTGTCCGTTGTAAATAATCTGCAAGCATGGTCATGATCGCTGTTTTGTGGCTGGCGCATTGTTGGTGTATATCATGCCCAAGATCTCCATACTCCCCACAAGTATTTATAAAAAAGCAGCCTTGAAAAGGGGTTAGCTGTTGTTCTCTGTCGTTTATCCAGTCGTCCAGTGCTGCAAACAGGGTATCTATTACTGCCGTGACAGTTGATTTTCCTTGTGCCAGTCGAGCGTCCAGCCACTGTAAATAAACAGCGTCTCTATAGGCCAGGGTGGCAACCACCAAAGCCTCTTTACCTGCAAAGTGATGGTACAAGGTTTTCTTGGCGATACCTGAGACCTGCAATATCTGATTGATGCCGACGGCGTGAATACCTTGTCGATAAAACAGCTCAAAGGCAGTGATGACCAGTTGTTGGCGTTTATCCATGATGCTCTCCTGTTAATAAATGGATATTGACAGAGGTAGACCGATCTGTCTATATTGTATCTTATGTAGACAATTCGGTCTACTTTGTTGCAAGGGAGTGTTTAAAATGAATAACGAGAGTGGAGTGTTTAATTTGTGTTCCCGTTACTCGCCGCTGGTGGCGGGAGTCGGGGCTATGCTGTGTATTACTATTCTTGCTCGATTGGACGGTTTGGGTGCTTCCAATCTATGGCTGATGGCATCTTTTGGGGCGACCATGGTTATTCTGTTTGGTCTGCCGGAAAGTCCTCTTGCTCGTCCTGCCAATATATTTTTTGGTCATGTACTGACGACATTGGTGGGATTGGTCATTTTGACATTGTGCGGGGTACAGCCTTGGTCTTTAGGGTTGGCGGTGGGAATCGCAGTGAGCCTGATGCTGTTGACTAATACCACTCATCCACCGGCGGGTGCTAATCCGTTGATCGTCATGCTGGGAGGACAGGACTGGAACTTTCTATGGTCGCCGGTGGCCTTGGGGGCCAGCTTGATTATTATTGGTGGTGTCGTGTTTCATCGCTGCACCGGTCGGCGTTATCCCGTTCGTTGGTGGTAGAAACATACCTTTTTATCTACGCAGGTGCTGCCTGCTTGTATATCGGTCAAAGCATGGACTCTAGCGGCAGAAAGCCATACAGCCAGGCTTGAAAGCGGACCCAGGTGCCGGCTTCTGGCTCGCTGTGACGGCTGATAATGGTGGCGGGTGTGGTCGATACATCCAGCCAGATCAGCTGCTCCGACTTATCCCACCAGCGCTCGGCGGTCTCTATATCCAATCGCCAGGCATGGGCGGGCAATTCTTCCAAAAACGTCTGGCTGGCATAGTCGGCCAGCTTCTCGCTGTAAATCAATACCCCAATTTCGGTATTCAGATTAATTGAACGTGGATCCAGGTTCATGGATCCGACAAACAGCGTATCTCTGTCAAAAATCATGGTTTTGGCGTGTAGGCTGGCTTTGGACGAGCTGTACAAGCTTCTATTACGCCTGCCTTTCATGTTTAGCTGGGCCGTGGGTTGCAGCTCCCATAATTCCACCCCGGCTTTTATTAACGGCTGGCGATATTTGGCGTAACCCGAATGAACCAGAGGGACGTCATTGGCGGCCAGAGAATTGGTTAAAATGGTGATTTTTGCTCCTGACTCCACCCAGTTGGCGAAATTTTTTACTCCTTCGTTCAGTGGAATAAAGTAGGGCGAGACTATTAGTGCTTCGCTATGAACCTTGTCCAGCAAGGCCATGAGTGCCGGTGCCATGTGGCCGGAATCATCCTTGGTTGAAGTCAGAATTTTGTCGGGATCATCAAAGATAAGGCTGAACTCGGCCCAATGCAGTTCCAGCTCCCCGTGTTTCAGCTCTTCTACCAGCTGCAATGATTCCAAGCGAGCCAGATAGGCGCTGCTGTTTTCGCTTTTGCTGATAGCTTCCAGTTGGCTACGTATTACCGACAAGGCGGAAGGGTGTGCTGTGCGCTCCAGCTGTTGTATCGGGATTGATAATTTATGATTCCAATAAAGATCGAAGGCGGCAGATACTTCGGGGGCAAAGGCCCCCACACCCAAAATATCCAGATCCGAAAAGTTGATGTATTCGTCAGCGGCAAAATAGGTATTGCCAATATTACGACCACCAATAATGGCGGCCTGATTATCGGCAATAAACGATTTGTTGTGCATGCGCCGGTTTACCCGCGAAAAGCTGGTTAAAAAATCCAGATAAGGCATGGCGCGATTGGCAAAGGGGTTAAACAGACGGATGGAAATATTGGGATGCTGGATCAGGGCACTGAAAAGTTTTTCCTGGCCGTCGTGGCCAAAGTCATCCAGCAGCATGCGCACTCTTACGCCGCGGTCGGCTGCGCGTAACAGGTAATAGGTAAAAAGTTTGGCGGTGGCATCATCGTGAAACAGGTAATATTGCACATCCAGCGTTTTGTCAGCCGCCTCTATTAACAGCAGGCGCGTCACGAAGGCGTCCAGGCCATTACCCAGCAAGTGAAAGCCAGAAGGTAGCGGGTGACGCTGAGCTTCTTTGGCAATACCTTTGCCTAAACGGGTACTCTGGGTATCGTTTAGGGCAAAGCTTGGCTGGTTCATCACCCGAGCCTGACTGGTGCAGCCGGCCAGTGTGACACTTAGTAAAAACAAAAGAGCGGCAGGGAACGTCATAGGGGATTGGCCGTAACAAACGGTAATATCGATAATAATAGTCTATCCAGCTTTGGCGGGTGGCGGACATTGTAATCGCCCAAAGTGAGCTATAAGCACGATTTATCCATTTATATTGAATATCCATCATCGGGCCCGATAAGGAAAAATATGCCGACTCAAATCATTATTAACGCGCTGAATGCCGTGCGTGAGCAGAAGCCGCTGGTGTTGAATATCACCAACTATGTAGTGATGAACAATACCGCCAACGGTCTGTTGGCGCTGGGGGCATCGCCGATCATGGCACACTCGCGAGATGAGCTGGCCGAGATGATGGTATTTTCCGGTGCCCTGGTGATCAACATCGGCACTCTGGACCGCCTCTGGATCGAGCGCATGGTGTTTGCGGTAGAGCAGGCGAATAAACAAGGTAAACCGGTGATTCTGGATCCGGTTGGCTGCGGGGCCAGCCAATTGCGCACTCAAACATCACGCCGCATTGCCGAGATGGCCGAACGGTTGATTATTCGGGGAAATGCGTCGGAAATTATTGCCCTGGCGGGTATAGAAAGCCGCGAACGGGCCAACAGTAAAGGGGTGGATGCGATTGATGCCAGCGAAACGGCGATGGATGCAGCCCGACATCTGGTTCGGCATTATCATTGTAATGTGGTCATCTCCGGTGAAACCGACTTTATTGTCGGGGAAAAGAGCGAAATAAGCCTGCATAATGGCCATGCCATGATGCCGTGCGTCACCGGCATGGGCTGCACCCTGTCGGCACTGACCGGCGCTTTTGCCGCCGTGGGAGAAAGCACTGGTCTGGCGGCGGCCGCAGTGCTGGGTGTGGCCGGAGAGATTGCCGCACAGCAGTCGGCAGGGCCGGGCAGCCTGCAGTTGAAATTGCTGGATGTCTTGTATCAGCTGGATGCAGAAACCCTGACCCAGCGGCTGAGCATATCGGCTGATGGGGCAAAATAAGGTGTTCCCTAAGCCAGCCGTCAATGGCATGGATGCCATCGCCGAATATACAGGGAGGTACTTGCTGCGGGTTGACGTGGGATACCTTATTCTGACCGGCACTCAAGCTGAACAAGATGCCGCATTGTGTAACCCTGAGGCCACAAAGAATCCCCGTAGGAGCAATCATGAATCCCTATCGTTTATATCTGGTCACCGATGATCGGCAGCCTATTGATACCCTTAAAACCGTGGTGGCCGAGGCAGTTGCTGGCGGCGTAACCATGGTGCAGGTGCGCGAAAAACACGGCGATGTACGGGCCTTTATCGAGCGGGCACAAGCCATCAAGACGGTGTTGCAGGGCACAGGTGTGCCGCTGATCATCAACGATCGGGTCGATGTGGCGCTGGCGGTGGATGCCGATGGGGTACATTTGGGTCAGTCCGATATGCCGGCTATTCTGGCGCGACAACTGATTGGCCCAGACAAGCTGCTTGGATTGTCTGTTGAAACCGAACAGCAATTGCAAGACGCCCAGTTATTGCCGGTAGATTATCTCGGTATTAGCGCCATTTTTGCCACTCCTACCAAAACCGATCTAAAAAAGCAGTGGGGTATCGCCGGGCTGAGGCAGGCCGTGGCTCACAGTGCTTTGCCTCTGGTAGCTATAGGCGGTATTAACGAGACCAACATGGCCGATATTATGGCAACCGGTGTCGATGGAATAGCCCTGGTGTCGGCCATTTGCCAGGCGTCTTGCCCACGATCGGCAGTACAGAATTTACTGCTGAAAATGGGTTAAAAATCACACCATTCATTCAGTTTTCGAGTGATGAAATGTGAACATTTGCTGACAAAATAATCTGATCCGTCTGGCTACTTTTAGCGCAAAAATCTTTTTTTGTTTGTAAATCAATAGCTAATTCCTTTAGTATGGCAAGGTTATTGCATCAGAGGAGTTGATTTTGAAACAGCAGAAAATAGCGATATTAGGCGCAGGTCCTAGCGGTTTGGCGCAATTGAGGGCTTTTGAGGCGGCTCGCCGGGCAGGGGTTCAAAACCTGCCGGAAATCGTCTGTTATGAAAAACAAAATGATATTGGCGGCATGTGGAATTACACCTGGCGCACGGGTTTAGATAAAAATGGCGAGCCAGTTCATGGCAGCATGTATCGGTATTTATGGTCGAACGGCCCCAAAGAATGCCTGGAGTTTGCAGACTACTCCTTCGATGAGCATTTTGGTCGGGCTATTCCTTCTTATCCGCCACGTGCCGTGCTTAAAGACTACATCATGGGTCGAATAGACAAGCAGGCCATTCTTAAGTACATCCGATTTGAATGTCCGGTTCGCTGGGTGACGTATGACGAAAGCAGCAAATTGTTTACTGTTACCGTCATGAATCATCAAACTGGCGAGCAAGAAACCAACGAGTTCGATTATGTGGTGGTGGCGACCGGTCACTTCTCCACCCCGAATATGCCGTACTTTAAAGGCGTAGAGCAGTTCCCAGGCCGAGTATTGCATGCCCACGACTTTAGAGATGCGCTGGAGTTTGAAAACCAGAATGTTCTCTTGGTGGGCGCCAGCTATTCTGCGGAAGACATTGGTTCTCAGTGCTACAAGTATGGTGCCAAGTCGGTCACCATAAGCTATCGCAGTCAGCCATTGGGCTTTGAATGGCCAGAAGGCATGGCGGAAAAGCCACTGCTTTCGCATTTTGAAGGTAATGTGGGCCATTTCGCCGACGGTACCAGCAAGGTGTTCGATGCCATTATTATGTGTACCGGCTACTTGTTTCATTTTCCGTTTCTGCCGGATGAACTGCGTTTACAGACTCATAACTGTCTGTATCCAGATAACCTGTACAAAGGTATTTTCTTCCAGCCAAACCCCAAGTTGATTTATCTGGGCATGCAGGATCAGTATTTCACCTTCAATATGTTTGATGCTCAGGCCTGGTATGCGCGCGATGCCATTATCGGCAAAATTACCTTGCCCGAGGCCGACAAACGCCGGCAGGATATGCAGTCCTGGTTAACGCGCCATGAGCAATTGAGTGGCTGCCATGACTCGATTGATTTTCAGGCCAGCTATATTCGTGATTTGCTCGGACCTACCGACTACCCCGATTTTGCGGTAGAAGAGCAGGGAGAATTGTTCAAGCAGTGGCTGCAGGACAAGCAAGACAACATAATGGCGTTTAGAGAGAAGTCTTATCCTTCTACCGTGACCGGCACTGTGGCTACCCAGCTGCCCGCCACCTGGTTGGAAATCAAGGACGACTCACTGGAAAGCTTTATGTCGCTCGACTTCATCGACAGCAAGAGTCTCGATAAAATCGACTGATCGTTGGCTTTACCGTTAATCATAAAAAGCCTGCCCCTTATGGGCAGGCTTTTTTGATGGTGAAAACAACGAAAACCAAGATACTCTTTAAGCCTGTCTCTTGGTCACAACTATTATTTGTTTATATTAGTGTGGCTTGTCAGGCAGAGGGCACTACTCCTCCGACTCGCCGTGAATACCTCCATGTAGGCTCAGACCGCGCCATCCCTGGCGTGGATGGTCGGCTGAGCAGATACCCTCTGCCCTCCCGTGAGCAACGGAGTTGTCTGAAGCGTGTCGGAGGAGACTACCCAGGTGGCGCGCAGCGGCACGTCTTTCATACGCATTCAATATTGCGTACGGCGTAGCGCGTAACGCTTACGACGGTGTGTTTAGCGCGCCCCTAAAGTGCCGATACTCGGCTTGTGCCTGCGCGGCGGTGGTGGTGGTGAGGCTCAGTGATTGACCCGGTTGGCATTGCGCCAGCCGCGCACAGGCCAAAGGCGTGAGCGTGCCCAAACGTGGATAGCCGCCAATAGTTTGACGATCATTCAACAGCACTATCGGCTGGCCGTCCGGTGGTACCTGCACCGCGCCCAGGGCTAAGCCTTCCGAGATTAAGTTATCGATGTTGCAGTGCAGCATGGGGCCTTGCAGCCGGATCCCCATGCGATCCGATCGAGGATCCACACGCCAGGGCTGGCTAAAAGCATTGATCAGGCTGTGATCATCAAAAAAGCGACACTGCGCGCCCGGGATCAAGGCCAGTGTGGGCTCGGCACCGTAGTCAGGCAGGGCGTGGGCAGGTAGGTGACGATCCGGTATGTTTCTCTCGGAAAGCGCGGGTGAAAATACCAGGGTGTCGCCTGCCGCCAGTTTACTGCCATCACCCAGATGGCCACCTAATTGATCCCGCATTACGCAGGCGGTGCTGCCTAATATGGGCTGGGCGATAAAGCCACCCACCACCGCCAAATAGGCTCGCACGCCAGAGCGCGCCATGCCCAGCGTTAATATGTCACCCGCCGCCAGAGTAAAGGCTTGGCCATTCGCCAGCGGCTCGCCATTACGGTGGGCCTGCATATCGGCGCCACACAGTGCGAGTCTGCAATGCTGTTCGGCCGTCAGCGAGAGCCCACCCAGAGTAATTTCCAGTGCCGGGCTACCCCAGTGGTTAGCCAGCAACCAGTTAGCCCAGGCCCAGGCCTGTACGTCGGCCGGCCCACCCTGGGTTATCCCTAGGTGGCGCACGCCAAAGCGTCCTGCGTCTTGCAGCGTGCTTAATGGTCCGGGTCGGGTAATGGTTAACTGTCCGTGTAACAATTAAGGCTCTCTTATGGGTGTGCTGTCGCCACCCAGACGTTCAAATTCGCTTTTAGTGACTGGCACAAAGCGCACCCGATCGCCTACCTGTAATAAGCTCAACCCCGCTCGCTGGGCGTCAAACAGCCTGGCCGAGGTGCGGCCTAACAGATTCCAGCCCCCGGGTGAGGCATTGGGATAGGCGGCGGTTTGGCGACCGGCAATGGCCACACTGCCGGCGGGCACCGATGACCGTGGCCGTTCGAGTCGGGGCAGCTCAAGCTGAGCGGGCAAACTGCCCATGAAGGCAAAGCCGGGCGCAAACCCCAGGGCAAATACCCGATAAACCGGTTGGCTGTGCAGCGCGATCAAGGTTGCCGTATCTAGCCCTGTGTGTTGCTCCAGATGCGCCATGTCCGGCCCTACGCTGGGGTGATACCAGACCGGCAGCTCTGTAATGGAGGCGGTCTGGTCTGTGCCGTCGGGTTCAAGCTCGGCCAGCAAGGTGTGTAACAGCTGACGAGCCTGGGCATGTTCCAGCTGCAAGACATCAAATTGCACCAATACCGTGGTGTAAGAGGGCACCACATCGATAAGTCGTTCGCCAAAGGCTCGCTTGCAGGCGCTTACCAGGGAGGTGATCCAGCCCATGTTGCGTTCGTCTATATCGTCGAACAGCCGTACCAGCCAGGCATCTATACCGGCATTTTCCAGCCGGGGTTGGGGGCTCATGCTCATGGCAGTGTATCCAGCAGCTGACGAATGGCCTTCACCGCGGCAATGGACTCGGGGTTATCGCCATGCACACACAGGGTATCCGCCTGCAACCGCAGTTCGCTGCCATCACAGGCGCTCAACGGTTCGCCGGTGGCGATACGCCGAGCCTGCTCGACGATCAGGGCGGGGTGGTGATGCACGGCGTCGGGCAAGGAGCGGGATACTAGAAAACCGGTGGCGTCGTAAGCGCGATCGGCAAAAGCCTCGAACCACAGGCTAATGCCGTGGCGGGTGGCCAGATCTTGGCTCGGGGCAGGGTTGGCCGTGGCCATCAGCATCAACGGCAGGCTGATATCAAAGGCGGCTACCGCCTTCATTACCGCCGCCAGCTTGTGTTTATCCCGCATCATGTCGTTATACAGGGCGCCGTGAGGTTTAACGTAATGTACCCGCGTGCCCTCAGCTCGACACAGGGCGTCCAGCGCCCCCAGCTGATACAGCACCATGTTTTCTATTTCGTCAGGGGTGCATGCCAGCGATCGACGACCAAAGCCCACCAGATCCGGATAGGCTGGATGGGCGCCGATTTTTACCTGATGTTGCTGTGCCAGTTGCACGGTGCGGCGCATGGTATCCGGGTCGGCGGCATGAAAACCGCAGGCAATATTGGCCAGGTCGATAAAGGGCAGCACGGCTTCATCCTGGCCCATGGTCCAGCAGCCAAAGCTTTCGCCCATATCGGCGTTGAGCAGTAATGTAGCCAAAAAACGACTCCCTATAGATAAAAACAAACACGAGCAGCCTATTTTACCCTGTGCCGGCGGACTAATCTTGTTTTGCGGCGGTCCATCAGGCTCGAGACTCCATGGTTATCTGGCATCATGAGCCTGGCTGCTACCCAGTCAGATACGTCATTTTAAACGATAAAACGGCAATCGTTTTGTGTACCTTGTCGAGCGTATCTTTTGACGTTGAGCCGGAGAAACATTAAATAGTCTTGCCAGCCTCGTTTTTGTGATTATGATATGCGTTCATTTTAACCAGAGGTCCGGTCAATCGCCGGTGTACTATATGGATTGCTCGCGAAGTTGCTTGCAACAAGTTGTTGAATTTTCACCTTCCTCCCGTGTTCTGCTGTTTTCGGCTTTTGCCGCTCCATCCGGATTTGTTTGCCGCCCTAACTATACTGATGCTTTCGGTATGGCTCGCGCAGTCTATTGAACTGCTCATCGACATTCTCTTAAGAGGTAAATCATGGAATTCCTGATGGATCCGTCTATGTGGGCGGGCTTGCTGACACTTATTATTCTTGAAATCGTACTGGGTATCGACAACCTGGTATTTATTGCCATCCTGGTCAAGAAACTACCGCCGCATCAGCGGGACAAGGCACGCATTATCGGACTGTCGCTGGCGCTGATTATGCGTCTGGCGCTGCTGAGCGTGGTGTCCTGGCTGGTCACGCTGACCACGCCGCTGATCACCTTGGGAGAACTGAGCTTCTCCGGCCGCGACCTGATCCTGATAGCAGGGGGCGTTTTTCTGCTGTTCAAAGCCACCACCGAGCTGCACGAGCGACTGGAAGGCTCGATGCACGAAACCAGCACCAGTGGAGTATATGCCGGCTTTGGGGTCGTGATTGCCCAGATACTGGTACTGGATGCGGTGTTCTCGCTCGACTCCATTATTACCGCCGTGGGTATGGTCGACAGCCTGCCGGTGATGATGACGGCCGTGGTGCTGGCCATGCTGGTGATGGTGGCCGCTTCCAAGTCCTTGACCGACTTCGTCAACGCGCACCCCACCGTGGTGGTGCTGTGTTTGAGCTTCCTGTTGATGATAGGTTTCAGTTTGGTGGCGGAAGGTTTCGGCTTCCATATTCCCAAGGGCTACCTGTATGCCGCCATCGGTTTCTCGATCATGATCGAATTTCTGAATCAGCTGGCCCAGCGCAACACCGCCAAGGAAGAAGCCCGTCAGCCACTGCGCGAACGTACTACCGCGGCCATTTTTCGCTTGATGGGCGGCAAGAATCATGCGCATGACGAGCCGGAGCAGACCCAGGAGCAAGCCCAGGAACAGGGCTTTGCCGAAGAAGAGCGCAACATGATCAGCGGTGTACTGTCGCTGGCCGAGCGCTCAACCCGTACCGTGATGACGCCGCGATCCGATATTGTCTGGCTGGATGTATCCGATAGCCGCGAAGAAGTGCTGGCGGAGCTGATGGCGTCTTCTCACAGCCAGTTTCCGGTGTGCGATGGCGAGCTGGACAATCTATTGGGTGTGGTACGAGCCAAGGATTTGATGGCCGGACTCAAAGAAGGTAAAACCCTGACCGAGCTGGCCGAAGGCAACGATTCCATTATCGTGCCGGACAGCATCAGCGTGATCCGTCTGCTCAACGTATTACGTGACGCCCGAGGCAACCTGGTGCTGGTAAATGATGAGTTTGGCACCATTCAGGGCCTGGTAACGCCCCACGATCTGCTGGAAGCTATTGTCGGCGAATTTCTCGATGAAGACGAAGACCCGGAAGTGGTGAGTGAAGGCGACGGTTGGCTGGTCAAGGGTAGTACCGATCTGCACTATCTGGAGCAGGTACTGTCTCGCCGAGGTCTGGTGGACCCCGATGACGAATATGCCACTTTGGCGGGCATGCTACTGGCCTGGAGTGGTCAGTTGCCGGTGGAAGGTGCGGTGTTTGAACATGAAGATCTGCGCTTTGAAGTGGTGGAGTTGATTGATTTTCGTATCGCCCAGGTACGGATCACTCCGATAGCGGCCGCTGCCTAATACGCTTGACCTGTAAAAACGGCGCCCACAAGGGCGCCGTTTTTTTATTCATCACTTATAACACCGCCTTGATGGCCGCCTGTAATTCAGGATCATCCGGTTTGGTCCGGCTGGCAAGCAATGGTTTCATGGTATGCCTCCCTGATAAACGGCAAGCAGAATGTTCAAAGCAGACCCTGATGATGCATAAATCATTGCAATCGGGTACGCGGGCTACCACCAGCGCCTGAGTTTGAGCCAGACTCCCAACCCGACTGCCAGCCCGGTGAGTATCAGGCAAAACATCCAGAAGGCGAGGGGATTATCGGCACCGGGCATGCCGGCCAGATTGATGCCGAACAGGCCGGTTAAAAAGCTGGCCGGCAAAAACAGCAGCGCCATAATGGACATTTGATAAGCGCGGCGATTGGTGGCCTCGGCCATGATATTGTTGATCTCGTCCGCCAGCACGGCGGTGCGTGCCACGCCGGCGTCCAGATCATCCAGCCAGCGGCGCAGTCGGTCGGCAATATCCAGTAAACGCCGGCGATCGTCGTCATTCAGCCAGGTTATTTTCTCGCTGGCCAGCCGTGCCACCAGATCCCGCTGCGGGGAAAGGTAACGACGGATCATGATCAGCTGCTTGCGAATACGGCCCAGTTGACCGCTGGCGGGCATGTCGTTTTCCAGCACCGCCTCTTCCAGTTCCAGAATGTTGTCGTGCAGAGATTCGACAAATTCGCCGGCGCGGTCGGTGAGCGCATCACAAATCTCCACCAGCCAGTCTGCCGGGTTCACCGGACCGTCTTGAGTGGCGAATTGTTCATATACGTCTCGCTCCGACAGCAGCGGCCGGCGACGGCTGCTGAGAATAAGCTGGGGGCTGATGAAGATGCGCAGCGCCACCATTTCTTCCGGCCGGTCGCTTTTGTTATGGTTGATACCGCGCAAAATCAGCAACAGATTCTCCCCCTGGCGTATCAGCTTGGGTCTGTTGCTCTGGCCGAGCAGTGCCTCGCGGGCGCTGTCGTTCAGCAGGCCGGTTTGTTGCAGCCAGCGTTCTGCCTGTGGCTGGCCGTAGTCCAGGTGCAGCCAGGCCGGTGCTGATGCCGGTAACTCGGCGCCTGCAACAAGCGGTTGCATACCGCCGCACCCGTCCAGCTGCAGGCTGTAAATACTGTTATCTGGCACCCGTTCCATTATCCGTCCTTCTCTCGTGCTGATACCCCAGCTTACACTAAAGAGGTTTCAACTGAAGCATGCGATATCAGGGTGCCGAACAAGGTATCATGGACCCATGATCTTCTTTTTGTACAGGCGGACGTATGCGACGCGGTTCTTTTAATCCCGAGGCGGAGGGCGGCTCTTTCAGCTGGCAAACCCTGCGTACCTTGTTACCGTATCTGCTGGAATACCGGCTGCGTATCGGGCTGGCGCTGGCCTGTTTGGTGGCGGCAAAGGTGGCCAGTGTCGGACTGCCGTTTATTCTCAAGCATATCGTTGATGCCATGGACACGGGCGTCAACAGTGGCACGGGTAGCAAGTTGCTGGTACTGCCCCTGGGGTTGTTGCTGGCCTATGGAGCGGTGCGTTTTGCCAATGTGTTATTGGGTGAAGTGCGCGACGCACTGTTTGGCCGCGTGACCGAGCGAGCCATGCGCCGTATCGGCTTAACGGTATTCAGACATCTGCATCGGCTGGAGCTGGGTTTTCATCTGGATCGCAATACCGGCGGCTTATCACGGGATGTAGAAAGAGGCGTGTCGGGGGTCAGCTTTCTGCTGCGTTTCATGGTGTTCAACATAGTGCCGACCCTGTTTGAAATTGCCTTGGTGGTGGGCGTGTTGCTGGTCAACTATTCGATATGGTTTGCGCTGGTGACCCTGATTGCCGTGGTGCTGTATATCGGCTGGTCTGTGATTGCCACCGACTGGCGTACCGGCTACGTGCGGGCGGCCAACCTGGCCGATTCTCAAAGCAATACCCGTGCCGTAGACAGCCTGCTCAATTTCGAGACGGTGAAGTATTTTACCAACGAGCAGTTTGAAGCCGAGCGTTATGATAGTGACCTGGCGCAGTGGGAGCAGGCCAGGCGCAATAATCGTCTGAGCCTGTTTGCACTCAATGGCGGGCAGGCGCTGATTATCGCCATCGCCATGACGGTGATGATGATACTGGCCGGGCAGAATGTAGTGGCCGGTACCATGACGCTGGGGGATTTTGTGCTGATTAACGCCTTTATGATGCAGCTGTTTTTACCGCTGAATTTTTTAGGCTTCGTGTATCGGGAAATGAAAGGCTCCATGGCCAATGTGGAGCGTATGTTCGCCTTGTTACGCCGTGCGCCATTGATTAAGGATGACGTAAATGCGGGCAGCTTGGCCGTTAGCCAGGGGCAAATCGAGTTCCGTGATGTGAGTTTCGGTTATGGGCCAGAGCGCCCCATTCTGGACCGGGTCAGCTTTACCGTCAGGCCACAGCAAAAAGTGGCCGTGGTGGGGGCCAGTGGCGCCGGCAAGTCGACCCTGGTCAAGCTGTTGTTTCGCTTCTATGACGTGGATGAAGGCGGCGTGCTGATCGACGGTCAGGATATACGCCACGTCACGCAAAGCTCGTTGCGTCAGGCCATCGGCATTGTGCCCCAGGATACGGTGCTGTTTAACGCTTCTATTTTTGACAACATTCGCTATGGTCGCATCACTGCCGACGATGATGAGGTTGCCGAGGCCATTCGGCTGGCGCATCTGGATGATTTTATCGCCCGCTTGCCCGAGGGGGCCAATACCCTGGTGGGCGAGCGCGGGCTCAAGCTCAGCGGGGGCGAAAAACAGCGGGTGGCGATTGCCCGTACCATTCTCAAGCGCCCGCCGATACTGGTGTTTGACGAAGCCACCTCCTCCCTCGACAGCCGTTCGGAGCAAAGCATACTGCAGGCCATTCGCGAGGTGTCGCGCGGCCAGACCAGCCTGGTGATCGCGCATCGGCTGTCTACGGTCGTCGACGCGGACCATATTCTGGTCATGGATCAGGGCCGTATTGTGGAGCAGGGCAGTCATCAGGCGCTGCTGGCAAAGCAAGGCCGTTATGCCCGGTTGTGGCAGTTGCAACAGCAACAAAAGGAGCCAGAGTGATGCCGCTGGCATGGTGGACGGTATTGCCTGCTGTGTATGTGCTGCTCAGCCTGATCACTTTTTTGCTTTATGGTTGGGATAAACGAGCGGCCATTAGAGGAAATTGGCGCATTCGCGAACGCACGCTGCACCTGTGGGCATTGGCCGGCGGCTGGCCGGGTGCCTGGCTGGCGCAGCGCTGGTTAAGGCACAAGTCACAGAAAGTGTCGTTTCGCCGATTGTTCTGGTTAACGGTGGTGTGCAACCTGGTGGTGCTGATAGCCGCATGGCCATGTTTTCGAGGGTGATCGGCCAGCGCCTATACTGGCTGAAGGATCACGGTTGAGGATGTCATTATGCTGACGCGCACTTTTTTAATGTCTTTATGCGGCTATTTATGGCTGGCTGGCGCGGTACAGGCGCTGGAGTTTTCACCGGCGGCCATGCTTGGCTGGGAGCACAAGCGCTTTGCCGGCGAGACCGAGTATCGGCTGGAGTTCGCCCCCGAATTGCAGCAGCAGGTGATACGAGCCAGTAGCCGGGCGGCGGCGTCGGGTCTTTTCTATGAGCAACGCATCGATCTGGATGCGACCCCCTGGCTCAGCTGGCGCTGGCGGGTAGAGCAATTTCCGACGGTGACCAATGAGCGAGCGAAGTCGGGGGACGATTTTTCGGTGCGGGTTTATGTGGTGGTGCGCGACGGCTGGACCCGGCTGAGCAGTAAAGCCATCAGCTATGTCTGGGCACAGCAGGCCGAGGTGGGGCAAAGTTGGGAAAACCCCTTCGCCGGCGACAAGGCCATGATGCTGGCGTTGCGTAATCGACAGCATGGTGATGGCTGGATAAGCGAAAAGCGTAATATCAAGGCAGATCTACGGCGCTTGTTTGGTAAAGACTTTCGTTATATTGACGCCGTAGCCATTATGACCGACGCCGATAATAGCAAGAGCAGCGCCATCGGCTATTATACGAGTCTGGTGTTTACCCGCGAATGACATTAGTCCATAACGAGGTTAATTCACAAATGAAAAGAATCCTGTTTTCCCTGCTGATATGCCTTGGCTTTGCCGGCAACCTGACTCAGCTCCCGCCGAATTTTACCCTTGTATCAAGCGCCCAGGCCGCCACCGATCCGCTCGCGCAGGCGTACCAGAACCGGCAGAGTGATGTGCAGGTAGCAGGCGATGGCCGAGTGATTCGCCTGCTGGCGGATGACAACCAGGGCTCGCGCCATCAGCGTTTTATATTGGCGTTGCCGAGCGGCCAGACGCTGCTGATTGCCCATAATATCGATTTGGCGCCGCGCATCAACGACCTGCAGGTAGGCGACAGGGTGGCATTTTACGGCGAGTATGAATGGAACAAAAAAGGCGGTGTGGTGCACTGGACCCATCACGACCCTAAAGGATACCACCCGGGTGGCTGGCTGAAGCATAATGGCAAACGTTATCAATAAGCCTGCCCTTGGTTATTTGCACAGAGAGCTCAATCATGTCGGAACAGCAACAATACATAGCGCACACCGAAAACTGGGTGAAGCAGGTGATCATGAAATACAATCTCTGCCCCTTCGCCCGCCGTGAAGTGGAACGGGCCAGTATTCGGTATGTAGTGGTGGAACAGCATAAGATAAAAGCCGTGTTGCAGGCGTTGTTGGCCGAGTGCGCCTTGCTGGATGAACAGCCGACCGTCGAAACCACCTTGATGATAGTGCCCCGTGGCTTTGAGGGTTTTTATGCCTATCTGGATTTGGTTGATTTGGCCAATGATGCGCTGTTTGAGCAAGGGTATGAGGGTAAATATCAGCTGGCCAGTTTTCATCCCGACTACTGCTTTGACGGCGAACCCCAGGACGACGCCGCCAACTACACCAATCGCTCGCCATATCCTACGCTGCATATAATTCGTGAAGCCAGCATGGAACAAGCGTTGGCCAGTTACGACCATCCCGAGTCTATCCCCGAGCGTAATATCCAGTTTGCCCGTCGTAAGGGCAGTGAATTTTTTTCCAGATTACTGGCACACTGTACCAGGCGTTAAGTGGCTGACATGTGACTTTAATAGAATGGAGAGAAAAGATGCGTATTTTACTAATGTGCCTGATCGGTTTGCTGGCGGGCTGTACCGGTATGCCCGATGGGGTGTCGCCGGTCCAGAATTTTGATGCCAAGCGGTATCTGGGCACCTGGCATGAAATTGCGCGGCTTGATCACTCCTTTGAACGAGGGCTGGAGCAAGTAACGGCCGAGTATCAGCTGCGGGATGATGGTGGCATTCAGGTGATTAACCGCGGAGTGGATGCCGACAGTGGCGAGCGAAAACAAGCACAAGGTAAAGCCTACTTTGTGAATGATGAGCAGGAAGCTCACCTTAAAGTGTCTTTCTTTGGCCCTTTTTATGGCTCTTACGTGGTGTTTGAGCTGGATGATAATTATGAATACGCCTTTGTTTCCGGCTATAACCACGATTATCTGTGGTTATTGGCTCGGGAGCCCGAGGTTAGCCCGCAATTGAAAGCGCAGTTCGTCGACAAGGCGAAAGTGCTGGGTTTTGCTACCAAAGAGCTGATTTGGGTAAAACAATAGAACCAGCGCACAGCGTGATATTCTGCCGGTAGCTTTGCATTATTTGATGGACTATCGTTAGTCGCTAATTGATAACAATCTGATTTACACGAACTGAAATACAAAAAAAAGGAGCAAGTGATGCTGAAAAAAATCGCACTGGTCGCTATTGGCGGTCTGTTTGCCACTACGGCTATTGCCCAGTCCGAGCTGTTCAAGGCGGATGATCTGGTTAAATATCGTCAGTCTATTTATCAGGTGATGAGTGCTCAGGCCAAGGTGATGGGTGCCATGGCGAAAGGTGAAATCGAGTTTGATGCCAATACCGTACACGAGCGGGCGTTAAACATGGGAAATGTAGCCAAGTTGCTGGGTGAAACCTATGTGCCGGCGACTCAGGGCGTGAAAGAAAGCAATATGTTGCCTGCCGCCTGGGAAGATATGGATGATTTCAGCGCCAAGGGCAAAGCCTTTGGCAGCGCTCTGCAAGAGCTGATCGCCGCATCCGGTGAGTCTGACTTTGATGCTGCCAAGGCGCGCCCGGCGATTGGCAAGATGCTGAAAAGCTGTAAAGCCTGCCATGATGACTATCGTGATTAAGTCTTTGGTTTGATTATAAGGGGCCTTAAGGCCCTTTTTTTCACTTTGGCCCAGGCAGAATCGCCAGTGATTCATGGCCCAAGGTGCTTTATAACAAAGCCTGTTTTTAAAATGACATAATAGGCAGTAGACTCATGCTATACGCCATATCATGGTGATAAAACGAGCGGCAAGAAGGAGGCGGTTTCGCCATGCACAAATATTCAATTTCAATGCGTCTTCTGCATTGGCTAAGCGCATTGCTGGTGGTGGGGCTGTTTGCCGTTGGGTTGTGGATGCGCAACCTGGGCTATTATGATCCCCTTTACCAGGTGCTGCCTTTTTGGCACAAAAGCGTCGGTTTCTTATTGTTGTTTCTAATACTGGTTCGTTTATTCGTTCGCGGTGTCACTCGTCAGCCTGGCCATTTATCAACCCATAAAACCTGGGAGCGTATTTTGGCGCGCGCCACCCACTGGGTGCTATATGGGTTGATGTTCGGTTTATTTATCAGTGGCTATCTGGTTGCTACCGCAGATAATCGCCCCGCTAATTTTTTTGGCTGGTTCGATATTCCGGTATTGATGACGGCGTTTGAAAACCAGGAAGATATTGCAGGATTAATACATGAATATTGTGCCTGGTCCTTGATTGGTTTGTCTGTCCTGCATGCGGCGGCGGCTATCAAGCATCACTGGTTGGATAAAGACGTGACCCTGAAGCGAATGCTTTAATCGAACAGGATAACCCCAAGGAGAGTAACGATGAAAAAAACCATGATTGCAGCTGCTTTGCTGGTACTGACCCCTCAGGCGTTTGCCGCCGCAGAAAACTATGTTGCCGATACTGAAGGCATGCATGCGTCGGTAAATTTCAAAGTCAGCCATCTTGGCTATAGCTGGGTGGTCGGGCGCTTCAATGATTTTAAAAGCAGCTTTGTATTCGACGAAGACGACGCCGCCAACAACAGCGTCGAAGTGACCATCAATACCAGCAGTGTCGATACCAACCATGCCGAACGTGACCGTCACATTCGCAGCGACGACTTCCTGAATGTGAAGGAGTTTCCGCAAGCCAGTTTCAAGAGTACCAGTGTCACCAAAGACGATGACGATGGCGAATACACAGTGAAGGGTGATCTGACCCTGCACGGTGTAACCAAAGCCGTTGAGTTTGAAATTGAAGAAGTGGGTGCAGGTAAAGATCCCTGGGGTGGTTATCGCCGGGGTTTTGAAGGCGAAATGGAATTGAAGCCGGCAGATTTTGGCATGAATTACGATTTAGGTCCTGCGGCGGCCACTGTTCATCTCGAGTTTCATCTTGAAGGTGTTCGTCAATAAACAACAGGCGAGAACCCCGCCTGAAGTGAGGAGTTATTCCGCATCGGCGGATTATTACCTCATTAAAAAGCCCGGAGCCTTGGCTCCGGGCTTTTCTTTGCTGGCGTAAGGAAACAGCGAACAGCTATAGATAATGGAACAGTACCCAGACCGGTATTGTGGCAAGCAGGCTTGCCACAATAAAGCGCAGCCAGGGAAAGCGTTCATTCGAGGAGACAGCATCGGCCAGCCGACCGTCGGGGACTTGTTTATGGCCGGTAATCATGGCGTTAACCAGAGCTTCGCCCCGCAATCGATACAAGATGATGGCCAGTACATGCAGGCCGATAATGAACAGTATGCCTTGATAAAACCAGTTCTTGTGCCAGCCGGTCATCAGATCTGTGGTGGCGCCGGAGGCATAGTCATACAGCGGACCATTATAAAAAATATCGTCGCTGGCAAACAAACCTGTGGTCAGCTGAAACAGCAAGGTGGCCAATATCACCAGCACCATGATGCCGCCAAGCGGGTTATGGCTAAGGTAGACCGGCTTGTTGGGTCTGATGCTGGCTCGCAGATAATTAACGATATGCTTGGGATGATAGATAAAGTGACTGAAGCGGGCATAAGGCGTGCCGATAAAGCCCCAGATAATGCGATAGGTCAGCAGGGCCAGCAAGGCCTGGGCGAACAGCATATGCCGGTCCATATCGTCGCCTGCCGAGCGCCATAATAGAAACAGCAGTATGGGCAGGCTCCAATGAAAAACCCGAATAGACCAATCCCACACTTTGATGGGGTTAGGGGGCAAGCTGTTCATGAAGCTGTTCTCCTGTAACGTGAATGTTCGGCCATTCTAACGTGAGAACGAATATTGTTTAAGTTCATGCTTATGTTGATGTGCACCAGTGTGACGACCGTCTTTATTAATCTGAAAAATATCAGGAACACAAAACAAAACATCCCGGCCAAAGCCGGGATGTTTGTGACAGCAGAAGGTGACTTACTGGGCGCCAGGCGACTTGATTTTGGCTAATGCCTGCTCCAGACCTTGACGAAACTGGTTGCGGGTGAGGACGTTGATTTCTTGCCATTTGTCACGAGGAGCAAAGTTGACTTTGCTTTCGGTGAGCACATCCTTGCTCTGCAGGGCAATCCAGCGGGCATCGTAGTTACGATTTTGCTCGCCATCCCACTCCAGTACCTGATTGACGATGGCTTTTAAACGATCGGGGTTGCTCATGGCATAGGGGGTGATCTTGGCGCCAAAGCGTTGATTAAGCTGGCTGACGGCGGCATGTGCCGTGTTGTCGGCCGACTTGTTCGCATCGCTGCGTGCACGCAGCTGGGCGGCATAAAACCAGAAGGTGGCCTGTTCCTGATAGTCATTGTCGAACATGATGGCCGAGATCAGGTATAACACCGGTGGAGCGTAGTCGTTAGGGCTTTTCAGAATATCATTGATGATGTCGCCGTTACCGCCGGTAATGGCATCCATGGCCTGCTGGGATTTAGCAACGTCAATTTGGGCAAACTCACCCTTTAGCTTGACGTCCTGAGGTGCCTGGTTTTGGGAGGCCTGGGTGCCGGTGCTTGGCTGAGATTTGCTGGTCTGCTCAGAAGGCGACTGACTGGAACAGGCAGCCAGAAGACCACAGAGTAATAAGGGATACAATTTCATAGGTTAACCTCATCGAGAATAATATACCCAGCAAAGCGGGAAATCGGGTTCAGGTCAAGGGTATTGATATGACTTTTCGACCATTTTACGGCGTTTGAGTGTTGCAGAGGCACTTTCTGTCTCCTTATGGCTGCTGTTGCCAAAACAAGTGAATGTCCTGGCGATAAGAAGCAGGAATGCTGCGGGAACAGCTGAGTATAATGCCATTCCCTTTTTTCATACCGCGAATGGTCCCTTTCAGGGTACGGGCATCTTGCAGCAGTTGCCGACAATGCAAAATCAGGGCTTGAGGAGGCTGACCACGTTTTACCTTAACGTGTATTCCTTCAATGGTAATAAGAAAGCGTTCCTGACGCCGGCGCAGCAGATACAGCAAGCCGAACAACGCAAACGAAACCAGTATCATATTGCTGAACATCATTTTCATCCTTGAAAAGCAGCAGTTAATGGAAAGATGATGACAGTTTGAACCATAAAGGCAAGTTACGCATGATGTTGCCATTAAAAATCAGAGTCGCTACTTTCAATGTCGCCCTGGACAGGCCTCGTGCCGGACAGCTGGCGGCAGAGCTGTCCGCCGGGCACCGTCAACCTCGTCATATCGCCCGTATTTTGCAGAAAATCAGGCCAGATATCGTACTGATCAACGAATTTGATCATGATGGCGAGGCAAAAGACGATCGCCATTTACAGCTGTTTTGCCGTGATTATCTGGCCAGGGGCGAGCAGGGCATCGATTACCCCTATCGTTATCTGGTGCCGACCAATACAGGCTTGCTGGCGCCTTTGGCCCTGCACGGCCAGGGCAGACCCGGTTTGCCTGCCGATGGTCTGGGCTTTGGCTGCTTTCACGGACAGTACGGCTTTGCGGTGCTCTCACGTTTTCCGCTATTGCGTGAGCCGATGCGTAGCTTTCGTCATTTTTTATGGCGGGACATGCCTGGTGCTCGGCTGCCCCAGGCTGCTGAGGGAAGCTATTACAGTGCCGCCGTGCTGCAGCATCTGCCCTTGTCGTCCAAAAATCATATCGACTTGCCGGTGCAGTTGCCCAATGGGCGAGTACTGCATTTGCTGGCCTGTCATCCGGCGCCACCGATAGATGAAGGGCCGGAGCGGCGCAACAGCTGTCGTAATCACGACGAGCTGCGCCTGTGGCATGACTACATCAGGCCGGAACACAGCCATTATATTACCGATGATGCCGGTGGCATGGGCGGGCTTAACCCAGACGAAGACTTTGTTATTCTGGGTGACTTAAACGCCGATCCTCAGGATGGTGACGGTTTTCGTGAGGGCATTCAGGCGCTGCTGGCCGACCCCCGACTCAATAATGCCGTGGCGCTGGGGCGACTGCGACCGGCCTCTGATGGGGGTTTTGCCCTCAGGCAAAAGAGCCGTCGTTCCGGATCTCCCAGATACTGGACCCATAGCCAGGGGCTGCGACTCGATTATGTATTGCCCAGTGCCCGCTTGCAGCCGTTGGCCAGTGGTGTTTACTGGCCCGAACCTCATCAAGAAAATGCGCACTGGTTCTGGAATAAAAATGGCTGGCCAGATCGCCGAGCCAGTTCGGATCATCGCCTGGTCTGGGTGGATCTGGCTCTTTAGTGCTGTGAGTATGCTCACGCTTTTATGACACCGGAGCTGAATAACGCGAGCAATATCAAACATTGACTAATCAATGCTGGGTTTTCAGTGTGCTTGGCTATTTAATGGTTGCCGAGACCCTAGATTGCTTTCGAAGTTCAGTTATTCGTTTTGGTGAAATGAATAAACAGCTGGTATTCTTCATTGCGGGCAAGCCAATTGGCTTGCCCTTTTTCTTGCCCGAATTCCTCTCCCTGCCTCTTCTTTTCATTCGGCGATAGCGACGTTATCAGCGCCGTTCGTGTCTGTTGTGTGCCTGTTATCTTACTGTCGAATATTGAACGTAAAAGTTAAGCCAGGGTGATTTAAATCGCTTTTTATTGGAAATTTAGCACTTTATTCACATTTTATTCTCGTATAGTGAGAATTTAATTTTACACCGCCGATTAATCAGGCAATGTGCATCGAGAAGGAGAGCGTCATGACTACCAAAACCAGCTCCCAGGACAAGGTATTTACGCTGCTGTCTGTTCTGGTCACAGCGCCTGGTGCCTTGACTGCCCGCGAACTCGCCGAGCTTACCGGACTGCCACTGTCCAGCACCTACCGTTATCTGGCGGTGCTGGGTCGCTGGTCATTGGTTCAGGAACGCCAAAGTGGCAAATATGCTCCCGGCCCCATGGCGGTACAACTGGCCGCAGGTTTTGAGCACCAGAACAGTGTGCTGACCTGGGCGCGGCCCTTGCTGGCCGAGCTGGCAGAACGATCCGGTGAAAGTGCCGCCCTTATGATGGTTTCTGGCAACCGTGCGCTGTGTGTCGAGATGATCGACAGCTCTCAGGCGCTGCGTTGTTGCTACCAGAAAGGCTATTCCCAGCCGTTGCGCTATGGCGCCAGTGCGAGAGCCTTGCTGGCGTTCATGGACCAGAGCCTGCGCGAGCAGGTACTGGCAGAGCTGCCATTAGCAGAGCGCACCCGGATGATTCGATCGCTGGCGCAGGTGCGGGAGCTGGGCTATGCGGTATCACAGGATGAAATTGACCAGGGAGTCTGGGGCGTTAGCGCACCGGTACTGGGCAGCAGGGATCATTTGCTTGGCGCCATCAGCCTGATGGCTCCTGCCGATCGGGTGGCTGGAAATCAGAATCAGTGGATTCGCTGGACTTGCGATGCAGCGGCGCGCCTGGGAGCGATAAGTTATTAGTTGTTTGTATCAGGAGTAGAGGTAGCAATGGACCAAACCAGACATCAAGTGGCCGACATGTCTTTGTGGCAAGGGCGGGTAGACAATGAAGAAGGCGAGCTGGCTCGCCGCTGGCATCAGCAAGTGCAAGCCGCCGCAGATGAGCAGGCCCCGGGGCTGGTCTTGCTGGGATTTTGTTGTGATGCCGGCGTGCTTCGCAATCAAGGGCAGGTGGGTGCAGCAGCAGGCCCTCAGGCTCTGCGCTCTGCCACCGCCAATCTGGCCTGGCATCTGCACACTCCACTCTATGACGGCGGCGATGTGTATTGCCACGCCGATGAGCTGGAAGCCGCTCAGGCTTTGTATTCTCACAAGGTGGCCACCTTTATGGATGCCGGGCACAGGGTGATCGGTTTGGGGGGCGGTCATGAAATTGCCTATGCCAGTTTCAATGGTCTGGTTGAGCACCTGAGTCGCCAGCCAACCCCTCCTCGTATCGGCATTATCAACTTTGATGCCCATCTGGATTTACGCCGCTCGGCCAAGGCCAGTTCAGGTACGCCGTTCAATCAGTGTGCCGCACTGTGTGAATCTCTGGGGCTTCCGTTCCATTACACCTGTATTGGTGTCAGCCGTTATCACAATACCGACGCCCTGTTTGATCGGGCCAGCCAGCTGGGCACGCGCATCGTGCTGGATGAACAGCTGAATAACTGGGATATACAACCGCTGATGACGGCACTGGATCAGGCCATCGACGAAGTTGATGTGCTCTATGTCACCGTGTGTCTCGATGTGTTGCCGGCCAGCCTGGCACCGGGCGTGAGCGCACCGGCCGGAAGAGGAATGGATTTGGGGCTGCTGGAATATGCGCTGGAGCGCATCAAGGCCAGTAACAAGATGATGATGGCGGATATCGCCGAGCTGAATCCGGCCCGGGATCGCCATTCGAGCACGGCCCGGGTGGCTGCCCGTTTGTTGGCCCGCCTCGCCGGATGAGTTTTTGGTCATATCGATTTTTATTGTAATTAGTTGTAAATATAGGGAAATAAGATGAACCTCATTACGCTGGATGTGATGAACACCACGGCCCTTGCGGTCTTGCTGCTGATGCTGGGTCTGGTACTGCAGCGCAAAGTATCTCTGCTTCATCAATTATGTGTACCGGCGCCGGTGATCGGTGGCTTTGGCTTCGCACTTGTGGTGTGGGCCGCCCGTAGCTGGGGTGGCGTGGAATTCCAGTTTGACACGGCGCTGCAAACCCCGCTGATGATTGCGTTTTTTGCCACCGTTGGCCTGGGTGGCAGCCTGGGATTACTGAAAAAAGGCGGCAAGGTGCTGGGTATCTATCTGGTGGCTTGCTGGATGCTGGCGTTGCTGCAGAATGGCCTGGGGATCGGCATTGCCTCCCTGCTGGGCGAACATCCTCTGCTCGGGCTGATGGCTGGCGCCGTGTCGCTGGAAGGCGGCTTTGGTGCAGCGGCGGCCTTCGGGCCTGAAGCCGAGGCGCTGGGTGTGACCGGTGCCACCACGGCTGCCTTGGCGGCCGCCACCTTCGGCATGGTGGCCGGTGGTTTGCTGGGGGCGCCGGTTGCTCGCGTGCTGATCAGTCGTCACAAGGTCGATATTCATGCGGAGCAAGTGCATGATCTGCAAGCCCTGAAGGAGACTGAACGCCCGACAGCAGCCACCATTACCGGCACCTTGTTGCTGAAAATTGTGGCAGTGGTGCTCTGTACCATGGTGGCGGGTCTTTGGCTGAGCGGCAACTTACGTGGTCAATTCGATATCATATTGCCATCTTATGTTGGCGCCATGTTTATCGCGATTGTGCTGCGTAATCTGAACGACAAACTGACGCTGGTGACACTGCCTGACAATGCCATCAATGCGGTCAGTGATTTTTGTCTGGGTATCTTTTTAACCATGGCGATGATGTCGTTGCAACTGTGGCAGTTGGCAGATCTGGGCTGGACATTATTGATTATTCTGCTGGTGCAGACCCTGGCGATTATTCTGCTGGCGGTGTTCGTGATGTTCCGGTTGATGGGGGCAAACTACGATGCCGCCGTGCTGTGTGCCGGTTTTGTCGGCCACGGACTGGGAGCCACGCCGAATGCGGTGGCCAATATGGGCGCGGTATGTGATCGCTACAAGGTGTTTTCACACAAGGCCTTTATTGTGGCGCCGCTGTGTGGGGCCGTGCTGATCGATATCGTGGCGATTCCAGCCATTACCTGGTGTCTGAACGTTTTTGGCTAAGGTAAACACCAAGCCCGAGAAGTGAAAACCAAGAAGTAAAAAAAGGCCGGTGCATTGCATCGGCCTTTTTTGTTATTGCTGACGTTGGCGAAGAAAGGCCGGAATATCCAGCCCTTCAGGCGTAGGTTCTGTGGGGTGCTCCGCGACAGCTTGAGCCTGCGGCTGTGGTTGAGTCGGCGCTATGGTTTCTTGCGGCGGCTGAATGCCGGTGGCAATCATGGTGACCTGTATGCTGTCAGTCAGGTTGGGGTCCAGGCTGATACCGGACACCACAGTGGCATATTCACCCACGCACTCGGCAACCTGGTCGCCAATTTTCTGAAAATCGTCCAGCCCTATATCCATAGAGGCTACTACGTTCAACAGTACGCCACGCGCTCGCTCCAGCTCTACTTTTTCGAGTAGCGGGTTGTTCAGGGCCTGCAAGGTGGCATCTGCTACCTTGTTTTCACCCGTGCCCAGGCCAATTCCCATGACTGCCTTGCCTTGCTGGCGCATGATGGTGCGCACGTCGGCAAAGTCGATATTGATGAGACCGGTCTGACCTATGATGTCGGCCAATCCCTTGACGGCATTTTGAATGACCTTGCTGCTTTCGGTAAAGGCTTGCAGCAGGGGCGTTTTGGCACCCAGCACCTTGAGCAGATAATCGTTGGGCAGCACCAGCAGGGCGTCGGTGTGTTCGGCCAGAATCTTCAGACCTTCGTCTGCGGCCTTGGCGCGCAACTTGCCTTCAAAAGCAAAGGGACGGGTAACGATGGCGACCGTCATGATACCCAGCTCTCGTGCCACCTTGGCGACGATGGGGGCGGCGCCAGTGCCGGTACCACCGCCCATGCCGGCGGTAATAAAGCATAAATCCGCGCCCCTTAACTGGGCACGGATCTCGTCAATACTTTCTTCTGCTGCCTGGCTGCCAATCTCTGCCTGAGCACCGGCACCCAGGCCGCGAGTCAGTACCTTGCCAAGTTGTAGAATGTTCACCCGGCTTTGTTGCAATGCCTTGGCATCGGTATTCATGGCCACAATACTGACCCGCTCGGGCAGGGCGCTGTCGGCCAGTAGATTGACGGTATTACCACCGCAACCGCCGACGCCGATCACGCCGATATTAATAGCATCACAATCCGGTTCGGCCGGTTCGAAAAAGAGGTGGTCGTTCATCCGGTACTCCGTGGAAAAACAAAAGGGCTGAATCAGTCAGCCCCGCAAATTAAGGTGGTGATAATAAACAGCTTAGCTATTTTTTAATGACTCTGGCGCCAGTATCTCGACTTTTCCCGCCATGTCGGTCAGCCAACGGCGAAATTCGGGCGAGTCTTTGACCTCGGTTTCTACCATCATGCTCTGCTTGTCGTAACGGGTCAACCTGGGGTTGTTGCCCGGAATCGCCGTTTCAATCATGGCGCGATTCGGGTTGGTAATTCGACCCACAAAGTGAATGGTGTCGGACTCTTCGTGATAGCCCTTTTCACGGATCAATTTATTGACGCTGAACTCGCGGGGTTGCGTTACCGGGCGACTGGTCAGCTCCACTTCCTTGATGTGTTCAAAGGAAATACCGTAAATCTTGGGGTCCATGTCCGATACGGTACACAGCAGCATGGTTCCGTCTTTGCGGCCGACAATGCCGAGCGGATTGACCTGCTCGTAACGCAACCAGACGGTACGGCCCTTGATCACACGCTTGATTTCGGCGCTGAACTTGCGACCACGCCATAGCGCATCACGAATGGTGGTGGCGCGGCGAATTTCCGGGCTGCCGGCAAATGGCTTGGGCAGACGAACCACGTTTTCCATCCAGCGACCGGCCAGTTCACTCTGACTGTCGTTAATCACCTGGTTGGCTTTATCAATAATCGGATTCAATTCGGTTAGTACGCTGGCGGGCAGCAGATCGGCGGCCTGGTCGTTCCAGGTCTTGAGCGCCATCGCCAGGCCCAGCGGCATAAAGTTGGCAAAATCATTCAAACCATTGCGTTCAAAGCACCAGCCGTGGGGTTTGCTGCGATCATCTGAAGTGAGATCAAACAAACCCATGCCGGACATTTCTTCCAGGTCGCGCTGTACGGTGCGCAGACTTACCTGGATACCTTCTTCTTCCAGTTTTTCTTGCAGCTGGCGTGCGGTCAGCTTGTACGGACGATAAGGAACACAGCGCGCCAGGGTCAATTGTCTTAATAGCTTCTTACTCATGGTGATGCCCTCTTGCTTGGTATGATTCTATCCTAGATGGAGGGTGTGACAACTTCTGTCGCATCATTTACGAGAGAGACTGTCGCTGTTTTTCTACATTCCTTTTTTTATGGTCTGTTTCTGACGCTGTCTGGCTATGACTCCCGTTCTGTGCTTATGTATGTAAGTTATTGAAGTTAAAACATGTTATCGAGGGTGATATGAAAAAATTCATGCTGTTGTGGCTGCTTGCAAGCAGTCTGGTCTGGGCAGATCCAGTCGCGAAAACGCCCTTTGAACAGACCAAAAAACAGTCGTTACCCGACAGTCAAATGATTAGCCACTACCTGGCCGCTCTTGATAAGACCTCGGATCACGCCAAATTAGTGCAATTGGGCCCCTCCGCCGGTGGTCGGCCGATAGAAGCGCTCTTGCTTTCCGGCTCGGCTGCCTTCCTGCAGCATCCCGCCAATGAAACCGGCAAAGCCACCGTGATGATGTTTGGCTCGCAACATGGCAACGAACCGGCGGGCGCCGAGGCGATGCTGCAGTTGGCGCGGGAACTGGTCGCGGGACAGCATCCGGCCCTGTTGCAGCGGCTTAACCTGGTGCTGGTGGCCATGGCCAATCCCGACGGCCGGGATTTGACTGCTCGCCACAATGCCAATAACGACAATACCAATATCGATTATGTGGCCCTGCAGGCCAGTGAAACCCGGTTGCTGGTGGACGCCTTGCATAGCTTTAATCCGGATGTGGTGTATGACGCGCACGAGTCGGGCATCTGGAAGCGGATACTGACCAAAGAGCAGGGTTGGATGACCGACGTTGAGGCGCAGTTTGATATGGGAAACAACCCCAATATTGATCATGCCCTGCATGACTACACCGAGCACCGCTTGCTGCCCGCCCTCATTGAACGGGTGTCGGCTGCCGGTTTGCCCGCCAGCCGTTATCGTGGAGAAATCACCCGTCTGGAGCAATCGGTGGCCCGAGGGGGGCTTGGGATCACCAACCTGCGTAACTATGCCGCCATGCAGGGGCGGGTGTCGATACTGGTAGAAAACAGACTCGACAATAAAGATGGACGCTACGACACGCCGCGTAATATTGCCGAGCGGGTGCGTAAACAGCATGTGAGCATGCTGGCCATGTTGCAGCTTGTTGCCGACGAGACCGACACTCTGCTGACCGTGTCCCGTGACGCGCGCCAGCATTGGACATCCGGCGCCGAGGGAGAGCAGGTGTTGTCGATGGGAGTCAGTTTTGGCGTTAATGGCCGGCAGCCCGAGGTACAGATCCCCCTGGTGCGTTTTGCCGATGGTCATAAAGCCCTGCATCGCTTTGCCAATCACGATGCGGTGGTTAGCCGGAAACCGGTTGCCTTACCGGCGGCCTATGCCATCACCCGCGAGCGAGAACGCCTGGCCCTATGGCTGGCCAGGCACCATATTGCCTTTACCACACAGGCGACAGCCCGCACATTACAGGTTGATAAGCTGGTTATAACGGGGTTGCGGGTTCAGCCGAAGTCTCGGCCCGGAGTGCGGGAGAAGGTACAGGCAGACGTCGAGGTGACCCGAGCAAGCCTGACCCTGCAACCGGGTGATTTGCTGGTTCCCATGAATCAACCTCTCGCGCCGCTGGCCGCCTTGATGCTGGACCCGCGTTCGGCCAATGCCTTGTATCAGGAAGCTGAGTGGCCATGGTTGGCGTTAGGCGAGTTTCCGGTTTATCCGGTAATTGAGACTGCTGCAGAGGCGCCTTGATGTGCAGGTTGTAACGAGCGGCAGACGACCAGAGGCAGTGACTGCCTCTGGTCGTTTCATGCGTTATCGATGCTTACAGTACCAACCAGGATAATGGCGACTTGCTGATGGCGACGCCATAGATGTAGGCGAAAATGACAATGGAGGCCAGGGCGGCGATCAGGCGCTGACCGCGGGTTTTACCGCGTTTGATGGCGATGGTACCCACTATGATATACAGCACCAGACCGATGACCTTGGCGGTCAGCCAGGGGCTGTTGCCAAACGGAATCTGCTGGCTGAGTACCGCCAACCAGATACCGAACGCCAGCAGCAGGGTGTCTATGATATGAGGCAGTATTTTCAGCAGCTTGTTATTGAGGCGGGCCGGTGAGGGTACCGCCAGCCAGGCGCGTAACATAAAGAGAATGATGCTCAGCAGTGCAAACATCATGTGGGCATGTTTAATGGCCATGTAAGACATAATAACTCCACGAAAGACAATAAGATGGCGCCATGATAGCAGGAACCGGTTTTGTGGTAGTGTGAAATGCAGGGCAAGATCAAGGTTTTAAGGGATAGTCCGTTTTATCTTGCGCGTTCTTTATGATGAAAGTTGACGAGAAACGAGGAATAACATGCTGAAAAAATCTTTATATGCTCTGGTAGCAAGCGTGCTGTCGGTGCCGGTACTGGCCGCGCCGCTTACCGTATATAAATCACCCAGCTGTGGCTGCTGTGAAGACTGGGTGACTCATATGCAGGAATCGGGCTTCGAGGTGACGGTGATCGATAGAGATAATATGGCACCGATAAAAAAGCTTGCCGGCGTTCGCCCCGAGCTGGCGTCCTGCCATACCGGTTTGATTGAAGGCTACGTAATTGAAGGTCATGTGCCGGCAACCGATGTACGTCAGTTATTGCAACAACAGCCCGACGTTGAGGGCCTGACCATTCCCGGCATGCCGCAAAGTGCCCCGGGCATGGATATTCCGGGATCACCTTACGAAGTGCTGAGCTTCGACAAGCAGGGTAATACCCAGGTATTCAGCCGTTATCCTGGCTAGAGCTATCGGGCTCGAAAGCGATAAAACGGCTGCCTCTGAACACCAGGGTGCCGGTTTGCGTGGGGGAGAGCTGCTCATAAAGATGCTGGCTTATCTGAAATTCGCGCTCGTCGGCATCTTCCAGGGGGCGAAAGATCACGTAATAATTAACCCTGGGGGCGGGAAGTTCGGTTTGCTGCGGCTGGGTTTTCCCCATGAATTCGCGGGTGTGTTTATCCACCACCAATACCTGCATGCTATGTGGTGACTGCGCATTATTGTGAAAGTACGCGTAGAGCCGTCGGCCAATAATAATCATGGCAATGAGGATGATGCCCCAGAATACAATTTTACTCATTGAATCCCCCGCGCTGTTTTGTTCAGCTTAATCTCTGTAGAACAGGACGCAAGCCAATTTGATGAAGGTGGCTCTTGAATGATCTAAGGATACAGGGAATATGGCTGTTGCTGTGGGGACTGTTACTGGGGTCGGCGCCGGCGCTGGGACTGTCATTACCGGCCGAGTGGCAGGTGCAGGCCAGCCTGAAGCGAGCCACTGTACCGGCCTGCCCCAAAGAAGCCGCCCACGGGCTGACCATGACGCTTGAAGACGGCAACTTAACAGGACGCTTAGCAGAGTTAAGCCTGGATCTTTCCTGCTCGCGGAGTCAACCCGACCACCCTGAGCCAACCGGACCGCCGGCAGATGCGCTGTCCTTGCTACTGACCCTGCCCGCCATTGATTTTCAGATAGAGACTCTCACCCTGCACCTGCCGCAAGGCGTGGTCAGCGGGCCCGCCGAGTTGCAGCATCGGCAACAGCATCTTGAGGTTTTATGGCAGACGGGTGCCGGTGCGACCCGGCTGAGCATCATACCCGAGCGGTCGGGCTGGCGCTGGCAGGGCGAGCTGCCCGGCGTTTTGCTGACCCCGGACTTGCACCAGCCACTCACCTTGGACGGGGGTTGGCAGCCGGATCAGCCGTTCACTCTGCAGGTAAACGGTGTGTTACCCACGCCATTGCGTGGCAACTGGCAGTTGGCATTGCAGGCTCGACAGGTGCGCGATCAATGGCGCTTGCAACCAAACTCGCAACTGACCATAGATCGCCTGCAATGGAAAACATTGACGCTTCATCGGCTGAAGCTGGCGCCAGAGGGGGATATCTCTTTAACGGATCCCTGGCGGGGACGATTGAGCTGGCAGCGAGGGCAGTGGCAACAGCAGCCGTTGCCTGCGGGCGCATTGCAGTTACATGGTGAGCCTGGCGATCAGCTGCGTGGCACCCTGTTGCTGGACCTGGCCAAAGATGTGCAATTGAACGGCGCCTGGCACTATAGCGAGCATAACGACGGGCAATTGGCGCTTGAAATACCGACGCAGCGATTGTCTGCCGTCAGTCTGTGGTCGTGGCTCAACACCTGGCTGCGCTTGCCGGTAGGCGTCGCGCCACAGGCAGGGCAGGTGCAGCTTTCACTTTCCACCCCGAATCTGCTTGATAACCAACAACCCTTGATCGTGAAAGCCCGGCTACAAGACGGGCAGCTCGGTTATCGCGACATGCTGGCCGAGCGCGTGACGGCTAAACTTCAATTAAGCTGGAGTAAACAGGGGCTGCAGAGTCTGGGACCTCAGGCCGTGTCGATAGACAAGCTGAACGTAGGGATACCCATTACCGATATTCATGCGGCGCTACATTGGCGGGCGCAGGGGCCCTGGTTATCGGGGCTGACGGCACAGGCCTTGGGTGGTCAGCTGGCGTTGTCACCCATGGCGCTGTCCGCCACGCCCACGGGGGAGCTGCATGCCAGCAATATCTCTCTGGAGCAAATATTGAGTTATGCCAACGTAAACGGGTTAACCGGTCAGGGGCAGTTGCACGGCCGGTTACCCTTTGCATTCGATGGGGGCATCAGCGTGACCCATGGCCGAGTTCATAGCGATCAGGGCTGGGTTTCCTATCAGGCCAACGATCAGCTAGTCGCCACCGGCGAGACCAATATGTCACTGGGGTTAACCTTGGGCTTGCTCAGTGATTTACGCTATGACCGCCTTACCGCCACCATTTCGATGGCTCGTACCGGTGAAGCGACCATCGACAGCAGTTTGCACGGACGGGCGCCGGTGATGGGCAAAATGCACCCGGTTAACTTCAATTATCACCATCAGGAAAACCTGTTACAGTTGCTGGCCAGTCTGCGCTTCGCCCAGGATTTGAGTGAGCGGTTACCAGCCAGATTACAGGGGGAGAGCGAGTAATGATTAAATATACGGCCATTATTGGCCTGCTGTGGCTAAGTGCCTGTACGCCTCGGGTTGAAATAATGGTGCCAGACAAGCCGATTACCGTTAATTTGAACGTGAAAGTCGATCACGAAATTCGGGTTCGAGTTGATAGAGAGCTGGAACAACTGTTTGAGCAAAAGCAGGATTTGTTTTAAGGAGTCATGATGCGTTGGTTAATCATAGTGTTGGCGGCCAGCCTGAGCTGGTCGGCCTGGGCGCTGGACTTGCAACAAGCCAAACAGCAGGGCTTGGTGGGGGAGCAGCTCAATGGTCTGGTGGGCGTGGTACAAGCCAGCAGTGAGGTGAAGGCCGTAGCTAACGATATTAATCGTCAACGCCTGGCAAGCTATCAGGATATCGCCCGGCGCACCGGCACCAGTTTAACGGTGGTGCAAAGCCGTGCCGGACAGCTGAATATTGAACGGACCCAAAGCGGACACTATATTCAACTGGCCGATGGTAGTTGGCGACGTAAGTAAACACTATCTATCTGGAGCCTGTTTTTATTGGCTCCATTCGACTTTTTATTCTGCGTTACTTCCCTGTTCTTGGCAAAACCCTTGGTTTATCACCTACGAATGGTTAAAATTTACCCACATTCGTTGGTGAACAAATAAAGGGGTTTGGGTATGCATCATGGGGTTAAGCTTGGCTTGATGTTAGCATGGGTGTTTTATGCCATCCCCCATGCTAAAGGTGTTGATGTGGAAGTAAAGCCGCCGGTTGCCCGAAAAATCCCTCATAATTTAACCCGTCATAACGATACTCGCATCGACAACTACCACTGGCTGCGTGACGACGAACGAGCCGACCCTCGGGTGCTGGACTATCTGCAGCAGGAAAATAACTATACCGATCAGGTGCTGTCGCCGCTCGATTCGCTGCAAGAGACCCTGTATCAGGAAATGATTGCCCGACTTCGCCAGGACGACAGCTCGGTTCCTTATCTGAAAAACGGTTATTGGTATCAGACCCGCTATCAGCAAGGGCTGGAATACGCCATGGTGGAGCGTTATGCCGATGGACAGCCCGAGCAGCGGCAGTTATTGCTGGATGGTAATGAGCGGGCACAGGGCCAGGCTTATTATGAGCAGGGCCAGATAGCCGTCAGCCCCGACCAGCAGACCCTGGCGTTTGCCGAAGATTTCGTATCGCGTCGCCAGTATCAGATTCGTTTCAAGTCCCTGTCTGTTGCAAATCCATCTGACACAAATGAGCCGGCTGGCAACGTTTATGACGAGGTGCTGGAAAACACCTCGGGTAATCTGGTGTGGGCCAATGACAGCCAGACCCTGTTTTACGTCAAGCAGGATGAAGACACTTTGCTGCCTTATCAGGTTTATCGCCATACATTGGGCACGCCGCAAGAGCAGGATGTACTGGTTTATGAAGAGGCCGACAGCAGTTTTTACACCAGCATCTATAAAAGCCGCTCCAACGACTACATCATGATCGGCGTCTGGAGCACGGTAACCAGCGAAGTCAGCTTGTTGGAAGCCAATGACCCCGCCGCACCCGCCCGGGTCTTTTTACCGCGCCAGCGGGGCCACGAATATGATGTTGAGCACTATCAGGGACAGTTTTATGTGCGATCCAATAAAGACGGCGTGAATTTCGGCCTGTATCAGGCAAACGATGGTGAGCAAACCCAGTGGCAGCCTTTAGTTGCGGCGCGTCAGGATGTGCTGCTGGAAGGCTTTACCCTGTTTCGTGACTGGCTGGTACTGGAAGAGCGCAGCGAGGGCTTGACGCACCTGCGTCAAATTCATCGCCAGCATGGCGGTGAACATCAGATCCGTTTTGATGACCCGGCGTATGTGACCTGGCTTGGGGTAAATGCCGAGGCGGACAGCCCCTGGTTGCGTTATGGCTACTCTTCGATGACGCGTCCGGCGACCATTTACGAGGTCAACATGGACACCCAGGAACGGCGCGAGCTTAAGCAGGAATATGTAGGCGAGCAGTTTGACGCCGAGCGCTATCGCAGCGACCGGGTGTGGGTGACGGCTCGCGATGGTGCCAAAGTGCCGGTCTCCCTGGTTTATCGAGCCGATATGTTTGATGCCAAGGCGGGCAATCCCTTGATGGTGTACGCCTATGGCTCATACGGCGCCAGCATGGATCCGGATTTCAGCTCGGCGCGCCTGAGCCTGCTCGATCGTGGTTTTGTTTATGCCATCGCCCATGTGCGCGGCGGCGAAGAGCTGGGGCGAGACTGGTACGAGCAAGGCCGCCTGCTCAGCAAGCAGAATACCTTTAACGACTTTATCGATGTGACACAGGCGCTGCTCAGTCAGGGCTATGGGGATAAAGAACGGGTCTTCGCCTCGGGCGGCAGTGCCGGTGGCCTGCTGGTGGCTTCGGTGGTTAATATGGCGCCGGATTTATTCAATGGCGTGATAGCGGACGTGCCCTTTGTCGATGTGGTGACCACCATGCTGGATGAGTCTATTCCCTTAACCACGGGTGAATTTGATGAGTGGGGCAACCCGGCGGATCCCGAATATTATCACTATATCAAATCCTACAGCCCCTACGATCAGGTGCAGGCCCAGTCTTATCCCCATATGCTGGTGACCACCGGATTATACGATTCTCAGGTGCAGTATTGGGAGCCGGCCAAGTGGGTGGCCAAGCTGCGCGAAATGAAAACCGATCACAACCTCTTGCTGCTGCATTGCGATATGGACACCGGCCACGGCGGCAAGTCTGGTCGCTTTGAGTCTTATCGAGACCTGGCGCGAGAGTATGCCTTCTTGCTGGCGCTGGCCGATGCCGCATCGAATACCCAGGTGGCAGGTTTTCGCGAAGCTGTCGGGGTAGTGAATTAACCCCACCAAATAACGACCCGCAACTTATCGTGAGGAGACAAACCTATCGGCAGGCAGCAAACCTGCAGATATGAGAGAGGCTCATCACGATTTTCGCCTCCCCCTTCTTGCTTTTCCTGCCAAACAGGCTAGGTAACTGATCTAGCCGCCTCTGCCTTCGCCTCTGAGCTGTCGGCAGGTAACATTCACAGGTCACTCCGCTGTCAACGGGAAGGCAGAGGGTGTCTGCTCAGCCGACCATCCGCGCCAGGGATGGCGCGGTTTGAGCCCCCATGGATGGGTTCACGGCGTGTCGGGGGAGTAGTGCCCTCTGCCTGGCAAGCCACACTAATATAAACAAATAGTTGTGACCAAGAGACAGACTGACCGCCGACGGCTGTTTTAGCCTGCAAACGACTGAATAATCACCACCAGCACCAATACCGGGCACACGAAGCGCACATACCAAGGCCAGATCTTCCAGAACACGCCTTGCTCGATGTCGGGGTAACCGGATTTCAATTCAGCCAAGACCGCATTGCGCTGCCATACCCAACCCGCATACAGCGTAATACACAGGCTGACCAGCGGCTGGGCATACTGAGTGGTCAGGGTAATCACCAGACCAAACAAACTGCCAAAGTTAAAGACAATAATAATGCTGAACAGGGTACATACGGCGGTGACCAGCCAGGTGGCCTTGATCCGCGACAGGGTTGACGACTCCAAAACCAGGGAGACGGGGGCTTCCAGCATGGAAATAGCAGAAGTAAGAGCGGCCACTATCATCAGCAGGAAAAAGGCAAATGCCACCGGATATTGCGCCGCCCCCATGGTGTTGAACAGGGCGGGCAATACCGAAAATACCAGGGTGTCGGAGCTGAGCAGGGAGCCATCTTCGGCAAAAATGGTCACGCCGTTGTGCTGTGCCACATACATGGCTGGCAAAATCAGCAAACCCGCCATAAAGGCCACGCCGGTATCCAATAGCGTCACCTGGGCGGCCAGTGCGGGAATATTGGCCTGACGATTCAGGTAAGAGCCATACAGCATCATCACGGCCGCGCCCAGCGACAGCGAGAAAAAGCTCTGGCCCAATGCACCTATCAGCACATCCCCATTGAGCACTCGAGAAAAATCGGGCACCAGATAGACTTTCAGGCCTTCACTGGCGCCGGGTTGCAGCAGCATATAACCGGTTAACACCACCAACATCAGCAGCAGCAAGGGCATCAGGCGGCTGGACCATTTTTCGATACCCTGTTCCAGGCCTCGGCTCACCACATACAGGCTCAGCAGGGCAAACATAAGGGTGAACACCACATTGCGCGACGTAGAAAAGCCGGTCAACCAACTGGCCGAATCGGTGGCGCCAGCCAGGCTGGCAACGGGCTCCAGAGCATAAGAGACAAACCAGCCCGACACTATGGCGTAAAAGGTGAAAATAAAGCTGACAGTCAGCACCGCAGCCAGGCCAACCAAACCGGCAAGCGGTTTACCCAAAGGATGCTGGGTCAGGGTTTTCAGTGCGCGAAAGGGGTTGGATTGGCCGTGACGACCAATGGTGATTTCCGCCACCAGCATGGGATAGCCCAGCAAAAAGATGAACAGCAAGTAGACCAGCAAAAATGCCCCGCCACCGTTGCTGGCTGCCTGAGTCGGAAAGCCCCAAATATTACCCACGCCAATGGCTGAACCGGCGGCGGCCATCACGAATCCTAGCTTACTGCTGAACTGCGCCCTTTTTTCCACGTCTTGCTGCTCCTGCTGACTGTAAAGTTAAACGTACAACTGCTGATAAACAAAAATAGCGGTGACTATGGTATTTTGCAGTGTTTTTGTCAAAGGGAAGTGAGCAGGCCAGGGTATGTAAGTGATGGGGCGCCGATTTTCAGGCAAAAATAAGGCGCATGACTGCGCCTTGTTTAACAATATCAGCCCGGCTTATGTGAATTGGGTGGTCAACTTGAGCCAGTTACGGCGTTGAGTGGTAAAGGCGGCTTTCAGCTCGTCGCAGGTCAGCCGCAGTCGCAGTTCTTCATATTTGCAGCGAACGGCCTTTTTCTTCAGCTCCAGCAAATGCTTGCGCACCTGATAGTAGCTTTTAAGGTGTTGCAGCAAACGCTCGTATTCACTGTGCAGCAATGCCAGCCACTGCTCGGTATCGGCATTTTGCTGACGCTTCATGATTTTTTGCCGGGCGATTTCGAAGCGGCGCTCCAGCTGAGCCTGCTCGATACGCTCTTGCGGGCAGGTACGCAGACGGGAGGTCAGTTTTAACCAGCTCATGCTGCGGATCAGCCATTTGGTGGGATCGTAATGCCACCAGCGAATGCCGTTGCGATAGTCGGTTTCAAACAAATGATGAAAGTTATGGTAACCCTCGCCAAAGGTCAGCACCGCCAGCAGGTCGTTATCCCGTGCTGAATTCTTGCTGGTATAGGGCTGACGGCCCCAGAAATGCGCCAACGAATTAATGAAAAAGGTGACATGGTGACCCAGAAACAAGCGCAGGCCTCCGGCCAATAACAGCATGCCCCAGATGTCGCCGTGCCAGAACCCCAGCAACAGCGGCAGGCCGATATTCATCAGCAGGGTGAGTACCAGATAATGCTTATGCTGAAACTGCAGTATGCGATTGCGTTTAAGATCGGCGATATTGCTATCGTCCGGGGAGTGGTAGTGGCGCAGCATCCAGCCCATGTGCGAGAACCAGAGTCCTCGGCTGGCGGAATAGGGATCTTTGTCAATATCGTCAACATGGCGATGATGGCGGCGGTGATCGGCGCACCAATGGTAGGCGGAGTTTTGCAACGACAGGGCGCCACCCAATGCAAATATCCATTGCAGCAGCGGATGAGCCTCATAAGCCTTGTGGGCCCAAAGGCGATGGTAGCCGCCGGTAATAGACAGGCAGCTATAACTGAACAACAACAGCATGGCGAGCCATTGCCAACCATCATAGCCATGGGTCAGACCGTACCAGGGGACCAATACCAAGGCCGCCAGCCCCGTGCCTGTAAAGACGGCCAGGTTGGTCCAGATTAGAGGAGGTTTATGCATCTTGAATATCCATTGAGCGAACAGATGTACACCATTTTCGGCTGTAATGACGACCAACGTCAATCAAAAATTAAACTAACGAAGCTGACCCCATGACGACAAAGGGGTATGATCCAATTATTAACATGTTAGATTTGGGTGTGCCGTGGGCATTCGCGCTGAACAAAAAGAAAAAACCCGCCGTACTCTGATTGAAGCCGCTTTTAGTCAATTGAGTGCCGAGCGCAGTTTTTCCAGCCTGAGCCTGCGCGAAGTGGCGCGGGAAGCCGGGTTGGCGCCTACCTCTTTTTATCGCCATTTTAAAGATATGGAAGAGCTGGGACTCACTTTAGTCGATGAAGGTGGGCTTACCCTCAGACAATTGATGCGTCAGGCTCGTCAGCGCATTGCCGATGGTGGTAGTGTTATTCAAATATCGATAAAAACCTTTATGGAGTTTATCGAGCGAAGCCCGGATGTGTTCCGCCTGTTGTTGCGGGAGCGCTCGGGTACGTCGGCAGCATTTCGCCAGGCGGTGGCTCGTGAAATACAGCATTTTACGGCCGAGCTAACAGATTATCTGGAAGAAAAACAGCAAACTAGCCGAAGCTATGCCGAAATGCAGGCCCAGGCGATGGTGACCATCGTATTCAGTGCCGGGGCAGAAGCGCTGGATATGAACGAGAGTGAGCGGGCGGCGTTGGCCGAACGTATGACCTTGCAACTGCGGATCATTGCCAAGGGCGCAGATGCATATAATAAAGCAAAGAGGCTTTAGGCCCTATAATTAGGAAGGATGACCATGTCAGTAAATAAACCCATACGTCGCAAACCTATCTTGTTGGCGCTGTTAGTTGGTCTGTGCGGTAATGCGACATTAGCTACCTTGAGTGTTAGCCAGCTGGCGTTTTCTATATTTCCTATCATAGCGTTGGCGCTGGCCGCCCGTATGCTATATCAGGAATACCTGAGTGCGCCCATGGAAGGCGATACCCCGCTATGTACCTTGATCGCCTTTTTGATTGGGGTCTTTGGTTATTCTGCATTCCTGCGCACCCAGTTCCCGGAAATGGGCACCAACTATCTGTCGGTGATGATCAGCCTGATTCTGGTTATCTGGCTGGCATTGAAAATGGGTGTAGCGGCACGTCCTCTGGTTGAAGAAGACGCAAAGTCATAAGACTCGCCCGACCGTCGATATAAAAGCCCGCCACTCGGCTAACACCATTCAGTTAAGCGTGTTTAGACTGAATGGTGTACCGAGTTTTTGATATCCGAACGGTCCTACTCTTGGGCCGTTTTCTTTTTTCAGGCAGAATAT
>NZ_BMKE01000023.1 GCF_014643915.1 Oceanisphaera marina
GCGCAGCTTTATTTCCTGGAGAAAAGATCAGCTACTGACTGAAGTTTCAATGTTGCTAAAGGGAGTAGGAAGTGAATTCCACATACGTTATACGTGATTGCTTACATGGCAATACTCACCTTTTTGTTCATTAAATATAGGGCATGGGTTTGTTAAAACGCTCAACCTTAACCATGCTTGGAGCAACTGAGTAGCCGATACTCATTGGGCAACGATTAAGATTTTTACAGGAGTAACAAGGATGGTTGAATCTAATGCTGTCATTACCGGCACCTTTCTCGTGTATCTGATTGGCATGATGGCCATTGGTTACTACGCCTACAAACGCACCGCCAACTCGGCCGACTACTTTTTGGGGGGCCGCTCGCTGGGGCCCTGGCCCGCAGCCATCTCTGCCGGAGCATCAGACATGAGTGGCTGGTTGCTGCTGGGACTGCCCGGTTTTGCCTATGCCGCCGGTCTTCAGTCACTCTGGCTGGCCGGCGGCCTGCTGCTGGGTACCTGGGCCAACTGGTTGTTCTGTGCCAAGCGGCTGCGCACCTATACCCTGGAAGTCAATGACGCCATCACTATTCCCGAGTACCTGTCGCGCCGTTTCGAAGACAACTCCAAGCTGCTGCAGATTATTTCCGCGCTGGTCATCTTGTTGTTCTTCTTATTCTACACCAGCTCCGGCCTGGTCGCCGGGGGCAAGCTGTTTGAAACCGTATTCGGTCTGGATTATCAGATTGCCGTGATACTTGGCACTTTGTGCATAGTGTCTTACACCATGTTTGGCGGATTTCTGGCGGTATCCTGGACCGACCTGGTACAGGGCTTGATGATGGCCGCCGCGCTGTTGATAGTGCCCATTGCGGCGATGCAAGGCGGTTTTGGCCAGCTGGAAAGCGACCTGAATAACCTGAACCCCGAGCTGCTGAGCCTGTGGCACGACATGGATGGCGAGCCGCTGTCTGTGATTGCCATTGTCTCGCTGGCCGCCTGGGGGCTGGGCTATTTTGGGCAACCTCATATACTCGCGCGCTTCAACGCGACCCGTAGTAACAAAGACATTACCACAGCCCGTCGTATCGCCGTCACCTGGAGCTTTCTGTCAATGGCTGGCGCCGTGATGGTTGGGTTGGTCGGGCTGCTCTATGTGCAGAACAACCTGGGGGGTGAGCTGGCCGATGCGGAAACCATCTTCATGGTGCTGGTCAACGCCGTGTTTCATCCCGTGATTGCAGGGATTCTGCTGGCCGCTATTCTGGCCGCCATCATGAGTACGGCCGATTCCCAGTTGCTGGTGTCATCTTCTGCGCTGGCCGAAGATTTCTACAAGCAGATGTTTCCCAACACCAGCGCCAGAAGCCTGGTCAACATAGGCCGTTTTGCGGTGGTAGCGCTGTCGTTGGTGGCGTTGATGCTGGCGATGAATCCGGACAGTACCGTGCTGGGGCTGGTGTCTTATGCCTGGGCCGGCTTTGGTGCCGCCTTTGGCCCCACTCTGTTGCTCAGCCTGTACTGGCGCAACATGAACCGCAACGGCGCCCTGGCCGGGGTACTGGTCGGCGGTATTACCGTGGTGGTCTGGAAACAACTGACCGGTGGCATCTTCGATCTTTATGAAATAGTACCCGGTTTTCTTTTCGCCACCCTCGCCATTGTTGTGCTGAGCAAGCTGACCGGCGGTGCCAAGCCCTCGGTCACCCAAACCTTCGATCACTATCGCAACAGTCTGGATACTCTGAAGTAATCGCAAAGCAGCCCGGTGCTTCCGGGCTGCTTGCTTCTCATCAACCACACTTTCGCCTGTTCATTCTACAAGAGCCGATGCCATGCCTCAGTCTTCTCTTTACCTTGGCAGTAATCATCAAGGCCAACCAATCACGCTTGCGCTATCCATGGCTAATCGGCACGGGCTGATTGCCGGCGCCACCGGCACCGGAAAAACCGTGACACTGCAGCGGATGGCCGAATGTTTTTCTCGTGCCGGAACGCCGGTTTTCATGGCCGATATCAAGGGCGATCTGTCGGGGCTCGCCGCAGCGGCAGCACCCGGTGGCAAAATCTCCCGGCGGTTGGAGCAACTCGCGCTAACAGACTATCGACCACAGCCAGTGCCCACCCTGTTTTGGGATCTGTTTGGCGAGCGGGGCCATCCGGTGCGCACCACCATCTCGGAACTGGGCCCCTTGCTGTTGGCCAACATACTGGATCTCAACGACACGCAAACCGGCATTCTCTACGCCTGTTTTCGTATTGCCGATGATGAAGGCCTGTTACTGCTCGATCTCAAGGATCTGCGCGCCCTGCTGAGCTGGGTGGCCGATAATGCCAAGACCCTGAGCAAGCAATACGGCAGCTTGCCCAGCAACAGCCTGGGAGCCATTCAGCGGCGACTGATGGTGCTGGAGCAGCAAGGCACAGCGCACTTTTTGGGTGAACCGGCGCTCAATTTACGCGATATGATGCAAAAAGACTTTTCCGGCCAGGGCGTGGTCAGCATTCTCGACGCCACCCGACTGATGCAGACGCCCAGATTGTATTCCACTTTTCTGCTGTGGCTACTGAGTGAGCTGTTCGAGACCTTACCGGAAGTTGGCGATCCAGCCCAACCGGTATTGGTGTTCTTTTTTGATGAAGCACATCTGCTGTTCGACTCTGCTCCCAGGGCCTTGCTGGAAAAAATAGAACAACTGGTACGGCTGATCCGCTCCAAGGGAGTAGGTATTTATTTTATCAGTCAGAATCCGCTGGATATTCCCGACAACGTACTGGGGCAACTCGGTAACCGGGTACAACACGCACTGCGTGCCTTTACTCCCCGTGATGAACAGGCCGTCAGGGCCGCGGCACGTACCTTTCGCGCCAACCCGAGCATTGATACCCAAGACGCCATCACTCAACTGGGCGTGGGCGAAGCCCTGGTATCGGTACTGGATGAGCAGGGCAGCCCCACTCAGGTGGAAATCACTCTGATCTGCCCTCCCGAGTCCCGTATAGGCCCACTAAGCACAGAGGAAAAAGCCGCCCGCCTGCACGCCTCGCCTCTGGCGGGGCGCTATGATGCCTTGCTGGACAGAGATTCGGCCTTCGAGATGCTGGCTCGTCGAGTGGCCGAGCCGGCTCCGGCGCCAGCCGCCACTGCTGCCCCCAAAACCAGCCGTCAACGAGACTCGCTGCTGGAAAGCGTGGCCAAAAGTACGCTGCGCAGCATCGGCAGTCAGCTGGGCAGACGACTCGCTCGCGGCCTACTCGGCTCACTGCTGGGTGGACGTTGAGTGTCTTGGGTTGAACTCGTGCGTCAGAACCTGCTGCGCAGGTTTTCGCGGCTAAAGCACGCGTCTACAGTGGTGCTGTATGTTGGTCGCGGTGCTACAGATATAAAAAAAAGCCGCGGTGGCGGCTTTTTTTGAACTTGGTGCTGGGCGCTTGGTGCTGCCTGTTCCTTACATCTGCGATTGCAGGTAGTTAGGTAGACCAATACGGTTGATAAGACCCAGCTGTTGCTCCAGCCAGTAGGTGTGATCGTTTTCGGTGTCGGCCAGCAACACTTGCAGGATCTCACGGGTTTGGTAATCGCGCACCTGCTCGCACAGAGCCATCACGTTACGCAGATCGTCAATCACCTTGTATTCCAGATCCAGGTCGCTTTTGAGCATGGATGGTACGTCTTTGCCGATGTTCAGCGGTACCCGGGTGACCATGTCGGGGGTGCCCCCCAGGAACAGAATGCGTTCAATCAGCTGGGAAGCATGACCCTTTTCATCTTCAAATTCGTGATCGATGCGCTCGAACAGCTTCTTGAATCCCCAATCGTCGTACATGCGAGAGTGGATAAAGTATTGATCCATGGCGCTCAGTTCACCGGCCAGCAGCTCGTTTAACGCCGCTATTACCTTTGCATTGCCTTTCATGTTTGGCTCCCCTTACATTTGCGACTGTTGATAATTCTCGAGACCGATGCTGGTGATCAGGTCTAATTGGGTATCAATCCAGTCGAGATGGGCTTCTTCATATTCTTCAATATCACTTAACAGCTCGCGAGAAACATATTCCTGCACCGATTCGCAGTAAGCGATAGCATCTTTTAATACCTGCAACTGCTCTTCTACCTGCAGCTTGTCACATTGCAGCATTTCTTCGGTGTTTTCACCGATGCGCAGGCGATTAAGGTGCTGCAGATTGGGCAGTCCTTCCAGAAACAGGACGCGTTCGATGATCTTGTCGGCCTGTTTCATGTCTTTTATGGATTTTTTGTATTCGCGCTCGTCCAACTGATTCAGCCCCCAGTTTTTAAACATGCGGGCGTGCAAAAAATACTGATTGATGGAGGTGAGCTCTATGCTCAGCACCTGATTCAGGTACTCAATGACTTTTTTATCGCCTTTCATAACGTCCTCCTCTGAATAATGGCCATAAGCATAGCCGCAAATCACTTTTTTTACAAACCGAAATCAAACATAAGTTATTGATTTTACTTGGTTAACGTAGTCGCAATGAGAATGAATTGAATTAGTAAGTGCAGCTATCTGCCATAAGCTTTCGGCGTTCAACTAAACAGAAACAAAACCGTGGCGCTGTGCACCACATAGTTGCTACAGCAACGCCGAGGCCAACATACAGCTCGAATGTAGTAGCTGCTTTAGCTGCTAAATCCGGCAACGCCGGATCTGATGCACAGGTACCCCCCGGCCACCAAATATTGTGCGCAGGTTCAGGTAATACGGTGAAATATGAAACATTGGAGCACAAATGCCGCTTTGCGGCATTGCGCAGCGGTCGCAGCGCCTACAGCAGGCCTCTACAGAAAAGCCGCGGAATCCGCGGCTTTGTTTCTATCATTTAATCCAGATGGGATTGGAGTAGGCTCGGTTGCCTTGCTTGTCTTCCACTACCCACTGCATCCAGGTGCGCTTGGGGGGAACGGGTACGCCGGTTCTGAACCACTTGGCGCCGTTGATTTTCCAACCTGCGACTTGTTTGCCGTCCAACCAGACTTCGGCTTTGGCCAAACCAATATCGGAGCGAAACTCTACTTCGGTTTTGTTATAGGGCGTGGCTTCACCACCAAAGTTGGTGGTAATGGGATAGACCTCGGGGCCAAAACTGACAAAGCTGTGACCAAGGGCAGCGGCACGCGCGAAGTCGGCGGTAATACGCCCCTTGGGGGTATAGGCGTATATTTTACCACTGTTTTGCCTGGCATCTTTCAACATGGGACCGGCGTTCAAGTAAACCCGCTCACCTCTGCTCCAGCGCTGACGCATCACCGACAGGTAATTTTCAAAGTTGCCGCTGACAGGTTTAAGATCAAACAACCCCAGTTCGGCCTGTGGGCTGGCGGTGGTATACAGCTGGGTGTCGGAATGCAGGCGCCCCAGTGACCCGGCGCTCAGCCAGGCGGTAAACTCGTTGTCTTTACCCGAATAGGAGCGGCGCAGATCGTCGGTTTCATATAACGTGCTGAGGTTGTTCTGCAACTGGCCCGAGGTCCAATGGCTGTGCACCATGCGGGTCATGTCATTATAGCTGGGCACGTCCTGATTAATGGGCTGGTTACGCTCCAGTCGATAACCGGCAAACAGGGTGTCTGTTACCGGATCCAACACCTTGGTCGTGAGCTTGATACCCGGATAATCTTTATTGACCTGATAACGGCTTAACAGACGGTGTCCGTTCCAGCTGCGGGTAAGCTCAATCACCAGTTCGTCGGCGGTTTGCGTAACAATCTCGATTTTCTCCAGAGTGACTTTTCCTTCACCAGGGACAAAATCCACCGACTTGATCAAATCTTTGCCAAATACGCCGTCTTCCATCATTGCCAGATCCACCAGCTCGCCTTGCGACAGGGCAAAGGCGAAATACGGTGTGGTGACGGTAATATCATCCGCCCCCTTGGCATTGCCGCCCGTGATATGGGTGGGACCATGCGCCACTTCAATTTTGGCGGGAATTTGTGCGGTGTTGGACGAACAAGCAGACAACACCACTGCGGCCAGCAAGCTAAGGCCCGTTTTATAAAAGCGCATGTTAAAAACCCTGATTAAAAAGACGACGTTGATACCAGAATTCTGACAGGTATTAACCAGAACTCAAGCTTAGCCGAAAACGGCAATGTTGAATTTTTAATGCTTAATGTTGGATGAAGGGCCGAAGGACCAAAGCAACGCCGCGCGGCCAACATACCGCACGAATGTAGAAGCTGCTTTAGCTGCTAAATCCGGCAACACCGGCTCTGACGACAAAAAAAGCATTACAAATTCCACACTGTGCTTTGCACGACGAATTGAGTCGTTAATGCTCAATTTTCAGTCAAATAAATGGCTATGACGCAACAATGTCTCTCGATTGCTATCCTATTAGCATCCGCTGTTAGCGCCGTTTACTGACAAGTATGCAAGGAGAAACAACTCATGCGTCACTGGTTTCAGTTTCCACTTCGCGAAGGCAAGACCTCTCGCCAGGCTCATTGCGATTTGCCCGAAGGCACAGTTGAACGAGAGATTGGCAAAGAAGGTTTTTTTGGCCCGGCTACCCATATGTATCACCGCCATGCTCCTACCGGCTGGAGCGACTGGGAAGGGCCGCTACGACCACGAGCATTCGATACCAACTTACTCAAGCCGCCAGGGAATAGCCCCTGGGATGCCAGCCCCCTGCTGCACAATGCCGATGTGAAAGTACGCATCTGGAAAGCGCAACAATCCATGGATCATCTGGTACGCAATGGCGATGGGGATGAATGCCTGTTTATTCACCAGGGCAGTGGTCACCTGTATTGCGATTATGGGCACATGAGTTTTCGCGATGGCGACTATATTATTCTGCCTCGCTCAACCAGCTGGCGGCTGGAGCTGGATGAGCCCGTGACCATATTGATGATTGAAGCCACCGATGGATCTTACATGAATGCAGAGCGTGGCTTGGTGGGCCCGCATGCGGTATTTGATCCGGCCATTATTGAATATCCGCACATCGATGACGCGTTCAAGAGTCAGCAGCAGCCTGGCAGCTGGCGGGTGATGCTCAAGGCACGCGAGCAAATGAACTGCATTACTTTCCCGTTTAATCCACTGGATGCTCAAGGCTGGACCGGTAACCTGACGGTCTTAAAGCTGAACTGGCGTGATATTCGGCCACTGATGAGTCATCGTTACCACTTGCCCCCTTCTGCCCATACCACCTTTGTGGCTAATGGCTTTGTGATCTGCAGCTTCGTGCCGCGGCCAATAGAGTCGGATCCCGGCGCACTCAAGGTGCCCTTCTATCACAATAACAACGACTTCGATGAAGTGATTTTTTATCACAAAGGCAACTTTTTCAGCCGCGATAACATAGAAGCCGGCATGATTACCCTGCACCCTTGTGGCTTTACCCATGGCCCTCACCCCAAGGCCTTTGCCGCCGGAGCCAGCAATAAACGACGTGAAACCGATGAAGTGGCAGTGATGATAGATAGCCGCCGCCCACTGGAAATAGCCGAGCTGCCGGAGGGGGTAGAAAACACCGATTATGTCCATTCCTGGCAGGTAAAAGACTAACGTAATGGCAACGAGTGTCAGTTTAGGGAGAATAAAATGAAATTAGCGTCTTTAAAGCAGGGTCGCGATGGACAGCTGCTGGTGGTGTCCCGGGATTTAAGCCGCGCGGTCAAGGCCTGGGATGTTGCCCCTACTCTGCAGGCGGCACTGGATAACTGGGCCGAAACCGAACCGGCATTACAAAGGTTATACCGGCAGCTTAACGACGGACATTGCGCCAACAGCCTTGCCTTTAATGCCGAAGACTGCGCCTCTCCGTTACCCCGAGCCTATCAATGGGCCGACGGCAGTGCCTATGTGAATCACGTCGAACTGGTCCGCAAGGCCAGAGGCGCTGACATGCCCGCCAGCTTTTGGACCGAACCTTTAATGTATCAGGGCATGTCAGACGGCTTTATTGGCCCCCGCGACGATATCCTTCTGGCGGATGAAAGCTGGGGCATCGACTTTGAAGGTGAGATTGCCATTATCACCGACGATGTGCCCATGGGCACCACGGCCGCTCAGGCCGAACCCCACATCAAACTGCTGATGCTGGTAAACGATGTCTCGCTGCGCAATTTGATTCCGGGCGAGCTGGGCAAGGGCTTCGGTTTTTTTCAGTCCAAGCCGGCGTCTGCTTTTTCGCCAGTGGCCATTACTCCCGACGAGCTGGGTGACGCCTGGCAAGACTGCAAGGTGCATCACCGCCTGCGGGTGCATTTGAATGATGCATTGTTTGGTGAGCCCGATGCCGGTACCGATATGACCTTTAACTTTGCCGAATTGCTGGCACATGTCAGCTTCAACCGCGCCCTGTGTGCGGGATCCATTATCGGCTCGGGAACCGTGTCCAACCTTGATCGCAGCACCGGCTCCTGCTGCCTGGCCGAGCGACGCATGCTGGAGATGCTTGCCGATGGCCAGGCCAGCACCCCTTTCATGAAGTTTGGCGATCGGGTGCGCATCGAGATGCTCAACACCGAGGGCGAGTCACTTTTTGGTGCCATCGATCAACGAGTGATGCGCTATACAGCAAAAAAGGAGGCATGATGAAACTGTATGATTATGCCCGCTCGAGTGCCGCGTATCGGGTGCGTATTGCCCTTAATTTGAAACAGCTGGCCTATAGGGTGATTCCCATCTCCTTGCTGGATGGCATGCAACAAAGCGCAGAATATCGGGCCCTGAATTCGACCGGCCTGGTGCCCAGCCTGGATATTGACGAACAAGGGAACGGCGAAGGTATTATTGGTCAGTCGCTGGCCATTATCGAGTATCTGGACGAACGCTATCCCGAACCGCCCCTGCTGCCTGATACTCCTTTCGCTCGTGCTCGCACTCGGGCATTGGCGCTGCAAATAGCCTGCGATATTCACCCACTCAATAACCTGAGAGTACTCAAGTATTTAACCGGCGAGCTGGGGGTGAGTGAAGAGCAAAAAACGATCTGGTATCATCACTGGCTAACACAGGGGCTGACCCCGTTGGAGCAACAGCTAAGCACTGGCGACACCCCGTTTTGCTGTGGCAACACACCGGGCCTGGCAGATATTTGTTTGATCCCGCAACTGTACAACGCCCACAGATTCACGCTGGATATGACGCCCTACCCCAGACTGATTGCCATCGAGAAAACCTGTAACCAACTTGACGCCTTTCGAATAGCCATGCCTTAATATTCAGCAGCGCCTGCAGCTACTGCCAAAACCATCTATGCAGGCACGGGGTTGGCTGTGCAATCGCCTTGCGGCAACACAAAAACGATCGACGCGTCATCACGGTCGATTAGATAAAAAATATGGCGATTGAATGGGCAGCGTTAGTTTTTGAGGAAGCGACCTTGAGCGAGTTCGCGTTCGCGTTGGCATTCGGCTAGATAAATGGCAGCAACAATGGCGGTGTCAGTGTGGTAGTCATCAATTACCTTGGAAACCATCAGCTCCAGTGTTTTGTCATTTTTGGCCATGCGAAATTTACGCAACCAATACAACTTGTCGGTTAATTCACCTTCAAGAGGTTGTTTGTCGATCATCAAAAGATAGAAATCCAAATAGGTAATTTAAAAAAGGAGCCGCTCGGCCCCTTAAGTATTAACGACTTCTTGGCACAAAGCCAATGACATCATATACATTTTTAAGTGTCTGCGCAGCTTTCTCCCGGGCCTTGTCGGCGCCCAGCGTCAGAATTCTTCCCAGCTCGGCTTCATCGGCTCGCAACTCGTGAAAACGGGCCTGGATAGGCTCGAGCATGGTGAGCACCGCATCCGCCGTTTCGGTTTTAAGATGTCCGTACATTTTGCCTTCAAAATGCTGCTCCAGCTCTTTGATGCTGCGGCCACTGGCACCAGACATCAGGGTAAGCAGATTGGATACACCCGGTTTGTTTTCAACATCAAAGCGCACGACCGGTGGATCTTCAGAATCGGTCATGGCACGCTTGAGCTTCTTGCCAATCACTTTAGGATCTTCCAGCAGGCCGATAAAGTTATTCACGTTATCGTCCGACTTGGACATTTTCTTGGTCGGCTCTTGCAGACTCATGATGCGCGCGCCGTCGGCCGGTATAAAGGGCTCGGGCACGGTAAACACCTCGCCGTACAGCTGGTTAAAGCGATACGCCACGTCTCGAGATAATTCCAGATGCTGTTTTTGATCGTTGCCCACAGGTACCTGGCTGGTTTGATACAGCAAAATATCGGCGGCCATCAATGCCGGGTAGGTAAAGAGACCGGCGTTGATGTTTTCGGCATAGCGGCTGGACTTGTCTTTGAACTGGGTCATGCGTGACAGTTCGCCAAACTGGGTATAACAGTTCAAAATCCAGGCCAGTTCGGCATGCTCTGGCACGTGAGACTGAATGAAAATAGTGCTGTCGGCCGGATTCAGGCCAATGGCCATATACAAGGCCGCGGCGTCTAGGCAGGCGGCACGCAACGCCTTGGGATCCTGGCGCACGGTAATGGCGTGCATGTCGACGATACAATACAGGCAGTCGTAATCCTGCTGCATTTTAACCCATTGGCGCAGCGCGCCCATGTAGTTGCCGATAGTCAGCTGCCCGGAAGGCTGGGCGCCGCTGAATACAATTGGTTTGGCCGATGCGTTGGCCTGTTGTTCAACCATTAAGGTGTTCCTTGTGTTCATTTGGTAGCAGTAGCTCAAGCAGGCTGCTTATATCACTCATTACCCAGTCTGGCTGGCTGTCGGCAATATCTTTACCATAGTTATAGCCATAGGTCAGGCCGACTGCGGCCATGCCGGCAGCCTTGGCGGATAGCACGTCATTTTCGGAATCGCCCACCATAATGCTGTGCTCGGGGCTAATATTGAGCGTTTCGCACACATGCAATAATGGAGCCGGGTGAGGTTTTTTCTCTGCCAGACTATCGCCACCCAATACCTGGGAAAAATACTCCTCCAGACCGGTTGCCGCCAAAATAGCCGGTACAAAACGAGACGGCTTGTTGGTCACCAGGGCCAGCGTCTTGCCTGCCTGGTGCAACCGGCGAAGCGTGTCCGAGACTCCCGGGTAGAGCAGAATTTCATGACTGGCGACGTCTTCGTAGGCGGCGTCGAACAGCAGGCGCGCGGCCTCTTGCTCGGCCGCAACGGGAGCTTGCCCCAGGGCATGGGTCAAGGCTCTTTGCACCAGCATGTCGGCACCGTTACCCACCCAGTGGCGCACCGATTGTTCTTCTACCGATGAATGGCCCGACTCAATCAGCATCTGGTTAACGGCCTGCCATAGTTGGGGCATACTGTCGATAAGGGTGCCGTCCAGATCAAACTGAACCAGTTCAATCTGACTCAGGTCGCCGTTATACATTGGCGTTGGCCAACTCGCTGCGCATTTGGTCGATCACCGCTTTGTAATCGGGCTGATTGAAGATGGCGGAGCCTGCCACAAACATATCGGCACCGGCTTCGGCAATGGCGCGAATATTGTCGACCTTGACGCCTCCATCAATTTCCAGACGGATATGACGGCCGCTGTTGTCTATACGGCGGCGGGCTTCACGCAACTTGTCGAGCGTACCATCAATGAAAGACTGACCACCAAAGCCCGGATTCACCGACATCAACAAGATGACATCAACCTTGTCCATCACATAATCGAGATAGCTCAGCGGCGTGGCGGGGTTGAATACCAGACCGGCCTGACAGCCTTGCTCTTTGATCAGGCTAAGGGTGCGATCCACATGGTCGGAGGCTTCCGGATGAAAGGTGATAATGGAAGCACCGGCGTCGGCAAACTGCGGTACCAGGCTGTCTACCGGTTTCACCATCAGGTGAACATCTATGGGCGCCTGAATGCCGTAGTCGCGCAGGGCCTTGCATACCATGGGGCCTATGGTCAGGTTGGGGACATAATGGTTATCCATTACGTCAAAGTGCACTACGTCGGCTCCCGCCTGTAGCACTCTGTCTACTTCTTCGCCCAGTCGGGCAAAGTCGGCAGACAAAATAGAGGGGGCAATCAGGTAGTCGGTCATGGGGGTTCCCTTAAGCGCAAAAAACCGTTCAATTCTACCTCAGCCCACGACGATTCTCTATAACGCAGTCACTTGGCATTGATAGTATTCATTGACTTAGCGCTTAACGCTGATCGCTTTGTTTCCCATTGTGCTTTACTTGGTTGAATTGAACTGGGCAATCTGGGGGCAATATGAACTGGAAACACAGGCTACAGGCGGTGGCGGCGGCCTTGTTCGGTGTACAGTCGCAAAAGAACCGGCAGTTACAGTTCAGCGGCAGCCCCTGGCCCTACTTGCTGATCGGCGTGGTGGCCATCGTATTGTTTGTGCTTATTTTACTGCAAGTGGTGCGACTGGCGCTGATGTAACCGGGCAAGGTTCATGAAGGCTGGCTTCGGTAAAGAGGGCCAGCAGCTCATCGACTTTCTTGCGATTGTGGGCATTGCGGCTAATGGTGCGCTTCACGGATACCACTTCCAGATCAGCACCGCGATACAGTTCGCGGGTGAGCGGAATATCATGATTGCTGACCAGCACCGGCACACCAGTGGCGGCGGTTTCGCGGGCCAGACGGGCGAGAATGGCCTGGTCGTCCAGGGTAAACCCGTTGGCGGCATAGGTGGTAAAGCTGGCGGTGGTCGACAGGGGCGCATAAGGCGGATCGCAGTAGAAAACCTGATCGGGCCTGGCCTGGGCAAAAACCTGATCGTAACCCTGACAGACAAAGGTGGCTTTTTGCGCTTTTTCGGCAAAAAACCACAGCTCGCGCTCAGGAAAATACGGTTTTTTATAGGCACCAAAGGGAACGTTGAAACCACCACTTTTGTTATAACGACACAGACCGTTATAGCCATGCCGGTTCAGATACAAAAACAGCAGGGCGCGCCGAAAGCGATCTCGCTCCTGATTAAACGCCACTCTGTGGTCGTAGTAGGCGGCTTTATCGTTATTGGCTGGAGTAAAAAAGCCAGCGGCCTCACGAATAAAGCGATCAGGCTTGGTTTTAAGTATCTGATAAAGATGGATCAGATCGGCATTAATGTCGGCAAGCAGGTAAGACTCGAAATTGGAATTCAAGAATACCGATCCCGCGCCCATAAAAGGTTCGACCAACTCACGACCTTCGGGCAAACGCTGATTAATACTCTCTACCAGGCCGTATTTACCACCGGCCCATTTTAAAAATGCTCGAGTTTTAGTCATTGTGGTCATTAAAGCCGAACCGATAAAGGGCGCGCATTGTAACCGTAAGCCGGTGTCATGGCTATGGTTTGGCTTCTTTTTGCACCTGAGAAAACGGCTTGGGCCAAGGCTTGGCGGCTTGCAAGTCCGACGCCAGCCCACTGATGGCACTGCGTGCCTGGCCTGCCGACAAGTAATCACCCTGCACCAGTACAAACCAGGGCTGCCCATTAATACTGCGCGGGTAAACCCAGGCTGGACTCAAATTATGCTCGGCGATCAGCGACTCCAGTACCGCCTTGTTGCGGCCGGCCATCAGCTGCAAGGTGTAACGCTGTGATGACTTTTGCATCAGACTGTCTAGCGTTCCCCCGCTCGCCTTGGCCGTGGTTGCCGGCTGAGCAGCAGCCGGTTTGGACGGCTCTACTTTGGCGGCAGGTGCTTGCGGCTGTGCTTGCTGGGATTGCAACTCGCGTTGCATCAGCTGAGTGACAACGTCATCTTCTATCACCACCCGCTCTTTATCACTGTCATCCGGCGTCTGGGTGTCGCTTGCGGTAATGACTGGCGTGTCGGGCAAGGTTTCCGACGGCCATGCCTGCACTACAGTATCAGTATCGCCCACGTCAGCCAAAACATCAGAGTTTACCCCTGACGTTGTTGCCTCCTGGGGTACCGGTGGCGGTAGCATGGTCAGCTCCTGATTAAGCGGCTGGGTCAACTCGGCATCTGATTCGTCGGGACCACCGACCAGACTGACGATGACAATGAGTAACAGCAACAGGATTAGCACAGTGACCAGTATTTTTACTGACTTTTGTTCTAACAGCTGGCGATAACCTTGTGTATTCATCTGTGGCTCCATTGTGTCGATCACCTCACCAGGATATTGAATCTTCTGGCTGGCATCCAAAGAGGGCTGAAATTTAAGCGCTTGCCATAAGTCCTGCTTGTCTGCCTGGGTTAACGGCGGCACTTCCACTTCCAGCAGCGCGGCCAGCATAACATCATCCAGTTGCTGGCGGACCTCCTCTGCCCATTCAGCGCTACCCAACAGCAGCATAAAAGGACGAATGGCAGCAGGCAAGGCGCTATACAACTGCACCAGCTCCTGCAGCAAAATATCGGTTAACCAGGCGCTATTGTCCACCACCAGCAAGCGTTTATGTAAACTGCCAGGCAGCAATCGAGCCATGGACTCGGCGAGGGAATCTTCGGCATCAAAAATGGCATTGGGAAACCAGTGACTCAACAAGGCATCCCGAAAGTCGGTATGGCTGTCGAGCGCCTTGGCATCGAGCACGACAGGCAGCATCAGTGTCGATTGCTCAACCAGTTGGTTGGCCAAATGAGATTTGCCAGCACCTTGCGGGCCGGTAAGAAGAATAAAATCGGTATCAAGGCGGGAAAGGTGCAGCAGCCGCGCCAGCAGCTGCTGCTGAGAAGAAAAAGGCAGGTTTACCGCTTGGGTCACGGGGTGGATTCCGACACCACCTGAGCCAGCTGTTGTTCGGTCACATTACTGACGACCTGAGCGCGGCCAATCCCCATGGGCAAGACCAGACGCAACTGACCCGCCAATACTTTTTTATCGCGCATCATGTGCGGCAAGTATTGACTCAACGCCATGGAACCCGGACCCTGCACCGGCAAATGCGCCTTGACCAGCAAGCTTTCGACGCGAGAAACATCGGCATCCGACATCTCGCCACGCAACCTGGCCATGTAGCAGGCTTGCACTGTGCCCACGGCAACGGCTTCACCGTGCAACCAGTTGCCGTAACCCATTTCAGCTTCTATGGCATGGCCAAAGGTGTGACCCAGATTAAGCAAGGCGCGCACGCCGTGTTCTCGCTCATCACTGGCCACCATGTCGGCTTTAATTTCGCAGCAACGACGAATGGCATAGCTCAGGGCGTCGGTGTCCAACTGTTGCAAGCGCGACAGGTTCTGTTCCAGCCAGCTGAAAAAGTCCGCGTCCCAGATGATGCCGTATTTAATGACTTCAGCCAGGCCGGCAGCAAACTCACGTTCGGGCAGGGTTTGCAAACACAGGGTGTCTATCAGCACCAGTTGTGGCTGATAAAACGCCCCTATCATGTTTTTACCCAGGGGATGGTTCACCGCGGTTTTACCGCCCACCGATGAGTCAACCTGCGCCAGCAAGGTGGTCGGCACCTGAATAAAAGGTACGCCACGCTGATAACAGGCCGCTGCAAAGCCGGTAAGATCACCAATAACGCCGCCACCCAAGGCAATGAGGGTGGTGTCGCGGCCATGATTACCCGCCAGCAAAGTACCCATGACCTGATTAAAGGTATCCAGGTTTTTAAACTGCTCGCCATCGGGTAGCACCAAAGACTCAACCTGCAGCGGCGCCAGAGCAGCCAGCAGCGTATTGAGATACAAAGGAGCGACCACCTCGTTGGTGACCACCAGAACCTTGCTGCCTTTCACCGCGTCACGTAGCAGTTCACCCTGCATCAGCAGTTGTTCGGCAATAATAATGGGGTAGCTGCGCTCACCCAGACTCACGGTTAACCTTTCCATGGATCTCCTGTCCGTTACAGGCCGATCAACTCGGCTATTTGATTAGCCACCAGCTTGGCGCCTTGCTCGTCGGTACGTACTACATAGTCGGCAATTTCCTGGTACAGCGCGTTACGCTCGGCTGCCAACCGTTGCAGCACATCTTCGGGTGCCTCTTCGGTTTGCAGCAGCGGGCGACGCTTGTCTTTCTGTACCCGGGCCAGTTGCTTCTCTACTGGCGTTTCCAAATACACGACGATACCGCGAGCAGACAGGCGGTTGCGGCTTTCTTTGCTCTTGATGGAACCACCGCCGGTAGCCAACACTATGCCCTGCAATTCGCTCAGGTCGTTGATTACCTTTTCTTCGCGTTGGCGGAAGCCTTCTTCGCCTTCGACATCAAATACCCAGCTGATATCGGCACCGGTACGGCGCTCGATCTCATGATCGGAGTCATAAAACTCCATATGCAGTTGCTGCGCTAGGTATTTACCAATGGTGCTCTTGCCCGCACCCATAGGCCCTACAAGGAAGATATTGCGTTTCTCAGCCATGTTACACGAAATTCTCACAAACAAATGCGCCCCACGAACACCGCAGGGTCGACGATGAACCTAACCTTAACTTTCTGAAATTGGACACCGGATTATCGCAACTGAGCAGGTCGCTGGCAAGGACAACCCCCGCAAAGGGGTCAAAGAAGCCTTGAGCGAGACTTTATCCGCTAGTTTGCTTCGCGTCCGCCTTCCCGTTTTCGGTCTGTTTGATGTCGACTTGGCCACCGTGATGACGGCACCAAGGATATTGGAAATTAAAATACTGTGGTGCACAATACGGGGGGCGGCGCAGATAATCAACTCGCGCTTGCTATTGTTGTTCCGCCGCAGGCCAAATCCTCCCCCGTAACGGAAAAACCTGCCGACGTAAAAAACGGACCTTTCCCCGGTTTTTATGACGGTTCTAGTACAGTTGCAGCGCGGCAGTATGGGTTTGTTCGCATCCCCGTTCATGCATCCACTGCTTTGTCAGCGTGACCTGTTGCGCAGTAATGGCACTCACGTTCAGTTTTTTTATTTTCTGCTCCAGTTCCAGTTCAAATTGCTGCCCAACCGTGACCAGCAGCGCCTCGCCGCCCGCAACCTGGAGTAGTGCCGACGCTTTGCCTGCGTGATGATGGCCCCCGATAAAGGTCGCACGCAACGATAATGCCGGCAACACAGCCCCCCAGAGCCGCGTGGATATATCCTGATCACAATCCGCTGCCAGCGACGATGGAGCCCGGGATATATCTGGCGAGACCAGAACGCCGTTTTCAACGGGGATGAACGGACTGCGCTGCAGACTGGCTTGATACGGCAACGGTCGATAGGGAACCCGCGGCGCTAACGACTCGGGCGCAGTGCCAGGCCTGGCCGTGACCTCGGCGATATAGTCTTCAATCGGCTCGCGCTTGTCACAAGCCATCATCAGATTCAACGCTATCAGTAGCGGCCCAAAACGAACAAGGAACAGCAAACGGCGTAAGCTCATGGCTCTGTGAATACCTCCTCTGTCTGATAGACGTAGGTTTTGGCTAACAACTCCATATTCAGCCCCTGTGATGTTGCCAAAGTATCGGGAAGAGCAAGCTCGACACTATCAATAATCACAATATCCGGCAGCGCCGAGAGCTGAGCGATAAAGTGGCCAAGTTGATGATAGGTTCCCTGCGCCTGGATACGCATCGGCAACTCGGTGGCAAAGGCTAACGGCTGCTCCGTCTGCCATTGAAAACCTGCCAGCTTCAATTGGTTACGCTCTGCCAATGCGCTGATGTCATTAAGTATTCGTGCCGTCTCTCGTTTGCTGGGCAAGTGCGTTAACAGTGTTTGCAGCTGCTGATGCAATTGCTCAGTCTGGTAATGATAGGCAGGGAGGTTGGCCGCCATTCGAGCTTTTTGCATGAGGGTACGTTTTAGTTCCCCCTCTTGCTGCTGGCTTTGCTGCCACCGAGACCAGTCATCGACCAGAAACACATATCCCCCGGCCAGACACAAGATTCCCGACACCAAAACAAACAGTATGCTTTTGGCCGCAGCAGGCCATTGCTCGACCTGTTCGAATTCCAGTTCATGAAAAGACCAGCTCATGGCTTCCCCTCTTCCCGTTGTAACCGAGCAGGCGTTAGCAGCCCTGCCCTCTCGCGCAAGGTTAATTGCAATGAAAACTGGCTTGTCGGCGGCAAGCTCGGATCAGTGACCGCCATTGCCTGCAGTTGCGGTTGCATCAGCCAGCCACTGTGCTCTATTTGTTGCACCATGAGCGCCAGTGATTCGTAGGCCGTCGCCTGCCCCTTGATATTCAGGTTTTGCTCTGCCAGATGAAGATGATGTAAATACACATCGGAGGGGACCCAGGCAGGTAGCTGATTGAATAACTTCACGATCAGGGGCCGTCTGTGCTGAACCTCTTCAATCAAGTTTATCCTGGCCTGCAGGTGACTCCGTTGTCGGCGAACACGTTCGATGCTGAGCAAGGTTTGGTCTAGCTGGGCGCTGGCCTGCTTTAACTGCAGGTTACGTTGTTGCTGGGTGTGATATTGCAGCTTGATAAAGCCATGTATGCCTGTGATGACCAACAGGGTGAGGCCGCAAATCAGGCCCACTTGACGAATAAACCGCTTCTTTTGTGTGGCCTGGAGGTGTTCGCGCCAAGGCAGCAGGTTTATATTGGACATGGTGAAAAACTCCGCAAGGCCAGCCCCAGCGCCGTACCGTAAACGGCTGCGTCTGGATAATCACCGGAATTGCCCCCGAATACTGCACTGAAATCAGGCTGAAGCACTGTCATGTTTAATGTGTCGCTCAAAATAGGCACCAACTCCGGCAGCTGGCTGCCGCCGCCACAAACACACAGCAGTGCCGGAGCCGGATGCCCGGAGCTGCTGCAAAAAAGCTGCAGATTGCTTTGTATATGACGAGCGATACGGTGAATATGCTCCGAGTGACCGGCCACCGTCGATAGCGGGTCAATAACCAGGTGCTGCAAACGGGTATGAATGACTTCGTTATCTGCCATCACCATAAAAGTGAGGCCCTGGGCACCGATGTCGACTACCGCCAACAGATGAGGAGCGTCCGGCGGTGACGCTATGGTCACAAGGTGAGGCTGGGCAACCAGCAAAGCGGATATCGCCCTCGCCAGGGCATGACTGCCGATATCAACCACCCGGGTTTGCCACCCCGCCTGCTGCAAGGCATCGACCCGTGAATTGATATTGTCGGTACGGGCGGCACTGAGCAGCACCTTGTTTCGTTCCGGGTGCTGCTCGCTGGGACCCAGCACTTCAAAATCCAGGCTGATTTCATCCAAAGGAAAAGGAAGGTGCTGTGCCGCCTCCTGATCGATATGAAGCGCTAATACATCTGCCGTCAACGAGGCGGGGACCTGGATGATTTTGCTGGTCACACTGCTACCGGTAACGGCAGTAGCTACATTGTGATAGCTGCAATCCAGCAAGCGACGCAGCTGTTTCAACGCCGAGACCACGGGCGGTATATCTTGCAACTGGTGATCAAGGATACTGCCTGCAGGGGTGGCAACGCTGGCCATGGCGGCCAGTCGACAAGCATGAGGAAGCCCGGTTAATGCCAGCGCCTTGATGCTGTGACTGCCAAAATCAACACCTATCATACAGTGGGCATGACTGCGCCTTTTAAAGCTCAACATACGCATCCGTGTTTATTGTGATGAGTCTTGATGAGAATAGACCCTTTACAACAAACTGGGGCCGAAGCCGTCGTTTAAAAATAAAGCGCTCGAATTACGGTCTGGACACAGGATATACTTGCCCTTCATTCAGTAAAAAATGATTTTGGGTTAACGCTTCATGCTTAAATGGCTAATTCGTCTATTTCTATTCGGTCTGTTTCTGGCCATCAGCGGCGTTGTAGCCGTGTTTGTGCTGTACCAGCAGGTAAAACCCGAGCTACCCGATGTGTCCGAACTTAAAGACATTCGTCTGGAAACACCGATGCGGGTATTTAGCCAGGATGGCGAACTGATCTCGCAATATGGCGAGCAACGCCGTACTCCGCTTGCGGTTTCACAAATGCCTCCCATGTTGATTGATGCTTTTCTGGCTACCGAAGATGCCCGGTTTTACGAGCATCCCGGCATAGATCCTATCGGCATTAGCCGCGCTGCCATTGTCTGGTTTACCACAGGCGAAAAACGCCAGGGGGCCAGTACCATTACTCAACAGGTAGCCAGAAATTTCTTCTTGACCCGCGAGAAAACCATTATCCGCAAGATCAAGGAAATATTCATTGCCCTGCATATTGAATCCTTGCTCACTAAAGATGAAATCTTGTCCCTGTATCTTAACAAGATCCCACTGGGCCACCGCTCCCATGGCGTAGGCGCGGCGGCACAGGTGTATTACGGCAAGGAAGTCAAAGACCTGACCCTGGCAGAAATGGCGATGATTGCCGGTCTGCCGCAAGGTCCTTCAGTGCTTAACCCCATCAGCAATCCAAAACGCGCCGCCGAACGCCGAGCCGTGGTATTGGGTCGTATGCTGGAGACCGGCAAAATCAGTCGCGATCAATACAAGCACGCCATGGCAGAGCCGGTGGCCGCCCGCTATCACGGGGCAGAAATCACCCTGAGCGCGCCCTACCTGGCAGAAATGGCGCACCAGTTTGCACTGACCATGTTTGGTGACGAGGCTTATACCAAAGGGTTGAAGGTCTACACCACGGTACAGTCTGACGAACAGCAAGCCGCCAATGCCGCTCTGGTTGATGGCTTGCTGGCCTATGACTTGCGCCATGGCTATCGTGGCCCGGCAGACCAGTTGTGGAAGGACGGCTCCCCCTGGGGCCAGCAACAAATTGAAGAACACCTGGCTCAGCAACCCAGCTATTGGCCGCTGGAGCCGGCCGTGGTGACGAGCGTGGCCGAGCGCAGTGCCTCCCTGATCATCAAAGGCGTGGGCGAAGTGCAGCTTGAATGGGACGGGCTCAAGTGGGCACGCCGTTATATTGCGGATAACCGTCAGGGTAATGCCCTGCGCAAGGCCTCCGAAGCCGTAAGTCCGGGCGACCAAATTTGGGTTCGCCCTCAGGGCGAGCAGTGGATGCTGGCACAAGTGCCCGAAATCAACGGCGCCCTGGTAGCCCTGGATCCCGACAATGGTGCCGTAACGGCTCTGGTGGGCGGCTTCAATTTCAGTCTTAACAAGTTCAACCGTGTGCAGCAGGCCCAGCGACAGATGGGATCCAACATCAAGCCCTTTATCTATTCTGCGGCACTGGACAATGGCTTTACGCTGGCCAGCATGGTGAATGATGCGCCCATCAATCACTGGGATGCCGGTAGCGGCAGTAGCTGGAAACCCCGCAACTCACCCAATGTGTATGATGGCCCGATTCGGGTACGCGAAGCGTTAGCGCGTTCCAAAAACGTGGTGTCTATTCGATTGCTGCGCGATACCGGCATTCCCATTGCCATGCAGCGACTCAATGACCTGGGATTTGATACCCATGATATTCCGGCAACCGACAGCCTGGCACTGGGCTCGCCTTCTGCCACCCCACTGCAGATGGCAACCGGCTATGCGGCCTTTGCCAATGGTGGCAAAAAAGTCACGCCTTTTGTGGTACAGCGCATAGAAGACAGCAACGGGATGATATTGTATGAAGCCAATCCCGAGATCACCCCTGTGCTCAGCGAAGAAACCTCTTTTTTAATCAGCCAGGCCTTGAACTCGGCGATCTGGGGCGGCACCAGCAATGGTCGCCGCTGGAATGGGACTGGCTGGCGAGCGGGCCGTGCGCTGAACCGGCGCGATATCGCCGGCAAGACCGGTACCACCAACGATTCTCGTGACGCCTGGTTTTCTGGTTTTAACCCGAACCGAGTGGCAACCGCCTGGGTAGGGTTTGATGATTTTGGCCGGCCTTTGGGTCGCACCGCGTACAACCCCAACCTGGGTCGCAATCAGGTGGCCGGCGGCGAGTTTGGTGGTAGCACGGCCCTGCCCATCTGGTCTGATTACATGAAAGTGGCGCTGCAGGATTTTCCCGAGCAAAGACGCCCCTTGCCCGAAAATTTAACCACTACCACTATTGATACCAGCAGCGGCCTGCTTAGCCGCGGCAAGGGCATGACGGAATACTTTGTTAAAGGCACCGAGCCCAAGCGCTATACCTCGCCCAGCACGCAACAACAATTTGGCGGCGTAAGTGTGACCGATGAGCTGTTTTAAAGAACGTGAGGCGTGAATTGTAAAGGGTGAAGCGTAACACACCAATATTTGCAGATGTGGTTGTTACTCTTCACGCTTTACTCCCACTGTTACAAATTACTAACCGTTTAACGCTGACCGCTCATGGTTATATTTTTGATCACCTTCGCCATTTCGTTGAAGCAAGGCCGGCGCACCGAATGTGTCCGGTGCAACAGCGTGATGGCGCGGCTGGGCTCGGGATCAACTACCTGGATATAACTCACACCCGCGTCTTTTTGATGCGGGGAGACGGCAAGCTTTGGCATCAAGGTTAATCCAGAGCCTGCCGCAACCATGTTACGCAGGGTTTCCAGACTGGTGGCCTTGAAATGCTGATCTTCACCAATTCCCGCGGCAAAACAAAATCCCATGGCCTGATCTCTCAGGCAATGGCCATCTTCCAGCATTAACAGCTTTTCTCCTTTTAACTCGCTCAAGGTCACCTGCTTGCGCCTTGCCCAGGCATGATCACTGGGCAGGGCCAGTATCATGGGCTCGTTGTAGAGCGGTAAAGAACCAAAACCCTCCATTTCATCCAGCTGGGCCAGGATCAGACAATCCAGCTCTCCATCTGCCAACTGTTTTAGCAGAGTATGGGTTTGTGCCTCGTATAAATAAAGCTGCAGCTCGGGAAAATGCTGCTTGAGCAGCGGAATAATGTGCGGCAACAGATAAGGGCCCACCGTTGGGATCAAGCCAATATGCAGCTCGCCCGACATGGGCTCGGTAAAGGTGCGGGCAATATCACGTAGTTCTTTGGTTTCGGCCAAGATACGTTTTGCCTGTGCGGTAATGGCATTGCCCGCGGGTGTAAACAAGACAGAGCGTGAAGTGCGCTCTATCAGCAACACCCCCAACTCTTCTTCCAGCTTTCGTACCTGACCACTGAGCGTGGGCTGACTGACAAAACATTTTTCTGCCGCCTTGCGAAAGTGCCGCTCTTGAGAAAGCGCCACCAAATACTCCAAATCCCGTAAATTCACATGAATTCCTTAATCAATACGATGGGACAAGAGATAAACCGTCAGGTGTTACATCCGAATCTACCGGTGTGGGCCACTTCACGTTCTCTCTTTCCCCTCACTGTCTGGCTGAATCAGTCCCCTACTCCGCATTCCATGCAGTGATCTTCAATGGCCGCGCCTAATTCTAACTGGGCGTTAAGATCACGCAATGCGGTTCTCAGGCCTTCTTCCACTACCGGGTGATAAAATGGCATGGTCAACATTTGGGCCACCGTCATTTCACTTTGATGGGCCCAGGCCAGCAAATGAGCTAGATGCTCCGCTTCTGGCGCTATCATTTCCGCTCCCAGAAAACGCCCGGTCACCGGCTCACCATAGACACGCAACAAGCCTTGATTACGGCGCATAACCCGGCTTCGGCCCTGATCTTCAAAGCTCACCTGGCCGATGGCAAAACATACTCTGAATTCAGGATCCTGCTTAGACCGCTGCTGTAACTCCCGATAGCTGTCACCCACCATGGCAATTTGCGGCCCGGTAAATACGATAGATAAGGTGCTGTGCATGAGTCCGGGTTTGATGTCGGGAAAGCGGGCAGCATTCTCACCGGCGATTCGCCCCTGATCGTGCGCTTCATGCAACAGAGGCAACTGGTTGCTGGCATCGCCGGCTACAAAGATATGCCCCAGACTACTTTGCAGGGTGGCCTCATCCACTAGCGGCACCCCCTTGTCATTGGTGTTGATGTTCAGCCTCTCCAGCCCGAGTTGGTCAACATTGGGCCGACGACCGGTCGCGGCAATCACGTAATCCACCAGAATACGCTGGGTCACCCCTTCGCCATCGAGAAAATCAATTTCTACCTGATCGGCATTTCGCTCCATGCGTTGTACGTTGGCGTCGGCATCCAAAAAGAATTCCTGCTCGAACAGCTGTCTGGCATAGACCATAACCTCAGGATCGCTAAAGGGTCCAAGCTTGCCTCCTCTGCCAAACATCCAGACCTTGACGCCCAGTCGATGCAAGGCCTGTCCCAGTTCCAACCCGATAACTCCGGGGCCAAACAAGGCTACCGACTTGGGCAGATCATCCCAGCTGAATACGTCATCATTGATCACCAGTCGGTCACCCAGCTTTTGCCAATCGTCAGGAACATTGGCTCGCGAGCCGGTGGCAATCACAATGGTATCGGCTTTAATTTCAGTATGATCATCAACCAGCAAGGTGTGTTCATCTTTAAAGCGCGCATAACCGGTGATCCTGCTCGCGTCGGGTATGGTGTCGATAGATTCTATAACCAGGCTGACAAAACGGTCGCGCTCGGCTTTAAGTCGTTTCATCACCGCCTTGCCATCTATGGTCAGTCCGGCTGGGGTTATACCAAAGCCGGGAGCCTGGCGCACCTGATGTGCACTGTCGGCGGCGGCAATCAATAACTTGGACGGCATGCACCCTACCCGGGCGCAGGTCGTCCCCAGGGGACCTACTTCAATCAGCACCACCTTCTTGTCTTGCTTGCTGGCGGTGTGCCACGCCGCCAATCCTGCGGTGCCACTGCCGATAATGGCCACATCGGTTTCTATTTGTTTGCGCATAGCTCCCCCATGAAGTTGTTTCTATCGCTCTACGGTAGACCAAAAAGACCCTTCCGACAGCAAGAACACATCACGAAACAGTTCAGACGCTGAAAAGCATATAAAAACACAACGCCGGCATGGGCCGGCGCTGTGTGATGAACAAGGGCAAAGACAGTGGTAATTATGCCAAATATTCGGCCAGCTCTTCGCTACCACCAATGTGACGACCATCGATGAAGATCTGAGGCACGGTACTGCGACCCGATACCGCTTTCAGGGTTTTGCTGGTTGCGCCCAAGCCTAATACCACCTCTTCGAAGCCCATGTTTTTATCCTGCAACATTTGCTTGGCGCGAACACAGAAAGGACAACCCGGCTTGCTGAACACGGTAATGGCCGATGGTTTGGCCGCTTGCGGATTGATATAGGCCAGCATGGTATCGGCGTCTGACACTTCAAAGGGGTCACCGGGCTTGTTGGGCTCGATAAACATCTTGTCGATAATGCCGTCTTTTACCAGCATGGAATAACGCCATGAGCGTTTGCCAAAGCCCAGGTCTTGTTTGTCGACCAGCATCCCCATGCCATCGGTGAATTCGCCATTACCGTCAGGCAGTACATGGATGTGTTCGGCTTCCTGATCGGCGAGCCAGGCGTTCATCACAAAAGTGTCGTTAACGCTTAAACACACGATATCGTCCACACCATTTTCGGCCAATACCGGGGCCAGTTCGTTATAACGTGGCAAGTGGGTAGAAGAACAGGTGGGGGTAAAGGCACCCGGCAGCGAAAAGACCACTACGGTTTTACCTTTAAAGATCTCGTCTGTGCCGATATCGACCCACTGCTCACCCTGACGGGTTCTGAAAGTAACCTGAGGAACAGCCTGGCCAGTTTTATCTTGTAACATAAAGTAATCCCTTGTTGAGTGCTCTGTTTTAATAGACTCAGTATGCCCCGACTCGTTCTGTTAGTTAAGCCGTTTACATCTATCATATTGATAGCTTTAACCTATCACAACCACCAAACAAAAATCACAGTTCCCATATTTTCCTGGCATATGAAATATCGGAGTAAAAATATCGCCCTGCGATATTGCACAGCGGTCGCAGTGCCTACAAATGGTGTTATTTGTAATTTTGCGCAATAAACCAAAACCGAGCTCCTGACGTTCGTCAGGAGCTCGGCAGAGGAACAGCATCTCAATATCAAACGATTGATTATGAGCTTTACGCTGGACGCTTGGCGCGATGCGCTAGATGTAACAAAACTCGGGAACCTTGGCCATGGCGGCTTCGACCACCTCCGGGCCCGCGCCGGCTTTATGGGCGTTTTCACTTAAATGACGACGCCAGGCACGGGCACCGGGCAGGCCCTGAAAAATACCCAGAGTATGACGAGTTACATTACCCAGATACGAGCCCTGACTGAGTTGCTGCTCGATATAAGGCAGCAGCAGACGGATCACATCATGTCGACTCGGTACCGGATGCTGATCACCAAACAGTTCTGCATCCACCGCGGCCAGCATATAGGGGTTTTGATAGGCCTCGCGCCCCACCATAACGCCATCGAGTTGGCTCAGATGCAGCCTGGCATCGTCCAGGGTTTTAATGCCGCCGTTTACGGCTATGGTCAACTGCGGATAATCACGCTTGAGCTGATAAACACGCTCATAATCCAGCGGCGGAATTTCGCGATTTTCTTTTGGGCTTAACCCCTTGAGCCAGGCCTTGCGGGCATGCACGATTAACGCGTCGACTCCCACCTCAACCAGACCGTTGATTAACGTGCAGAGAAACTCATAACTGTCTTGCTCATCAATTCCAATACGGGTTTTCACCGTTACCGGAATCGACACCGCCGCTTTCATGGCCGCGATGCTGTCCGCTACTCGCTGCGGTTCGGCCATCAAGCAGGCGCCAAACATGCCGTTTTGCACTCTGTCCGACGGACAACCGACGTTGAGATTGATTTCATTGTAACCGCGTTGCTCGGCCAGCACCGCGCAGGCAGCCAGCGCCTGAGGATCACTGCCCCCCAGCTGCAACACCAATGGCTGCTCTTGCTCGCTAAAGCCCAGATAATCACCCTTACCGTACAAAATAGCGCCCGTCGTCACCATTTCGGTATATAGCTGAGCATGACGGCTCATCAACCGATGAAAATAACGGCAATGGCGGTCAGTCCAATCGAGCATGGGGGCGACAGAAAAGCGGGCACTGGGGTAATGATTCATATAAACGAAGACTTTTTGAACACAAGGATGGGCATTATACCCAAGCAGGCTCACACACCCAAGCTTGTTTAGATGACGCTAAATACGGCTGTGATAAGATGCACCCAGTAACCACCAAGGGTCATCGTCGTTTATGTCTGTTCAACACCTGCTTGAGCGTGCCGATTTGCTGTGCAAACAGCGCGGTGTGCGTTTTACTCCTACTCGCCGTAATGTATTTACGCTGATTGCCGGATATCAGGGTGCGGTAAGCGCTTACGATCTGCTGGACAGGCTAAAGGAGCTGGAACCCAATGCCAAGCCACCGACGGTTTACCGGGCTTTGGATTTTTTGCTGGCTCAGGGTTTTATACACAAGGTAGAGTCGTTAAACGCCTTTTTATTTTGCGAGCATTTTGACGAGCATCATCCCATGCAGCTGTTGATCTGCAACCAATGTGGCCTGGTCATTGAACTGCATGATGAGGCCATCAACAATGCCTTTGAACGCCAGGCGCAGCAGAATGGGTTTGTGATCACCAATCAGTCGATTGAAGCCCATGGCCGCTGCCGACAGTGCGAAAGCGCTGCGCCTCGGTAACGGTATTGTATTGCACTACAACGCCGCTGCCGACATATGGCACGAATGCAGTCGCGTGCTTCAGCCGCGAAATCCTGCGCAGCAGGATCGGGGGCACAAAATAAAAGACACAGCCCCCTTATGCAACACTGCGCGCAGCGCTAGTCGACATATTCCAATCGTGGCCGTGCCGTTAAGCGGGTCACCAGCTCATAGGCGATGGTGCCCACGTGGCGAGCCACCTCTTCTGCCGCCAGGCCGTCTCCCCATAACACCACTTCATCGCCCACCTGCTCGGTGGCATCCGGCCCCAAATCCACGGTTGCCATGTCCATGGCGACCCGCCCCACCAAAGGCACGCGGCGGCCATTAACCAGCACGGGTGTGCCAGGCGGAGCCATACGCGGATAACCGTCACCATAGCCCACGGCAATCACGCCGATACGGGTATCTCTCGGGCTTATCCAGGAGCCTGCGTAACCCACGGGCTCGCCAGCTTTGTGCTCGCGCACCGCAATCAGGCTACTGGTAAAATTCATGGCCGGGCGAAGACCAAAGTCACTCCCTTGCTGATCGCCAAAGGGAGTAATGCCATACAACATGATACCGGGACGAATATAATCCCCATGGGCTTCGGGAAAGGCGATAACGCCGGCAGAATTACACAAGGCAGTATGTTTGACCTTGCCGGTGGTGGCCTGCTGAAAACGGCGAATGGCCGCCAGCGTAACGTCCCGTTGCTCGGGCTCGTCGGCGCGGGCAAAATGCGTCAGGGCATTCACCGGCTGTACCACCTGCGATATCTCGCTTAAGCGGGCAAAGACTTGCTCGGCCTGCTCCGGGCTAAAGCCGATACGATGCATGCCCGAGTCTATTTTCATCCAGATGGTCACCGGAGCCGGCAATGGTGTGTTCTCGAGCATCGCCAACTGAGCAAACTCGTGAATACAAAGATGGAAATTGTTTAATGCGGCAAATTCAAGCTGGGCGGCATTCAGAAAGCCCGAGAGCAGCAAAATGGGCTGACCAATACCGCCAGCACGCAGCTTTTGTGCTTCTTCAAAACGAGCTACGGCAAACATGTCTGCCGTGTCTTTAAGTGCTGCGGCCACCGCAAGATCACCGTGTCCGTATGCATTTGCTTTAACGACTGCGATGGCCCTGGCCGACGGTGCCAACCGTTTAGCCTGCTGCAAGTTATGCTGCACGGCGGCCAGACTGATGCGAGCAATTGCCCCATGTGCATCCATCTTTGCTCCTTAATATTCATCATCAAATGCGGGGCCGGCGTAGTTGTCGAAGCGGGAAAATTGCCCCTGAAACGTCAGCCGCACCCTGCCTATAGGTCCGTTTCGTTGCTTGCCTATGATGATTTCGGCGATGCCTTTTTCGGGGCTGTCGTCGTGATAAACCTCGTCTCGATAGATAAACATAATCAAGTCGGCATCTTGCTCGATAGAGCCTGATTCACGCAGATCCGAGTTAACAGGACGTTTGTCGGCTCGCTGCTCCAGACTTCGGTTAAGCTGAGACAATGCCACTACCGGCACTTCCAGCTCTTTGGCCAACGACTTGAGCGAGCGAGAAATTTCGGCAATTTCCAGCGTTCGGTTATCTGACAGGCTAGGCACCGTCATCAACTGCAGATAATCAATCATGATCATGCTGATGCCACCGTGCTCCCGTGCAATACGCCGCGCGCGGGCACGAACCTCGGTCGGCGTCAGGCCGGAGGAGTCATCAATATACAACTGACCTTTTTCCAGCAACATGCCCATGGTTGAAGACAATCGGGCCCAATCTTCATCATCCAGCTGCCCGGTACGAATGCGGGTTTGGTCGATTCGTCCCAGAGAAGCAAGCATCCGCATAATAATCTGCTCAGATGGCATTTCCAAGGAGAATATTAGCACTGGCTTGTCACTTGTTAGTGCAGCGTGCTCGCAAAGGTTCATTGCAAAAGTCGTTTTACCCATAGAAGGTCGTGCTGCCACTATAATCAGGTCCGAAGACTGGAAGCCCGCAGTTTTTTTATCCAGATCCGAGTAACCTGAAGAGACTCCGGTTATGCCTTGATGCGGATTTTTATATAAATCTTCTATGCGATCTATGGTCTTTTCGAGCAATACCCTCAGGGGTTGCGGGCCTTCATTGGCGTTGGTTCGGCTTTCGGCAATCTTGAAGACCTTGGTTTCTGCCAGGTCGATCAGATCACCGGCATTGCGCCCCTGGGGATCAAAACCCGACTCGGCGATGTCATTGGCTACCGCGATCATTTCCCTGACCAGGGCGCGCTCGCGAACGATGTCGGCATAGGCGCCAATGTTGGCGGCACTGGGGGTGTTTTTGGCAATTTCTACCAAATAGGAAAAACCGCCTACCGTGTCCAGTGCTTCATGACGCTCCAGCTCTTCTTGCACCGTAATCAGGTCGATCGGATTGTTGAGCTGTGCCAGTCGCTGCATAGCCTGAAAGATCAACCTATGTGGCCGGCTGTAAAAATCGGGTTCAGCCACTTTTTCCGCCACCCGGTCCCAGGCGTTGTTATCCAGCAGCAAACCACCCAACACAGATTGCTCCGCTTCAAAGGAATGAGGTGGCATTTTCAGCTGGGCCACAGCCTGATCAACCTTGGTAACGGTTTTTTCGCTCATCGGGGGTTCTCTCTGGTTTAGCAAACAACAATTGCCTGAAGGTACTCGGGGCTTATCAGTGTACCTTAAGCATAAGAGGGCATTGTACATGCGATAGCCCGCTCACACATCTGGATCTGAGATCTCCAAGCACTCTAAAAATCAGCCGAAGGCAGGACTCGGCACGGCAATACTGCCTATTTCTTCATCGTCTGTTGACATAAAATGTCCCTGCTTTAGGATGTGCTAGTCTGTCATCCAAGGAAGCTAACATGCGCAAACTTCTTACTCTGTTTACTCTTATTTTTGCGATTGGCGTTACCGCCACCGCTTTTGATGCCGAAGCTCGAAAAATGGGCGGCGGCCGCTCCATGGGCAAGTCTTATAAAACGGCTCCGGCTCAACCCGCCAAGCAGCAAACTGCAGGCCAAAACACTGCCGGCCAAACTCAAACACCGAAAAAATCCGGTGGCCTTATGGGTGGCTTGCTGGGCGGTCTGTTGGCCGGTGGCTTGATTGCCGCCCTGATGGGCTCAGGCGCGTTTGAAGGTTTCCAGATCATGGACTTTCTAATGATTGCCGGCCTTGCCTTTGTTGCCTTTAAAATTTTTGGCGCGCTGCGTAAAGGCAAGGCTCAGGCGCAACCCCCTTTGACTGCCTACAGTGGACCACAGCAGTTTGAAGCGCCCAAGGAGCAGCCGTTGACCTCGTCTTCTCCTACTGCGGTTGCCAGCGGTTTTGCTGCCAGCGACGTGCCTTTTAATCTGCCCCCCAATTTTGACATGCAGGCGTTTTTACAGGGCTCTCGCGAACATTATCGCACCCTGCAGGAAGCATGGAACAAAGACGATCTGGAAAAGATCCGCGAATATGTCACCCCTGAGCTGTTTGCCGACTTGAGCAAGGAGCGCGCCACCTTGAGCGGCGAGCAACATACAGAAGTGATGTTTGTTGATGCCGAACTGGTACGCGCCGATCACACCTCTTATCACGCTCAAGTCAGCCTGAAGTTCAGCGGTCGTTATCGCGACAGCCAGGAAGGTGTCGAGCAGGATATTAAAGAGGTATGGCACCTGGAGCGCGATTTGACCAAGGAAAATGCACCCTGGTTGATCGTTGGCTTGGAAGACGAAGCATCAGCTTAAGTTAGCTATATGATTCTACAAGGCGCCTGAGGGCGCCTTTTTTTGTGTCTGAATTTTATGGTGAATAGTGAATTAAACTTATCCTTACACCCAGCCTCACCACTACCAACATATTGCACAAATGTAGTCGCGTGCTTTAGCCGCAAAATCCTGCGCAGCAGGATCTGGCGCACAAGCAATATTGCACAGCTAAAGCAGTGCCTGCAAAGCCATAATTCCAATATTTGATATTCGCGTAGTTATTGATTTTTAGTTTTGTTACACAAAACCGGCCGGCTAAAGCGGCCTCTACAAGGAAAAACTATTCACGTATTCCAAACGCAAAAAAGCCTGCACAAGGCAGGCTTTTCAATATGGCGCATCCTGGAGGATTCGAACCTCCGACCGCTCGGTTCGTAGCCGAGTACTCTATCCAGCTGAGCTAAGGATGCATTATTAACTTGTTATATATTACTTAGTATACTTTAAATTCAGATGGCGCATCCGGGAGGATTCGAACCTCCGACCGCTCGGTTCGTAGCCGAGTACTCTATCCAGCTGAGCTACGGATGCTTTTCTGAACCTTTATTGCTCTTTTCACAGACGTTTGCTACTAACGCCGCCTTGCTTAAATGGCGCATCCTGGAGGATTCGAACCTCCGACCGCTCGGTTCGTAGCCGAGTACTCTATCCAGCTGAGCTAAGGATGCTTAATATGGCGGTGAAGGAGGGATTCGAACCCTCGATGCGGGTATAAGCCGCATACTCCCTTAGCAGGGGAGCGCCTTCAGCCTCTCGGCCACCTCACCGTGTTGTTGGGGCGTATATTACCGTCAGCCGAAAATAAGTCAAACCCTTTTCTTGCCTGATTTGTTCGTTTGCACAGTCTTTGAACAGTGTGCGATAAAAGCCATCAACACGAACAAAAAACACCCCAATATAACTTAAAACTGCTCGTCTTCTGCGTGGCCCTTTTCGGCCTGTATACGCATATAGATCTCTTCACGGTGCACTGATACTTCTTTTGGTGCATTTACACCAATGCGCACCTGATTACCCTTTACACCCAATACCGTTACGGTGACTTCGTCACCTATCATCAGGGTTTCCCCTACTCGTCTTGTCAAAATCAGCATCTTGCTGCTCCTGTATCCGCTATGTCATGGTCAATAATGTTATTTATTATCCGCTAAAGGCGTGTAAAAACCTAGCCTTTCCCCTGTTAACAAATGGGGGAGCCTGTCCCGAAAATCAAGAGGCCTGTCGATGACAGGCCTCTCTTATCACTTTAGCAGTCTATTTTGAATCCGGTGAATACTATAGACGCTCGGCCAGCCATGGCGTGACCGACGCCAGTGCCGCTGGCAGCTGTGCGGGCTCACTCCCGCCGGCCTGAGCCATGTCGGGGCGCCCACCGCCCTTGCCGCCAACCTGCTGGGCAACCAGATTAACCAATTCGCCCGCTTTCACCTTGGAGGTCAGATCCTTGGTCACGCCGGCAATCAGGCTTACCTTGCCATCATTGACCGTGGCCAGCACCACTATGCCCGACTGCAGCTTGCCTTTGAGGTCATCCAGGGAGCCGCGAAGCGATTTGCCGTCTACGCCATCCAGATCGGCAATCAGCACCTTGGTGCCATTAATGTCGGTCACCTGCTCCAGCAAGGCGGTACCGGCCTGTGCCGTCAGTTTGGCTTTCAGCTGCTCGATTTCTTTTTCCAGCTGGCGACTGCGGTCAAGTGTTTGCTTCACCTTGTCTGCCACCGAGAACAAATCGCCTTTTACCAGACCCGCGGTTTGTGCCAGTTCTTGATTCAACTGATGCAAATAAGCCAGCGCCGCATCACCGGTGACTGCCTCTATACGGCGAACACCGGCGGCAATGCCGCTTTCCGAGACTATCTTGAACAGGCCAATGTCACCGGTACGCTGCACGTGGGTACCGCCACACAATTCGGTAGACGCATCCCCCATGGAAACCACGCGAACTTCGTCATCGTACTTTTCACCGAACAAGGCCATGGCACCGGCACCCTTGGCGGCATCCAGATCCATTAATTGGGTAGAGACCGCATGGTTGGCACGAATATCCTTGTTGACCATGTCTTCGATTTCACGCAGCTCGGCCGCATTCATGGCCTCCAGGTGCGAAAAGTCGAAGCGCAGGCGATCCGGGCCCACCAGGGAACCTTTCTGCGTCACATGCTCACCCAGCAGTGTGCGCAGACTGGCATGCATCAAGTGCGTCACCGAGTGGTTGAGTGCAATCGCCTGGCGACGATAGCTGTCTACCGCAGCGGTAACCGACTCGCCCACTTCCAGGGTGCCCAGCTCCAGAGAGCCCAGGTGCAAGACACCATTACCGGCTTTCTGGGTGTCTTTGACGACAAACAGCCCTTCTTCCAGCTTGATCACACCGGTGTCACCCACCTGGCCGCCAGACTCACCGTAGAAAGGGGTTTTATCCAGTACGATGGCCCCTTCTTCACCGGCAATCAGCGCCGGTACCGATTCGCCATCTTTAAAGATGGCCGTCACTTTGGCAGGTTCGGCCAGATGCTCGTAACCGGTAAAATCGGTGCTGCCTTCTACTTTTATCGCCTTGGTGTAATCCACGCCAAAGTTGGAGGCTTCCTTGGCACGGGTACGCTGCTGCTGCATCAGGTCTTCAAAGCCGGCTTCATCTATGCTCAGTTCGCGATCTCGCAGCACGTCGGCGGTCAAGTCGGCAGGAAAACCATAGGTGTCGTACAGTTTGAATACCACTTCACCCGGCAATATCTTGGCATCACCCAGCTCGCTGATGGCGTCTTCCAACAGCTGCAAGCCACGACCCAGGGTGCGGGCAAACTGCTCTTCTTCCAGTCGCAGCACTTTTTCGATAATGGCGCGCTGGGTGTTCAATTCCGGGTACGCGTCCGACATCTGCTCGCACAGAGCACCGACCAGGGTGTAGAAGAAGGATTGCTCGGCCCCCAGCTTGCGACCGTGGCGCACCGCGCGACGAATGATACGGCGCAGTACATAGCCACGGCCTTCGTTGGACGGCATCACGCCATCGGCAATCAGAAAGGAGCAAGAGCGGATATGGTCGGCAATCACGCGCAGCGACTTGTTATCCAGATCGTCGGTGCCCACGGCCTGCGCCGCCGCTTTGATCAGAGCCTGAAACAGGTCGATTTCATAGTTGGAGTGTACGCCCTGTAAAATAGTAGCAATGCGCTCCAGGCCCATGCCGGTATCAACCGACGGCTTGGGCAGCGGCTCCATAGTACCGTCGGCCTGACGGTTGAACTGCATGAATACCAGATTCCAGATCTCGATATAGCGATCACCATCTTCTTCCGGGCTGCCGGGAGGGCCACCCCAGATGTGTTCGCCATGATCGTAGAAAATCTCGGTACAAGGGCCGCAAGGGCCGGTATCGCCCATGGTCCAGAAGTTATCGGACGCATATTGTGCGCCCTTGTTGTCGCCAATACGCACGATGCGATCTTCAGGCACACCCACTTCTTTGGACCAGATACCAAAGGCTTCATCGTCGGTGGCGTAAACCGTGACCCACAACTTGTCTTTGGGCAGCTTGACCACCTCGGTCAAAAACTCCCAGGCAAAGCGAATGGCGTCTTGCTTGAAGTAATCACCAAAGCTGAAGTTACCCAGCATTTCAAAAAAGGTGTGGTGGCGTGCGGTGTAGCCCACGTTTTCCAGATCGTTGTGCTTGCCGCCGGCGCGCACACAGCGCTGCGAGCTGGTGGCACGGTTATAGGCGCGCTGCTCAAGGCCCAAAAACAGATCCTTGAACTGGTTCATGCCGGCATTGGTAAACAGCAGGGTGGGATCATTGTGGGGCACCAACGAGCTGGAGCCCACTACCTGGTGGCCTTGCTGGCGAAAATACTCGAGAAACGCGTTGCGTAACTCAGATGTGGTCATCTGCATGGATAATCCTGTTCAATTACTGGGTTCATAGGCGTTAACCCAGCTAATTTAAAAGGTATCCGGGCTAATGTAAAACGCAGGCTGACTTTCGCGCACGCTTTATAGAGGTTATTCGGGGAAAATCTTAATCCTGTTCGGCTTCCAGCGCATAGCGGATCTGGTCGGAATTAAAGCCGCGGCTTTGCAAGTAGCGCATTCGCTTGGCTTTTTCTTTGATATCCGGGATGTCCCGGTTTCTGAATCGAGACTGATAACACACTAGAGCCAGCTCAAACCAGTCGGGGTCTTCTTCGGCCAGTGCCTGTTCTATGTAAGCCTCGTTTACGCCTTTGCGTTTTAACTCCATGCGAATGCGTAATGGGCCGTGCTTTTTAAAAATATGCTGGCGCACCTGCACTACGGCAAAACGATGGTCAGACAGCCATTGCTGCTGTTCCAGCTTATCAAGTGCCTGTTCAATCAGCTCAACATCAAACTGACGCTGCCTCAGCTTTTGCGAGAGTTCGAGCCGGCTGTGATCACGGCGCGACAACAGTCCTAATGCGCAGTGCCACAGGGCTTGGGGTGTGAGTTTGGGATCATTCATAACGCATGAAAACGGTCGTAGTCGTTAGTTTAATGTGGGTTTAAGACTCATAAAAAAGGCCGGTAAACCCGGCCTTTTTGTTAGAAGTCTTCTTTTTCGTCAACCGGCTCAACAGCACCCAGCGCACCCGGTGCATCGTCTGGCTTGACCTTTTCTTCACCAGGCTTCAGCAGCAACAAGTCGCGCAGCTTGCCTTCTATCTCATCAGAGATGTGTTTATTCTCTAACAGGTATTTAATGGAGTTGGCTTTGCCCTGGCCAATTTTCTCACCCTGGTAGCTGTACCAGGCACCGGCTTTATCAACAAACTTATGCTTCACACCAAGCTCAACCAGTTCGCCTTCTTTAGAGATACCGGCACCATAAATGATCTGGAACTCGGCCTGCTTGAACGGCGGTGCCACCTTGTTTTTTACCACCTTGACGCGGGTTTCGTTACCCACTACTTCGTCGCCTTCTTTAATGGCACCAATACGACGAATACCAGGCAATTGGCGGCCTTGATGTTACCGGTCAGCTTGCGCAGCGCCTGAGACATCAAGCGAGCCTGCAGACCTACGTGTGAATCCCCCATCTCGCCTTCAATTTCGGCGCGGGGCGTCAAGGCGGCCACCGAGTCAACAATGATCACGTCAACCGCACCTGAGCGGACCAGCATGTCGCAGATTTCCAGCGCCTGCTCACCGGTATCCGGCTGAGAAACCAGTAAATCGTCAACATTGACGCCCAACTTGCCCGCATATTGCGGATCCAGCGCATGTTCGGCATCCACAAAGGCGCAGACTTTGCCCGCTTTCTGCGCTTCGGCAATAACTAGGACCATAAATTTCAACAATACGACCGGTAGGCAAGCCGCCAATGCCCAATGCGATATCCAGTGATAAAGAGCCGGTGGAGATAGACTCGATATTCAACGCCTTGTTGTCACCCAGTCGCATGATAGAGCCTTTACCAAACTGTTTTTCAATTTGGCCAAGGGCCGCGGCCAAGGCTTTTTCTTTGTTTTGATCCATGAATGCTCCGCTGATTAAGCTAATGCGTCGAAAATATAGGGTTGAGTATACTGGTTATTCGTACAGTATCAAGTTCACATCACATAACTATGTTGTATCACTCGGGTCAGGATACCAAGAGCGACAAGCAATCTTCCAGTGCCGCCACTATGGTTTGCTGGCGCACCGCCAGACGATCGCCGGATAACTGCAATCGTCGAGTATGCATTTTATCTTCGGCGGCCAAATAACAGGCCAACCAGACAGTCCCCACGGGTTTCTCCGGGCTGCCACCGTCGGGGCCCGCCACACCGCTGACCGCCACCCCCAGGCTATCGCCATTTTGCGCACAGGCCCCCTTTGCCATGGCCATCACCACCGCCTCGCTGACCGCGCCGTCCCGGTCAATCACACCGGCATCCACGCCCAGCATCTCGCTTTTGGCGGCGTTGGAATAGGTCACAAAGCCCCGTTCAAACCAGGCCGAGCTGCCCGCAATGTCGGTAATGGCGCAGGCAATACCGCCACCGGTACAGGACTCGGCGGTGGTTACCGTCAACCCCCGACTCATCAAGGCATTTCCCAATTGCCGTGCCAATGGTTGTGTCTGTTCCACTTCAGACTCCTCTGCTTATGGATCCTCGCTATCAAGCGCGGATATTAACGCGCTATGCGGCTGCCAGGCCACCCGTTATGCCCTGCCACAATACCACCAGGGCCGAAATGGCAGAAATAAATAGAATGGCGGGCCGGGCGCTGTCTTTTTGAAATACCCGCTCCAGGCGACGCGACAGCCAGAAACCCACTATCACTCCGGGGATCATCTTCAGGATCAGCACACCATCCAGCAGCTCAGAGCCGCCATTCAACCACAACATGCTGATCGACAAGGGGGTGCCAATCAAAAAGAAAGCCGCGATTTCATTACGTGCCGTCAATCGGGACTCATGCTGATATAACAAGGCGATAGGCGGCCCCCCAACAGAGGTAGCTGTGCCCAGAATACCCGACAGAAAACCGGCCACCGTCAGGCTGTAACCATTGAGTGCCACCGAATAACGACGCACACTTAGCCACACCGCCAGTAACAGGGCGCCACCAAAAAACAAGCTCAGCTGCCAGGGCGCTATGCTCACCAGCAACAAGGCGCCACACCAGGATCCCGGTAGCCGCGCCACTATGGCGGGCAGCACACGGCGCCAGTTAAGGGTATGACGTTGTTTGAGCACCACCACTACCGACAGCATCCACCCCAGTACCAGCACGGGGCCCGGCATATAGGCGGGATCAATCAGATACAGCAAGGGTGCGGCCAGCAGACCAAAGCCGATGCCCACCCAGGCCTGCACCACTATGCTGCAGGTAACAATCAGCAGCGCCAGCAAATCGATCGGGGTATACAGCATGCCGTTATCCTGCGTAAAAAGCGGCTATTCTAGCACGTACTAACGGCACCAAACCGAAGACATGACTCACCGCCCGAAAGACGGTCAAAGGAGACGCCGAAATTTGTATATTGCACGAATATAGTCGCGCGCTTTAGCCGCGAAATCCTGCTTCAAATAAAAAGGCACCCATCAACAAAGAAAGGTGCCTGTCTTAAATATGAGTGCCTGGTGTTGCTATCTGCTTCCTGCCCCGCTGCGAGAGCGCTCGCTGTTTTCCACCAGAATACCGGCCCCCAGGCGATTGATGTCGCTCCAGAGTGCATCATCAATCTCGATGCCATTATCGATAATGTATTCCTTGTTGTCGGCCAGATCCTCCGGGCTCATGTAGCGCGCATTGCGGTTACCCTTGGAGTTCTGCAGCGACCCGGCCAGGTCTACCCGCGAGCTGCAGACGATAGTCAGCGCCTGGGGCTCATCAGGATTGGTCACCAGTGTGGTGGCCGCCTCGCTGAAACTGGGATAACGCTCCCCCGCCTTGATGGCCGCCGCATACTCTTTCACGGTGTTACTGCCATTTTGCCAATAGGCGGTGACGCTGATGCCCCGCCGCCCGCAGTCGGTCAGCGCCTTGAGCGCAAACATGCGGTTATGGCAGTTATGCACGGTAATGGTGGCGATACCGCTTTCCAGCGCCTTGGCATGGGCCAGATCAACCGACGAGGCGATGCAGTTCAGTGCGCTGCGGCCGTTACTGTCGATAATGGCCGAGGTGCTGTCTTCATACACCACTGTGCTCAGCGGTTTTTCCTTATCCAGATTGATATAAGGCAGCGCCCGCTTCAGCTCTTCGAGCCCGTTAAGGCCATGCTTTTCCAGCCATAACACCATGTTGGCCGCATCTTCGTAGTTACCAACGAAGTAACCGGAGGCTTCAAAACAACGGCGCAACGCCGCTTTCAGTTCATTCATCGACACTTGCATCAGTCATGTCCTCCTGATGTGGGGGCCAGCGGCATAAACCAGTCGTCGTTGTAGATATTGCCGATATCTTCCAGCAAGGGGGCGCCCTGATACATGGTATTGCGCACCCACAGCCTGGAGCGTGGATCGAACTTGCTGACGCCAAAAAACGACAACTTGCAACGCAGCAGGTGCATGGGCAGTACGTCTTTGGCCAGCAGATTGGCCTGTATATCACCGTACACACAGCGGTCCATGCTTTGAATGCGCCGCACTATGCCGCGCAGCTTGGGTCTGGCCACCATAAAGCGGGCCGTGGTGTGCTCGGGATTGTCTTTAATGTACTCGCATAATATCTGGTAGCATTTATATACCGCGTAGCCCACACCCAGTGGCATTTGCTTGTCTCGTCCCTGATCCAGCGCACACTGGCCCAGCCTGGGCTCCATTTTGTCTTCCGAGCGATACCAGAAGATGTCTCGTGAACCGACGGCATTAAAGTCTATTTTCAGTGCCCAGTCGTAACGACGTTCAATCACTTCCTTGAGCGTTTGCAACGGCATCAGCGGGTCCAGGTCGAGAAACTCTTCCACACAGTAATAGTCATCCAGGCCATCTACCAGCTGCGGATACAGCTCCAGCAGTATCGACACCAGCAGCTCTTGCCCCTGCAGCGAACAGTGCTGCTCGCTCCAGGTCAGCAAGTTGTTCCAGTCATGCAACGAGGCACCGGCTTGTTCGCGCAACGCCGAAATGTCTTCAATTACCCGTATATTATTATCGGATTGCCAGGGGTCTTCGGTGAGAGTTTCAGCCATATGCTGGCTGCTACGCGCCAATAGCATATCCAGCTGCTGGCGTATTCTGTCGTCGATAAAGCCCAGGCTGCGCACCAGGGCCAGTGCCAGCTCGCGTAATTCTATCCAGCGGTTGATCAGCATGGGGTGGTTAATCAGATAGGGTGCCATGCCCAGCCCCGTGGAGTTACCAATGCCGAAGTAGCGTTTGATGTCGGGCTGCATGGGGTTATATTGCTGCGGGTTACGCTGCCTGGCAATGTGCTCCACCTGCAGCAAGCTGAAGTTTCTCAGCATAAAGCAGGCAAACATTTCCGCGGCAAAGGGGCGGGCAAAGTCGGGATAGCGACTGCTGACTTTATCCCAGTCGGCCATGCCCAGCTTGCCGCTGCCGTAGACGGCGGTGGTGCGATACAGATAACCGACCTTGGCGATCTGGGCCACATCGGGCTGCTCGCCTTTGGCCAGCTGCTCCACCACATAATCGAAGTTGCGCGCGCTGCGATTGGCACGAGACAGCACGAATACCCGTGAGTCTACCCGACCCGCTTCCTGCAGTGGCACATTCTGGCGTAAAAATGCCAGGTATTCGTCTTCGACGTGTCCTTCTACCAGCGCCATGGTGAGATCCCACTTGCTGGCAATAACGCGGTCGTTACGCTCCTCGGGGCTCAGGTAATCGGAAAAAATAACGAAACTGAACAGCCCCTGCGCGGTATTGATTTCATAAATCACGGTGCCATAGCCGTCGGCACACAAATTCAGGCGCGCGGTATGTATTTGCCAGCGTTCCAGCATGATGCGGCGCACCAGTATGCGCATAAAACTCAGCCGACTCTGATGCATGGCGCCCAAGCGCTCCAGGCTCATCACCTGGTTAACGGGTCGCAGTGGCAATGCATTTGGCCCCCGCAGCGAGGCTTTAATCGCAGCTAACCTCATCATGTTTCTACCCTCGATTAATGCTAGATGTCCTTATTGCGCTATTGTTCGAACCATAGCCCGACATAACACAGGGTCAGAAAGAGCAAATAATGCCCGGTGACTCTCCGGGTGAATGACTCCGCTTTCTGCCTCATGCGCTGCATCATGGTGTAAACCAACAAACCCAGACAAGTTAAATGGTTATATCGATTGATAAGAAAAGTTTATCAGATTGCTAACAGGTCGCATCGATACTGATGTCCATGTAAATAACTGACTTCAAGGTTAGGAAGTTATTTAACAAAGTGGGAGGTGGCGCAGGTTAACAAGCAATAATGCCTGCCGATGGGGAGTCGGCAGGCGATGGGACTTACTGAGGTGGATTGGCCAGAATAAAATCCACCAGCGCCTGGGCCGGCGGGGTCAGGGATTTGTTGTTCAGTCGAATGATACCGATACGTCGGGTGATCACCGGGGTGTGCAGGGGAATAAAGGTAAGAGTTGAATTGCCTTTTGGAAAAGCATACCAGGGCAGCGTGGTCACACCAAAGCCCGCCTCCAGCATGGCCACCAATGAAATCATGTTGGAGACATAGTATTGCGAGTGAGCCAACAGTGACTCAGCTTCACTCCCCTCCAGTAAACGAGAAGTACCATTACTGATCAGTCGATATTGCTGCAACGCCTGCCAATGCAGTTCGCTGTAGCTGGCCAGAGGATGATCATGGGGGCACACCACGCCTAATGTATCTTCCCATACCGGCGTAAAGTGCTTTTCGCTCTCTCCTTGCTCATCAAACAGGCTGGCGATGCCAAAATCCACCTGCTGATTTTCTACCATTTTCAGTACCGCCCCCGAGTTATCATCAAACACACTCACGTGCAGCTTGCGATCCCCGATAAAGTTCAGCAGCAGCTCGGGTAGAAAACGGCTGGCAATGGACGGCACCGACGCGATTCGCAAATGTCCGGTCTTGTGTTCGGCCAGCAAGGTCATGTCTTCGGCGATGCGATCATGATGGGCGAGCAATTCTTTCGCCTTGGGCAAAAAGTGTTTGCCAAAGGGGGTGAGCTCGGTTTTGGCGGTACGGCTGTTACGCTTCTCGAACAGCGCCTCACCGAGTTTGTTTTCCAGATCACGAATCGACAGCGAAATGGCAGGCTGGGTGCGATGCGCCTTTTCGGCAGCCAGGTGAAAGCCTTTAAGTTCGGCAACCCACACGAAGTGGCGCAGTTGAGCGACTTTGAATTCCGGCAACATGATAAGACTTCCTTATCAGACGATATCATTAATTAATTTTTATTATTAAAACACAGCTCCTATGATGACTCCAATCAAGTAAAGGAGAACACTCATGTCTGATTCAGTATTTCGTAATTACATTGCCGGTGAATGGGTTGAAGGTTCAAGCTCGATTGCCAACGTCAGCCCTTCCGATCTCAGCGATGTGATAGGTCACTATGCCCAGGCTGATGCCGCCCAGACCAAAGCCGCCATTGCCGCCGCCGTCAGCGGCCAGCTGGAATGGCAGAAAAGCGGCCTGGAGCAGCGTTACGCCGTACTGATGGCGGTTGGTGACGAGCTGATTGCCCGCAAAGACGAACTGGGTCGGATCCTCGCTCGTGAAGAAGGCAAGACCCTGGCCGAAGGCGCCGGTGAAGTCTACCGCTCCGGCCAGTTCTTCCACTACTATGCCGCCGAAGTACTGCGCCAGATGGGCGAAACCGCCGACTCGGTACGCGCCGGCGTCGAAATCGAAACCCGCCGCGAGCCGGTGGGTGTAGTCGGTATCATCACCCCCTGGAACTTCCCGACAGCCACCGGCGCCTGGAAAATCGCCCCGGCGCTGGCCTTCGGCAACGCCGTGGTGTGGAAGCCGGCCAATCAGGTGCCTGCTTCTGCCTGGGCGCTAACCGAGATCATTTCGCGCCAGAACCTGCCCGCCGGTACTTTCAACCTGGTGATGGGCCCGGGTGCCGAGGTGGGTGATGTGCTGATTAACTCTCGCGATATCAATGCCCTGACCTTTACCGGCTCGCTGGAAACCGGTCGTAAGGTGGCCATGGCCACTGCCGGCAACCTGGTGAAATGCCAGCTGGAAATGGGCAGCAAGAACGCTCTGGTGGTGCTGGATGATGCGGATCTGGACAACGCGGTTGAATGTGCCGTGGGCGGCGCCTACGGCGGCACCGGACAGAAGTGTACCGCCTCTTCCCGCTTGATCGTAACCGAAGGTATTCACGATCGTTTTGTTGAAGCCGTGATTGAGCGCATGAAAAAGCTGGTGGTCGGTAATCCGCTGAAGGAAGGCGTGCACATCGGGGCCGTGGCCGATGCCCGCCAGATGGAGTCCAACCTCAAGTATCTGGAACTGGCCAAGAGCGAAGGCGGCAAGCTGGTCTACGGCGGCGAAGTGATCACCGAAGACACCGAAGGCTATTACATGCAGCCGGCGCTGTTTACCGGCACCACCAACGACATGACCATCAACCGGGAAGAAGCCTTCGCGCCCATCGCCTGCGTCATCAAGGTGAAGGACTACGCCGAAGCACTGGCGACCCTGAACGACACCAACTTCGGCCTGACCGGCGGCATCTGCACCGAGTCGCTGAAATACGCCACCGACTTCAAACGCAACGCCAAAACCGGCTGTGTCATGGTGAACCTGCCGACCGCCGGCACCGATTACCACGTGCCGTTTGGTGGCCGTAAAGACTCCAGCTTCGGCCCTCGTGAACAGGGCACCTACGCCAAAGAGTTTTACACCGTCGTGAAAACCACCTACATCCGCGCCTAACGGAGACAGGATCATGAGCCAAGCATTGCACAACGAGATGGTCGTGATCGACGGGCTTCAGTATTCCAACTGGAACCGGGAGATTTTCGAGCAACTGCACCAAGGGGGCGTCACCATGGTGCACGCCACCATCGTCTACCATGAACAGATCCGCGAAACCCTGATGCGTATCAGCGAATGGAATCGTCAGTTCGAGCTGCATGGTGATCTCATCATGCCGGTACGCAGCAGCGATGATATTCGCCGCGCCAAGGCCGAAGGCAAAGTGGGCATCATGTTTGGAGCGCAAAACTGCTCCCCCATCGAAGACGACATCGGCATGGTCGAGGTGATGCGCAATCTGAACCTGATGATCATGCAGCTGACCTACAACAACCAAAGCCTGCTGGCCTGCGGTTGCTACGAGGCAGTCGACAGCGGCGTCACCCGCTTTGGCCGCCAGGTGATCAAGGAAATGAACCGGGTGGGCATGGTAGTGGACATGAGCCACAGCGCCGAGCGCAGCACCCTGGAGGCCATCGATATTTCCGAGCGCCCCATTGTGATCTCGCACGCCAACCCGCTGAGCTTTCACGAGGCCAAGCGCAACAAGTCGGATACCGTGCTCAAGGCACTGGCCGAATCCGGTGGCTTGCTGGGCTTTAGCGCCTATCCCTTCCACCTTAAAAACGGCCCCGACTGCACCCTGGAAGACTACTGCGACATGATTGCCCGCACCGCGGATCTGATGGGCGTGGACAGGCTGGGCATAGGCACCGACTTGTGCCAGAACCAGCCGCTGTCGGTGCTGGAGTGGATGCGCAATGGTCGCTGGTCCAAATCCATGGATTACGGCGAAGGCTCCAAGTCCAATGCCGACTGGCCGCGCCCGCTGTCCTGGTTTCGCGACAGCCGCGACTTTCCCAACCTCACCCAGGGCCTGCTGGCTCGGGGCTTCAGCCAGCAAGAGACGGCAAAAATCATGGGCCAGAACTGGCTCAACTTCCTGGATAACGCCCTGCAGCCACACACTGCTGCTCAATAAGGATAACGGGGAGCCCCCACTCCCCGCGTAGTGTTCAACGATGGAGACGAACATGAGCAATAAAACAGAGGCAACCCTGGCCATGGACAACGATAAGGATATCAATGCCAGTCCCGGCTTTTTTACCGGGCTCGATATTCCCGTATTTCTGCTCAGTGGCGGCGCCCTGCTGCTGTTTGTGGCCATGGCTTTATATGATATCGATCTGGTGTCGGCCTGGGTTAACAAGGCCTTTGCCGTGTCGACCCGCTTGTTTGGTGCCTATTGGCAGGTACTCTTGTTACTGACCTTCATCATAGGACTGGTGATGGCCGTGGGCCGGGGTGGCCATGTTCGCCTGGGTAACCTGAGCAAGCCCGAGATGTCTACCTTTCAGTGGATGTCGATCATCATGTGTACTTTGCTGGCGGGAGGCGGCGTGTTCTGGGCGGCCGCCGAGCCTTTGGCGCACTTTATCTCGCCACCCCCCATGTATGCGGGTGAAACCGAGCCCATGAACATGGCGCTTAACGCCATGGCACAAAGCTTCATGCACTGGGGCTTTCTGGCCTGGGCCATCCTTGGCAGCCTGACCGGCATCGTATTCATGCATCTGCATTACGACAAGGGACTGCCACTAAAACCGCGCACCTTGCTGTATCCGGTGTTCGGCGATCGCGTCATGAAGGGCTGGTTTGGCTCTATAGTGGATGCCTGCTGCGTACTGGCGGTGGTTGCCGGCACCGTGGGCCCCATCGGCTTTCTGGGTCTGCAGGTCAGCTTTGGGCTGGAAAAGCTGTTCGGTATTCCCGATATTTACAGCACTCAGGTGACGATTCTGGTCGGGCTGATCTGTATCTATACTCTGTCGGCCGTGAGTGGCGTCACCCGTGGCATCCAGATTTTGAGTAACATCAACGTGATGCTGGCCGCCTTTCTGATGTTGTTTATCTTTCTGTTTGGCCCGACCGCCTTTATCGTCAATACCTACCTGCACGCCTTTGGCCTCTACCTCAATAACTTTATCCCCATGGCGACCTTTCGCGCCGATCCGGCCTGGCTGGACTGGTGGACGGTGTTTTTCTGGGGCTGGTTCCTGGGTTATGGCCCCTTGATGGCGATGTTTGTGGCGCGTATTTCTCGCGGCCGCACCGTGCGTCAGGTGATCATGCTGATTTCCATCATAGCGCCCATTATCACCTGCTTCTGGTTCACCGTCATGGGCGGCAGCGGTTTGGCGTTCGAAATCGCCACCCCCGGCAGCGTCTCCGGCCCCTTCACCGGTTTCAACCTGCCGGCGGCATTACTGGCCATTACCGAGCAACTGCCCCTTGGTTACATTATCTCGATACTGTTCCTGATCCTGACCACCATCTTCGTGGCCACCACAGGAGATTCCATGACCTTTGCGGTATCCATGGTGATGACCGGCACCGACCATCCTCACGCCGGAGTACGCGTATTCTGGGGCGTGATGATGGGCGTGATAGCGGCCATTCTGATCTCCATCGGCTCGGGTGGCATAACCGCCCTGCAGTCCTTCATCGTGGTCACGGCAGTACCGGTATCGCTGGTGTTGCTGCCCACCCTGTGGACGGCACCGCAAATCATTAAAAAAATGGCAGCGGAACAGGGGCTTTAAGCCGGTGCCATCCAGTTTGAGCGGCAGCAGCCGCTCTTTTTTTCTGTATTGAATAAAGGAATACATCATGAAAACTGCCGTAAAGACCAACCTTTTCGCCTCCAAGGCACCGCTGGAATGGGCCGTGATGGCCAATGGACAATTCTATACCGCGCAAATCCCCATCGATGGCGAAGGCAAGGTCGTCGACGGTGGCATCGAGGCCCAGGCGCGCCAGACTATGGACAACTTCAAGCACACAGTAGAAGCGGCAGGCCTGACCATGGCGGATGTGACCCAGGTACTGATCTACGTGACTGCCCGCGACCAGCTGCCGGTGTTCAACAAGGTGTATGCAGAATATTTCGACGCCCCCTACCCCAACCGCGCCGCCATGATAGTGGTGGGGCTGGCCCGGGAAGAAATGCTCTGCGAAATCGTCGCCTACGCCGCCCAGCCCTGATCCCCTTTTATTACTGGGCGACACAAAATGTCGCCTTGTTTTGTACTCTGATGACTCCACCGCTAACCAGGAGCATCCCATGCCCATACAGCCGCCTATTGCTGATTTTCTGCGCAAGAAAAAACCGTCGGTCAGTACCGCTTTGCCGGTTCATCCGCCGCTGCCGCTGTTATGGGCCTTGCGCCTGCTGGTAATGGGCGGAGCCGCACAAGTGGCCCTCACCAAGCGCCGGCATGAACTGGATGAATTATTGCAAACCCTGGCTCCGGATATCGAGGTAAGCGAGTTATCGCCCACCGCCGTCATGTCACTGCTCAAAACAGTGCTGGCCAAACAAGAGAGCCTGCAAGTTTCCATCCCCGCCCCTCTGTGCAACAACCTGGCTCAACTGGCGACCAGCCTGGGTCTGAGCGCAGTGGAACTAGATATACTGGCTTTTTTAATCTTGCTGGAACAAGACAATGTGCTGACACAAACCGTGGGCATGTTTCATCAACCCTGGATGGGTATTCAGCAATTGGTGAGCCTACTGGCTTTCGCCCTGCCTTATACCCGCCGCCAGGTGGCACACGCCCTGGCACCCGATATGCCCTTGCTGGCCTGCGGCTTGGTGCAAACCGAACGCCACGGTAATGGGCTGGAGCTAATGCGGGGCCTGGACGACATCATGTTGTATGAACAAGATGGGCCGCACACCTTGCTGACCGCCTTTTCCATCCGCAATCAGACGCCCAGCTTGACCCTGAATGACTTTGTGCACCTGCAGCCTTTTATCGATCGTTTGTTGCGTTATCTGTATCGCTCGGCTCGTCAGCCACAACCGGGAGTGAACGTGTTGATCTATGGCGCTCCCGGCACCGGTAAAACCGAGCTCACCCGCGCACTGAGTGCTCAATTGCAGTGGTGCCTGCATGAAGTCAAGTTTGCCAACAATCAGGGCGAAGCACTCAACGGCCGCGAACGTTTTGCCCGTTACCAGTTATGCCAGCAGGTATTGCGTAATGATGCTCACAGCCTGGTGTTATTTGATGAGGTAGAAGACGTCTTTAACGAACGCATCAGCGAAGGCCAAAAGGCCTGGGTGAATCAACTACTGGAAAACAATCCGCGCCCGACGTTTTGGCTCAGTAATGATGTCTCGAATATGGACTCCGCCTTTATTCGCCGTTTCGACCTGGTGCTGGCCATGCCCGAACTCACGGCCGACGTACGGCTGAGCATCGCCAGGCGATTGCTCGATAAATTGAATGTCAGCGAGCCCTGGCTACAACAGCTGGCACAGCAATCACAATTGGAGCCGGCGCATGTGGCGCGAGCCGCCAAAGTGGTGAAAAAACTGGGTTATCGTAAAGCAGAAAAAGTAGAGGCCGCCATGGAAGACTTGCTAGCTAATCTGTATCAGGCGCTGGGTTATCGTTGGCAACGTCTGAATCAGCCACGAACATCGTCATTATTTAATCCGGCGCTGTGTGCCACCGATACCCCATTAACGACCATGATCAACGGCCTGCAGCGCAGTGGCATGGGGCGTTTGTGCTTGTTTGGCCCACCGGGCACGGGTAAAACGGCACTGGCCGCCCATTTGGCCGCCACCCTGGATAAACCACTGATCACCAAAAAAGCCTCGGATCTGCTGGACGCTTACGTCGGAGGCACCGAAAAGAAACTGGCTGCGGCGTTTGCCGAGGCTAAAACCAGCAACGGCATACTGTTGGTAGACGAAGCCGACAGTCTGCTGGCCAATCGGGCCGGTGCGGTGCGCAACTGGGAAGTAAGCCAGGTGAACGAATTACTGGTTCAAATGGAACAATTTAACGGTATTCTAGTGATGGCGACCAATTTTATGACCCATCTGGATATGGCGGCCTTGCGGCGTTTTGATTTTAAAATTCGCTTCACTTACTTCAATGCCGAACAAGCCTGGATGTATTTTAATACCGTATTGGGCCTGGCCATCAAAGGCGGTTTTTACGAGCAGGACGTCGCCCATTTACACCCGGCGGTGAGTCAACTCACCCAGCTTACCCCTGGGGATTTTGCCGCCGTGGCTCGCCGCCACCAGGTGATGGGCGAAACCATCAGCCCAAACAGCTTGTTGGCGGGGCTACAGCAAGAGCATAGCCTTAAAACCGCCGACCAAAGCAAACCCATCGGCTTTTTGGCCAACACATAACGCAAAGAGGCCCCATGGCGACGCAACGCGATACCCTGTTTCGATATTTGGCAATGCTGCAGCTTATTCCGCGCGCGCCTCATTATAAAGCCACCACCACACTACAAGACTTGCTGGCCGAGCGCGGTTTTAACATTGAACTGCGCTCAATACAGCGTGATCTCGAGAGGATGTCCTCGCATTTTCCGCTGCTGTGCAATAAAGACGAACGCCCTTATCGCTGGTCATTTGATCCCGGTTTCAAAAGCAACTTGCCCGCATTGGATACCGCCACCGCCTTGACGCTGGTGCTGGCCGAAGAATATTTGAAAGGTTTGCTGCCACAAATTGCCATCGACAAGCTCAACCCGCAGTTTGATGGCGCGCGCAGGTTTCTCGATGCCCTGCAAGAAAACGGTTATGCCAGCTGGGCGCGACAAGTGCGCGCCATTCCCAATGGCAAGGCATTGCTGCCGGCCGCCATCGATCCGCCGGTATGGCAAGGAGTAAGCGACGCGCTGCTCGAACGCAGTGCGATTGATGTGCAATATTTAAGCCGCCAACAAGGAGAAGTTAAAACCTTTACCTTGCACCCCCAAGGGTTGGTGGTGCGCCACAGCGTCAGTTATCTGGTGGCAACGGTCAATGATTATGACGACATTCGCCAGTTTGCCCTGCACCGTATTCGCCAGCTTTCGCCCAGCAAAGCGGTGTTTAGGCCTCAACCGGAATTCAGCGTAGAAGCCTATATTGCCAAGGGTGCCTTTGGCTATCCGCTGGATCAGCAACAAGTCGAACTGCTGGCTAAAATAGACTCAAATATAGCCTGGCTATTGGCCGAAACTCCCATCAGTAGCCAGCAGCATCTTTCTGCACCCGATCAGGACGGCTGGGTCACCTTGACCGCCACCGTGCCCAACGATCAGCAAACCCAATGGTGGATCATGGGTTTTGGCGCCCGCATTCAAGTGCTGGCCCCCAGCAGCTGGCGCGAGGCGATTACCGAACAAGCCAAACAGATGCTGGCGATGTATGAGCCAGCGCCGAGCTAGATAATGACTAAAGAGCCTTTTTGCCACGGAATCCACGGAAGAACACGGAAAAATAGAGGTCAGATCTGAATAAATAGTAAAGGGTGAAGAGGGCAAACAACAACGACGCCGGAATTGGCACCTACTTTTGTAGCCCCGCGCTTCAGCTGCGGGTCTTGCGAAGCAAGATGAATTTAAAAACATTCCCGTCTCAACGCCGACCGGGTTTTATCTTTAGAACTAAATCTTCTGCTCCGCAGAACCAACAACTGAAGCGTTGGGCTACAAAACGGTGTTTATCTTTAACGTAAAACGTATCACGCCAGGCTCTATTTAGGCTGGGCTTAAACGCATCCCTTTACCCATAAGTCCTTGAATGAGTATCATCAATGCCACTGAACAACAGGTGTAGCGACGAGTGACATGACGAATTGGGTTGAGCAGGAGTTTGCCACC